>CAZJXD010000023.1:12223-53144 GCA_964549945.1 uncultured Desulfobacteraceae bacterium | reverse complement strand
ACCTCCGACTCCCTGCTCCCAAAGCAGGTGCGCTACCAGACTGCGCCACGCCCCGAATACCGTACATCTAATATCCTATTTTTACTTAAAAAATCAAGAAAATAATGACCTGCGGGACCCTTGTCCTTTTCCTCTATCTTTTTATTGACTTTAGCAGGATTAGATAATATTACATCTAGCAAAAATCGGGGGTTAAGGCATATGCAAGACATTCAAAGTCAGCAAGACCACCGAAACATCTCCATCGATAAGGTCGGGGTGAAGGATATCCGGTATCCCATAACGGTCCTTGACAAGGCCACGAAAACGCAGCAAACCGTGGCTATGATTAACATGTACGTAAACCTTCCCAAGGACTTCAAGGGCACACATATGAGCCGGCTCGTGGAGATCCTGAATGAACACGATCGAATGATCTCTATCAAGAATTTCTCCGAGATCCTCTCTACCATGAAGGAACGGCTCAATGCTGAAAGCGCACACATAGAGATATCCTTCCCTTATTTCGTGATGAAAACGTCTCCTGCCACCAAGAGCCAAGGACTCATGGAATACCAGTGCACCTTTAAAGGGAGCCTGAATAAAGGCAAAGATCTCGTAGTGATGATTACCGTGCCGATTACCACCCTGTGCCCATGCTCGCGGGAGATCAGCGAATTCGGCGCCCACAACCAGAGGGGAGAGGTGAGGCTTCAGGTCAGGTTCAAGAAGTTCGTGTGGATAGAGGACCTCATAAAACTGGTAGAGGAGAACGCCTCCTGCGATGTGTACTCCGTGTTAAAGAGAGAGGACGAGAAATACGTTACTGAGAAGGCATATAACAACCCCAAATTCGTCGAGGATATCGTCAGGGATATCGCCGAGAAACTCCAGAACGATAACAATATCGTGTGGTTCGCGGTTGAGTCCGAAAACCTCGAATCCATTCACAACCATAATGCATACGCATATATAGAGAGGAATAAATCTTTAGCAAATGACCCCGACGCTTCACTTCAGGGTTATCCATGAAAGAAACTTGCTATTGAGAGCATGGGGATGTCTTTTTTTGTCTCATGCCCTCTACGTAATGCACCGGCAGGCCCCGATAAATCGGGGCACCCACTGCCATGGCATACAATAGTCAAATCCGCGTTGCGCGTGTGCCCCGATTTACGGGGCACGCTGAGGCCCCCTGTTACAGGGCATGCAGCAAAAAAAGACATCCCCATGCTCTTTTCCGCACAGGTAGTTTCTTAGGAGGAAGTAAGCAGAAAGCAGCAGCGATGAACAACAATTAACGAGGATGAAAGAGGAGAGCTTTATCCTTAACCAGGAACCAGTAAAGAGGAACGAAGATATGACGGAAGACCTCAAGAGGATGTACCGAACGGTGATGGATGACCACTTTCCTGCCCAGATCACCATTAGTTTCGGAGATCAAACGCTCCTCTACAAGAAGAGGGCCTGGAAGCTCACGGATGAGAGCTCGGGGGAGCTGATCGAGAAAGGCCTCAGATACGGAGAGAATCCTGGCCAGGAGGCAGCCCTCTACGAGCTGGTGGGCGGAAACCTTGTCCTTGGCGGGTGCCAGTTTATCGAGCCGGGAAAAGGCCTGGTGTCAGCCATCACGGAAGAGGATTTGATCCAGAGCGGGAAGCACCCCGGGAAGATCAATCTCACCGATATCGACAACGCCCTCAATGTCCTGAAATACCTCACCATAAAACCCGGCGCGGTAATCGTGAAGCACAACAACCCCTGTGGTGTGGCCTATGGATCAAGCATTGCCGATGCCTACGAAAAGGCGAACATGGCCGATAGAATCGCGGCCTTTGGGGGCTGTGCGGTCTTCAACAGGCCTATCGATAAGGAGACGGCTCAACTTGTGAGCGATAACTATCTCGAGGTGGTGGCAGCGCCGGAATTCGAGGAGCGCGCCCTTCCCATCCTTAGGAAAAGCCAAAATCTCAGGATAATTAGGATCGACAAGATCGAGAGACTGGCGGAGTACACGGAGAAACGCTTCGTGGAGTTCAAAAGCCTCATCGATGGGGGAATAATCCTTCAGCAGTCTCCCATCAATTTGATCAAAACACCGGCAGATTTTAAGCCGGCCTCTGTGGATTACAGGGGAAAGACGTACACCATAGAACGAAAGCCCACCGAAGGGGAATACGCGGACATGCTCTTCGGCTGGCAGGTGGAACAGGGTATTACCTCAAACTCCGTCATCTATGTGAAAGATGGGGTTACCGTGGGGATCGGTACCGGGGAACAGGACCGGGTCGGCGTTGCGGAGATAGCCATCTTCAAGGCCTACACCAAGTACGCAGATGCCCTCTGTTTCAAGAAATACGGCATTCCCTATAAGCAGCTGGAGGCCGAGATAAACAAAGGCGAGAGGGATGCAGCGCTAAAAGAGGAAATCGATAAAGCCACCGCCGAGGCACATGGAGGGCTCGTGGGAGCAACCATGGTATCGGATGCATTCTTCCCCTTCAGAGACGGGGTGGATGTGGCCATCAAGGAGGGAATAAGGGCAATCGTCCATCCCGGTGGATCACTGAGGGATTTCGAGTCAATTCAGGCCTGTAACGAGGCAAATCCCCAGGTGACCATGGTGTTCACCGGACAGCGCGCATTCAAGCACTAGGGATGTACCTTTCATTCCACTTCCCGGTATCAAGGCCCAAACCTCACCTTTAAGGACATCTTTGCCATTCTCAAAAGCTGAAGAATCCTAAGGCAATAAAGCCGCCACACCTTACGCCCGCGAGAGTGCTCAAAGACCTGCCTTAATATTTCAGGCCTGGGAAATAAGGTCTCCAGTGTGAAAATAAGACGCTTCCGCACTCCCCTTTCAGGAGAAAAGAGAACAAGGGGTGCCCACTGGGGAAGGGGATTACCCCGAACCCTTCTCATGAGTAGATGTGTTTCAATACGATTGGGCCTCATCTTCTCCATAAATCGATGGGCTTTAAGGGGCATCTGAAAATCGAGCAGGTGCATGAGGAGGAACAAGATGCAGGATAGGGCTTTCCTCTGGCCCAATTCCTCCGCGCGCCTAATACAAGCATCCCAATCGGATTCGTCCCACTTCACAAGCGAGGCCTTGAGATCGACCAGCCACATTAATTTGTCCACATTATGTTTTAGGGCGTGGAGGCCTAAATAGAGGACCTGGTCGTATTTGCTCAGGCATCGGGCTTCGCTGCCATCAAAGTCTATCACGTGCGTATTGCTGAAAATATCGTTCTGGTCTTTGGGCAGGAGGAGCGTGCGGGACCTGATTCGATCAGCGCCCAGGATATGGGTATGAAGGTCAAGGACCGTCAATTCCCTCCTAAAGGTGTTGGGATAGAGATGATCCCGTTTATAGCCTAATGCTTTCAGGGCGCCTATTAAGATCAAATAATCTTTCTCTAACACCCAGAGATCAATATCATTCAAAGGCCTGATCCCAATGTCGGTGTAAAGCTGTGTGAGGAGAATAATTCCCTGCAAGAGCACCACCTGAATCCTCTTTTTATTCAGCACGCCCAGAACGTGCGTTAAGTCATGTATCAACCTGAGATTCAAACGGAGCGTCTGGTAATAAAAGGCCTTAAGCCTTTCCCTTTGGCCAGGGCTCAAGCTCTCAAGAAGCTCGGATGTCATAAGGTTTTTATAAAGGAAACAGGCTACCCCCTCTCGCACCGCTAGATCGATCAGAAGATCCTTGCTCTCGATGAGAGACATAAGCCGAATGAGTTCTTCCCTATGAGTGGAACCGGGAGTCAAACCCGATAATTTCACCAACACCCTTATCTCATTAGGAATCATCAAACAAAACCTTCTCACTAACCCGGCATGCGTTAACCCTTCTAGGTGAGGGACGCGCCTTTTGCCCCTCTAAGAGAAAGGACCGACATGAATAATTCACTCATGTTATCAGAACCTGGGGAGCGATAGAGCCTGTCGGCTAATTGCAAGCGATTCATCAATTCCTTTCCCAGCTCGTTTTCTAACAGTTGCTCTTTGTAAGATGAGAAGGAGAAATCGTTTCGTTCGAAGGCGTGTGTGATTGCCTTCGCGGCAACCTCCCCGTAGCCCAGGGAAAAGGAAATCCCCTCACCCCATAAGGGATCGATACCTGCGGCATCTCCCACAAGCAGCACCCTGTGGGCTGAAAAAAGAGAGGAAGGATGAAACCAGCGAATTGGATGCCCTTCAAGCCTGCTCGCATCCATTGAAATGCCCCTTGAGGCTAAATATTCCTCAAGGGTGCGCTTGAGGGACTTCTCTTTTTTTTGCGACATAGTGAAACCGCCGACTCCTGTGTTAAGCCACGCTTGACCTTGCGAGATTACCGGGAATGACCACGCATACCCGCGTACACCATTCCGAAAGGTACATGAAAAATCCATTACCGCCTCGAGATTTCCACCTTCGGGGTTGACCGGTCTATCAAGTCTTGCCATAAAACGTATTGCAGCGCACACGTTTCTCGGAGCCCATTCCCCTGTCCGCTTACCCAGGGCTCGGCGTACAGTGCTCGTTGCGCCATCGGCTCCCACCAAAACCTCCGCGGTTAGATCCCTCTCTCGGGTATGAACAACGACCGCATCATCTCTGAAATCAAATGAGATTGCCGGTTCGCCCTCAATTACCTCGATTCCCAAAGATCTGGCGCTTCGAACTAATGCCTCATCGAACTCCTCTCGCATGACCGTACAGAGCTCGACGGGTTGCATCATACCGGTCTCGGAATACTCACGAGAATCGAAAACAATTCGTGCCCTCTTTACCTTTACCAGCGGCATATCCATTGTGATATCAAGCTGCCTTAGAAAATGCATCGCGTATTGGCTGAGCCCACCGCCACAGACCTTCTTTCTGGGATGGCTCGCCTTCTCCAGCACGATCACGCGATTCCGCATCGCGCGAAAAAGCCCGGTCAGATGCATGGCCGTCGAGATGCCGGCCGGGCCTGAACCAACCACTATAACGTCATATTTTGAGCGCCTGGATCCACCCATGATTCAGTTTCCCGTTTTAAGGGCGTGCTCTTTTAAGCCCGGGGTTCCGGGGGCATTGCTCTCCATGAGATCGAGCCGATGTTTGGCTCCCTTAAACCCTGGAGGTTATGGCGTATTGAAGATTTATATGCCGCAGGTTCCCTGAGACTATTTCATCCTCTACAAGGGCAAGGTTCACGCCGATAGGGTCAGGCTTGGGCGACCAGCTCAAGAGGAGCTTTAGGATCTGCACACTGCTGTAAAGCAGGCTGAGCTGACGGTTTCCTATCAAACGAACGAACCTGGTAGGCCTCTTGGGATGAAAATGCAATACACGCGTTCCATCGCGATCAAAGGAGATGTGTAATGCGCTGCATTCCTCAACAAACCCATTTACGGCGCCTCGAAGTCTGAGGTTATCCATAAGTGCCGTATTTCTCAGGTCCCGGTGCTCAAGAAAAGGGTATATCTCAAGTCCGGTTCTCCCGTCGAAATACATGTCAATCCCAAACATAAATACGTCATGAATCAGGTACTGGCGAATGTGATCAACGGGCCGGTGGATTGAAATGATCTGATCTACTTTTTCAGGGTATTCCCTGATCATGAAATAAGATTTAACCTTCGAATCATTCATCCTCTCTCTGTAATCTAACCCCACCCCTGCCGCTATAACCCTTGATACGTCTAATCCCTTATCGATAATGCGGCTCAGAAGAGCTCGATTGAGGTCCACATTCCTATAGGCAGAGATCCTTTCCAGGAATTGGAGGATTGCGTCCAAGCCCTCTTGTATGCCCTTTTGTTCGTATCCAAACCTGACCCTCTTTGGGTGAATGCCTTTGGGGAAAATCTTGATCGAGCATTCGAGCAATGAACATGGTGGTCTGGATAGAAATTCCTCAACGAGACTAAAAAACGCATTATCTTTTATCCCAAACTCATTTTTATGGAATTCATACATTCGAAGTAATGGTCTCATGCGTCGCACTTCGCCTCTGTCTGCCTAGCTCGCCTTGAGAGCCATCGAGGGGTCATGTGAGAGATAGCATAAAAGTCTGCTCTCCACCGTCATATAATGGATAAGGGGAAAGGGTTTTACCCGCAGCGAGGCACTTTCTGGGAGAGCAGCCTTGCATTGATAGGGATCTCATGGTTACGTGGTAAGTGCATCACCCGTATCCTAGTATTGGTTTTACAGAAAGGGCTAAATGACTTCATCGTCTACTAGGGCAAGGCATTTGAGAGGAGGGAAGCCTTTTTAAGGCATGTTTATCGATCGCGGGCTCAATACTTCAAAAAGCAATGATCTAGGTAGCCGTCACCGTGCTGCATGGGTTATAACCACCGCCTCCTAAATTGCACTGGTTAGTGCCCGGACCTATCGTTGTATTCGACTTGCATACCTGAAGCACTGCTTCCTCTGGCTTGCCCCTGAATAAAACTATAAGCTTTGGTTTTTTCCAGGATTTTTTCTCCATTCCCCTTCAGGCTCCTTCTCTTTGATGTAATCCCTTTTCTAATGATGCGCCTACCTGATAATTATAACTCTAGCACAAATTCCTCGGCTTTTAAAGAAAATTCAGGTCAATGCCTTGCCGGCTCGCGCGAACTCCTTGCTGCCCCTAAAGCCTGAGCCCTGGCATGGGCCACCTTACAATAGTATTCGACTGGCGCATCCAGCTGCCCGGTTTCGAGATATGCATATGCAGGGCACCACATGCAGAGATCAATGAGATGGCATACCGCGCAGGATTGCAGATATTCTTCTCTTTTCGAGCGCATTCCCCGCACCCGCGGGACAAAATGCCTCCAGGCAGACGTGAGATCCCCCTGCTTTAAATTATATATGCAATCGGGATGCCAGAGGGAAGAACAAAGCCGGAATATACCATCGTAGCTTATGCTGTAACTCGCCTTTCCCGCGCCGCAGAGAAAAAGTTTACCCTTTGCTGTGGATGAGCGCTCGGCCATGATGGATTTGTCGCATCTTTCCTGGAGTGCCTGGAACCGCTCCGGGTCCGATTGCTCCGAAGCCACAATCTCTTGAGGTGTGAGCCTTTCGGATAGTATCCCCCTGTTGCGTACCGGATTGTTATCGTATCGTAAGTGCAGAAAAGGATCAAAGCGGAAATAGTCCCACGTTCTCTGCCGGCAGAACCAGGCGATCTCGCGCTGTTCATGAGCATTCGAGCGCATGGACATGGCCTTAAGGCGGACATTGAGCCCGCTTTTGAGAAGGAGATCGAGCCCTCGCAGAAACGCATCAAAGCAACCAGCCCTCCTAGTGATCCTCTCATATGTTCCCGCGCTCACTCCATAGACTGAAACCTCGATATCCCTTGGTGGAAATCTCTTAAAGAGTTCTATATGTTCCCCGGTCACCAACGTTGCGTTGGTGAATATCGAGACCAAAAGGCCTTTTCTCTTTAAGTGAAGATAGATGTCGAGGAAATCATCCCTCAGAAGGGGTTCTCCTCCGGTAACCACGCACCACAGGGCACCTAAAGATACCGCCTCATCCACAATCTCCCGTATCTCCTCAAGGGATAGCTCCTCTTGCCTTGCCCGTTTATCTGCGGCAGGAAGGTTGATGTAGCAATGTCGGCAATTGAGGTTGCACCGGGCGGTGATCTCCAGGTCAAATAAAAAAGGTATCCTCTTGAGTTCCATCTTCTTCCACAACGGGAACTCCTGTAAATTCCTGGAGGAAATAAAAGGCTCGCTCACCTTGAGAACCCCTTTAAAATTGGGCGAATAACCCTCCACAAAGGAAGAAGCAAAGGCAAGAGAAGCCGCCGGCGACTGAGCAGCGCGATCAACACTTTCTCCGGTCCAAGCCCGAGGGCAACTGGCCTTCCGTCCCTTTCAACTCTTTTCACCCTTCCCAGGATTTGTGATATCGGTACAAGGTGTTTCTGAGTCGGGAGATTATCGCCCCTGATGAAAAAATGGAAATCATCCCTTCTGCCGATAACCCTGTGGATAACGAGTTGCTCTGTATCCGGATTAATGAAGGCCACCACATCGCCAAAACGCGGCTTATAACTAGATACGGGAACCACGGTAATTACGTCACTATCCTTGATAAAGGGCGACATGCTGAAGCCTTTTGCCCTAAACCTGAACGCCGCACCCCTGTGAAGCACATCTATGAGTAGTTCCTTAAAAGGCCGGTTGCCAAGGGACAGCTCATAGCCTCTCTCGGCATAGACGGCTGGTTCGCACATTGTGTCATCAGAGGCCTGCAATGGAGTCACCTGCGCACACGTTGCCCATGAATGCCCGCTGCCACTCTACTCTTTTTGCACCACAACGATGATCTTTCTCTTGAGGAGTTCCTTTACGAGGCCGATCACATCCCTTTCGATCTCACCCGGAGATGCATCGTACTCAGAGCAGAGCTCACCCACGATATCCCCCAGGGGCTTTCTACCATCCAGCCTTTCCCAAATGGCCCTTCCGGTCTCATTTAAGGTAAAGAGCTCATCCTCCATGTCCCCGATCCCCGAGACGAGCGGAACTATGATCAGCTCCCCCTCGATCTCCCTGACCACTATATCCTCTGACGGAAGGTAGGTAGCATCAATATCAACCTTCGCTCTCATAGAGATCCTCCTCCTTGGAGTATCGAAGCAAATCCTTTCTTTATTCAACCGCCATGAAAGAGAAACAAAGCTCAGACAAGCGCTACGATCAGTTCACCTGGAAGCGTCTTTTAGGCCGCCGTTTTCCCGATGGATAGCCTCCGATGCTGAAAATCGTTTGATCCTTTCCCTCCAATCGCTGACTTCCCAGCTCATCTCGCTGTTTCTCAGTAATCCCACATTCCTGGCTTGAGCGTGGGTTATTTCGCAGAAATAGTCCACCGGGGTATCCAATGTGCCATGTTCCATCCAGGACTTAGCCGGGCACTGCTCGCAGAGGCCGTTCAAAAAACAGCGAGCGCACCGGTTCAAATAATCGAGGTTTTGGGCCTTCGATTGCCTTACTTCCGGAAAAAACTCCTTCATTGCATGCGCAAGTGAGCCCTCCTTGAGATCGTACACCGTGTCCGGATGTCTGAGTAACAGGCAAAGCTGTAAGGCGCCATACGCATCCACGCAACCCCCGCTCACTCCGGCTCCACAGGGGAAAAGCCCTCTGCCCGGCGGTCGAGTAAACTTTGAGCAAAACTCCCTCATCTCCCTCAGGTGTTCCTCCCGCCTCCTGGATGTGAACTCGATGAGATCATCAGGTGAGAGCCTGAGGGACTGGATGCGATGGTTCTTTTCTGCTGAGTCCCTTCGACTCCGGAGATCAAAAAGCATGGAGAAGGATGGAGGCCTGTTCATCCAAGGTATAGTTGATGCCCACGACTCAAACCTCTCCACCTCCATCTTGTTAGGTGGCAGGACCGCGCTCTTGACGATAAAACGCACCTTCTCTTCTAAAAGCAAGCTTATACCCTGCCAGGCAGCCTCAAAGGAGCCCGATGTCCTGGTGACAGACTCGTAGGAATCCCGTTCCATACCATAGACGGTGATCTCTATGGGTTCGAGAGGTGGAGTGGAGCTCAGCAGCCTGGCTATTTCTGAGGTGATGAGTGTAGCGTTCGTAAGAAGGGCAACCCGGAGCCCAAGCCTTCGGGCAAACACGTAGATCTCGGCGAAATCCTCCCTTAAAAGCGGTTCGCCGCCGGTAAATCTTACCCTCAGGCAACCCAGGGAGGCGGCTTCTCGGAGTATCCCTTGTAGCTCTTCTGTCGAAACCTCGCTCTGGATGATATTCTCGTCATCAGCGGGCAGATTTATGTAGCAGTGAATGCAGTTACAGTTACATCGTTCGGTGAGCTCTATGTCAAGGGTGACAAGAGGAGGCTTCTTACCCTTCCACAGTTGGAACTCATCGTTTCCCAGCTTTTCGTAATAGGGATCTTTACTCGCCATATAGTCCCGGATCAGAAGATGTAAAATTGGAAACCAATCAAAGATTTCTCAATAGCGGCACGATCTTGCCGCTTTTATCAAAGTAGAGCGCGTAGCAGGGCACCTCAATGGCTATTTCCTGCGCCAAGGCGAGCATCCTTTCCCACCAATCTGAAGTTACAAGGGGCTTTACCAAACAGGCGAGAAGCCTTCTGGCGATTTCACTTTTATCAGTAATACGAACAATGCGGTTTTCCCTGGCCTTATTCAAGAAAAACGCGGCCCTCAATGGGGCTGAGTTTGGTGAAACCTCAGGGATATCCCCGTGACTCCAGTTTCCATGGATTCTGAATCCCTCCGGCCACCTCCTCACGATCATCCGATCATCACAGAGCACCTCAGCCATGGGCCTCAAAATGTTGACTATTGTTGATTTACCGGCACCTGAATGACCCACGAACAAGACTCCCTTATCCTCAAGCACTGCACCACTTGCATGGAAAAAACAACCTTGCCTTTGGGCGAGAACCCGGGCAAGCAATATCTGGTCGGTGGGAAAAAGCGTGAGCGAGGTGAGGTTCCCTCCGCGAAAAAGATCTTCATTTCTGTTGAATATCTTGAGCCTTCTATGATCATAACTACATAACGCCAGCAGGTGAATACGAGCCCCTTTTTCCAGTTTTACGCGAACACCTTCGCCTCGGCGATATCCCCGTTTAAAATATTTCAGGCGACGCCACATATGGGGAAAGAGCCCTTTGAGAGCCCATGGCGTATCATAAGAATAATTCATATAAATCCACACGCGCCCTTTTTTGTAAACCGCCCATGGCTCCCTTCGATAGACCTCCCGGCCTACCGTGTGACCATTTAGATCGGGGAGAGAAAAGCGGTGCTCTATGGTGATGGTATCGGATCCCGGTCCTTTCACCTCAAAGGGCCTGAACTTCGCCGAGAAGGTATCCCTTCGCATTGGGATAACAGAGCCTACCTGGAGGGTTATTCCTGCAATTCGGAAATAGCGCAGGCGGGCATTTTTCGAATAATCGCTCACCATATGCTTTTCGACAGCCAAGACAGAACTATCTACGATTATCATTCTTTTTGGGACTTTCGTCCCACGTATTCCAAAAGGGAGAATATGATCGCTATGAGGCCTGCCTGGCAGACGAGCACTATGCTGTCTATCATCCTTGCGTATCTCAGGGCTATGCTGCCGAGCCCCAGGGCAGCGGAAAAGAGAAATATGGTTAATACCGCTTTCCACTTATCGCCTAGAAGATAGAAGAGCCTGTGGTGCAGATGATCGGTGCCCACATAGTCTATCCATTCTTTCACCGACCTTACCTTTCCGCTCGCAACCCTTTCAACCGTGATATAGGTCATATCGAAGATAAGAACCCAGAATATCAATACCGGGTTTGCAAATGATACAATCCTGCTCTCGCTCCAGTAACCCATCACAGCCAGCCCCGCTAACATGAAACCCAGGAATGTAGATCCGGCATCTCCCAGAAAAATCAGCGCGGGATTTCTAAGCCTGAAATTGAAGGGAAAGAAACCGAGGCAACTACCGAGGATTGCAATAGCGATCCATCCCATAAAGGGCTGCTCGGTCTGGAAGGCTACTATGCCGATAAAGATGGCCATTATGGCGCTTAAGCCGGTTGCCAGCCCGTCCATACCATCGATGAAATTCATGGCATTGGTTATTCCCACAACCCAGATAAGGGTAAAGGCAAAGTTCATCCAAAATCCCCATGTGGTACGGGGAGGAAAGAGATCCAAGATTATTCCGTTGTATACTAAGAATACTACGACAAGAACCTGGATAAGTAGTTTTAGGAGTGCCGGCATGCCTCTCACATCATCCAGAAGACCCATCAGTGCCATTATAATTCCACCACATAGAAGCACGAGCATGTCCTTCTCTAACAGCATATTGGCTGCAAGGGAGAAGGAAAATGCGATAACTATCGCAAGCCCGCCAAGCAAAGGAGTTGCGCTCTTATGGAGTTTTCTTCCATCAGGGCTATCGAGGATTTTGATCTTGAGAGCAACCAATCTCATTAAAGGCGTCAATAAGTAGGAGAGCGAGAAGGAGAAGAGAAAGACATAGAGCCACCGAAGGCCCATATAGGCAAAGTAGAATCGAAAGAAGGGCAGAACGAGAATACCAAAGATGGCGAGGGCTACAAGGTAGAAGATCCTCAATGGGAGTGAGTCCTTTAGGGCGAACAATGTGGCTTCCTCATTCAAAGAATGCTCTTAATAGTATCGATAATAAAATAGACCTCTTCTTGTTCTAGCGCGGGATAGATAGGGATGCTCACAGCCTTTTCCCATGCTTCGTTGGTGTGAGGAAATCCAGGTAATTGTAAGTACCTATGCAGCGGCTTAAACACAGGTCTCCCGCAAAGGATACCCCGTTTACGCATCTCATCCATAAACCGAATTGGATCCTCAACTTCTATAATATATCTGTAATAGATATGATCTCTTCGCTCCGGAACAACCGGGATTCCGATTTCCAAATCAGACAATCCTTTCTCGTAGATCTTGGCAATCTCCCTTCTTCTATCGATAAACGAGGGTAGTTTTTTTAATCGGCTCTCGCACAACGCGGCCAGGATATCGGTCATCTTATAATTGTATCGCACCGCATATGTTTCCCTCTCATCATAATCCCGGAGGTCTCTAATGGTATCAATGAGCCTTGGGTCGCTGGAGGCAACCGTTCCGCCCTCACCGGCCCCGAGCATCTTTGTGGCATAAAAGGAAAAGACCGAGACCACCCCGAATGATCCTGTGCATCCGCCCTTGTAGCGCGCACCTATGGACTGGGCACAATCTTCTATTACCGGGATCCCAAGGGAAATAATTGGGTCGATATCCGCGGGCAGCCCGAACATATGGGGCACGATTATGGCCCTCGTTCTGTGCGTAGTCGCCTTCTTTATACACTCAACGTCGATATTATAGGTATCGCGATCAATATCAACCAGGACCGGCGTTGCCCTTACGTAGTGTATTGTATTCAGCAGGGCAGTACAAACATAGCTTGGTATGATGACCTCACTACCCTCGCCTATACCAAGGGACAGCAATGAGAGGTGGAGGGCAGCGGTTCCCGAGCTCACCGCAGCTGTGTGATCCATGCCGAGAAACGAGGCGATGTCTTCCTCCAGAGCGGAGACGATCTTTCCCTGGCTCAGTTGACCCGATCGAAGTACCTGTTCTACTTCGGCTAAATCATCTTCTTCCAGCGCTACCTTTGAGTGGGGGATCACCTTTTATCCTGAGTGATCTAAAGTGCCTAAAGTGAGCTAAAATGCCTAAAATTTAATGATAAAACTTGGTTTCTATCTTTAGGCACTTTAGGCACTTTCAACTTTAGGCATTTTTATTTTCAGTCAATATTAATGAAGAGCCTTTCGGAGATGAAGCCCTCTGCCAGGGGGACCCTACCCTGCACACCCCTAAAATGCGCTGAGGATTTGGCAATATCTATAATGGAGAGATCCGGAATGTTCGTCTTCATTACCTGCGAGCTATGGGCCCTCAGTGCCTCAAGTTTCAATTCAAAAACAGAGCCGATATCAACGAATATATTCGGCGTAAAATTATTGGTAGTAGGCACCTCGTAGAACATCACGTTTCTTACATACCGGGCTGCTGACAGGACTGATCTATTTACCGTCCGATGATCTTGATGGGTATCATCGAAAAAATTTACAAAGATAAAATTAGGTTGAATCTTCTTGATATACAATTCCGCAAGGTGGATAATCTCATTCGCCTTATCAAGCAGCTCCGTGTCCGTAAACCCCCCCCAGAACACATCCTTGGCGCCCATTATTTCAGCCGCCTTTATCTGCTCCTCGTATCTGACCTCAGCCTCTCCTCCCTTTTCTCCCCTGGTAATTATCAATAGGAAAACATCGTGGCCTCTCTGGGCATATTTGATTAAGGTACCTGAACAACCTATCTCGATATCATCAGGATGCGGCCCTATGGCAATTATGTTCATTTATCTCCTCTTACTATCCTCAGGCTCTCATCCCCATGATTATAGATGAGATCGATTACTGACATAAACGGCTCGAACTCACCAAATAGCTGATCGTAGACTGGATGCGCGAAATCCTGGAAGATCGCCTTAATCCCACCTTTGTGATACTTCTCCAAATCCATATATTCCCTTCCCCCCGCTCCTGCCAGATATGTCTCTGCACCGAAGTATTGGGTTATGGCGATGAGCCTCTCATCAGGATGCTCTGGAAATTCTCCTAACTCTGAGGCAACATACAGGGGTGTGTCTATTCCAAGTATATCGGTGAGCCTTGTTACCGCCTCTATGTTCAACTGAGAGATGATCTCCCAGGATGAGGAGAAAATCTCGTTAAAGAAGGGTTCCAAAAGGTCATAGTGCGGTGCCTTTTTATAGTTCGAAACAAGGGCCTGCGCCTGTTTGTGCTGCCAATTTACCTTGTTATTTATGGATACCTCATTTATCAACTGGGGATATTTATAGAGCACTGGAACAGTCAGCCACTGCCAGCCTTGGGCTGTCTTAATCTTGTTTCTGTTCTGCCACTCGTTTTTCTTAAACTGCACATTATCGAGCAGCACAAAGACATCCGCCTTATCGATCTTATGAAAATATCCAATCCAAGGAAGGTACTGCGGCTGATGAACAGCGACGATCATCGGTTTCTGTCCTCATAAAATAATTGCCCCTATAGCCTTTCAGGGGCAATTATTACTGCTTCTCCGTGAATCAGCCCTTAGCCATGTCATCTTTTTGGGCTGGCCTCTAGGATTTCCTTCAGGTTTTCCTTCACCTGGGGATCATTGAGCAGCCCCTTCAACTCTTGACCTACAGCACTCGCGGTAAATTCTATGCTCTCCTTGGCATTTTGCTTAATACGGCTGAATACCGGATAGTCTAAGACCACTCTGCTCGTCTCATTAATCGCCATTTGTGCCGCAAACTGCATACCTTCCTTGATCTGCTGTTTAACGCCAATAGAGACAACAAGAAGAACAACCAGGAAAATAATTCCCCAGGGTATTGCCATCACCAGGTTTTTAATAAATAATTGCCCCAAGCTATTCTCTTTCATCTCCGCTCCCTCCTCTTTAGGATTAAGATTGTCACATTCCCTCATCTCTTATCGATCTCGCCAATGTAAGGCGAAATGAGATAAAAATCAAACAGAAAATTATTTCTGACTATCAAGATATTTAGGTTGAAGACTGAAGACTGAAGTATTTTCAATGAATAAAACAAGGCTGCTTCCCTTTAAGCTAACTCAAATGCAGGAAGATTGTGCTCGTCTGTATGGAAACACATACAAACAGGGGAGCATATTTCATACTCCCCTAAGATGATTTCGCATCATTCTTTCCTTCAGCCTTCTACCTTCAGTCTATCTACCTGTATAATTACATTATTTACAAGTAACAAAGATTGGATTTGAAACTATTGTTCCATATCCTTTAAGATCCATCCGGTAATATTCCTTTTCTCCCTTTTTAATTTCCTTATCCTCGTACTCAATCTCTAATGGCAGCTGCCGCTCAAACCGCGCAATGACCCGCCCGGATCGCATCAAGCGTACCCGAACGTGGTTCTCTGTGGGTATGTTTGATGAAAGAGAGATTCTTATCCTCGGGAACTCTTCTAATAATACTACCTCATCCCCTGAAATTCCTTTGACTTTCCCATTGGAAGAGCTCACGGAAAATTCCTCAAGCTTCGCAATAGAGGGATAATCTCCGCGGCAGGCATACATCTTCCCCCTTCTCAAGGCTTTCAATATTTCCGATTTGGACTTTCTTGTGACCAAAAAGACCGTGGGGAAATTGCCCAGCACCTCACCCCTCTCCCCTTCTTTATGAAAATCCGCCGTTGATATACCCCAAACCGGCGCCTTCCTCTTTCCCTTGCAATACTCTACAAGAACCCTGTCCCATATATTCCCCGGCTCGGTGACCGTTATCTCATCTCCATAGAGCGCGGCAAATCCCGTGTATCCCCTGGATTTCATTAACATCTCGGGATAGGGTGCCGTATTGACAAAAACCGGTCCCATTTTCCTTATACCTGATTTCGTCTCAGGATAGTTCCAGAAGCTCATGCCTCCTTTTTCGTTCACATAATCTATCAAGAGCTGATACGGGGCAACGCCCTGATCACCATGGTACTGGTCAAAGGGAGAGCTTCTGAAGGGGCTAGCGTTGATAACGAGCAAGACAGACACCCCTGCTATCACAATACCTGCTATCCGATACAAGCCTTTCCCCATGAGCAAAAGGAGGCCCAAAAAAAGGGGTATGCAGAAAATCAGAACAGCAGGTATGAACCTGCCCACAAATCGGGTTGAAAGGCCGTTGTGGAGTACCGGGAGATCCTGATAATCTTCTGCCCTTTCGAGACCGATGGTGAGAATCCGTCTCTCGTGATCATGCGCGGTCAAGTTCTTATTGAAAAAAGACCCGGTCCAGTAATAGAAAGGGGCGGTTTCAGAACCCGCGATAATAATCATATCGGGATAGGCCTTGTCTATTCCCCTGATCGAACTGAGATATCCTTCTGCGCCCCTTTTATTGATGGAGTTCCGCTCAACCCTTTTCTTAACGATATTACGAAAAGGAGGTATGCCATATTCCATGGCCATCCTATCGTGGTCATTAATAACGAGCACGCCAAAGCCCTTCTCTCTAGCCAACTCCACGATAAATTTGAGATCATGGGCGCCATCGCTGTATCGAGTCCGAAGGTCAATCAGGCCGGCGATCTGTTGATAATCGGCGCAATCGCCTTGCGCCAGCCAGAGGCACGATAGGAAAACAGCCATGAGTAGGAAGGCTATCTTCCGGAAACTCCCCATGCCATCATCACCCTTCCTCAGAGGCTCCGCTCTCTCGCAACAACTCGAGATATAATCGATCGATCTTCTGCACCATGGAATCCGTCCCAAACCTTATCGCCATCTCTCTTCCTTTCTCTCCCATCTGCCTTCTCTTATCCGGATTTCCAATGAGGAATCCGATTGCCCGTGCGAGGGCTTTATGATCCGCTGCCGGCACAAGCAGACCATTTTTCCCTTGATAAACAAGATCGGGGATGCCGCCGACATTGCTGGCAACAATAGGCCTGCCGGCTGCCATAGCCTCCACCAGCACCCTTCCCATGCCCTCGTTCAATGAGGGAAGGACAAAGATATCCAATATGGGCAAGATCTCTTGGATATCATCACGCCACCCCAAGAACCACACCTTTTCGGATACCCCCATGCGAGAAGACTCTTCTCTCAGTTCCTTTTCCAAAGCCCCCTTTCCCACATAGACCAAACTCGTCTGGGGATAGCTTTTCCAGGCCTCTCCCATGGCCTTGAGCAGGTACATTGGTCCCTTGATAGGCAGCAGCCAACCAACGGTACCGACTGTCAACCCTTCTGGATCTAGCCCCAGGGATCTTCTCTTCTCCTGAACGTTCACCTTCACCTGCATGTAACTCCCTACATCAACCCCGCTATGAATCGTTACGATCTTTCTAGGATCACACACGCACAGGGCAATGTAGTCATTTTTCTCCCCTTGGGTAAGGGCAATCAGCCTGTCGGTGATGCGGGCCATCAGCCTTTCTGCCAGAAGGAAAACCCTTGAAGCCAGGAAACCGAAATGGCCGTAGAAAACATGCCCATGGGGGGTATGGACAACACCAGGCACGCCGGCAAGCCTGGCGGCACATCGGCCGAGTATTCCCGCCTTGGAGGTATGGGTGTGGACAATGGCGGGCTTTTCTCGTATCATCAACCGCCACAGCGAATACAAGGCACTGAGGTCCCGTGCGGGATCTATTCTTCGCACCAAAGACGATAGCGGAATGATCTTCACCCCCTTGTTCTCGGCTTCCTTAACCCTGCTGTCAACCGATCTGCTTTCCCGCTCGGTCATCTGAGATTCAAGGGAAAGTCCATAGACCAATACCTGCTCATATCTCCGGGACAATGCAAGACAGGTGAGCAAGGTATTCTGTGCGGATCCTCCCTTATCCATACGGGTGATGATATGAACGATCTTACGCACGTCTCTCCTCAGCCATTACATTCGCATAGTGAAGCTATCTTTTATTAGCCTTTCCTTCATGTGATCTCATCGAGGACCGATTGTAGCTGAGAGATGTGCCGCTCCCATGAATAATTGGTAGCTGCATATTGCCTGCATCGCGCCCTTAGATCATCGTAGGTTTTTCCAAACGGAAAATAACTGGTAATAACATCCCGAATACCATCTGCCATGGCATCGGCCGTGTTATCCTTGAAGAGAAACCCGGGTTCAAAGCCCGATAATATCTCCCTTGTGCCCCCCACTGGGGTGCCGAGAACCGGGGTACCGCAGGCCATGGATTCAGGCGTTACCAGGCCGAAGCCCTCGAGGTGCTTCGTGGGCAGGATAAAAAAATCGGCAGCTCCGTAGTACTGTGATAACTGATCTGAGGGGATGAAGCCCGTCATGGTTACCTCGCCCCTTAGGCCAAGGTCCTTTATCATGTCCTCAAGGTTACCCCTTTGAACTCCCTCGCCGCCAAGAATCAAGTGGATTTCGGCCCTCTCTTTCTTGAGAATGTGAATGCACGTGAGTAGATTTTCAACGCCCATCCTGGGCTCCAGGTTCCTGACGGTAAGGAGATGGACCTTGCCCTCTGGAAAACCCAATCTATTCTTCACCGAATTCCGATCTTGAAGGGGTTTGAAGCGATTCAGCTCCACACCGCCCGGATTGATCATGATCCTGTCATGAGGTATTCCGTGTATTCTCTGGACCTTATCTTTCATATATCGGCTCAATACCATTACACGCAATGCCCTCCTGAGGCAGTACCCTTCAATCATGCGGCGAGCTTTTATCTGGAAGAGGTTTTTCGCCAAGCCCTCGCTTTGGTGTGATAGCAGGTATTCCTCATGGCTTGGAGAGTGAAACACATAGAGGATGGGGATGTGTTTTAGTTTTCCTGTAGTTAAAAGAGGGAAACAATTAAACGGTTGGTGAGATACGGCTGCCTGAAAGGGAGAGCCCTTGGAGAAACTGCGATAAAACCTGAGGGGATATCGCCACAGGGAGATGAATGCTCGGATCATGTCTCCTGCGGAAGCGCGATAGGAACCCTCTCGAACTCCCCTCACATCCCTTATAATCCATGAAGGAGGATCAACTTGTCTGGTAATGGCATACACCTCTCCACCTCTCTCGGCCAACCCGGTCGCCTGGTGGTATAAGACCTGTTCAGATCCGCTGGTGGGATTCTCTAAAGGAACGTCAGCTATGAATAGGGCTTTCATGCTTGCGTCTCATCCCTATAGCACATATACCCCCTTAAAAATCCCAATGCATACGAGAGAGATATTGTGAGATAGATCAGGTGTCCCTTAAATGCCCTTTTCACCATATTCACGAGATAGCGGGCTGCTCGATAGGAGAAAGGTCTTTGCATAATGAACTCGGTTCCATGGGTATCGGGCGTCTCGAACACCCATTGCGGATAGAATTTGTTGCAAAACCCCGCTAACCTTCCGTTGCGGTAGAACTGCTTAATAAGCCTTGGGAGCGTATTTGGAGGAAGGTGGGAGTAGTGAACACCGGGAACAACCACCACGCGGCATCCTGCCCTTCTGAATTCCCTCCTGAGGTAGGGGTCCAGCCCTCTCGGTATCAGTTCGTTTTCCCCGCCGACTCCTTTAAATACATCTTTTCTCATTATCAGAAGGGGGTGTTCGGCGAGATCTGAATCGGTAACCTCATTCACGGGCGGGGTGGAACGTCGAGGAACCTCCCGCATTACCCGCCTCACAAAAGGAGAAACGTTCGGCGGAATGACATTGATACCTCCGGCCATGCCTATTGACCTGTGCTCTTCCAAAATACGATACAATGTCTCTATTGCATCTTCGGAACCCAAGCGTGTATCGTCATCGAGCGTTAAAAGATAGCCTCCCCTGGCAATATCAGCGCCCGTGTTGATAGCCCTTCCCTGTCTCGGATCACCTTTTATAATTATCGTCTCAAAATTCTGGAAGGTCTGCTCGGATAGCTGGCTTAATAAGGCGGGAAACAAGCCGTTTCGGTAACCATCTGAGGTGGGGATGATAATCGAAACCTTTGGATAGCCCTCGCGCATGCGTAATTCGGTTTCAATCCGCCTAATCTCTCTATCAGGAGGAATGCCGCGGTCATTCTTGAAGCGGACAAACCGTCTATCGCTGTTGCGGACCTTGTTCATTCGCCACGTTTCAATATGAGCTCTGCCAACGATATTACTCGATCATCTCCCCCAGCGATACTATCGGGGTTGAATCAATCTTTTCATCCAAATAAAGCCTGGCCCAGATCTCAAAGACCACGATGCTCCAGATCCTGTGGCCTAACTCCTGGCGCCCGCTCTTGTGCTCATCCAGCATCCACTTTAGAAAGCCCTTTTCAAACAAGTCCCTCCGGCAAAGGGTATCGCTCAACAAGACGCGGCGTGCCAATTCCCCCAACTGACCCCGCAACCAGGCCGAGATCGGTATGGTGAATCCCTGTTTCCTCTGTTTCAGTGTCTTGCCGGGCAAATGGCGGGAGAAGGTCCTTTTCAATATGTATTTGGAGGTAAGGCCATGAATCTTATAGCCGAATGGGATCCGTGCGGCGAACTCCACGAGTTCTCTGTCGAGAAAGGGCACCCGAACCTCCAGTCCATGGGCCATGCTCATACGATCTACCTTGAACAGGCAATCATCGGGCAAGTACGACACGGTATCGGCATAGAGCATTTTCTCTCGAATGTCCTTTACCTGCGCTTCCAAGAGAAGCCGATCCCTATACCCGATTGCATCGAAATCCCTTAACCCCTCCTTGAACGCCCCTGAATAGAGCATCTGGCGGAACTGGCGAGAAACAGCAGTCCTTCTGAGAAAACCCGCCTCCATATCCGTGTTCATATCGGCCAGAAATCGCCTTATCTTCGGCGTAAGGCCTGTTCCGTACTCAGCGGCAAGGCCTAATTCAGCGCCTAGTTTCTTGAGGGGATTACGAACGAAAAGGGGAAGCAGTTCATACGCCGCCCTATATTGATTCCTCCTGGTCCACTCATATCCTCCAAAGACCTCATCGCCCCCATCGCCCGAGAGAACCACCTTCACCGTTTCACGGGCCAGCTTGGAGATATAGTAGGTAGGTATAATGGAATTATCGAAGAAGGGCTCATCCAGGTGCCAGAGCAATTCAGGAAGAATCCGCGTCATCTCGGGATCAACCCTGAATACATGGTGATGAGTGTGAAAGCGATCGGCCACCGTTTCAGCATAGGGGAGCTCATCCTTCCCTCCGGAGGCATACCCAAGCGAGAAGGTATCGAATTGCTCTTCCCCCACCATGCTCATCAAGGCCACGACGATGCTCGAATCCACTCCACCGCTCAAAAACACCCCTACCGGAACATCGCTTACCAGGTGTCGTTTCACTGCTTGCCGAAATGCATCGAGAAGGGCCTCGCTTAGTTCTTCCTCCCCGAGTTCAGTCTCGGGAAGATATCGAATGGCCCAGTAGGGACTGATATGGATCCCTCCATTTTCGAATATCAAATACGATGCGGGAGGCAGCTTCTTGATATCCCTGAAGATGGTTTGTGAGCCGGGGATATAGCCATGGGTGAAATAGTGATCGAGCCCCTTAAGGTCCATCTCCCTTGAGACATCATCGAGAACCAGCAAGGCCTTGATCTCCGAGGCAAAGTAAAGGTTCCCGTCTTTAAAGACATAAAAAAGCGGCTTAATACCTATGGGATCACGCCCGAGAAGCAATCTAGCGCGTTTCTCATCCCACAGTGCAAATGCGAACATGCCGTGGAGGCGGTCCACGCATTGATCTCCTATGTCCTCATAGAGGTGAACGATCACCTCTGTATCGCTATGGGACTTGAACCTATGTCCGCTGCCTTTGAGCTCTTCGGTGAGCCCTTTATAGTTATAGACCTCCCCGTTAAACACGATAAGAACCGAATCGTCCTCATTGCCCAGGGGTTGATTCGCCTTTTCTGAAAGATCAATGACCGACAACCTCCGGTGACCCAACCCCACGACCCTGCCGCTCGCTCGCTTACAATGACGCCCCTCGCTATCGGGCCCGCGGTGTACGAGCATTCGGGTCATCCCCTGTAAGATCCCGGGCCAATCCTTGGAGCCGTCCTTTTGATCAACGATAAATCCACAGATTCCGCACATTGCTCCCCCTAGGAACGCATGGCCTGCATGATATCTTGAGTTCTTCGAGCCACAATCCTCCAGTTTCGTTCTGTTTCCACGTAATCACGTCCCTCGTCTCCCATTTTCCGTCTTAGGGCGTTATCCTTCAAGAGGCGGATGATTGCATCGGCTAATGCTCCTGGATCCTCCGGTTTCACCGTAATCCCCAGACCCCTTCTATCGAGATCCACGACTTCCGGAATGACACTCGTCCGGCTCGCCACTACTGGTTTCTTGCAGGCGAAATACTCGAGTATCTTTAGAGAAGATCGCCCGCTCTGGAAGTTAATGGCCTTTGAATATGGCGCGGTTGCCACATCAAATGCATTCACATAGAGATAAAGCTTCTCCCATGGCACCTTGCCGGTAAAGACAACGTATTGCTCTAAGCCCTTTTCCTTTACCAGCTCGGGCAGATGTTCTCCCCACAGGCCATGGCCTACGATCAGGAAACGAACGTCCTCCATTTCCTCGATAATACGCGGGGCCGCCTCAATCAAGCACTCGATCCCATCCCAGGGAAAGAAATGTCCCACAAACCCTACTACTGGTAGATCCTGATCCAAACCGATCTTTCTCTTGGCTTCCTTGGGGTCCATCACCGTCATCCGGTCCGAATTGACCCCATTTAGAACAACCGTCACCCTGCCCCGGGGGAGACAATAGTGCTCCAGGATTCTCTCTCTTATCCCCGGGGCCACGCATATCAGGTGGCTGGAGGCCCAGTAGTTCACGGTTTCAAAGGCCAATATGACCCTTTTTCTAAGCCTGCTCAAGGGCTCGGATTCCACCTCATCGATGGTGAGACCGTTGACCTCGGTGATGATCACCTTGCCGAGTAACCTGCTCAGCAGGGGGGGAAATACCGTGAGATAGGCCTGGCGCCAGTAGACGATATGGGGCCTCCAAAAGACCAGTTGGGCCATGACAAAAAGCGGTGAGAAAAGCTCATAGATAAGGGTTCTCAGGAAACGTAGCTTTATAATCGGCACATAGATTATCCTTACGGGAGTGGGGTGAGGGTAGCGGGCATAGCCTGGAACGATGAGCCTCACCTCGTTTCCCAACCGATAAAGGTTCTCCGAGACCTCCATGATATGCCGCACGGAGCCAAGGGAACCGGATGTACCGGAGAGATCAGCGCTGCAAAGGTAGAGTATTTTCATTTTTTCTCATACAATGCCGCGATCCACTTCGGATAGCTCTTGCCTATTAATGTTCCTGCCAATGTGGTGGTAGCCGAAATCATCGATCGCCTCGGCGGTTGCCCCTCCTTATGCCCACATTGGGGGCAAAGGGCGGCCTTATCCCATTCCCAGCGATGGCCATATTTTCTCCGTATCGCTAAAAGCCAAAGGGGATACGTCTTCTCGAGTGAACCGGAAAATCGGTATTCCTTGAGCTGATAGAAGGGAAAGAAGTCCTCCAGGTTGGAGAGATCGAAGGACCGAAGATGGAGGTGTATATGGTACATATGGCCACAGCGGGAACAACGGGCCTGTTTCCTGGCGAGGTCCTCGTGAAAGGGAACGGAGATCAACACATATCGCTTTGCTACCCTCTGGATTTCGCTACAGGTCGCCTCAAACCCCCCGACGGGCAAATGCTCCAAGACCTCGGTTGACATCACCAGATCGAACTCCTTTTCACGAAAGGGCAACATCTCAGAAGACGCCAAGACCCTGTGACCTGAGCTCACCAGGCTCAGGGCGGTGTAACTGATATCCACCCCCACCTTAAGATCAGCCCAATCTACCGATCGCAGCAGGGTTCCGTCTCCGCATCCCACATCAAGCACGGAACTCACCTCGCGTGGAATCATGGCTAAGGTGGTTGGGGTTCTCTCCTCTGCCGCCACATCTTCCTCGGCAATGGAGGCCTTTTCATAGAATGCTCTATAAAACGGGGCGCCCTTCATGGGAATTATTCGTCTTTCGTGACATTTAGCAAATGACCCCGACAATTCGCATCAGGGTTCTACATGAAAGAAACTATATATTGAGCATGGGAATGTCTTTTTTTGTCTCATGCCCTATAATGAATGCACCGGCCGGCCCCGATAAATCGGGGCACCTACCGCCGTGTCGTATCATAGTCAACTCCGCGTTGGGCGTGTGCCCCGATTTACGGGGCACGCTGAGGCCCCCTGTTGAAGGGCATGGAGCAAAAAAAGACATTCCCATGCTCATTCACCGGGTAATTTTAAAAAATTAACATGTTACCATCTCTCCAGAAAAGTGGTCAGCCATACGTTCAGCACCAGCAGGGTAAAAAGAGAGGCGGAAAAATCCGCTCTCCCTTGCTTATGTGCCTCGAGCAGGTTGACTATGGCCTCCTTCTTGAAGATGTCCCTCGCGATACCCCCCTGGTACAGCAGGACCTCCGAGAGCTCGCTCTCGGCGTTCTTGAGCCACACATTAATAGGTGTCGAAAATCCCCTCTTCGGGCGGGCTATGATCGCCTTCGGAATCTCGGGCTTGAAGGCATCCTTGAAAAGAATCTTGGATCGCAAGAGATTGACCTTCGAACCCTCAGGCATTGCGGCGGCGAACTCCACCAGGCGATGATCCAGCATGGGAGTTCTCAGCTCTATGGAGTTGGCCATGGACATCTTATCCATCATGATTAAGTGGCTATCAGCCAACCAGTGTTTTGTATCCACATAGATCATCTTATGCAGCCTGCTTGCCCGGGATACTCCCCTGAGCGTCTCCCGTACCACATCATGCGAATTAAAGGCGGACTGCTGCCTGGCAAACTCTGCTTTATATAGGGCAGCCTTGTCCCGTTCCGAAAACCCGCCGTAAATGACGGAACTCCCGAGAAACACGTCTTCTATGGGCCGATTGACCCTTCGCGTGAAATTCTTTCCCAACGTATTATCCGGCATCACTCCATAGAGAGGCAGGATAATCTTATTCCAGATACATCGTGGTATATGGCCAAGGTAGGCTGAATAGATTGCCTCCCGGTATACCTCATAACCCCCAAACAGCTCATCGCCCCCCACACCGGATAAAAGAACAGTCACGTATTGCTTGCTGAATCGGCACAGATCGTAGATAGGTATGGCAGCTGGATCCGCGAGGGGTTCATCCATAAAATAGACCATTCGCTGAAGATTCTCGATAAAATCATCCAATCGCACGAGTATCTCATGGTGGTCGGTCTTAAATGCCCGTGCCGTTATCCCGGCAAACAGGCCCTCATTGTGCGGCCCCTCTTCCTCATAGGCAATAGTAAAGGTAGAGATAGTACGCTCCGATGCCCCTGTCATGCGAGACACAATAACGCTGGAATCCACTCCGCCGCTCAGCATGGCACCCAGGGGGACCTCGGACATCAACCGGATCTTCACCGCATCCTGGAGAATACCTCTAAGGGCCTCCCTAGCGGCAGCAGGCGAGAATTCGCTCTCGGTGCGGTCAAACGCGAGGTCCCAATACGGCCTCGGGGTTTGGCTTCTCCCGCCTGGAAGGTACTCCATAAAACAGCCGGAAGGTATCTTTTTGACCCCTTTAAAAAGCGTCATCGGGGCTGGAGTGAAGCGGAAGGTTAAGAAATGATGGAGGGCCTCCGGATCTAGCTCCGGGCTAAACTCGTCATAGGCCAAGAACGATTTAATTTCAGAGCTAAAAAGCAGCCACTCACCTGTCTGGATATAGTAGAGCGGTTTAATGCCGAGCCGGTCTCGTGCCAGAAGCAACCGCCCCTGTTTTTGATCATAGATGGCGAAGGCAAACATGCCATTGAGGTGATCCACCATCCCCGTACCGTACTCTTCATAGAGGTGAACCAGCACCTCGGTGTCACACCGGGTTTTAAACACATGGCCCTTCACCTCCAGGTCCTCTTTGATGGTCAGGTAATTGTAAATCTCGCCATTATAGACGACCACAACCGTATCATCTTCATTCCGTATTGGCTGATGTCCCCCGGCAATATCTATGATGGACAAGCGTTTGACAGCGATGCCTATGTTCTTGTGGAGATAGAAGCCCTCATCATCAGGCCCCCGGTGGGCGATCTTACTGGCCATATTTCTCAGGGTTCGGCTATCGACCGGCCTCTCAGGATCGTGATATACAAGGCCACATATCCCGCACATGTGCTTACCCCTGTTTCGCCCTGATCAACTTCTGGAAAGCGATCTCCAGTTTGTCAACGATGATTTCCCAGGCATGATTTGCAACCACGAAGTCTCTTCCCCTCTCTCCCATCTCCCTCAGCTGTTCTTTGTTACTCAACAGATCAATAATTACCCTCGCTAGTGCCTTATGATCGCCCATGGCAAATGAAGATCCGATTGCCTCCTTCTCTAACATATCTCCAAGGCCGGGGATATCGCTGCCGACTACCGGCCTGGTGCACGCGAGGTATGAGAAGACCCGTAGGGATGAAATACCGG
Source organism: uncultured Desulfobacteraceae bacterium (assembly GCA_964549945.1). Taxonomy (GTDB): domain Bacteria; phylum Desulfobacterota; class DSM-4660; order Desulfatiglandales; family B25-G16; genus B25-G16. The sequence goes on along the minus strand of CAZJXD010000023.1, from coordinate 26,560 downwards.
AGCGGGTGCTCTTAAAGATAAAAGGGGCCACACAGATATCGGAGGCGCTTATGAACCAGGATGCATCATCCCAGGGAATAAAGCCGAAAAACAAGAAGGCATCCATCAGATTCAATTGGTCCACGGCATTCTTTATGTTGCTGAGATAAGGCTCCTCCCCGCTGCCGATCGCAAAGACGGTATCCGGGTAGGCCGCAAGCACTTTTGGAGCCGCACCTATCAGTGTTTCTATCCCAACCCAGGGAAAGAGGCTCCCCAGAGAGAGAACCACTTTGGAATCAAGCGGTATTCGGTAGCGCAATCTGGCCTCCTGATACGGCTTGGGAGAAAATCGGTACGGGTTCACCCCATTAGGGGCTACCACCACCTTTCCCGGGTCAGGGCGGTACTCTTTCTTGATCCACCGGCCTATCTGCTCGGTTACGGGCAGCAGCAGATCGGCCAGATGAAAGCTACCATAATGGTAAAGACGAATCCACAGCGACTTAAGCCTTGAGGTCTTCGAGAACCGCAGCTTATCCATCACGATATCATTGATCTCAAGGGCACATGGGCTTCCAAAGAGCTTGGCAATGATGGCTACCATGAAGGAGGTGGCGGAATGACGAGTGTACAAGATATCGGGCCTCCCAAAGAAAGATTGAATGGAGAGGCAGGGAAGGAGTGCGGCCATGAATAGAAGCTCTGATATGAAACGTGCCCTTATCGTCCAGATGTTGTGGACCCTTGCGCCTGTTGCTGAGATCTTCCGTGTTTCTCCCTTATCCCTTATGGAGGTGTACACATGGACCTCCCATCCACGCCCTGCCATCTCGCTTACGATTTCGTGTGCATGAATGGGTACAAACCGGGTATCGTGGAAGTAGATATAATAGATCTTCAAGCCGCTCACCGCTCTAGGTTTCCATTACTCTCCGATAGATAGTCACCATATCCCTCACGGAGTTCCTCCAATCGAACCTCTCCTCTGCCTTCGCACGCGCTTTGACCCCCATCCGCCTTCTCAGATCCCCATCCTCGCCCAGGGTCACGATTGCCTCGCCAAACCCGTGGATATCATCGGGATCTACGAGCAAGCCGGCCTCACCGTGCACCACAATCTCGGGGATGCCTCCGAACCGAGAGGCGATTACCGGCAGGCCCGTGGCAGAGGCCTCCACCGCCGAAACCCCGAATGACTCTCTCCTTGAAGGCATTACAAAAATATCGATAGAATGGTAAAAATCCCGCAACCCTTCCGGCGTTCCCACCCACCCCGCCCATTCAACAGAATCGGCCAGTCCCAATTGAGCTGCCTCCTGCCTTAGTCGGTTTTCCATAGGGCCACTGCCCGCGATCTTGAGCAAAAGCTCCCTTTTACACCTGTTACGAGCATATTGGAAGGCCTTGAGCAGGATATCCGGTCCCGAGAGGGGGTGCAATCTCTTGGCAAATCCGACTTTTATTACCCCGGAATTACCTCCCCTTTGGATTGGCCTGAACATATCAATGTCCACGCCCCAGGGGACTATCTCTATACTCCTCGGATACTTGAGATACCGCTCAACCTCATGGGCCAGGTATTCTGAGATGGAGACCAGGCAATCCCCTCGATTGAGGAGATACCGTTTTATCAACCGTTCTTTGTATGTCTCCCCCCCTCCAGCCGGCTTCACATCGGAGCCCCACACCGAGATCACGAGGTTCTCAAGCCCCCTTATTATCCACATAGCGCCCAGGCTCGAGACGGAAAAGAGCCCGAAGAGATGAACTACATCGGGTTTGAGGGTTCGTATCAGTCCTCTGATGGACCGATTATTTCGAACCTGTTGCCAGGGATTCGGTGAATAAATGGGATGGTGGTGTAACTCAACACCCCGTATATCGGTTTTGGATGAGGAGATCAAATGTACGTCACATCCTTCTTGAGCAAGGCTGGTTGTCCATCGCTGTGTATGTATGGACTTGGCTTCTGAGATAACGCACACTCTCATGGTGAGCTCATATCTGAAAAGGGCAAATGTTTAAAGATCTTCTCCGAAACGTAGTCCTTTAACTGCACTACCTCATCCCTTTTGATCGAAAAGAAGGCCCAGAGAAGGATTGCTGCTGCAACAACGGCAATGAACTGTCCGAGGGCCAAATACCTCTCCCCGAGAGTAATTACCAGCAACCCGCCAAAAGATGAGACCAAAAGCCTTCTGTTTTTCTTCCACAGGGAAAAGCCCATCACCCTTTTCGTGTACCAGTAAAGCACAACAAATCCGATCAGGTAGCTCAAGGCAAAGCTCGCGGCAATACCGTACAGTTGATAGGCATCAACCAGGATGTACGCCAGTACGACCATCACCACATCCTGCAATAAATTCGACCATATAAATGCCACGAGACGCCTCGTGGGCAGCAAATACATCCCTACGGACCAGAACAGGACCTTGAAAAAATCGCCCAAGATTTGAATGGGCATGAATTTCGTAGCCGCTAAGAACTGCCTGGTATAGAGAAGTTGAATAATAGGCCCCCTGGCCAGCAGCAGAAAGAACATGGCAGGTGTAATGAGAAGTACTGCCACTCGTATAATACCGTTCAGCTCCTCGTTTATATCCCGAACCGCATCCAGTTCGCATAACCGAGGATAGGAATAGGCGGACATCGAGGACAGGACAAGCGTCAGGTAGGTCATGGTGAGTGCCCATATCGGCTGATAAATCCCATTCACCTCAAGCCCCAAGGAACGCACAATGAGAATCTTCAAAAGCAGGTGGGATAGATAATAGACTGTACCCACCAAGAGGCTCGTCAGGCCGTACTGAAATAGCTTCCGTACCACATCGGCATCAAAAGATGGACGCTTGACCACAGAGTAGTGATGCTCTTCCTTGCCGAGGTAGAAGGCGTTTAAGAGGAGATGAACGGCAGTGATGATAATAACCGACAGTACTGCCCCCCTGAGCCTGAAGAAATAGACGAGGGGAATGATAAACAGAATGGATATAGAACTCCGCAGCACATTGATCTTGGCCAGGGGTTTAATCCTCTTTAATCCCTGGAGAAAACTGTTCGTGGTGACAGGGAAAACAGCCAGGGGAAAGGAGACTGCGTAGAGGACGATAAAAATGGAATACCGTGTATCTGAGAGCATCCAGTTGGAAAGCTGCGGGCCCACGAAAATCGAAACCGCGAGCACTATCAAAGACAGCGGAAACGTGATTTGAAAGGAATTTGACAGAACACTCTGTACCGAGGCCTCATCACCTATATGTGTAAAGGAGGAGACATACTTCACAATGCCCGTGCCCAACCCCAACCCGATACAGGTGATAGCTACCGTGTGAAAATGGTTTAGAACAGAGAGGATACCCACGCCCGATGGCCCTAAAAAAACCGCCAGGATCTTGACGCGTACCAGATCCAGCATCAGCACCAGAACCGAGCTAGTGCCCATGATGAGGGTGGACTCAAAGATTTTCTTCAGCATGGAGTGGCTCTCTCAATCCCTCGATAATTCCCATTGCGGCCATGAAATCGCGTTGCATGAGAATATTGTAAAGGAAAACGCCGAGTATAGAAATCCAATGGCTTAGAACGTGTGGAAGATCTTGCGGCTGGTTTTTCCTAAATAGATATCTATGGTTTTGAATCATCATCCTTCGCAATGCCCTGGAACCATATGTCTTATAGGAAGTCGGAAAATGCTCGAGCCTTGCCTTGGGTTGGTAGTAGAGCCGATATCGCCTGCTTATCCTGAAGGAAAGGTCTATATCCTCCATATAAGAGTAGCCCGTAAGCCTTTCATCGAAGAGAAATTGTGAAAATACCTCTCTGGGGTAGACCATGTTACACCCCGACAGAATCTCCACATAAGAGGGCTCATCGCCTATCCTCAAGGATGGGAAGCCTGATAATTTCACTCCTCCTTTTCCGAAGTCACTGAGAAAGAAAATGCCCTTAAAGGCCCTATCCCATAAGCTTGAATCCTGGTGTATGTTAGTAATTTTTCCTGTTATACCGCCGAGTTGTCCCTCTTTATGTCTGGAGAATGTGTCGCAAACAGCCTGAATATACTCGGGCTCCAGGATAACATCGTCATCAAAAAAGAATAGATACCTGCCCTTGCTGATACTAAAACCGATATTTCGCTGCCTCGCTGAACCAGGCACCTCCCTTTTATAGATAACATCAAAGGGGAGCCCATCACCTCTCATTCGGAGCATATTGCTCGTATCCTCGGTATCGCTCGCATCGATAATGATGAGTTCATCCGGCAGCCTTGTTTGGTTATTGAGGTAATCCAAAAAGCGGACTAGATCATCGGTCCTATTCCTGGTAGGCACTATTACCGATATTCCATTATTCATGGGCACGCGATTTGCGATTTAAGTCCCGTTGTAAATCCGATCGATGGACAATGCTCCTGATCAATGGATTTCTCTTCCCCGAATTGAAGTCAATTACGATATTTCATCTTGAGCACCTTTAAATTCCAGCTCCGGCATCATTACCACCATACCAGCCACAAACCAAAATGGCTCCATTATCCTCACGATGATAAAGGTATTCGCCCCGATCGCGTGCACCAGCAATCCGATAAAGCCCGCCAGAAAACCCATGGATATTCCCCTGTGCAAAGGATCATCCGCCTGAATGAAGACGGCAATACCCTGTTTATAGATGGCCCATAATAATAGCAGGAAGGCGATCAGGCCCACCAGACCGGTCTCTACCAAAACCCTTGGAAACTGAGCATCCAGAAAACTATACCCCGTGACGCCGAACCCGATAATTGGGTGCTTGAAAAAATCTCCCAACGCTGCCTTCCACGATCTTAGCCTTTCGGAGGTAGAGGTATCTAAATTCACAGTGCCTACTTGTATCTGGCCCCTTTGAGGTTGCTGCATAAAGGTATAGGTAACCCTATTTTTTACCTCTTGAGGTGCTATCAGGGGAAGTAAGCCTGCGACAAATAATAGGGCGAGCATCACGAGTTTTCTCTTCTCTGACAACCACATGAAGACCAAGAGCATGGGGAAAAAGGCGAGATACGATCCCCTCGATTGAGTGAAGAGAAACGGGATAAAGGCAATCGCGAAAATACCTCCATAGATAAGCCTATCTCTCCATAGATTCGCCGTGAGCACGAGCCCTATTGTCATGGCCATCATGAAGATAAGATAACCTCCAAAGGTATTGGGTTCTCCCGCCTCTCCCTCAAACGGTGCCGACACCCTTCCGCCGCCGGGTATCTGGGAGATGCCGAAAAAGGAAACAACGACACAGGTGAAAAGCAAGGCCCATAAGAAATATCGGATCTGTTTCTTATCCTGTAGATGATTTACCACCATGAAGTAGACGACCATGTACTCAAAATACTTAAGGACAAAGAAGAAGCCCGTCTTAAGGCTCACCCTCCCGAACAGGGCGCCTAAAAATGTAGACACAAGGCACAGCGTGATGTATACGGCGATCGGCCTGTTGAGCGGCGTTCTCAGAAAGAACCCCAATTCCTTGTATATGGCCATTCTCGCAAGCCAGCTGAAGCCGATAATCACCAGGATAAAGTCATCAACCCGTAAGGTGACGCCCCTGCCAAGAGTGGTACCCGCAGTTGCCCCCACAACGAGCTCAGGGCCCAGCAGCATGGAAAAGATAAGTATATAGAGGGCAATCTGGGTGCTTGCGAAGCTCACGATAAAAAGAAGCATGCCGCCAGCCAATGCCATGGTTTTCACGGTTGACATCCGTGGCATAAAGAAGAGAAGGGCAAACGTAAGGATAAGGATGATAAGCAGTGGACCGATTAGCTGAAGGGTGGATTGCCCTGAAGGATTATTTGCTGAGGATTTCAACAATTACCGTAGTACCACTCTGCTTTCTATGCCGGTCTCTTTTAGCAAACGGGCCGCTTCATCGGCGCTTTCCTTGGTTACGAATGCACCGATTAAGAGCCTGTATCCCTCTTGAGGGCCTTCAATGCTGTATGGGAAAAAACCGGCTTTTCTAAGGGAGATTGCCTTTTCCTCCATCTCATCTGGCGAGGTAAAATAACCGATCTCATTGGTATAGGGCGTGTTGAGAACCCCGGCTGCCGGGATATCCAGGCCTTCCTTGAACGTTTCAGCCCCCTCCAATGTCTCGAAATGGCCCGCGAACACCCGATACCATTTCCCCTTTGCGCCTAAGTCCACATACGTACAGTATGGGACAAAACCTCTGTCCTTGAGGGAGGACATCTCTTTGTTCGCCCTTGCTACGTCTCGAAAAGAGCCCGTGAGCACTGAGTAGGGGTACTTGATAGTACGGCTAGCAGGTGCGGGCCTTGCGACCGGAGCCGTCTTCGGTTTCTCGATCTGTATCCTTTCAATTGGCCCTGGTTTTGATGAGAGGGAAGCCGCCTCCTGCCCTTGAAGAGCTTTTTCTTTTAAAAAGTATTTGTCGAGGTCAACGATCCCGGCCTGCCAAAGGATGCTCACAATCAAGATGATGAGGGCAACAATCAGCAGTATTGGGGTAAGGCTTCTCAAAGTGGACCTTGTACCTCTCTTTTTCTTCTTCTTGCCCTCTTCTCCATAGTAGGCATAGTATTTATATTTTTTGAGCTCAGCGAAATCAGGGCTTACCTCAGCCTTTACTCCATTTAATACAACCCCGATAATATTCGCCTTTATCTGCTCCAGTTGAGTTTTGACCCTTTTGAGTATTCCCCGCGCGACCTTACCAACCCTGTAGGTGAGCAAAACGCCATCGGCGTCCATTGCCAATATTAGGGCATCCGCCGCAGATACTAATGGGGGAGCGTCCATCAAAATGACGTCATACTGTTCACGAATCTCTGCGAGGAGGCTCCTGAACTTCTTTGACTGCATTAGCTCAGCCGGATTGAGAGGGATTGTGCCACAGGTCATGATGTGAAGGTTATCGATTCCCGGCGTTACAATTATCTTATCCATGTTCATCTTTCCCATCATGATGTCAGTGACCGTCCTTACTATCTCGGAGATATCATAATTGCTCAAAAGGTAATCGGTAATACCCGGCGTTGGCTCAAGCCCAAACATCCGGTAGATAGTTGGTTTGCGGAGGTCGGTCTCCATTAGAAGGGTCTTCAATCCCCCCTCTGCCATCGCAATGGCCAGGTTCGCGACCACAGTCGTCTTTCCCTCCTCGGCAATGGCGCTTGTCATGACAATGCTCTTGATATCCTGCTCAAGGGCACTAAACTGCACGTTCATCCTGAAGGATCTGAAACTCTCAGCCAAGACGGATTGGGGGCCGAAGTTGGGGATCAAACGCGCAGTCCTTAATACCGTATCAGAGGGGATCTCCCGTTCATACTGCTCCCTGAGGTCCGGCTGTATATCCCTTTCGTCTATATGGGGGATTAAACCCATAACCGCAAGGCCAAGGGTTTGCTCCACCTCATCGATTGCCCCGATAGAGGTATCAAAGGTCTCAACGATAAAGGCAAATACCAAGCCAAACACGAGACCTATCATCGCACCCATGAAGCCTGACGGCAGGGTATTTGGAGGATTTATGGGTTTAAACGGTTCGAACGCAGGCCTGACGATCACAACCTCCTCCGGCTTTTCGGCATTCTGGATCAAGGCCTCCTGATATTTCGATTCCAGCAAGCTATAGATCTCGGTATTCCTCTCCACTTCCTTCTCAAGTCTGGCGAGCTCTAATCCCTTGTTGGGAATCAATTGTATCTTTTTCCTGAGACCTGTAACCTCCTTTCTGAGCCCTTGCTCCCTTTCTTTGTGGACCTTCAATTGGGATTCAAGCTCGGTGATCATCTTTTCCTTGATCTCAGCGATCTGCTTATCCACTTCAATGACTTGTGGATGGGCTGTGGTGTACTGCACGAGGAGGGTATCTCTCTGTATCATCAGATCTATGAGGCGGGAGTTCAGTTTCTTGTAGAGGTCCGTCGTCTTTTCAGAGAAAAAACTCTCCCTTGGGCTTGGTGTGCGGCCGGGTGCCTCTTTGATTCTCCGAACTATATCATTGAGTTCCCTCTCTGCCTCCAACGTTTCGGCTAACCGAGCCTCCAGGGTACCCGCTCTCGATAAAAGGCTGTCGCTCTGGGAGGTGAGTGAAATAACCTGTTCAGTCTCCTTGAATCGCCTGAGTCTATCCTCGGATTTCCTGAGCCTGCTGCCCACCTCCTCAAGCTGTCCCCTTATGAACTTGATCGCCTCGCCGGTTCTCTGATTCACCTCCTCGGCATGCGTCTCCTTATACGCAATGGCTACCCGGTTGGATAAATTAGCGGCGAACTCCGGACTATCGGCCTTTGCCGTGATGTTCACGATATTGCTATACCCTTCTCGAGTGACCGTAACCTTGCCCTGGAGGCCGGTAATTATCTGAGCCAATTTCCTATCCGAATAATTCTCTTCGCTCATGAGGCCCATGGCGAATGCCACCTTTTTAAATACCGGGTAACCCTTTATCACGGCCATCTGTGTCTCTATCTCACTGCCCGAACCAAAGGCGATAAATTTGGTATACAACCCCAGGGGCGACACTGCTTTCTCGAACTTGATGCTACAGGTGGCTTCGTAGAGTGGGGTGGGCGCCCGAACTATGGCCAGGGCAACACTGAAGAGGGTCAAGAGAACCGCGACTAATATAATAAAAAATCTTCTCTTTTTAATGATTCTCCAGTATTCTCGTAGATTTATATCGTACTGAGCCATCCAGAGAACCTAATCCTTAAACCTGAGATTCTCATAATTCCCATAGGCATCCCGATATCTACCAGGATACAGGAGATAATCGAGAAGAGGCACGGTGTTCACGATAAACTCATTGATATCCCCTATGGTGCGTCGAGGGACGTATAAGATATCTCCATCCATGAGCGGTACATTCTGGCTTATATCGCCTCTCTTCAGGAGGGCACTTACGTCTGCTGTGAGAACAAGGGGTTTTTCCCCGGGTTGGTACCCCCTTATGATGAGCGTGTTTTCCTCAACGGCAGTCCTCGTAAAGCTTCCTGCAAAGGAAAGCGCGGACAGAAGATCAGGTGCCTCCTTAAGGGAATACACACCCTGCTTGTTTACCTCACCCAACACATATACCCTCTCAGCATATTCCGGAAGCTCCGGAACATCGATCACATCCCCATCATCTATAATCACATTCTGATCGACCTCACCCCGATAGATGAGATCGTAGAGGTTTATGAAATAGCTCTTATCCCCTCTTATAAGCTTCACCCTCTTTGTATCGGCATCCTTGGTATAGCCACCCGCCATAACCAGGAGATCGAGAAGGGTCATCTTTCCGGTAAGATAGAGCCTGCCACTTGCTGCCTCATAGTGAGCGTATCGAAACGCGCCCACTTCTCCCAACACCAAGGCGCTTTTGCTCTTAAATTCCTTCACCACGATGTCGATTCTCGGGTTTTTAATAAAAACGGAGAGCCTCTCGCTCAGCTTAGCGTCAAGCTCGGAAACGGTGAGGCCTTCAACCGACAGATCATCCACAAAGGCATAGGAGATCGTCCCATCCGACCTTACCTCGACGGTATCCACCTTATATTCGCTCCCTATCCTGGAGGTGATCTCGAGAATATCTAAAGCCCCGATCTTGTATTCCGGATACCCCATTTTCTCCGTAAACACGGAATTTTCCGTTACGCTGCTCATCTGTTCCAGCTCCTCTTTCATAGCAGCGGTTCGGGAAGGCAGTTCTCTGGGTGAAGCTGCGTGCTGAATGCTCGTAACAGGGGTTGCCTGAATGGCCCTGGTGCAGCCATTCGAAAGGCTTATGCACAGCATAAGGATAAAGAGGCTATAAAGGTGATTAAATAAGCTCCCTTTCATCGATACTCTCCGTGATATAAAGGAGCGGCTGCTGGGAAAGATCGACAATCTTGGGTTTCTTCAGCTTATTACCCACATGATCATAGAGTATCTCCACGATGGGCTTGAGGGGAAACTCCGGGTTCGTGGTGATCACCCTGCCAGCCGAGCGGTCATTGAGCTTTACATGGCTTCCCACTGGAAAGAAGGATATCTGATTGAGGAACACCTTCAAGACCTTGGCGGGAAACTTACCCTTGCCCGAGGAAATGATGCCCTTCATGGCCCGGGTCTTTTCAATCCTATCCCGGTAGGGCCTGCCCTTTATCATGGCTGAATAAATATCAACCAGGCCAATGATAAAAGCAAATTCATGAATCTTATCCTCCTTGAGCCCCCGGGGATAACCTGTGCCGTCAGCCCTTTCATGGACCTGGAGTGATAGGTTGGCGAGCCATCCAAACTTATCGCCCAACTTCGAAAGTATCCCGGCGCTCATCTCCGGATGCCTCTTGATCTCCTCGAATTCTCTCTCGCTCAACTTTCCCTTTTTTCTCAAGATGGATGGGGGGATCTTGTACATCCCCACATCGTGCAGGAAGGCAACCATTGCAAGGGGCAGCAATCTCTTTTTGTCATAGCCCATTCCAAGGCCCGCCAATAGGGAGAGGATAGTTACCTCGATTGCATGCTCCGGCACTGTGCTCTCTTTATCCCCCTCAAATACAAGACAATAGTAGAGGAGCTCAATGAGGTCATTGTCAATAATATGGCGTAAGTGCTTGATTACAGAGGATATATCTATCGTCTCATTGTTCTCAACCCAGGATTGAACCTGGTTGGCGAGGGCAAGGAGTTTCTTGTAGTACGCCCTTGCCACTTGCATGGTATTCCTGCCCTCCACTCTGCCTATATTCCAGAAGCCGGTCTTCCCGAGGGCTAAACCCTCATCGGCTTTATCCCTTTCTTCTACATCGAGATCTATATCATCCACTATGTCAAAAAACCGAATCATCTCTAATCCAGTTCATCTACAACGCTTTTTACTGTACCTGAATCAATTATCCTACCCTTGTTGTAAAAACCGATCAAGAGACACAAATCGCATACCGAATTTATCACCCTCGGGACGCCTCGGCTATACTCGTAGATCTTCTCTATGGCCTTTGTGGTAAAGACGTTTCTTCTAAAACCCGCCTTTCTCTCTCGAAACATTATGTACGTAATGGTGTCAGTTAGACTGAAGGGATAAAGGTGGTAACGGATCGCAATTCTTTGATCAAATTGCTTCATCTGCCTGATCTTCATCTTCAACTCCGTCTGCCCGATAAGAACAACGGTGAGTAAAAAGCGATCATTGCTCTGTAAGTTTAACAGGAGCCTTGCTTCCTCAAAGGTTTCCTCGCTTAGTATCTGAGCCTCATCTATAATGATAATCGTCTCCTTTTTCTGCTCCATATTCGCGATAATCTTGCCGTTGAGGATCTGCAACAACTTGGTCTTCGAGTTCGGCAGCTCGTTGATATTCATCTGGAACAGGATTCCCTGTAATAATTCTACCGGCTCGATCGGTGGATTGGTGAGAAGGCTCACCTCAGAACCATCTTGCTGCAATCTCTTCATATAGACTCTGCTGATCAAGGTCTTCCCGCAGCCGATGTCTCCTGTTAACATAGCGCCGCCCTTCATCATCTTCGAGGCATACAGCAATCTGCTCAAAGCCTCTTTATGGATCTCGGAGAGGTAGAAAAAGGAAGGGTCGGCCACATTGTCGAAGGGAAACCTGTGTAATCCCCAGTATGCAAGATACATGTAGAGACCCTATGTATTCTAGTTAATCGAGGATTTTTTGCTAATCTATAGCGATAAATATAAAATCAACCAGCGCGTGCTCTACGAAATAATCCGGGCTGATATTTCCTCTGGAATTACAGGCGATTAATCCTTGAATAAGTTTTCTTAATCACCCTTCCCATCTACATTATCTTGTATTCCCCGATTCAATATATACAATATATAGCAAGAAGACAAGGGAAGTCAACAACTATTTTATAAGTCGATTTATTTCTTAATGTACGTTTTTTCTAAAGATGGCACAAACTTTTAAGCCCAAAGTAGATACCCCCGGGCTTACGCCTGTAGCCCTCTGCCTATTTTTGATAGATGCGTAGGCAGAAACGGGGTTCCCACAGGGTAATCCCAATGTGCTCTTTGTATACCTTGCTCTTGTATGGGGAATGATACCGGGAACGACTAATTGAGGGAAGGTTAATACTCGTAAAACCTGATAATCGACAGGAAGGAATCGGCCTTGAGGCTCGCCCCTCCAATCAGGGTACCATCGATATCGGGCTGTGCCATTAACTCCTTGCTGTTGTCAGGCTTCACGCTTCCACCATAGAGTATCCGAGTGGCCTTTGAAGTATCTGGACCAAAGACCTCATCAAGCCATCTCCGGATAAAAAGGTGCACTTCTTGTGCCTGCTCCGGGGTAGCGGTTCTTCCCGTTCCTATGGCCCAGACCGGCTCATAGGCAAGAATTACCCCTTCCGGTAAGCTTCTGTTCTGGCAGCGGGTTCTCAGCGACTCATCTAACTGGGCCCTGATGATATCAAATGTCCTTCCTTCCTCTCTCTCCTGGAGGGTCTCGCCTATACAGATAATCGGTGTGAGTCCTACATTGATTGCAGCCTCTACCTTTCTGTTTACTACTTCGTTGGTCTCAAAGAAGTGAGCCCGTCTCTCAGAGTGCCCCAGGATCACATGGCTACAACCCGCTTCCCTGAGCATAAGGGGAGAGATCTCACCGGTAAATGCCCCCTTTTGCTCCCAGTGCATATTCTGAGCCGCGATGAGGATATCGGTCCCGGCCAACATGGTATGTGCGAGTTGCAGGGTGGTAAAGGGGGGTGCCACAAGCACATCAACCCTATCAAAATCTATTTGGGCCTCTTTTGTTGCGGTAAGGAGATCCTCGGCCTCCTTCAGGGAAAGATTCATCTTCCAGTTGCCGGCCATGAGGGGTTTTCTCTTCTTCATGATAGGGCGATCCTTCCTTGTGAAATCCGGCCTAATTGTTTCGCGCTTCGGATTTAGCGGTAAAATGCTACCTCATAACGACAAAAATAGTACGAAAGAAGGGGCGGATTGGGATGTAAAAGGCTAGAGAGTCTTGCCAATGTAAACCGCTAGATCCACGAGCCGGTTGGCGTAGCCGAACTCGTTGTCATACCACGCGAGCACCTTCACCATATCGTCCCCTATCGCCATCGTTGAGAGCCCATCGACGATGCTCGAAGCGGTAACTCCATTGAAATCGATGGATACCAATGGCTCAGTGGTATACTGAAGGATACCCTTCAGATTCCCCTTGGAGGCATCCTCAAATGCCTTGTTCACCTCCTCTGCGGAAGCAGGCCTGCCCAGCTGCACCACAAGATCGGTTAACGACACATTGGGGGTAGGCACCCTCAGAGCCATCCCGTTCATCTTGCCGGTGAGCTCAGGTAGGACGAGGGAAACCGCTTTGGCTGCGCCTGTAGTGGTAATGACCATTGACAGCGCTGCTGCCCTGGCCCGCCTGAGGTCTTTGTGGGGAAAATCCAGGAGCCTCTGATCGGTGGTATAAGAGTGTATGGTAGTCATAAGGCCTTTTTCGATCCCAAAGACATCGAGTAAGACCTTACACACAGGGGCCAGGCTATTGGTGGTGCATGAGGCATTTGAGATGATGTGGTGATTTGCTGGATTATACAGCTCATGATTGACACCCACCACGATAGTGATGTCGGGATCGGTGGCCGGCGCGGAGATGAGCACCTTCTTTGCGCCCGCATCGAGATGTTTGGAGGCCTGTGCTCTGTCCCTGAAGATTCCCGTAGACTCGATCACTATATCAACGCCGAGATCCTCCCAGGGCAGTTGCGCGGGATCTCTCTCCGAGAGAATCCTTATCCTCCTTCCATCGACTACAATACTATCCCCCTTTACTGCGACGTCAGCATCGATCCTGCCGTGGACGGAATCATACTTGAGCAGGTGAGCAAGAGTATTCGGATCAGTGAGATCATTAAGGGCAAGAAATTCTATATCGTCCCTTTTAAATGCTGCCCTGAGTACCATTCTACCAATACGCCCGAATCCATTAATCCCAACCTTTATCGTCATGAGTTCCTCCCAATACAAGTTAGTAGTAAGCAGTAACCAGTAAGCAGCGCTTCCTCATGCTGACTATGTCTGATATGCCCCTATTTATTCCCAATTATGGCTGGTTCCCGCTGTTCTTCCAAAGTAACTCCTAAGGTTGATAGGCTGAAGACTGAAGTTTAATTATTTTGCAACGATCGAATCAAGGCATTCAAGACCTTCTCGGTTTGTATGATCGAGCATGATTTATCCCTAAAAGCCTTCTACCTTCAGTCTATCTACCTGAGCAGTTACCTTCTAAAAACAAAGGGCACGCGCATTGGATAGTGCCTGCTCCTTATTGTGTGCCCTATTTCTCTTCAGTGGGTTTGAGCAGTTCGCTCGCCAATGATATGCTTCG
>CAZJXD010000023.1:0-12123 GCA_964549945.1 uncultured Desulfobacteraceae bacterium | reverse complement strand
TGCCCTATTTCTCTTCAGTGGGTTTGAGCAGTTCGCTCGCCAATGATATGCTTCGGCATCCAGCGTTCTTGGCGATATCCGCAATCTGTGCGAGGCTGTTCTTTCCCCTGTTCTGGGCCACGGCAATTACCATTGGCAGGTTTACACCTGTGACAACCTCTACCACGTCCAGCTGGAGAAAAGACAGGGCGAGGTTCGATGGTGTTCCCCCAAACATATCGGTCAACACAAGAACGCCCTTTCCTCGATCCAGGGATTGTATTTTCTTTTCAATGATGTCTCGAAACGTATCGCTATCCTTCGAGGTGTCGATCAACATATAATCCACGGCCTCAATGGAGCCCAGAATAAACTCCGCTGCTTCAAGCAGCTCCTGACCCAACCGACAGTGAGTTATAATGAGCAATCCGACCATAAAAGAGAGTTATAACTCCTCATCCTTCTCTACGATGATCCTGTAAATCTCCTCATTTGACTTCGCGTCCATTAAGCGCTGACGAAAGTTGCTGTCTTTCAAAAACCTCGATATCTTGGCAAGGGCCTGGAGATGTGCACCGGCCGAATTCTCCGGCGCCACCAAAAGAAAGAAGAGATAGACGGGCTGATCATCTATGGAATCAAAGCCCAGACCCTCGAGGCTTCTCCCGAAGGACACCAAAAGCCTGTCCAAGCTATTTACCTTGCCATGGGGCAAGGCGATCCCCTCGCCTATGCCGGTGCTTCCCAATCTCTCCCTTTCCAGCAATACTTGAAGCAGATATCCCTTATTGAGAGAGGGCTCCTGATCGGTTATGACCCTTGAAAGCTCCTCTAATGCGCCCTTCTTATCATGGGCCTTTAGATTGTAGATAATGCACTCGGGTCTTAATATCTCTGAAAGTTTCATCGAATATCCCTAAAAAATGCCTATTTCACTGATGCATCAATAAGGCCTAGATTGCCATCCTTCCGTTTATAGATGATGTTAATCTGTTTTGACTTTGAATTGGTAAATACCAAGAATGTTTGATTCGACATCTCTATCTGCATTGCTGCCTCATTGATATCCATGGGTTTAATGTCAACCCCCTCGGTCTTTATTATTCGCGGCCCGGATTCGACCAGGGATTCCTGGGCCTCTATTTCCCTCTCTTCAAAAGCCTCCCCCTTGATATTTTCCGGTTTATATTCCTTTTTCCGGGACATGAGCCTCCTAAGCTGCTCCTCTATCTTGTCCATCACCTGGTCAATGGAGGAGTACATATCTCCGGTCTGCTCTACGGCCTTCATAGTGTTGCCATCGCTGGATAAGGTCATGTCAGCTATGTGCCGAAATTTCTCCACCCTAAGAACAATATGGGCGTCAACCGGGGAATCGAAATACTTCTTCAACTTATCTATTTTCTCCTCCACGTAAAAGCGCAACTCTTGAGATGGCTCCATATGCCTAAAAGTGCACGCTATCGTCATACCTCCTCCCAAAAGAACATGGTTACTTAACAAAAAAAGAACGCAAAGTCAAACATCAATCCAAGTTCCTGAAAACAATAAACCCCCTTAGAACTCTTCTTAGGGGTTCAACGAGTGTGGAAAGCATAAATCCTTTTTATAATCCATTTCCACTGTTTTTGCCCTAGACATTCTAACGGGGCAACCTGCTAAGGCCAGCCTTAGCTATAAGCATTTTTTCGTTGATTCGACGGGAGAATTCCAAGCATCTCCCTGTACTTAGCCACAGTTCTGCGCGCTATGTCAATATTCGATCGCTTTAAAATATTCGCGATCTCCTGATCGCTATGGGGCTTTGACTTATCCTCGTCCTTTACTATCTTCTTGATCCTTTCCTTCACACTCAGAGACGCAACCCTATCCATTCCATCCACCGATTGAATACCGCTGTTCAGGAAATATCTTAACTCGTACACGCCATAAGGGGTATACACATATTTGTTATTCATCACCCTGCTTACCGTGGACTCATGCATTTCGATATCGTCGGCTACATCCTTCAAAATCATCGGTTTCAGGTATGAAGGTCCCGATTCAAAAAACCCCCTTTGGAACTTCACCAGGCTCTCCGCTACCTTGTAGATAGTCCGCTGTCTTTGATGAATGCTCTTGATAAGCCAGGAGGCACTCTTCAATCTTTCCTTTATATACTCTTTGGTAGCCTGGGAGACCCTATCCTTCTTGGTGAAGATCTCCTTGTAAAACGAGCTGATCCTTAACTTGGGAAGGCCATCGTCATTGAGCACAATGTGAAACTCATCACCCATTCTGTATACATATACATCCGGGATGATGTATATGGTTTCCTCATCATTATAGAAACGGCCTGGCTTGGGCTCAAGGAAGGAGATAACCGACACTGCATCTATGACCTTCTCCAAGGTAACACCCAGGCTTTTGGCAATCTGGTGGTACTGCTTCCTCTCCAACTGCTTCATGTGATCGGTCACGATCTTCTCTGCGATGCTCCCCCCAAGGCCACGAAAACGAAGCTGGATCAGGAGGCATTCACCGTTATCGAGCGCTCCCACACCAACGGGATCGAATTCATGGATAACATGCAATACCTCTACTACCTCATCTCTTGATCTATTGGTGAATTTCATAATGCCGTCTATGGACACGCCAAGATACCCCTCGGGGTCGATGTTGCCGATGATGTATTCGCCGATCTCCCTCTGCACATCATCAAGATCGCTTACCTGGAGCTGCCACATGAGATGGGAGAAGAGGCTTGTTTTAGACGAGACGAAATTCTCAAAAGATTGCCTCTCATCGGCTTCTTCATGGGGTGAGCTTACCCATGCGGTGTTATACTCGGATATGTAAGACTCCCAATCGAAATCCTCCCTTAACGTCTCCTTTACCGTCACCTCAGGAAGGGGTTCTTCTTTGCGAGCGGGCTCAGGTCCTTCCTCCTCCGGTGCTCCCTCATCTGCGTGAGGGGGAAGCTCTTCCAATAGTGGATTAATCTCCATCTCCTGATTCACTACCTGGCAGAGCTCGAGCCTTGAGAGTTGCAAGAACTTGATGGCCTGCTGAAGCTGAGGCGTCATGATTATCCGCTGGCTCAACTTCATCGTTTGTTTGAGTTCAATCGCCATCGCACGCAGACGCAAACCTTACAGATTAAAACCCTCTCCCAGGTACTTGGACCTCACCACCTCGCTTGCGGTGATCCTTTCAGGTGCACCGGACTCGATGATTTCTCCCTCATTGATAATGTAGGCGAGATCACAGACGTCCAGGGTTTCCCTGACATTGTGGTCTGATATCAGGACACCGAGACCCCTTTCCTTGAGCCCGGTGACGATCTGCTTGATGTCATTGATTGCCATGGGATCAATACCGGCAAAGGGCTCATCTAACAAGATGAATTTGGGGTTGGTGACCAGTGCCCTTGTAATCTCCAGCCTTCTCCTCTCACCGCCCGACAGCGAATAGGCCTTTTGTTTTGCCAGGTGACCTATGTTCAATTCCGCAAGCAACGCCTGAAGAAACTGTTTCCTGTCTTGCGACGGAATATTGATAACCTCCATGATCGCCAACAGGTTCTGCTCAACCGTCAGTTTTCTGAATATCGATGGCTCTTGCGAGAGGTAATTAATGCCCTGCCGCGCCCTTTTATACATGGGTTCACTGGTGATATCCCTTCCATCCAGGAATATCTGCCCTTCCTGAACAGGAATCAGGCCTACGATCATATAGAACGTGGTCGTTTTTCCGGCGCCATTTGGTCCAAGGAGCCCAACAACCTGGCCGATATTCACCTTCAGTTTTACCCTATTTACAACCGCCCTGCTCCCATAAATCTTCATAAGATCCTTTACCCTCAGACAGTCCCGGTCCTCTGCCCTTGTCATTGCTTCTTTTTTTCCTCCTTGGGGAATAGGGTGGCCTTGACCCTCTTTGATGCGCTACCCTCAATGATGGTGCGATTCTCCTTTAAGTACATCACTATCCGGTTTCCCTCGACAAAGTCCGAACCCTGTTGAACAGAGGGATTCTCCGTAAGCACCACCTTTTCCTCATTCTGATAGAATTCCGCCCTCCCGGCCTTGGCTATGCCGCCATCTGAGCGACTAATGACCACATTCCACAGGGCAATAATCTTTTCTATCCTGCCCGGTTGCACGCCGGAGCTGCTCGAGGGGTTCTCATTGAGGTACACGATCATCTTCTTGCAATCCACCTTCATATCCTCAGTTCTCGCCTTTACGTTTCCCTCGAAAATGATGAGCCTCTGCTCCTGCTCAAACAGCAAGGTATCCGAGTATATGACAATGGGCTTTTCCGAGGAAATGCCTCCGGGAACTTCCTTTTGCTTGGTAAGGCATTGCCCATGAGGAGGCGCCGCACACCAAAGGGTTAATATAACGCTCAATGAAAAGATGGAACGGGGGATCCTCATCTATAAAAAATCTCCACCTGTGATAGTGGTAAATACGTTTCTCCTTACCATGAATCTATTGCGCTTGAGGTCGATGTGGAGGCCATCTCCCTTCACCCTGAAGAAAGGACCAATAAGGCTCACTGGTTTATCGGTCACCACTAATTCTTCCTTTTGCTTGTAAGTTAGCTGGGTCGTCTCGAGCTGATACCCGCTCTCAGATCTTCCCACCACATTTCCTTTTAGAATAATTTCCTCACTTTTTCTACAATAATCGCCCTCGTTGCCCCTTATAGTATAAGCATTATCCTTTGTAGAGTCTAATTTTAATAGCACGTCTTTTAAGGCCATCACCTGTGATGTGTCAAAGAAATGGGCCTCTTTGGCGATGAGCTCCCATCCCTGGCCATCCTCATGAACCTGGTCGTATTTTACCTCGGACATTTTGACTGACTCTCCAGGTACCATCGCGGATGTTGGTGTGGAAACCTTCGCAAGCCGCGGTCCCTTGATGATGAAGGCGGCAACGATCAGCAGGAGGATGACTATCCCTGCTATTGGCCACATGATCACGGGTATTTTTCTCATTTTCAAAGCCTCATCTATGAAAAGATGGAAAAATGAAAATTTCAATGTATTTTAGCATGTTACAAAAATAATAGTTCTTCAACATCATTTCTTTTATTTTACATTTTTCAATTTTCACTTTTTATTTTGAATTTAGCCTGCCGTAGGCAGATGTTTAATGTCCCGCTATCCGATGGATCTCCTTAAGTATAAGGATTAGCGGTTCAACTCGATCGATGGGAAGGGAATTCGGCCCATCGGAAAGGGCTGAATCGGGATCTGGATGTATCTCCAAGAAAACCCCGTCAGCGCCGGCGGCAACCGCGGCCTTTGCGAGCGGAGCAACAAACTCACTCTGTCCACCTGATGACGTCCCCCTTCCTCCGGGCAGCTGAACGCCATGGGTTGCATCAAAGACAACAGGATATCCGAAACCCTTCATCACGGACAAGGATCTCATGTCTACCACGAGGTTGTGGTAGCCAAAAGAGGTTCCCCTCTCCGTCAGCAAAAGGCGGCGATTACCTGCCGATATGGCCTTTAAGAGCACGTGCTCCATGTCCCAAGGCGAGAGGAATTGCCCCTTCTTTATGTTGACTGGCAGCTGAGTTCTGGCTGCCTCTACAATTAAATCCGTCTGACGGGATAAGAATGCGGGTATCTGAATCACATCGAGGATCTCTGCCGCTTTCTCGATCTCGCTCACCTGGTGTACATCCGACAAAACCGGCAACCCAATGGTTTTCTTTACCTCCTTGAGGATCTCCAATCCCTCGATTATGCCCGGACCCCGGTAGGATTCAATGGATGTCCTATTCGCCTTATCATACGAGCTCTTGAAGATAACGGGGATGTTGAGCCTTTGTGCCAATCCCTTTAAAAACCTCGCTACACTCAGGGTTATCTCCGCGTTCTCTATCACACACGGCCCGGAAATCACGAATAAAGAGCCGTTCCCTCCCACGGTTGCGTTTCCTATCTGAATGCCTTGAGTTCTCTTCATATCCCTCTTCTCATTAGCCATGCCCTGTAATTCGCCAGTTGAGCCCGTTTGAATTCGCACGGTTGATCAAGATCATGGGTTTTGCGACGGTAGCCGGCTTATGTCGTTCACGGGGAGAGGCGTGATTCTCCAAGCACAACTGTGCGCTTCGAACCTCCTACACCAAGGTGGGCCAGTGAACCAGCTGGTGTTAAATTATCAAATATTATCCCTATTGTTGTCTAAAAAAATAATAAAGTCAAGAATCCCTTTTTTATTTTAAGATCATCACGTTTGCGAACAACGTAGAGTAACTTTTGCTTGTAAACGGATAACAATTCTCATATAGTGTGCCCTAATTTCCGGGGCTTTGCTATGGCACGGCATAAGGTTAAAAAGACAATCGATGATATCAACAGGAGAATAAAAAGCGGTACGGTGGTAGTGGTTACCGCCGAGGAGATGGTGGATATCGTCAGGCAGAATGGTCCGCAAAAGGCCGCCATAGAGATCGATGTCGTGACGACCGGAACCTTTTCCCCTATGTGCTCCTCGGGGGCCTTTCTTAATTTCGGCCAGAGCAAACCACCCATAAAGGCACACCAGGTTACCCTAAACGGGGTCCCGGCGTATGCAGGGCTTGCCGCCGCAGACATATTTATCGGCGCTACCGAACCAGCCCTGGACGATCCATTGAATAAGGTCCATCCCGGTCAGTTCAAATATGGAGGCGGGCATGTGATCCATGACCTGGTGTCTGGCAACAAGGTGGAATTCATCGCCACCTCCTACACCACCGATTGTTACCCGAGGAAGGAATTAAAAAAACAGGTACGGCTCAAGGATTTACCCAATGCCGTGCTGGTGAATCCGAGAAATGCATACCAGAATTACAACTGCGCGGTGAACATGAAGGAAGATACCATCTACACCTACATGGGTGTTTTAAGGCCCAGGACCGGCAATGCAAATTACGCTACCTCGGGCCAGCTAAGCCCCCTCTTGAATGACCCATATTGTCTTACCATAGGCCTGGGGACACGGATCTTCCTCGGAGGGGCACAGGGATACATCACCTGGGCCGGAACACAGCACAAATCATCTGTCAAGAGGGAACGCAATGGAGTCCCCTCGGAACCTGGTGCCACATTAATGGTGATAGGCAACCTGAAGGAGATGTCGCCGCGCTGGCTCGTAGGGGTGAGCATCCTTGGATATGGATGCTCCCTGACCGTGGGGATAGGTGTTCCTATCCCAATCCTTAACGAGGATTTGGCCAGGTATACAGGTGTCTCCGATGAGGAGATCTTTACCCAGGTTATTGACTACGGGAAGGACTACCCCCATGGAAGGGCCAGGAGCCTTGGCAAGGTAAGCTATGCGGAGTTGAAAAGCGGGACGATAGAGATCAATGGTCAATCCGTCCAGACTGCCCCCATATCCTCCTTTCCGAGGGCCAAGGAGATTGCGGAGATCCTCAAGGAGTGGATCCAGACAGGCCAGTTCTTTCTGAGCCATCCCCAGCACCTCCTCAATGACATGTGAAAAGCCTTTTCCCCTTCTCTTTTCTGTGCCTGCCAACAGCTTTATCGAACAATGATAGAGTCAAAGGCAATACGTCTTATATTATTTCCTTGTGACTACTCGCGTAGTCAGACTGAAGCTGTTTAGACTGAAGGCTTAAAGTGATCAGAGGAGTACTATTGCCGAACTTTGTTGAAGAAACATTAGCTTTTCGTAACAAAAATGTCTTCAAAATACGCCGTATCCCCGTTATTTCCTAACAGTCTTCAGTCTACAACCTATCTACCTGAGTAGTTACATTTCCTTTAGATTTACTAGAGACGGCCTCAATAAAGGTGCATTATGGCGCAGAATCATAGTCCCCCTCGATGTCCTTGGGTAGACCTTAGTAAAGAAGATTACATCGAGTACCACGACAGAGAATGGGGCGTCCCTATCCACGATGATCGGCTATTATTCGAGTTTCTTACCCTGGAATCCGCACAAGCAGGGTTGAGTTGGTATACCGTGCTGCGAAAGCGGGATACCTATCGAATCGCGTTTGATTATTTCGATCCAGAAATGGTCGCCAGGTATGACGAGCAGAAAGTCGAGTTGCTCCTGAGCAATCCAGGTATAATCCGCAACCGGCAGAAAGTGTGCGCTGCTATCAATAACGCTCAGAGGTTTCTAGAAGTTCAAGAGGAATTTGGCAGCTTCGATGCCTATATCTGGCGCTTTGTCGATGGCAAGCCGATTGTGAATGAAATCAGAACGTTGAGCGATTACCCAGCAACGAGCAATGAATCGGATGCGCTAAGTAACGATCTTCGTCAGCGGGGTTTTAAGTTTATAGGATCCACTATCTGCTATGCCCATATGCAGGCCACGGGAATGGTCAACGATCACGCGCTGGTCTGCTTCCGCAGACAAGAGATCATCGATGCAAACAGTGGAATCTCTGATTAGCCTTTTCCTGGAATCATCAAACAAGATCAAGATATAAAGACCCCATTTTTCTTTATGAGATGCGGGGTTTTGTTATTCTTGCCCCCCTTTGCTCTTCATTGTCTTGACATATTGAGTTATTCAACATAGTCAAATACGGAATTCACAATCGTTTAAAATTGCTTACACCATTACGCTTACTTGAGAGTGTAAATAATCCAGATTTAATAATCGCATGAGGCAACCAACCTGGAATTGGTGGCCATACTGCTAAAACTCCGCCAGATTTCAATATTCGATGAACTTCTGGTAAAAGCCGGTTTAATGGTAGCATCGGTGCAGGTATTATTCCAAACAATAATACATTATCGAAGCTTTCAGCATCCAAACGTGTATCCATTGCATTACCTTTTACTACTCGGACATTTTTCAAATTAGCTTCATGGACTTTTTTAGATACTAAATCCAATGATTCCTGAACAACATCCATTGATGTCAAGCTCCCCCGTTCTCCAATTAATTGTGCTGCTGGAATTGTAAAAAACCCTGTTCCACACCCTATTTCCAACGCAACTTGGCCGGGAGCAATATCAGCGCCTTTGAGAATTTTCATTGGTGGAAAGAATCGATAACGAAACCGGCTTTCCATACCTGCTGCTAAAATTTTAATAAAGAACTTACCAAATTTAGATTTCGCAAAAGTTTCAGTATCCATATTTCTTTCATATTAGTTGTGTGCGCCCTAACGCTCAGTTTCAGCAGCCGCCAGCTTTAAGCTGAATATTTCGAAAAATGCCCATACATGCAATCGAAGAAAGCTTTACAAAGGCGGCACGGCCCCGGCGGTCTGCTGGAAGCTGTTGTTATGAAATCACTCGCTATTTCTTCTCTTTATAACGTGTAGCTTCATTAAAAAAGGTAATGTCTGCATAACCAGCGTAAATTTTTCCTGAGTGCCTTACATTTTCGGGGATAAAATAGATGTCGCCCTTTTTATATTCCTTATTGGTTCCATCAATCGTCAATTCAATCTTTCCGCTAAGGACAAATCCGACTTGAGCGGCATGAGCGTGTTCGGGAAGATCCACATCCTTTTCAAATTGCATAAAGATCAATTGATGGTCTTTGCCCTGTGATAAATAGGCGCTGATGCCATCAAGAGGTATATCAGCTTCCGGTAAATTTCTGATTGGATCAGGGAAAATATTTTTCATTTCAATCCTTTCATAACGTTTGCGTTCAGGGCCGCTGTCACGCGTCGCCTGGAACGCGTGGTTCGATGACGCAACTATAGTTGCTGGTATCCTCGATAATCCCGCCGAAAACGTTCCTTACCGTTGGAGAGGAAGTCCACGAAGTCCCACTCGGACTCTTCGAGACGATGCAGGAATTCCGGTCGCACGACGTAGGTTGTGGCAGGCAAAGTCGCTCCATCGTTCAGCTCAATCTGCACGGGTTGGCGTACATACATCTCGCCTTCAAATCGGTCTAGGCAATCCCATGCCGAATTCGGCAGATTCCGGTAGACGACACCTTCAACGCGGCCTTCCTCATCCAGAACGAGAGCCGGATAATGCTCTCCTCTGACGGAGCGTCGACTGTAGCCTCTCACAGTCCCGGGCACACAAGACAAACGGCATCCTGAGACTTCTTCCATGATGTCTTCACACATCAAGGTCCCGTATGCAAAGAGATTCTCCATTTCTGCTCTCTCATCGAACGTTGCGCTACAGCCGCGCGGGCCTTTGCCTCGGCTGCAAGCGCTATGTTATGCATTACCTATTCTACAAATATTGCTCGATCTCTTGCCTGTGTTTTGCTACGTAACTGCAACTGGGCTCCTCACCGCACTTTCGACATTTCAGGTCGTAGGTGGAATTGAGGGTTTGGCATCTTGGACAGGTGTAGTTTTTTTTAACTTCCTTAAGCCATTGTTTATACCCAGCAGACTTGATTCGTCCAAGGTTGAGCCAGAGTTCGATCCGGTGAGGCATTGCAGATTGAAACTGTTTCAGGTCATTGCAGGGATATTCTTCACATTCGCTGCAAAAGTCGATACCCCGTTCAGTTGCACAAGCAAACATCTTACATTTCTCACAATAGGGCAACCTCTTGTCCGACCGGCATCCATAGCACTTGCTCTGTTCTACTGTCCAATTTTGTTGTGCCGCAAGCCTTTTAAGTCTTTCAGGATCTTCAGTTGTGGCAATAAACCATGAGCACGCTTCACAATAAAGGCCACACACAGCAGCAAATTTTTTGTCCGATTCTAGAAAGTCACGGCCTTCTTTTTTCATGGAAACCTTATCCTTGTTGAGGGTTGTCTGCATGTATCACCCGTTTGCATAATGCGGAGTTGAGCGGAACCCCCGACTTGGAGGAAATGATGAACATTGGCTTGTTGAACAATGAGCATAGCAATATGTAAGGCTGTGGACTATCTGAAGAGTACGTTATTAAGGGTTCATCATTTCTCCCAACCAAGGGGGCGGGGTCACGCCCGAAGGGCGCGATTCCGCTCGAACGTTTTGTTCGCGCCGCATGCGGCGCAACAAAACGGAGAGTGAAGCACAACTCCGCATTCGCACCGCCATCGTTGTTGCCGTTGCCTTGCTCTACCCTGGAAATATGATACTCTTGTATATGCGCATGCATACGCACCGCCGCAGGCGGTGCGAACGCGCTGCTCAGGGGCCGGAAGGGGCGCAGCCCCTGGAGGTCCCTTGCAGCAGATTGTTAAATGTTAAAAGGTTATTCAATACCTAATAAATATTCTTAATTTTATGATAATAAATTTAACTAGCCTCATGAATTCTAAGGAAAAAGTTGCTCTACATATTTTTTCTATTCGAATGCCATCTTTGCCTGCATAAAATTTTGTAAAGTATTTTTTCCCGATAATATTCGTATAATTTATTGTAAACAAATAGTTATGCTTATTTTGATATTTGGGGTTTAGATGATCGACCAAGCTAAAATTGCTGGATGATGAACCACCAGAAAGGATAGTATCATGCATTACTTTTTTTGACATTTTGCTCTCAATAAAATTAATTTTTTCAAATTTTAGCGTATATACTTCTCTTTTTTTGATTTTTCTATCTATAAGAATGAAAATAAACGGATCAATGATGACGTTAAACGCAACACTGTTGCCAATATTCTTAACGTACAATACATCGTCATCACTAATTTGAAAAATAATATAGGGGCTGATAGATAGGGTCGATTGAAAATTGGCTTCGCGCCATAACTTATATGTTAAGTAGGTATAGATTATTACCACAACAATCGTTGCCAATAAAACAAAAAGCGTTCCAAGTTCCCCAACGGTGATTTTATTCACTAATTGGGCGTTATAGAGAAATGAAAAAAAATCTGACATTGTATTTTATTATCCATTTAACATTTACGTATAAGGCAATTTTGCCTGATATCTTGATATTGAAATGACAAACAAGTAGATTTGCTTGCTTTTAATATTCAGAAGAATATATTCTTTCTGATAAAATAACGATAAAATAGGTAGAAAACTTTGTCAAGCAGAATCCTTGATGACATGCGTGATGTGATGCGACGGCGACACTATTCGATTCGTACAGAGCGAAGCTACTGCGCATTGGTAAGGGCATGAGGTAAAAAGAAAGAATAGAGAGAAACGGGGAAGCGGGGAGAAAGGAATCGGGGAAAGGGAGAAGCGGGGAAATTGGCCGCTGATAGATTACACGATTCGGAACATGAAAAA
>CAZJXD010000022.1:0-54426 GCA_964549945.1 uncultured Desulfobacteraceae bacterium | reverse complement strand
GGTGCATCGGACAGGAGGAAGGACGGTTGTGCAATTGGGTATTAGTAAAGAATCCACGCCCAGAGGACGTGGCTTTCTGAGAAGAAATAAATCCTATTTATCGCTCGCAGGGCACTGAGATTGTGAAGTATTAACGAAGGGGGGTAGATGGATCAGGGCAGGAAAAATCAGCTCAAGGGCTACCTGTGTGTGATAGCAGCCGCAATTCTGTGGGGTTCATCAGGTGCTGCGGGAAAGGCCTTGTTCGAAGCCGGGATGACGCCTTTTGAGCTGGTCCAGATAAGGCTTACCCTTTCTACAGTGCTCATGGCCCTGTTCTTCGGGATCTTCTCTCGTGGACTATTCAGGATACGGTTAAAGGATATAGGTTACTTCATGATGTTCGGCGGGGTTGCCATGGCTATGGTTCAGAGCACCTACTTTTATGCCATAAGCAAAATCCAGGTGGCAGCGGCTACCCTGCTCCAGTACCTTGCACCAATCCTGGTGGCCATCTACTCCGTGTGTTTCTGGAAGGAGAGGCTTACCGCAGCCAAGCTCATCGCCCTTGTGCTTTCCCTTGGTGGCTGTTACCTCGTAGTGGGGGGCTACGATTTGCAGCTCCTCCGGATGAATATCCTGGGGATATTAGGTGGGCTGGGGGCCGCAGTGAGCGCAGCCGGTTATTCCCTGCTCGGGGAGCGCGGAATGCACCGGTATAAGCCCTCCACCGTGCTCTTCTACGCAATGGCCTTTGGAACCCTCACCTGGCATATCATCTACCCGCCCTTTCACTACGTGGAAGCCGGATTCAGCATGAACCAGTGGAAGTGGATCTTCTACATCGTGGTGATGGGAACCATAATCCCCTTCGGTCTCTACTTCGTGGGGATCAACTACATCCGCTCCACGCGTGCCATTATCACGGCCGGGCTTGAGCCCATATCCGCGGGCTTCATGGCCTTCCTCTTTCTAGGAGAGGCAATGGAACCCTTGCAGATCCTTGGAGGGATAGTGGTGGTAGGTGCTATCGTGATATTGCAGACACAGCGAGAACACCTTGAGATGGCCCCCGAGCTGATCCGAGCCCGCAGAATATAAGATCTTGTTCCTAAAATTCAATTGATTTAGGCCTGTGTTAGTGGTAGCGTGGGTGCAAATAACAGGGCTGAATTCCCTCCTTTATTGGGTTTATTGAGTATTTCGATCCGAGGCAGTTATTGATAGCACTTCATGCAAAAATGTTTACGGGTAATGAATAATGAAGGTCTCTACCGTAGAGCAAATGAGAAACCTCGACCGGAGGGCAATTGAGCGGTTTAAAACACCCGACGCCCTCCTCATGGAAAACGCAGGAGAGGCGGTATACTTCGTAATCCACAGCGAATTCGGCATAAAGAATAAGCGTTTCATTATCTTCTGCGGAATTGGCAACAACGGAGGGGACGGATTCGTTGTCGCCAGAAAGCTTCACTCAAACGGAGGACTCGTCACGGTGTTTCTTTTGGGAGACAGCAAAAAACTAACCGGCTGCGCAAGGGACAATTTCGACACCATCTCCACCTTCCCCATCCGGATTGAAAAGGTCACTTCCATGGAACAACTTGCTCACTCCGTTGCTGGCTGCGATGCCGTGGTTGATGCCATATTCGGAACAGGGCTCGTGAGAGACGTTGGCGGGATATACGGGGAGGTAATCGAGCTCATCAACGAGAGCGGGAAGACCGTGTTCAGTGTTGATATCCCCTCAGGGATTAATGGCGATAACGGCCAGGTCATGGGGTGTGCGGTTAAGGCGAACTATACCGTCACGTTCGGCCTCCCGAAGCTGGGGAACCTGCTTTACCCGGGTTTTGAACTCTGCGGAAAGCTCTACGTGACCCATATCTCCTTTTCACCTTCGCTCTATGATGCCGATGAGATAAAGGTGGAAACCAATGATCCCCTTCCTATCCCCATAAGGGGCGAGGATACCCACAAAGGGAGCTACGGAAAGGCGCTTTTTATTGCGGGCTCCTCGAATTATCTCGGTGCCCCCTATTTTGCCTCCCTTTCCTTCCTCAAGGCCGGGGGAGGGCTCTCGTACCTGGCCTCACCCGAGTCGATCACCAACTTCCTGGCAGCCAAAGGGAGCGAGATCGTCTTTGGCCCTCAGAGGGAAACGGAGAGGGGAAGCCTATCAATTGAGGCCAAGGATGATCTTCTGCAATTCTCTGAGAAGGCCGACATGGTCGTGATGGGCCCTGGGTTATCGCTCAACGAGGAAACACAGCAGTTGGTAAGGCAGCTCGCACCCCTGATAGACAAACCCCTTATCATCGACGGTGACGGCATTACCGCCATCTCCCAAAACATAGACCTCATCAAAAAGAGAAAAAATGTAACGATCCTGACTCCTCATCTCGGGGAGATGTCGAGGATCATAAAGGCCGATATCGCAGAGATCAATTTACACAAGGTGCCGCTCCTCACCAAGGCATGCCAGGAGTTGAATGCCTTCATTATCCTGAAGGGGGCTCACACGCTCATTGGCCTTCCCGATGAGCGCATCTACATAAACATGAGCGGAAATCCCGGTATGGCCACCGCCGGAAGCGGGGATGTCCTGGTAGGCACCATTGCGGCCATGTACGGGCTCGGGTTCTCCCTAGAGGAGAGCACGCGGATGGGGGTATTCATGCACGGCCTTGCAGGCGACCTGGCGATGAGGGATATGGGGGAAGACGGAATCATCGCGGGGGACATCATGAACTACCTGCCCGAGGCGGTTCGGTATTGCAGAGAGCAGCATGAGGAGCTTACCAAAAACGTTTATGAAAGTATGTATATGGTGTAAGGAAAAGAAATGGGATATGGACCCTTTATGGGAGGGTGGTGCTCGAGGATATGCCGTTGAGGTTTAACTTCCTTAGGTTACTCGCAATTGTATAGACCCTTTCTGCCGACATCGCGGATTAATATCTGATCAAATAATAAACTACATAAAGCCACGAAAATATCCCGTGGATTATTGCCCACAGCACGGATTTATTTACCGACCACGATATCACCATTGCCAGTGCGGAGCCGAAGCTGATTCCCGTTCTTATTGTTTCTTTCCTGTATGACATGGGCCATCCTTTCTGTTTTTCCTATTTCTTGATTCAGCTCGCCCACATTTTCTCGTGAGGCAGGACATCCTTTTTTGATTGCGTGTTCCTATGTGTTGAGTTTGCTGTCCCAGTTGAATTCCCGCGATGTAACGGTGTCCTCCATCCTGCGTATCCGGCGCTCCAGGTTATCGTATCTTCGCTTTAGCCTGTCAATCGCGCCTTTTCTCGAGTGAACATAGCTATCATAGAATTCCTGCTCTTCGTCCGTGTCTACGGGTATGGCCGGCTCGGGCTTCATCAACAGGGCTGCGATAAAGTACAGGATGGTAACGGGCCAAAATCCACTGAAGATCAACAGGCCAATGGCGATTGCCCGTACCCAAAATGTCGAGAAATCGAAATACTCGGCGATGCCCTTACACACCCCTAATATGACCCCATTGCGTGAGCGGTAAAGCCCGCCACGAAAAATTCCCTCAAATCGTCTCATCCTTCACGTTCCTTTCTTTCCCGATCTAGAATAATGGTCTCTAATGCCTCAACGCGTTGCTCCATCCGTGAAAACCCTTGATACATCTCTTGAATCATCTTCGCTTCCTCTGCCTCGAATCTCTGGCTCGTTCGAGAGATCCCACCTTTCAAAACCCTGATGATCATCACAATAGTGCTCCCTATAATGGCGAGCGCCAGTATGATACCCCCAAAGACGATCGCGACAATCATAACCGCAGGCATAGTTATCTCAACTCCCCTTTATGATAAAGCCACATTATCCATTCGAGAAAAACTAGCACAATTCTTAAGACCGCACAAGCACATGCATCCAGTGGTCCAAGGGCATATTAACGGCTATAGAGGCCCTATCCTCAAGAAGAATCCTCGCTTCCCTTTTTAAGGGAGGATTTCAGGCTCTTCAGCTCGTTTTCAATCTCCTCATCCACTACCAGGCTCTCGAACTCTGCATCGAGCGATGGCCTTCTGCCGAAGTTCACCATATCCGCCTCTGCCTCCATACGTTCAATTCGGTTTTCTAGATCCTCGAACTTGAACATCGCTTCAGCGCTATCCACTCGCCGGATTTCCTCCTGAGCGCGTCTCCTCTTATTCGCGCGGATGTGGCGCTGCACGAGCATACGCTGCTTTTCCTGTGCGGACCTGAGCCTCTCCTCCAGCTGTGTGATGTCCTCCTGATACTGATCGACCAAGCCGTTGTGTTCCGCTATCTCCTGCTCGAGTGCCTCCACCCTTTCGGCATATCTGCGTTTTTCCACCAGTGCCTCACGCGCCAGATCATCCCTGGCCTTGTTTACTGCAAGCCCTGCCTTCTCCTCCCAGTACTTCGCACGAGACCGTGCCTCTTCCACCTGTCGCTGAAACCTCTTGGCGTTTGCCATCACCCCGGCGCATGAGGCCTTGAGCTCAACCAGCGTGTCCTCCATCTCCCTTATCATCAGTTTGATCAATTTCTCTGGATCCTCTGCCCTGTCCAGCATGGCATTGATGTTGGAACTGACGATATCACGAAACCTCGTAAAAATTCCCATGATATAACCTCCTTTTCGAAAATGTGCTCAACTACATGAGCAGAAAATGTGCCAACGGAATATTCTTTCAAAAACGTAGGCGTTTCAAGGGTTTACCGGACTTGACATCCATCTTGAATAATGGTATTTTATACTAATTATTAGTAGTATTGACTATTATATTTGAATTTATGCCATGAATCAACGAAGGCCCCCTCTACGAGAACGCGCCCGGGCAAGCTCTCCCGTGGGAATGCTCGAGGCTATCGGCCAGTCTGAGGTATTCCTCGATTTTCAGGAGAGGCTTTCCCGCGTCGCCCCAGTCAATAGACCAGTGCTTCTCATTGGGGAGCGAGGAACGGGAAAAGAACTGGCCGCCTCCAGACTCCATTTCCTCTCAAAAAGATGGAATGCTCCTTTAGTGGCCCTCAACTGCTCGGCCCTTACGCCCTCCCTTATTGAATCGGAGTTATTCGGCTATGAAAGAGGGGCATTTACCGGTGCCGAACAACGTCGTACCGGGAGATTCGAGGCTGCTGACGGGGGGAGCCTCTTTCTGGATGAAATCGGGACTATCCCCATAGAGGTACAGGAAAAGATACTTCGTGTGGTGGAATACGCCTCCTTCGAGAGGGTGGGGAGCTCAGAGAGTATTGAGGTGGATGTGCGAATTATCGCCGCAACGAACGCAAACCTGGCGGAGCTGGCTGCACAAGGCCGGTTCAAACAGGATCTGCTGGATCGACTCTCCTTTGAGGTGCTGTTCGTACCGCCGCTCAGGGAGCGCAAGGAGGATATCCTGCTTTTAGCGAACCATTTCGCCGCGAGGATGGCCTTTGAGCTTGGCCGGGAAGACATTCCCCAGTTCAGCGAGGAGATAATCCGCGCACTTGAAGGCTATTCCTGGCCCGGAAACGTGCGGGAACTGAAAAACGTGGTTGAGCGCGCCGTGTATCGATCGGACTTACCGGTTATCTCAGAGATCGTCTTCGACCCGTTTGTCTCTCCCCATGATGAGTATCGCCCAGCTAAAAAACAGGCCCCCCAGGCCGAAGATGAGATCTCATCATTGGGGGAGTTCACCCATAAACCCCTGAATGATGCCGTTCGGGAGCTAAAAGTCCTCCTGCTCAGAAATGCCTTAAGGGAGGCGAGATACAATCAAAGAAAGGCAGCGCGTATCTTGGGGCTCACCTACCACCAATTTCGAGGATTGTATCGCAAATACAGCGAGGAAGTTGACTAACCAATTATGTATCTCATAAAGGGGGCAAGATCCCATCCCGAAAAGCGATAGACTTCCTTTCAGCGTGCATCTGTGATAGCTTCCAATGGCTCGTATCATGAAAGAGAAATCATACAAGCCGGTTATTGTCCTTGATGCGGGAAGGGTCCTGGTTGACATCGATCCCGATATAGTGCTGAGGGATCTTTCAAGGAGATCAGGAAGGAAACTAGGGATGCCCCCTCCCGATGATCTGGATACCATGTTCCTCCCGCTATATGTGGGTGAGCGTTCGTGGCCGGAGATACTCGAGACCATCAACCAAGCACTGGGGATTTCCCTAAAGGGCGATGAATGGCGGGAGATCTGGTGCAGTATCATAATCGGAGAGGTGCCGGGAATGAGGCAGGCGCTCAGTGAACTCAAGAATGAGTTCACGTTTGTGTCACTCAGCAATACGGATGAGGTTCACTGGAACTATATCCTCGCCACCTACCCCATCTTTCAGCTCCTTGAGGGATGGGTGGTTTCCTTTAAAGAAGGCATGATGAAGCCGGATCCCGCTATTTATAAAAGGGTTGTAGATCGCTATTGTTGCGGCAGGCCGCCATTCTTCTATACCGACGATAGCCCACGATACGTGGAGGCAGCCCGGCGCCTGGGCTGGGATGCAGAGGTATTCATTGACGCGGCTCACTTTAAAGAACACGTTGGAAGGCGCCGAGGGAGCTATCTAAATATTTAGCAAAGCTTCGCCTCAAACAGACAAGTGACGAGTAGATTAAAACATGACCCAAATTGCTTTAATCATGTGGCTTAGGGCACAGGGCTTAAGGCAAATTAATAGAATGTTTACCCTATGCCTTGCGCCTTGTGCCTTTGGCCCGTCCTAGTATCATCCTAAATCAATAAAAAAGCTTTAAATAAATCTTAAGATCTTAGCTTATGAAGCCATCTAGTGATCGGTACCATGGCCAATGATAACAGAGAACGAGAAATGAAGTTCAACCTGGGGGGCTGGAGGCTTTTCGTGGTGTGCGCGCCCTTTTTTATCGCTATGAAGGATATCCTTTACGCCTCTCTTTTCAAGCTCCTATGAGTATGAACAGCGAATCCGGAAAACCACCTTACGGATTAGCCTGGCAAGCAGGGACCGCCACGCTATGCCGTCTCGTGCTCAATACCGCCCGAAGGTTCGCCTATCCCTTTGCACCTGTTCTGAGCAGAGGACTTGGCGTTCCGCTCACGGCAGTCACATCGCTTATTGCGGTGAACCAAGCAACCAGCGTGCTCGGTATCTTCTTCGGGCCACTGGCCGATCGTTTAGGCTATCGGCTCATGATGCTCGCAGGGATGGGAACGCTCGCCCTCGGCATGTTCGCCGGGGGCCTTCTGCCATTCTTCGGCGTTGTCTTGGCAGCCCTGCTTTTGGCTGGCCTGGGCAAAACCGTTTTTGACCCGGCTCTCCAGGCCTATGTGGGGGAACGGGTGCCATTCAAACGACGAGGCATGGTTGTTGGCATCCTCGAGTTCAGCTGGGCGGGAAGCACCCTGATAGGAATTCCTCTCCTCGCCTTTCTGATAGAACGCTCCGGTTGGCGAGCGCCCTTTTTTGTGCTGGGCGGATTCGGCCTTCTCGGCATTGCGGCA
Organism: uncultured Desulfobacteraceae bacterium; assembly: GCA_964549945.1. Classification (GTDB taxonomy): domain Bacteria; phylum Desulfobacterota; class DSM-4660; order Desulfatiglandales; family B25-G16; genus B25-G16. Next base: position 46,957 of record CAZJXD010000022.1, on the reverse strand, counting down.
TTGATGCGCGTGATACCCGCCGATGGAAGGCGGAAGCCTGACCGAAGCAATGCCATCACGTTCCGGCGTGCCTGGACCGGCCTGGGGAACGAGCAGGCCTCATTGGGGATGATAGGCTACGCCTTCCTCTACAGCGCTGCGAACGACAACCTCTTTGTGGTGTTCGGGGCCTGGCTTGAACAATCCTTTGGCCTCAGCGTTGTGGGGATTGGGATGGGCGCGAGCCTTATCGGCGTGGCTGAGCTTTTTGGGGAAGGGCTGACCGCCTCGTGTGCCGATAGGTTGGGCTTGAGGCGTTCGGTTCTTCTCGGTTTGGTCCTATCCGCCTTAAGCTACGGCCTGCTGCCCTTGATTGCCCATAGGCTTCTGATGGCGCTCTCGGGCTTGTTTGCCCTGTTTCTCATCTTCGAGTTCACCGTGGTATCAAGTTTGTCCCTCAGTACCGAGCTGCTGCCTGGATCACGGGCAACAATGATGGCCTCCTTCTATGCGGCGGCGGGTATAGGGCGTGTGCTGGGTGCCTTGGTAGGGGGCGTTGTCTGGCTGAAAGGCGGGATACCGGCAACCGGGGTGGTATCGGCAGGGATCACCGCCCTGGCCCTCGTATCCCTGGGGCTCGGTGTGCGGGGATGGAGGCAGCCGGAGGATTAAAGAGGCGCGAGCGTTCATTAAACCTCTTTGACCTCAATTGATCTCAGAAGAAGTAGCTTACCCAAAGGAAGGCCGTGGCCGGAGGCTTGTCAATGAGGCTGGTGCCCGGTATGGGAACACCGCCGTATTCAGTGCCCCTCCTGCCGTGATACAGGGCGCCGCCGAATGTTATCTGCGTGTCCTCAGCGATATCCCAGACAGCCCTGGGTTGAATGGCACCAGAAGGATCAGCCAGGTTTTCAATCACCGTTAGATACACGTTGAAAAGCGGGTGCAACTCCACCCTTATGTGACCGCTTAGGTAGGTCCTGCCCAGGGTGTAAAGCTCTCCCCGCTCGATGCGCCTGGCTATTTCCGAATCGGTATATACCTCGCTGTAGTGGTTGTGGGATAGGCCATCGAAGTAAAACTCCAAAAAGCCGTACCAATTTTTCTCCCACCATATCCATGAGTAATCCATATTGGCCACTATGGAAAGGTATCCTTCGTTGCTCTCTGAAGATATCCACGTTCCATCCAGACGCCATGCTGCATCCCCAAGATAACCAGTGCTCCCAAGCCCGAACACTGGATCCCCGTAATGTTCGGCGGCCATGATATCGAACTCGGTGGTATCCCGCGAGAAGTGGAGTTTTCCGGCGAGCGATGACCGCTCCCATTCGACCTCCCCTGATGTCGGGCTCCTTCGTGGTACATATAAGAACTGTAACTCCTGCCCTCTTGCAGGAGAGAACTGGGCGGAAACCATGTCGTCACCTACTTTATAATCCCGCTCGATATCCGCCGGGGAGAATGGGTTGAACAGGTCCATGGGATTAAATAACAATCCGTTTCCCCAGGTGACCGCCTGCCGCCCAACCCTTACAGTGCCCCACTCGGGAAACAGGCTCAGGGCAAGCCTGTCGAGGCGATGGTAGATAACATAGCCTTCATCCTCATCAATAGTACTGGTTAAATCCATAAACCTTCGATCATCTTCCAAGGTGCCCCCAGTTACAAGGCTCTCGGGGAAAAGATCCGGATAGAGATTCTCCAGGGATTTCACCCTGCGCCGCGTATCTCCCCCCGAGAGGATAATCTCATAATGGGTATCCAGATCGCCCCAATCCCCGAAGAATAGCCTGTTCTTTACTCTAAGTTCGGTGTAGCCATCATAGAGGGTTTCGGTTCCTGCTGACCCGAAAAAGGAATCACCAGCGGGCCATGACGCAGATCCACGGACCTTGAGGTGCCCTCCCCAATGGTCATCTATATTCAAATGCCAGGGTGAAGAGGGCTTGGTGTCGTTCGGCAAGCTATCCTGAGCAGGGGCATCAATTGGAGGCGAGGTAATGCTAAAAAGTAGCAGCACAATAAGCATGCGTATTCTTTGAGAATAATTTGTAATCATTCTGCTAAAGCTGGTGCAATAAGGAAAAGGATTGATGAGTGACCATTGGTTATGGAAGAGCCTGCCCTCAAATCATAAATCGTCAATCGAAAATCTTAGATCTATATTCACCCTTCCCTGACCTGATCATCTGCTACGAGGCCATCTCGTATGAGAATGAGCCTCCGCGCATAGTCCATGACCATCTTGTCATGGGTGGAGAAGACAAAGGTGGCGTTTCTCTTCTCGTTCATCTCCTTCATCATCTCAAGCAGGCCCTTTCCCGTCTTTGAATCGAGGTTGGCCGTTGGCTCATCCGCCAGCACAATGGAGGGGCTGGATACAATTGCCCGTGCCACTGCTACCCGCTGCTGCTGCCCGCCGGAGAGCTCGGCCGGACGGCGATTGTACGTGTCCTCCAGTCCCACATCATCGAGGATTGCCATGGCCCGCTCCCGCCTCTCAGCAGGTGGAACCCCCTGGAGGAGCATCACGAACTCCACGTTTTCCAGTGCGGAGAGTACTGGAATGAGATTATAGGCCTGGAACACGAACCCGACATTGTGCAGGCGCAAGTTCGCGAGCTCCGATTGCGTCATCTCCTCAAGCGCATTCCCATCCACGGTAACGCGGCCGGAGTCGGCTGTGTCCAGACCGCCGATGATATTGAGCATGGTGGTCTTCCCCGAGCCCGAAGGCCCGGCAAGGGCAACAAAGCCTCCCGTTTGTATGGATAGGGTTACACCATTAAGGGCCCTTACCTCCAATTTGTCCTGCCGATAGGTCTTCTTCACATCAATGCACTCAACTATGTTCATATTGAACCCCATTGAATGGTGAAAATCTTATATCGAAGATCGATTATTTAAAAAAATTTCCACAGTTATTCATCACTTTTCGATCTTCGATCTTCAATCTTTCTTACGTGTGTGCCAGGGCCTCTACAGGCGTGAATCTGGCTGCCTTTGCAGCCGGATACACGCTCACCAAGAGGCCGAGTATAAATACCATCAGGTTGGCCATTGCCACATCTATACCTGAGATGGCCGGATATATCACCCGCGTCATACCGAAGAACTCCGCCCCCGCCGCGAGTGCGGTAAGGTCGATGCCCCTTCCAGAGAGCACGAGAACGCTCAAAAGCCCGAGTGTGTTCCCAATAGCCATACCAATTATCAGGAGGAAGAATGATTCTGCGAGCACCTCCTTAATGATCCACCATGGCCTCATGCCAAGCGCCTTGAGCAGACCAAACTCGCGGATCCGCTCGAACACAGCCATGAGCATGGTATTGACGATGCCAAATCCCATGGCAATGAACACCACCAGGTACCACAGCCACATAAACCCGTTGAAGAGCCTCAGGTATGCGGCAAGTAACGGCAGCAGCTCCCGCCACGAATGAACCTCATAGGTAGAGGGCAAGGCCGTCCTTATCTGATTGGCGACTCGGGCGGCTTCCCTTTGATCTGGCAGGATGATTGAAACCTCAGAGATACCCTCCTTCAGTTTAAGCATATCCTGTGCCGCTGATATAGTGACGAAGACGAACTGCTTCTCCGTTGCCTCCATCTCAGCCCTGAACACTCCCACGATGCGGAATGCCCGAGAGGCGATCTGGCCATCCCTATCCTGGGACATGAGCACAAGCCTATGGCCCAATCTGGTCTCAAACTTCTCGACCAATGCCCTGCCCACGACAATCCCGTTCTTATCGACGGGCTTGAGATAACGCCCTTGCGTGACTGCCCGGCCGATGAACGAGACCCTGGCCTCGGTCTCCGGATTAATCCCCACCAGGGTAACGCCGTCCGAGTGTCGAGCGTTGCTGGCAATGGCGTTGACCCGGACCCTGGGCGTCCACCGGGTGCCGGGGGGAAGGACACGCTCAAGCACGCTCTTTACCGTGTCTGGGTCCATGATGCTGTTTTGGATAACCGGATCATCACGGTACCCCTTATGGTGAACCTGTACGTGGCCCGTGAGGGTGGCAATACCGTTTTCGATCATATCCTCGATCATGCCCCGCATCAGCGCCCCTAAAAAGATCATGCTCCACACACCGATAATGACTGCGAGCATGATCACGGTCGTTCGCCTTGGATTCCGCCAGATATTTCTCCATCCTAATTGGAAATACACGAAAAAAACCTCTCAACGAATTGGCGATTCTTGATTGTCGATTGACCATTGACCATTAAAAAAATCGACAATATTCAATAGTCAATATTCATTAACACTTACACCGCCCTCATCGCCTCCACGGGCTTAAGGCGCCGAACCTTGAAGGCCGGATATAATGCGGTTAACAGGGTAATGATGAGCACCGCGCCCGGCCCGCTCAAGGCGGTAATCAACGAAAGCTGAGGGTACATCCTGCCGCTTATCCCGTACTGGCTCATCAACTCAGATGCCCCTCCAAGATCTAACCCATGAACCTGAAAGTACCAGGTGAGAAGACAGCCGCAAATGGTACCGATACCGATGCCGATCATGGTCATGGCAGTGGATTCAATCAGGAGCAACCTGGTCAATCGCCCCGGGGTGGTCCCAATGGCCATCAGCACACCGAACTCCCTTGTCCTCTCAAAGATGGCCATGAGGAAGGTATTCAAAATACTGAAGGCAACCACAACGATCAGTATGAACCAAAAGATAATCCCGCTTACCAGATCCATCTCGATTGCCTGGAGCAGGCCGGGCATGAGTTCGTTCCAGTCAAGGACAACCAGGGGCTCGTTCTGGTCCAGCTTTCTCAGGCCTGCCTGTAGCTCTTTTTTCACCTCCGAGACATACCTTAAGGCCGTAACAACCGCCACCACCTCGTGGGCGGCGCCTCCCATGGCATACACATCCTGAAAGGTCTTGAGGGGAATGTGGATAGAGGAACGATCGAAATCGTCCATACCGGATCTGTAGATCCCCTTCACCCGCACCACAGTGGCGGCAATGGAGCCATCACGTCCCTGGCCCAATAGCGTTACCTCATCGCCTAGGCCCACCCGCAAGTTCTTCGCGAGGAGCTGCCCTAACAGGGCCTGATTCGTATCACCATCGGCAAGGTAACTTCCCTGGCGTATCAATTTTTTTAAGGTTGACACCCGCGATTCCCGCACCGGGTCCACCCCAATCACCAGGACCCCATAGGTTCGCTCCTTGGAGGATGCCAGGGAGAAGGCGTTCGCACGAAATGTATAGGCAACCACCTCGGGAATCGTATCCATTAGCTCGCCCACAGCGGAGGGATCCGGTACAACCAATCTCATGCTCTTTTTGTCCTGATACCCCTTGGCCTGAACCTGGAGGTGCCCGGTATGTATGCGAACCGAGGCATTGATCATGGTTCCGTATGATCCTAACTGAAATGACAACATAAAGATCAAGAGCATACTGGCGAATACAATTGCCGAGATCGTGAGAATAGTACGCCTGGGATTTCGCCAGATATTTCGCCACGCCATCTTTATATCTATGGCCATGATCGCCTACCTTCTGGGTCTCCTCAAGGAGGAGATGGTGAAAAGCCCCTCCGGCAACTCCTTGTCAAATTCGAGATCTATATATTCCAACAGGGTATACTCGTCTCCTGCATCTGCCTTCTGCATCTTCCATACCCTGGGAAACAGCCTGCCTCCTATCATCTGGATCTCGAGAGTTGTCAAGGCCTTGACCAGCCGGAGATCTTCATCATAGAACTCCTGGCTTAAGAAGATGAGGTCTTCCCTGATCTTAAGCCGCTGCATACCCCAGATAACAGGCGCCTGCGGCTTTGGCATGGACTTGATAATAAAGACCTTTTTGCCCTCATGGATTTCGGTACCCACGATGGTGTGTTCATAATCGTGGAGGAGGCTGTCGGTCTTTGAAATGTCGTTGTTCGAGAAGTCCGACCCCATCCATGCCTGAGACATCATTGAGGGCGGGATCTTGATCACACGATTGACCTTGGGATTATAGATCCACATCTGCTCCCCCTTCTTCAGGGTACCGTTGCCGTAATCCTTTGGGGGAGAAGTGATCCAAAAGATGCTTTCATCCTCGCCCCTGGTCCAGGCCCTGATTGTCATAACCCTTTCCCAGTCCTGGCGATGGATGGTCATGCTCACCGTAGAAACGGAGCTCTTCCCCCTCATATAATTGAAACTATCCTCCACCAAGGCCTTGGCATCCTGAGCGTTCGCGCCTGCAACTGGACAAACAAGAAGGATGAAAGGCAACCACCACATGGCCAGTATGAGTTTCTCTTTCATATCCCACTCCTTACCTCGCAGCCATATTCCCACGTGAGATGGACAAGGCAACGTTCCTTAAGAAAAAACCGGATCATCCTTGTATCATTCTCCTGCGCTGATTTTAAGTTTTGAGTGTACTGAAATCATTCGCTAACGTCAAAGTGTTCCTGAGATGGTGATAATCTTCAAAAAAAGCGAGGTTCCCCATCCGCTGGGCTGAGCATTCTGGTATTCCAAGGCAGACCTTTTGCCTTGACCCTCAACAGCCCCTATCCTATATTTAATTTGTTAAGAAACACCCTAAAATAAATATATCTTTAAGCGAAAGGCTAAATTTTTGATAATCTACTTATCGATAATTCGGGACAATTTGTGATATCATATATTTTAAATTGGCTTTTATGTTGCATTTTGGAGGTGAGAACATGGGAAATTTAGGGACATTAGGTATCTTTTTTGCTGGTTTTTTTGGTGGTTTAGGTATCTTCTTAGCTGCTTGTGGCCTCTTATGGTGGTGCTCTCTTTATCAAAAAATAAATTTGCCAAAACAAAAAATGAATAAATAATCTACATGCTGTGTAGCAATAGAAGCTTTGAGGCGATCTATATGTTTAAGCACATCACCGTCTCTTGCCCTGTTGGCATTACAGGCGGGTGAGCTATGCGTTATCGTGATTCCATATTCTCCGATAAAACCAAATACCTGGCGTCCTAATTTTTGCAGATACTGTAAAATTATCACAGGGCAAACGCCTTTTGAACTGCCTGAAAAAATCACATGAATAAACGCCTTACAAAACCGTTGTTATCTTCAACATCCATGCAGTTAAGCCTAATTTCATGAAACGGCTATAGCTGAAATCCCCAACGTATCTAAAATGCGGTGATTTGATTTTCATATCCTCAGTATCACCGGCAGTGCACTTTTTACCTGGCTTTTCTCCTGATAAAATCTGTTTCCTTCATCAAAACGCCCCTTTTCTTTTAGGTTGCCCGCCTCATGGGAAAGTAGTATGTAACAATTCCATGGCATCTCCTCCCATTATAAAAGGCCCTCGCCTTAAGCCAAATCAGACCGTGGGCATTATCGCGCCATCGAGCCCTGTGGAGCAATCCGAGATATCAGAGGGCTTAAGGCTTCTGGAGTCCTTTCCTCTAAAGGTAGCGCTGGGCGGGCATCTCTTTGATCGCGTGCGCTACCTTGCTGGAAGCGACCACGAAAGAGCCTCCGACCTTCATGGGATGTTCTCAGATCCTGAGGTGAAGGCCATCTTCTGCGCGAGAGGGGGATATGGCTCAGCAAGGCTCCTTAAGGAAATTGACTTTTCGGTGATCAAAAACAATCCCAAGATCTTCGTGGGGTTCAGCGATCTCACCGCGCTCCTGATCGCGCTCTACAAGGAATGCGGGTTGGTTACCATTCACGGGCCAACGCTTACAAACCTCCCGAATGACAAAAACTGGGAGCATCTTTCAAGGCTTATCACCACCTCCCAGAGACCTCGGGTCTCCTTTCAGCATGGAAGCGTGATAAAAGAGGGCAAGGCCAGGGGAACCCTGTTGGGGGGTAACCTCTCAACCCTCTGCTCCCTCTTGGACACCCCTTATGTACCGTCCCTTGATGGCGTGATCCTCTTCTTAGAGGAAAAGGGGGAATCCCCTTATCGGCTGGATCGCATGCTTACCCAGCTGATCTTAACGAACAGGCTCAACGGACTGGCCGGCCTTGCCATCGGCCAGATGGTAGATTGCGGGAGAGAAGAGGAGGTCAATTCCCTGCTTCATGAGCGGCTCAATGGACTCCCCGTACCAGTGGCTACGGGTTTGCCCGTCGGTCATGGAGGGGAAAATATCTCCCTTCCGCTCGGCCTTCCTGCACTGTTTGATACCGAAAGGATGGTGCTGGAGATAGAAGAAGCGGCTACGTCATAGGGTTTGTTGAGTTTATCGGGTTTGTTGTGTTCAATGGCCGAATGATACATGGCAAATGACAGATAAGATAACAGAGCTTTTAAGAAGGGGCCTGGAGGAAAAGGTTTATCCCGGTGCGGTTCTCTTGGTGGCACAAAAGGGAGAGATCGTTTTTTTTCACAACGTTGGCAACAGATCGGTAATCCCCCGGCCTGTTCCCATGGAAAAGGACACCATCTTCGATCTGGCCTCCCTGACAAAACCACTCGCCACCACCTTGGCTGTCATGAAACTCGTTGACGATGGGATGCTGGATCTTGACGCCTCGATCTCATCGCTCATCCAACCATTTCCCTGGAAGGATAAAGCCGATATAACCCCGCGACTTCTCTTAAATCACTCTTCAGGCCTCGCGGACTGGAAGCCCTTGTACCTAAACCTCATAAACCTGCCTGCCGAAGAGAGAAAACCCGCGGCAAGGCGGCTCATCATGGAAGGGCCTTTATCCCTCGAGCCTAAATCGGCTTCGCTTTATAGCGACCTGGGATTTATGCTCCTTGAGTGGATCATCGAAATGGCCTCCGGCCAGGATTTCTCCTCGTTCCTGGATGCTGACCTGTACCGGCCTCTGGGGCTTAAAACCCTATACCTGGATACCATTGACCGTGGGCCGGCATATACAAGGGACTCATACGCTGCCACCGAGGACTGCCCATGGAGAAAGGAGATTCTCCAGGGCCATGTTCATGATGAAAATGCCTATGCACTAGGCGGGCATTCGGGTCACGCGGGGCTCTTCGGAACAGCCTTTGATGTCTTCACCCTGACCAATATGGTATCGAAGGCCTATCATGGGGACGGCACAGCGCTCATTAAACAAGACATTGCGAGGACATTTCTCTCGCGCCAGGGACTTGTCCCGAACTCCACCTGGGCCCTCGGATGGGACACCCCCTCGGAGAGGGGTTCAAGTTCCGGGAATTACTTCAGCTCAGGTAGCATCGGCCACACCGGATTTACCGGCACCTCGGTGTGGATCGATCTTGAGAAGAGGGTAACGGTGGTCTTTCTGACGAACCGGATCCATCCAAGCAGGTCGAACCAAGGGATAAAGGGTTTCCGGCCCGAACTCCACGATCTCATCATGGGGGAATTGGGATATGGATGAGGAGCTTCACAATCTACCGAGAAATGCCCATATTCACCTCATGGGTATCTGCGGTGTAGGCATGTCATCCCTGGCGGGGATGCTCAAGGACAAGGGCTATACCATCACTGGCTCCGATCAGAACACCTATCCCCCCATAAGCACCTTCTTGGAGAGCCTTTCTATTCAAGTTAAGAAGGGCTACTCCCCTTCCCACCTTCACCCTTCGCCTGATCTCGTGATCGTGGGAAACGTGATCACCAGGGAAAATTCCGAAGCAAGGGAGTTGCTCAGGATTGGCATACCATACCTTTCCATGCCGCAGGCACTAAAGAAATTCGCCATGGAGGGGAAAAGATCCATCGTCATCGCCGGAACCCATGGAAAGACGACCGTGTCTGCGCTCACCGCGTGGATTCTCGAGGTAGCCGGCACCAATCCCTCATTTATGATCGGAGGCATAGCCAGGAATTTCCACCGTAATTTCAAATTGGGAAATGGAACCTACTTCGTGATCGAAGGCGATGAATACGACACTGCCTTTTTCGACAAGGGCCCCAAATTCCTGCACTACGATCCTTACCTAGCGGCCATCACCTGCATTGAATTTGACCATGCGGACATCTACAAGGGGATTGAGGAGATAGAAGATTCCTTTAGGCGGCTTATTGAAATAGTGCCTGAACAAGGAGCGCTGTGCGTAAACGCTGATGATCCACTCGCGGTAAAGGCAATAAAGAGGGCACGCTGCCCTCATGTGAGCTTTGCGATTCAGAGGGATGCCGATTTTACCGCCGGGGATATGGCATTTCAAAATGGGGAGACGAAATTCACCGTAGCAAGAAAAGGCGAAGAGTACCTGAAGGTTGCCACCGATCTTCTCGGAAACCACAACATATCCAATATCCTCGCGGCGATTGCAATCTCCTCTCATATAGGAATACCCCGTGAAACCATCGCCGGAGCTATCAGGACCTTCAAAGGGGTAAAGCGGAGGCTCGAGTTTCTGGGGGACTACCACGGCATAACAATAATAGATGACTTCGCCCACCACCCAACAGCGGTGCGAAAGACGATAAAGGCGGTGAGAGGCCTTTTCAGAAACCAGCGGCTTATTGCCGTGTTTGAGCCGAGGTCAAATTCGAGCAGGAGAAGCATCTTCCAGGATGCCTATGCATCCTCCTTTGATGATGCGGATTTCGTTATCCTGCCAGAACCCCCCATGATGGATAAGATTCCTTCAGGCGAGCGATTCTCCTCCGCCAAACTGGCCCATGACCTCAACGAGCGGGGTATCGAAGCCCATCACTTTCAAAACAACGACGATCTTCTGGATGGGATTGTTTCCCTCGCAAGGGAAGGCGATGCGATCCTCATCATGTCCAACGGGGCCTTTGATAATATCCAACAGCGGCTTATCAGGATGCTTGAGGAAGAGGGCTCGTGATGTCTCTGACCACTTAGGCCAAGTTGCCATCGTTTCATTGAAGCAGTAACCCATGGCGGCGTTTTGAGCAAGCTACCAAGGCAGTTACACGGGTTGAAACGCAAGGTATGTCTGCTGGTTTTCCCCCTCACCCCAATGCAGGAATGCGACCTTGAGGGGCATCCCAATGGTGATATCCTCCGGTTTTGTCGCATCCACTCCATCGATGCGTGCATCGACCCTTACCCCCTCTTCCAGCTCAACCACGCCGGAGCAGTAAGGGTGTTTCCGATCATAACCCTGTTCCATCATAAAGGGCGGTGCCACGGTGATACAGGTGAACGCGTGGAGCCGTCCCTCCCCAATCATCTCAACCCACTCCATCTCCGAGCTATAGCAGGTAATGCAAATCGATCGGGGAGGTACGAAAAGGGCTCCGCATTTCCTGCACCTCGATCCCATGAGTTTCTCTTCCTTGAGATACTGCTCGTATGAAATATCGCTAAAAGGCCTGTCTTCCATGGCGCTATCTCCTTTCAAGAATGGTAAACGTGCAGGTCCCGCCTGTTCCGCCCAAATTGTGAGCCGCTCCGATCCTGAGATCCTCCTTGGGAACCTGCCGCTCTCCCGCTTCACCCCTCAGCTGTTTCCACACCTCAAACAGCTGCCCTATGCCCGTGGCCCCCACCGGGTGCCCTTTGCACTTCAGACCACCCGAGGTATTGATCGGCATAGGGCCGTCTCGCCTGGTGAGCCCTTCTTCCACCGCCTTGTAGCCTTGCCCCGGCTTAAAGAACCCGAGATCCTCTATGTGAATAAGCTCCGCGATCGAGAAGCAGTCGTGGACCTCCGAGAACTGAATGTCCTCCGGCTTCAATCCCGACATGCCATAGGCCTCATCAGCTGCATGTTTTGTGGCCTCCATGGTGGTGAGATCCGCCGCAGCGTGCAAGCCCTTGCCGCTACCCTGCCCTATCCCCACGACATAGAGCGGACCATCGGTGAAGTTCCTGGCGATCTCCTCTCCAACCAAGAGCATACAGGCCCCTCCATCGCTTATGGGACAGCAGTCATAAAGATGCATTGGCCAGGCAACAACGGGGTTTGCGCCTGGATCGCGCAGGAAGGCCTTCTCATCATCCCAGTGTGGAACGGGTTTCCCCTTCTTCTTGGCGCTTTCTATTTTCATGTTCATCATGTCCTTGATAGAAAAGGGAAATTGTGCCTTGGGGTTGAGCGGGGCGTTGCTGTGGCTCTTGATGGTGATATTCATGAGGTGCTCACGATTGGCCCCGTATCTGGCGAAATACGCCGTCGCCAATGCACCGAACACCCCCGGGAAGGTGAACCCCACTCTTCCCTCGTAGGGGACCGTTGCCAAGGCAAGGCCTTCAGCAACCTCCTCTGTGGTTCGCTTGGACATCTCCTCTACTCCGCCGACCAGCACGATATCATAAAAGCCAGATGCAATCGCGAACACCCCCTCCCTGAATGCCAGCGCGCTTGAGGCGCACGCCCCTTCCGTTCTGGTGGCCGGCCTTGGTGCAAGCCCGATCAAATCCGAGATAATCGGCCCCCAATGGGCCTGGTGAATGAAGAAGTCGTTGGTGAAATTCCCCAGATAGAGGGCATCGATATCGCTGGGATCAAAGCCCTTATCCACTGATTCGAGCATCTCCCTGAAGGCCTCTGCGAACAGGTCCTTCGAGTCCTTGTCCCTGAACATGCCGAACTTCGACATCCCGGCGCCCACCACGGCGACGCCTCTTCCGAGCTTGCGTTTTTTCTGCATTTACCACCTCCTAAAATGAACTATCAACAATCTCACAGGATTATATAGACATCCAGACCAACCCTTATAGGAAAAGTGCGGTAAATGTCAATTCTAATTTCGATTATGTATCTAACTCCGCAGAATTATAGTGAGGGATATGGATGTCTTTTTTTACAACCGAACTAGGCATTCGCTATGAGCTGGCTCTTTCCCGATGATCCAGGCGGGCGCCCGTCGCCTATAGAGACATCCATATACGGAGAACTGGGATGTCCCTGAGGAGCAGATCGCCCGCCTCTATCTGCACCTCTCGCGGGCATAACAGCATGGAACTCTTCGGTTGCAAAAAAGACATCCATATCCCTGATGGCAATCTAGTTGCGGAGTTAGAGCCATAATCAATTTCTAATTTAAAGGCATGATTCATGAGTATTATCTTGCGGGAGAATTCTCTCCAACTCGTTACCTGATATATATCCTCATTCAAGCATAATCGATCATGGCATGCTCCTTATGCTATGTCATGAAATCCTTCTCGCTTGACAGCCATGCCCCTGCTTCTTATATTTTTTAATTGAGCTACATATGAATTCTCAGGAACCCTTATCCCTAAATCGTAAAAGGGAGGCCATGGAATGGAAAAGCACCACAAGTTCTCGATCTGGTATGTGCTGATCGCCATCTGGATCGTGCTCATCCTCCAGCACTCGATAGCCCAGACGTTTCGGGTAGAACAAATATCCTACAGTGACTTTCTAAAGGCCCTTCAAGAAGGAAAGGTGGAGGAGGTGGCAATTACGCAGGATCGGATCCAGGGAAAGATCAAGGCCATGGAAGATGGACGAGAAGGGGAGAAATCCTTTTCCACGGTTCGTGTAGACCCGAATCTCTCTCAAATGCTTGAGAAGTACAACGTGACCTTTAAGGGAGTTGCTGAGAGCAACTTCCTGAAAAACCTCGTCTCCTGGTTATTCCCGATATTTCTCTTCATAGGCATCTGGTACCTCATGATGAGACGGTTCTCCGCGCAGCAGGGGAGCTTCCTGACCCTGGGGAGAAAGAAGGCAAGGGTCTACATGGAGAATGAAGTGGGGGTGACCTTTGAAGACGCCGCCGGCGTGGATGAAGCCAAGGAGGAGCTCATCGAGGTGATCGAGTTCCTTAAATCCCCCGAGAAATTCACCAGATTAGGCGGGAAACTCCCAAAAGGCATCCTTCTGGTGGGCCCTCCGGGCACCGGCAAGACGCTCCTCGCCAAGGCAGTAGCAGGGGAAAGTGGCGTACCCTTTTTCAGCATGAGCGGCTCGGAGTTCGTAGAACTCTTCGTGGGAATGGGCGCGGCCCGCGTGCGGGATCTTTTTGCCCAGGCCAAGGAAAAGGCCCCCTGTATCATATTTATCGACGAATTGGATGCCCTGGGCAAGGCACGGGGCATGGGCATGACCGGGGGTCATGACGAGAGGGAGCAAACCCTCAACCAGCTCCTCGTCGAAATGGACGGATTTGATCCAAACCTGGGGGTCATCCTCATGGCAGCCACCAACCGGCCTGAGATCCTTGACCCCGCGCTCCTGAGGCCGGGCCGCTTTGACCGGCACATCCTCGTAGACCGACCGGACAAGAAGGGCAGAGAGGATATCCTCAAGGTCCACCTCAAGGGCATTACCGTGGCAAAGGATCTGGATGTGGGAACCATTGCCGGCATGACGCCCGGGTTTGTGGGAGCGGATCTGGCCAACCTGGTCAACGAGGCCGCCCTGCTGGCCGTGCGACGCAATAAGGCCAAGGTGGGCATGGCGGAGTTCCAGGAGGCGGTTGAACGTATTATCGCGGGACTGGAGAAGAAAAACCGCCTCATCAATGACAAGGAACGGGAGATCGTCGCCTACCATGAAGTCGGTCATGCACTGGTAGCGCTTTCCCTGCCCGGCACCGATCCGGTCAGGAAGATCTCGATCATACCCCGGGGTGTTGCCGCCCTCGGGTATACCTTGCAGGTTCCCACTGAAGACCGGTTCTTGATGAGCAAAAGCGAGCTCTTGAACAAGATCGCGATGGCCCTGGGGGGGAGAGCAGCGGAGGAGATCCACTTCAAGGATATCTCCACAGGGGCTCACAATGACCTCGCACGGGCCACCGATATCGCAAGAAGCATGGTCAAGGAATACGGAATGAGCCTAGAGTTGGGTCACATCTACTTCGAAAAGGATCGTCAGAAACAATTCACCGATTTCGGCCTCCCCCGCCAAAATGACTACAGCGAACAAACGGCACAGGTTATCGACGCGGAGATCAAGGCCATACTGGACTCACAGTATGAGGTGGCAAAAGGTATCCTTACCAAACATGCAAAGGTGCTGGATCAGGGAGCAGCCCTTGTCTTGAAGGAAGAAACCATCGATGGAGAGCGCCTCAAGCAGCTCCTTCCCAAGAGGGCGAGGGCAGAGAAAAACCATGGTGTCATGGAGCGGAGAAAAAGGTCGAGAACAACGAAACCATGACTGAGACGGAGATCATGGAAAAGAGGAAACTCGCCAGCAGAAATTGATCCGCCACAGCCCTATTCCCCCCGAAACGCTCCGTGACGAGCGGCACCGTGGTTATAGGCGGTATTGCGCTCTCGAGGAGGATAAGCAGAGCAACATGGTATGCGGGACGGAGGAGGAGTACTATGCCCAGAAATACGAGGGGGAAGACGATGTTTTTGACGACCACGAATTTTATGATTTCCTGGACTCGTACTGCTCCCTTTTTCTGAAAATCCAAATAGATATTCCCACCGAGGATTAGCATGATAAGCGGTATGGTCATGCCGCCCACCATTGAGAGAGTTGATATGATAAACCCCGGAATGTAAGCCTGAACGCCCGACAAACGAATGACGACTGCCCCCACCGTCGCGATAAGCACCGGATGGAGTATCTTCCTCAAGTCCAGCGTTCGGTTACCCTTTTTGTCGAAGAAGAAATGGGAGGTGCTGAAAAAGAACGCCGGATAAAAGATGGTAAAAAGAAATAAAAACACGATGTAGGGCGATCCATCTCCATACATCCCCACAATTATCGCGAGCGGGAAGAGCATGGCGTTCTGATAAAAGAGGCTGATCGCGAACTCGCGGCGAATATCCCTTGCCGATATAAACGTGGTGAGAAAAGTGAGAGCGCCTGCAACCGCCATAAAGAAGAACCACCACAAGGGCAGCTGCCACCAGCCCTGGGACTCACTCGGAGAGAAATTCTTGACGATATTTGCGAAGATGAGACAGGGAAGCGCGATATCAAGGGCCAGGGGTGAGAGAAATCCCAGGAGATCACCGGGCAGGATTCTTCTTCTGATGATCCAGAACCCCAGCACCCCTATGCCCAGGAGCACTGCTACCGATTCAAACGTAGTGATAAATATACTCAATTGGTTCCCTCACTCCTCAGGGCTGTGATTGTTTTCTTCCTTCCATCCCCCGCTTATCTGAGCCAGCTCCAGTTTCCCCGTATGGGCTTGATGGGTCAAGAGAAAAAATATCGCTCGTAATGATAATTGAATGAAAAAAACGAGTAAGCTTATTCCTCTTGATTCAGTTCACCCCTCATCTGCATTCAAATCATCTTTTCTTTTGCAGAAATGTTTTCCTCACGGGTTTCAACGCCAGCACGATAAAAAAAGGTATGTAATCATATTATTTTAGCTCTAATGAATATTATTAAAACAATTAAAACTAAAAATATTAAAACATTGACATTCTAAGCCTATAATTATATGAATTAAAACCATGAGACATCGGGAAATGAACACCGAGAACGAGGTGTTAATAAATGAAATAGTAGGGGGAATTCGTAAGCTGCGAAGAGCTGTGTACCGTGATTACATAAGGGCAAGCAGACAATTTGGCTTCACCGAAACGCAAAGGAATGTGCTGAGAACCCTATTTGTCGATGGCGCCATGTCATCGGCCGAGTTGAGCCGTAATCTCTATGTGACGCCTCCCAACATTACCGGGGTCATCGACCGCCTCGAGAAAAAGGGGCTGGTTGAGAGAATCCGACAGCAGCTTGACCGAAGAATCTCCCTGATCACCCTAACGGAACCTGGCGGAGAACTCGGCGAACGATTGCCCGATCCAATCGAGAACAAGCTCATCTCCGGATTGATAAACCTCTCCACGGAGCAGGTCCAGGCTCTGGGCAAGGCGATGAACAGAATCATCCTCCTCATCGGTGCCGATGGAATCGAGGATGTACCTCTCGGTTCTAATAGTGAACTTAAATTCGAAAGAGAAGAATAAGCATCTGAATTATACAGCCGGAAACAGGCTTCTTCTTTTGCCATCAAATATAAGAAGAATCTTTTAACGAGGAATCTAGGTTAGGGAGGGTCTTATCAAACCACGAAAAAGGAGACGACACAATCTCAATCACTGGCATTCACAGGACAAGAAACTAGGAAGGAGGAGGATATGGGAAAGAGCAAGTGGTATTTTTTGATAGGCGTTTTGATGGCTGTCTCCATCGGTTCGGGTGTGAGCTATGCCGGAGAGGAGGTCGTGATTGCGCAGCAATCATGGGATGGATCTATCGCCACGGCCCACGTCTTTAAGTATGTGTTGGAAAATAAACTGAATATCCCGGCTGTGGTAAAGCCAATCGGGCAGCCTCCAACCTGGGTTGCCATGGATAAGGGCGATGGCAGTATCGATGTCAAAACGGAAATCTGGTGGCCAAACGAAGATGCCTTCTACAAAAAATACATAGAGCACAACAAAACGGTTGAAGTGAGCCTCCTGTTCGGCAATGCCCCACAGGGGTGGGTCGTTCCCACATGGGTGGCGAAAAAGTACCACATCAAGACCTATAAGGATCTCATCCCCCATGCCAAGGTATTCGATATCAACGGTGACGGGAAAGGGGATCTCTGGTGCGGAGGCGGCGGATGGTCATCCACCCAAATCACCAAAATCCAGATGAGAGACCTAGGCCTCGAGGAGCATTTCAGTCCTTTGGTGCTTGAAGTATGGGTATTCCTCGCCCAGCTCAAGGAGGCCATAAGAAGGCAAAAGGAGATCGCCTTTTACTACTGGGCCCCTGAGTGGATCTGGGCGAAGTACGACTTGACATGGGTGCAACTCCCCCCATGGGAGGAATCCAAATGGAAGTATGTCCCCAAGAAACCGGAGGAAAGCCGCATCACATGCGGATGGAGATCCGCTAAGGTGTACACTGGGTATGGAGTGCACCTTAAGAAAAAGAACCCCAAGGCATACAATTTTTTTAAGAATGTCTATCTACCCATGGAAGAGCAGAGCAAGATGATCGCCGAGCTCGCCGATGTCCCGGGCAACCCGCCCAAACCGCCCATGGAAGTAGCCAAGTGGTGGGTGGCTAATAACCCGAAGATTGTCGGAGATTGGCTGAAAGGGGTGCAATAGTAACCTGGGGCTCAATTCCGCCAAGGGGGATAGTGAAGACAACCCCTATCCCCCGGCAGTTCCTCCGTTTATTAGGTCTTCTATCTATCTGGTGTAGCTGATTTACAGGCTAACTCTACATTTTTTCTTCCCCTCGGATGCGTCATGCTGAGTGTCGATAGCCATGGGTTATGCCTTAAGCCCTATGAATTCCTTGGAGGACATATGAATCAAGAATCAGTAACCAGGATTCGTTGTGAGGACCTCTGGAAGGTTTTCGGCCCCGATCCTCAGCGGGTTATCGACGAATGGGATACGTTTGATCCGGCCATTACCAAGACGGAGCTTCTGGATAAGACAGGCTGTGTAGTTGGAGTGAGGGATGCCTCCTTTACCATCGATGAGGGGGAGATATTCGTCCTTATGGGGCTCTCTGGCAGCGGCAAATCCACGCTTTTGCGGTGTATCAATCGGCTCCATGAACCAACACGCGGGAAGGTCTTCATCGATGATCAGGATGTGACTGAGCTCTCCTTCAATGACTTGAGGGATTTGAGAAGGAAGAAGACGGGTATGGTCTTCCAGCACTTCGCACTCCTGCCGCACCGTCGTGTGATAGAGAACGTGGGCTATGGTCTGGAGGTGCAGGGCATCGGAAAGGCCGAGCGTGAATCAAAGGCCATGGAATCCCTCGAGATCGTGGGTCTGAAGGGATGGGAGAGAAGCTATCCCCACGAGTTGAGCGGTGGCATGCAGCAGCGTGTTGGCCTGGCCAGAGCCCTGGCAACAGATCCCGAAATACTGCTCATGGACGAGGCATTCAGCGCGCTCGACCCTCTGATACGCCGACAAATGCAGGATGAATTTATCAATCTTTTACAAGTCGTAAAAAAAACCATCGTCTTCGTGACGCACGATTTATATGAGGCCCTGAGGCTTGCCAATCGCATCGCGGTGATGAAATTCGGCGCTATTCAACAGATAGGCGCCCCATCGGAAATCGTGCTCAATCCGGAGACTGATTATGTAGCGGAGTTCGTGCAAGATCTCCCTAAGGTGAAATTCGTGACCGCAAAGGATATCATGGAGAAACCCGAGAGGTGGCTGGTTAAGCCTGAGCATTCCGTCACTGAAATAATAAATAAGATGGACAAGGAGAATATCTGGTATGCATTCCTGGTAAATGAAAATCAAAGCGTTCAGGGCGTGGTGGATTATCGAATGCTCAGCAGTGAGAACAGCGATAAAAAGTTCAATCCTGAAAATGTGGTAAGTGAGTTTCCGATTGAAAGGCTAGATACCTTCTTGGAAAGCCTTGTCTCTGTAGCCGCGAAATCCACCATTCCCATCGCGGTGACGGACAGAGAAGACCGCTTTGCAGGGGTTGTATCTCGGGAACGGTTACTGGAGGCCTTATCAACATAATTGAAATGGGAAGGAATGGGGGATATGAGTTTTCCTATAAGAATTCCGATCGGGCACTGGATAGATCTAGTGGTCATCTGGCTCACAGACAATCTCGCCACCGCATTTGACGCAATATCACAGGTGGTCGGTTTCATACTGGTAAAAATAGACTTTTTTTTCAACTGGGTCCCTTGGCCCATTTCTATTGGCGCTATCGCTTTGATTGCCTGGCTTGTTTCCGGCAGGAGAGTCGCCATATTTACTGCGATTGCCCTTTTTTTAATGGGATCCCTGGAGCTCTGGGCCGAGGGAATGAGTACCCTCGCCTTGGTAACCACGTCGGTCTTCATCTCCGTTGTCTTGGGACTCCCCACTGGGATCCTCTCCGCGAAGAACGAGAGGTTCGATGCCCTTTTGCGGCCTATCCTTGATGGGATGCAGACGATCCCCAGCTTCGTCTACCTTATTCCGGCGATCATGTTCTTCGGGATAGGGAATGTGCCGGGTATCATGGCTACCGTTATCTTCTCCCTGCCCCCCATGGTTCGACTCACGAGCTTAGGGATTCGCCAGGTTGACTTCGAAGTCGTTGAGGCCGGTCACGCGTTTGGGTCAACCCCCTGGCAATTGCTGGTCAAGATACAGCTTCCCCTCGCGCTCCCCTCGATCATGGCGGGGGTGAATCAGACTGTGATGATGGCTCTGTCCATGGTGGTGGTGGCAGCGATGATAGGTGCCGGTGGATTGGGATATAAGATCCTCTACAGCATTCAGCGGGTTGATCTCGCCGTGGGAATTGAAGCGGGTTTGGGGATTCTCTTTATCGCCATGGTACTGGATCGAATCCTCCAGGGGGTGACCAAGCGTCAGCAGCAAGTAATTCTGAGGCAGTAGGAGGTGGGCCGACTCACAGCACGGGCAAGGGGCGAAGGCTACTCCACCTCCAAGTCCTGAACGTCGAGCATATGGGTGAGTTTGGAAAGGCTCAGGATGATCCGTTTTATCTCCTTCTCCGGGAGTTTTTTAATGCCATCCACGATCTTATGCTGGATGGGAAAAGGTGCGTTTTTGGCAAGCTCCCTGCCCCCCTCGGTCAATTGAATGGTAATCACACGACGATCCGGGGAATTCCTCAGCCTTTCCACGAAGCCCTTTTGTTCAAGGCGGTCGATAATACCGGTTACCGTGCTGGATTTCACCATTATGTGCCTGGCGATCTGCGAGGGAGGCAAAGGACCATTCTCGTGAAGGGCCAAGAGGCAGTGGAGTTGAGGGGCACTCACCTGGTAGATCTTGTTCAGCTCCTTGGTGAAGAGTTCACCTGCCTGCATGAGCCTACGGATCTGGTAGATAATCTCCCTCACCCCGTCTTGTGGCATCTCGAGAGATGTCTCTATTAAGGCATCCTTCGGCATATACATATCCTTTTAATAGAAATCGTTTGAGCTATGATATTTTATTTTTGCTTTTTATTACTAGCGCATTTGGAATGCAATAGTATTTTTGAGCTTTATGCGGTTAAATTCCATGCACCCTTATTTTTTCTCTTCCACCCCGACAACCTTGAGGAATCTATCCGTGACGGCCTCTTCTACCAGCTTCAACAACGATCCCTTATCCTTGGCGTCGCCGAAGAGTCCCAGGCTTATCCTTGCCGCCGCGGCGGTGGGATGGCCTCCTGCTTCACCTATGTCTCCAAAGGCGATTTCCATGGCCTCTCCGAGGTTAATCCGTATGTCCTTGTTTCTGGCAGAAATGTGCACCATGTCCTTTGTAAGGCCGTACACGAGCACCGTTGCTACCCCCTCGAGCTTTAGCAGATGATCCGCCGCCTGTGGGAGCGTGTCCCTTTCCCTGATGTAACCCGCATTGGCGAGCAGCAGGCTTCCAAGGCTCCTTCTATTCTTAATGGCTTCACCCAATACATCGAGGGTTTCGGAGGACATGAGCGGCGTTTCGATCTTATTTAAGAGTTCCTGAGATGCCCTGGGATAGAGCAAAGTCACCGCTTGAAGGTCCTTGGGCGTGGTCGCCCTGGTGAAATCGCCTGTATCGCTTTTGATGCCGTAAAGGAGCAGCGTGGCTAATTCCTCTGAGACCTCCAAACCCAATTCGGTCAGATATTCCGTCATGATAGTAGAGGTTGCACCGAGCTCCGGCCTTATATCGATATAGTCAGCCGAGACCTTCGCGGGGTCATAGGGGTGGTGATCGATAATGATGTCGGGTCGGACCTCCTTCGGAAGGGAGTTGTTTTCCCCGGGAACGGAGGCCTCGATGAGTGCAACCTTGGAATAGCTCCCGATGTCCTTGATCCTCGAAATGGGCACGGCCTCTATCTCAAGCAGGTTGATCAATGCCTTATTCTCCTCATACCCTATCTTCCCTCCGTATATGATATCAGCGACTTTGCCCATTTTTTCAATAATCCGCTTGAGGCTCATGGCACTCGCAATAGCATCCGGGTCGGGATTGTCCTGTACTACGATGGCTATGTTTTTCTTGGCCTCCTTTATTACAGAGCCAAGACGCTTGAGGTTCTTCTTGGCCTCCAGCCTCCCGAGGCTTTGTATGGCCTTTTCGGCTACTGCCGAAGCGGGATATATGATCTCATCTACCTCTAGCCCCTTGATCTCCTCGCTTGCGTCCTGCCTGCCAGCCCTCAAGATGATCGGTACTTCCGCACTTATTTCCCGAACTTTCCGGGCAACCCTGAGGTTCAACTCGATATCGGTGGTGAGAACCATTACTCCCTTTGCCTGCGCTATATTTAGCTTTCTCAGAAGGTCTTCCGAGGTGATATCTCCCTCTACCACATTCTCAAAGCCCATCTCCTTGAGGGACTCCGTTCTCTCTGGATTGATATCCACCAGGGTACACCGTCTGCCTATATCCTTAAAGTGTCTGGCGGCATTGTAGCCTGCCCTTCCGCTTCCCAAGATGATGTACATAAAAACGCACCTATTTGGGTTATTTTTTCGCCCACATTTATATTGGAGCCCCCGGATCTGGTTTCAGATCGGCTCCTCGAATCGCCCTGAAAGATAAGAGCGAGATATACAATATTATAAAATTATAACTCATCTATGGGAATTGTAAAGGGATAGGCCAAAACGCCCGACAATCCTAAGAATGCCTCTTTTCCTATGAGATCGCCTCCCTTTTGAGTATATCGTAGTAGGTGAGTATCCTGTTGACGTATCGGACTGGTTCTGTGCCCCTGCAGTACCCATTCTTGGTTTTTTTATAGTACTTGGGGTAGCGCAGCAGTGGAAGGATCTGCTCAAGCGATGACCAGCTGTTGGGATCGAGATCTCGCTGTCTCGCTATCTCCTGAGCATCGAGGATATGTCCATAGCCTACGTTGTAACTGGCCAGGGCGATGAGTACTCTATCCGGTTCTTTTACATCCTCGTATTGATCGTAAAGCTTCTTCAAGTACTTCACCCCTCCCACGATGCTCTGGATTGGATCGAGCCGATTGGTGATACCCATATCATCGGCCGTTTTAAGCGTGAGCTGCATCATCCCCCTCACACCCGTATAGCTTTCCGCCCTCGGGTTGAAGTGCGATTCCTGATAGACCGTTGCGGCAATCAATCTCCAATCAAATCCATGCCTTTGAGCGGCCTTTTTAATAATATCCTTATACCTCGGGAGTCTCGTATCAAGTCGCTGGTGGTACTTTTTCAGATCAACGTAATCGAATATCTCCACATTGGCAAAGTACTTTTCATAGATCTTGGCAAAGGTCCCGTCCTTCTTTATCTTTTTGAAAAATGTATTTATCTCGTTCCGGAGCGATGCCTCCCCTTTTTTTACAGCCCATCCCAGGGATTGCGGTTCCTCTATGGGAAAGGCGATCTTCACATCGGGGTAGTAGCGTCGATTCAAGAGGGCAATGTGGGAATCAGCAATGGTGACCTCTATTTCCTCTTCAGCCACCATCCTGATAAGCTCCTCGGTAGGAACATCTACATGGGGCTCG
This sequence comes from uncultured Desulfobacteraceae bacterium, assembly GCA_964549945.1. GTDB lineage: Bacteria > Desulfobacterota > DSM-4660 > Desulfatiglandales > B25-G16 > B25-G16. The sequence goes on along the minus strand of CAZJXD010000022.1, from coordinate 23,654 downwards.
ATGGTAAGATCCAACCCCTCGCCTTTAAGCTCATATAACCTCTCTTCATACGAGGTGGCGCGGCGCACGTGAATGGTTTTTCCCACTAAATCCTCAAGGCTTTGTATCTCATAATTACCCTTATTGATAATAGCCTGTTGCTGGATCGTCAGGTATTCATCGGAAAAATCTACCAGTTCCTCGCGTGATGGCGTGATTGTCAGGCTGGCTGCAATAAAGTCACCATCCCCCCTGTTGACCATGTCGAAAAGCCGTTCCCAATGGGCTGTGATTACCTTGAGCTTGACACCCAGGTACTCACTAAATGCCTTGGCGAGGTCATACTCGAATCCCATGGGCTCATCCCGATAGATATAGTAACAGTGGGCGTTGTTCCTGGTAATCACCGTGATCTGCCCGTCTTCTTTTATTCTCTCGAGGGCGCTCTTCTTCGCGCATGGGCATAAAAACGCGACGCTCAAAACAAGAAAGATAAGGGACAGATTTCTCCACTTCTGGGGTCCCATGGTCATATCCATCACGTTCCCTATGATTGATTTTTCGATGTTTCCCTCAGCTTAAACTCCATAGTGGCCGGCTTAATGCGTACTATCTCGATCCTATTGCTGGGAAGCACAATCTGATCGCGGCTCATGCGGAAAACCCTGTTTCCAGGCCTGGCTGTTGAGAGATCGATCTCCGCATGAACGTTTCTGCTGCTCAAGGTACTCGCATCCTTTCGAAGCCCCTGCACGGTGATCTCCAGCTCGGGGTTCACTGGCTCAAGGATTTCCATCGCCACAGGGAGGTTTTTCACCTCCAGGGGAACCCTCAGGGTAACCTCAAAGTTCTGCTGCCCCGCGAGCAACAGCCAGACAAAACAGACCAAGCACAGGGCACCGAGCTTCACAGGCCATCGATGGGCTATAGGGGCCAATATCCTTTTATGCCAGACCTTTACCTGGGGTCTCGTTGGCGCAAGGGCCTCCTGGACCAGGTTTGCGAGCTGATCAACGCCTCCCACATGGAGCATGCCCCCATCGCGGGCAATGGAGACCTCTCCCCGCTCCTCCGAGACGACGAGGATCCATGCGTCGCATCGCTCCGAAAGGCCCAAAGCCGCCCGATGTCTGGTACCCCATTCCTTTGGGAGCCCTTCGGCGGAGCTTAGGGGCAAATAGCAGCCCACCTTTGTCACCCTGCCCTTACTGAGAAGCAGTGCGCCATCATGCAGGGGGGATTCCTTCTGAAAGATGCTCATCAACACCTCAGGGCTCGGCTCGCCCTCTAATGGAATTCCCCCCGTGATCAACTCCTCTACTAGGTCCATGCGCTCAAGTATGATCAGGGCCCCGATCTTTTTCTTGGCCATTGAGAAAAGGGCATTCGCAAATTTAGGAATCCAGTCAGCTGACCTAGTGTTGGAGCGAAGCCCTATTACCTGAAGGGGATTGACCCGCTCTAAGACTTGCCGGATCTCCGATTGAAACAAGATGATGATAAGCACGATCAGGACCTGCCACAATATCTGAAACACCCATGTGGTGAGAAACAAACCCCAGAACCGAGCAAGGGTAAACACGATCCCCATGGCAAGCAGGCCTACCAAGGCCTTGAAGGCCTTCGTCCCCCGGAACCAAACGTATAGATAATACACGATAACCGTGAGAAACAGGATATCCAGGATATCCTGAATCCGCAGATTGGTTATGATCGAAAACAGATGCATGGTCGTTCACCTGGTGCGACAGAAAAATAGCCGTCTAACGCCTTGGGGAGCCATTGTACAACCTTGATCTCGTGCTTGTCGAGAAAAAGTCTCATCTCGGCAGGGCAAGCCCTTGGATCTTGATAGATGCAGTTTCGTTTGTAAGCTTTCAATCCTATGTGCCGGTCTTGGATCCTCATGAGCGGGCTCTCTTCACAAACAGATATCCAATCGCTCCTGAGGCGGCCGCGATAAAACAGAGGCCAAAGGCAAAGGAAAATGCCTCTGGGGGAAGTTGCCCCTCCTGAAGCGATAACCTCTCTATGATAATCCCCATCACGTGCTGAAACAACCCCGCGCCCATCATCGTGAAAAAGTTTACCGCGCTCATCGCGGTTCCGCTCACCGAACTCGGGAGCAACTCCTTTATATTCGCGTACATGATGGTAGCAAATGAGCCGGAAAACCCGAGGAGAAAGAAGGTTGCCGCAACCATGCGAATAGAAAATGACGGGACTGCGCCAATAAAGGGGAAAATACAAAGGGCGTAAAAGGACATTGCTGCTGCTGCCACCGTCCTTCTATCTTTCCATACGCGGTCTGAAAGAATGCCGAAGATAGGGCTACCAATGAGATATCCCACGGGGATGAGCATGAGTATCTTGCCTCTCTCAATCAGTGAAACATGATAGATGTGCTCAAGGTATGGGCCTGCCCAAAGCCCTGCAATGGAGATATAAACTCCATACCTCGCAAACGCGGCCAGCGATATGAGCCAAAAAGAGGGAAGCCTGAAAACCGATACCATCCCATCCATCGATCCCTTTACCCATCCCCTCTTTTGAGCACTGAAGGCATTCTCCACCCGGGAGTCTTCCGGGAAATCCACCATCTGCTCATATATCCATACTGTAATCAAAAGGTGTATGAGGGCTACCACCAGAAAGGCATTTCTCCAGCCAATCCAATCCACCGCAAAGGCGAGAGGGGCGGTAGCCCCAATACTGCCGAGAGTGCCGATCGAAAGGATAATGCCGGAAATAGTGGTAAAGGCGTGAGGCGGAAACCAGATCGAGATAAGCTTAAAGGTTCCCATCATGCAACAGGCCATCCCCATGCCCATCAATCCCCTTCCTGCAATGGCCAAGGCGAATGAATTCGCCAGGGCGAAGCTCACCACTCCCACCAAACCTACCGAGGAGAGCAAGAGCATCGTCCTCCTCGCCCCGAAGAGATCAAGGGCCGCGCCCATAGGGATCTGCACCAGGGCAAAGGCATAGAAAAACACCGAGCTCAACAAGCCCAGATCCTCCGGCGAAAGGGAGAAGTCCATCATGAGTTCAGATGCGATCACCGCCGATGCAGATCGATAAAACATAGAGAGGACAAAGAGCAGGGTAAGCGGAACGAGCATCAAGATCCTCTTGTCCAGTATTGCTTTCATCGAGTGCTGAACGTCTCCTTTTTAGGGGGTAGAAGTATAGAGGCCTACTATGAGCCTGTCAATGTCTAAGCACCATCTATTAAGCAGGCAAGGCGATACGGATGAACCGCCCTGCAACCCCGCTGAGCGGGGATTTCCGCAATGCTCCCGGGCCACAGGGAACTTTCAAGTGAAAAGACTTGACAGCTGGAAAAGAACACCATAAAATTTTATATAGCGTAATTAATTTTCGCTATGCGTAAATATACGAGATAATGGAGACACTGAAGAATACGCGATATTTCATCCAGTCCCTGGCACGGGGGCTCTCCGTGCTCCAGGCCTTTTCCGAAGCCGGACGCCCCATCACGCTCTCCGAGCTCGCCCAGGCCCTCGGCACCACGAATGCGACCGCCACGAGGTTCTGCTACACCTTAACGGAACTGGGATTCATCAGACGCGATGAACAGAAACGATACCACCTCACCCCCAAGGTGCTCACCCTGGGATACCCTGATATCTGTAGCCTGGATTGGCAGGACATAGCCAGGTACTACCTGGAGTGCCTTTTCGAGAAGGTTCAGGAGACGGTAAACCTATCGGTTTTGGAGGGGCCGGAAACCCTATACCTCATCAGGATCAGAAAGCGAAAGTACCTTCCCTTTGATATTCGGATCGGAACCAGGCTCCCGGTATATTGCACGGCAATGGGGAAGGTGCTCATGGCCATGGGGCCTCAGGAGAAGACCCGCCCCATCCTTGAAGGATTGGAATTTCGCCCTCTCACCGCCTATACCATCATGGATATGGATAGGTTCACGGGCGAGTTAAAGGACGTTCGGAAAAGGGGCTACGCCATAAACGACGAAGAGCTCTCGATCGGAAACCGCGCGGTGGCTGCTCCCGTGATTGACGAGCAGGGTGTCGCAGTCGCGGCGATAAACATCGCGGTTCCGACCACACAATACAGCAGAATCGATTTGGAAGAAAACCTTGCACCTCACGTCGTGCGGGTTGCAGGGCAGATCTCCAAGGCCTTACACCGTGCAGAGGCGCCTCTGGTTGTGAGCCGCTAACATTAGTTGCATTTGAGCGGGGCCTTCTTCACGCGAATCATGAGATCAGCGGTGTAGGGAACGACATTGCGAAACAAGAAACCTCGAAAACATACCATTGAAAGGAGGGTGCCGCATGGACAGCTGGCTGAAAGGCAAGACGGCCATCGTCATCGGAGAGAGGGACGGCGTCCAGGGGCCATCAATCGCCGCATGTCTTGAGGCAGCGGGCGCAAAGGTGGTCTACGCCGTCACCGAGTGCTTTGTCTGAACAGCCGCGGGTACAATGGACGCGGAGAACCAGGCCCAGGTGAAGAAGATCGCCGAAGGCGTGAGCGATGGGGATGCATCCGATCATATCATCGTGGTGCTTGGCGCCAGCGATATTGAAGGAGCGCTGATTTCGGCGGAGACGGTCACCGTGGGCGATCCGAGCTTTACCGGTCCGTTGGCAGGAGTCTCGTTGGGACTCCCGGTTTACCATATCCTGGAGCAGGAGATGAGAGAGGCCATTCCCGAAGATGTCTACGAGGAGAACGTGGGAATATGGACCCTCACCGTGGACACCGAGCAGATAGGAATGGAGTTCAGGGCGATTCGAGACAAGACCGCCCGTGATGGGGGCTCGCATGAGGCTTGAGATCGAATCTATTGATATCAACGACGTTCAAGAGGCCCCAAAGACCCATGCCCGAGACCACGTGCTGTGCGTAAATACCGGGGAGATAGAGGAACTGATTCTCAGGGATAACAGGATTAGGTCGGTGGAGGTGAATACGGTGCGGCCAGGGGATCGAGTCCGCATCGTGAATATCATGGACGTGGTGCAGCCCCGATGCAAGATAGACCAGTTTGAGGCCGACTTTCCGGGCTTCGTGGGAAGACTGCAAATCGCCGGGAGGGGCCAGACCAGGTCTCTGCGAGGAGTTGCCGTTATTGTATCCAACCCGGAGACGAAGAGGAAATATTCGGCCCTTCTGGATATGACGGGGCTGGGGTCTGCGTTGAGCAGGTATGGAAAGATGAAGCACATCAGCATCGCTCCGTATAGGGAGGAGAGAGTCGAGGAGCGTGACTTCGAGGATGCCGTGAAGATCGCGGGGTTCAAGACGGCCGTCTATCTCGCGGCAGCTGGGGAAAGACATCCCATAGACGGGATCGAGGTATTCGACCTGGATATCTCAACCATCGATGGTCAACCGGATCTTCCCAGAGTAGCTTACTACTATCAACTCTACAGCCCTCAACACGATCATAGAGGCATACCAGATCCATGCTTCTATGGGACCCACGTGCGCGATCTCCTGCCCACCATCATTCATCCCAACGAAGCCCTGGACGGCGGGGTCGTGGGCCACCACACCATACGATCCCTCGATACCTACACCATCCAGAACCACGGGGTGATCAAGGAGCTTTACAGACGCCATAGGAAGGACCTGATCTTCGCCGGCGTGGTGTGTGGGGTCGCCAACATCGATCCCGTAGCCAGGAAACGAAAGGCCATCATGGCCGCCAATCTCGTCAAGAATGTCCTCGGGGCTGACGGTGTGATTATCACCAAGATCCACGGCGGCATGCCTCATGTGGATGTGGCCCTGGTGGGCGAGGAGTGTGAGAAGCTGGGCGTCAAAACCGCCGTATTCACCCAGCCGCTCATCAGTGTAGGCACCCTCGCGGACACTCTTTTATTTAACAGCGAGGCCTTGGACCTGATCATCACGGTGGGGGCAACCTTCGAGAGGGTCAAGCTGCCGCTTGAGGCTGATCGGATTCTGGGTGGCACAGCTGAAACCAAGGTCTTCTTAGCAGACCCCCGCGATCAATATGCGGGCAATCCGGTTATCGATATGGAAGAAATGCTGATCGCCGGGGTCCACGACCATCTCGGCGGTGCGAATGTCATAGTGAAGGAATATTAGGCAGGTGTCTCTGAGGGAAGGAGAAGGAATTGGCCAAGGAAAGACTGAGGGTTGTTCACTACCTTAACCAGTTCTTTGGTCAGGTGGGTGCCGAGGACAAGGCCGGCATCGGGTTTACGCTTACAAAAGGTCCTGTGGGTCCCGGGGTTGCCCTCAAAAAGGAGCTTGGCGAGAGGGCTGAAATAGTAGCCACCTTGATCTGCGGGGATAACACCTTCTCGATAAACCCAGAGCTGGCCGCTGAGGAGGGATTTACACGTATCGCCCCTTACGAACCGGAGCTCTTTTTCGCAGGCCCGGCATTCGAAGCGGGCAGATATGGAATCTCCTGCGGCGCCATCTGCAAAATAGTGGGAGAGAGGCTCGGAATCCCCGTGGTCACTGGCATGTACGAGGAAAATCCCGGAGTGGATCTCTACCGAAAGGATGCCTTTATCTGTAAGACCGGTAAAAGCGCAAGGGACATGGTCAACGCCCTTCACAATATGGTTGCCCTGGCGTTCAGGCTCGCCTCCGCGGATGGGGAAACGAACCTGGTGTCGCGAGAACACATCCCTAAACCCGAGCAGTACGGTTACTTTCCGCGTCTCATCCTCAGAAATGAGTACACAGAAAGGAGCGCCGCAGGGAGGAGCGTGGACAAATTGCTCCTGAAGATCAAGGGGGAGCCCTTTGAAAGTGAGGTGGTGCTCCCGAGCTTCGAGGCGGTTGAGCCCCCCGCCCCCATAAAAGACCCCGGAACATGTGAAATCGCCCTGGTAAGCGACGGCGGACTCGTACCCAGGGGAAACCCCGACGGTCTGAGCGGGCGGGGAAACCTGCGCTGGACCACCTATGAAATCGATGAGTTCTTGCCCGAGGAATTCGACTCCTCCCAATATGAGATCGCCCACACGGGGTACTTTCCCGTCGAGATCCTTGGCGATCCGAGCCGATTGGTGCCCGTGGATGTGATGCGGGATTTAGTCAAGGAGGGCAAGGTCGGCAAACTTCATCCAACGTTTTTCTCCACCTCAGGCAATGCCACCGTGTCAAAGCGGTGTGCCGAGATGGGAAGGGAAATCGGGACGGAGATCAAAAGGCGGGGCATTGACGCGGTAATCTTTACCTCCACCTGAGGGTCAAGCACTCGTTGCGGTGCAACAATGGCATCGGAGATCGAACGGCTCGGCGTGCCGGCAGTTCAGATCACGGCAGTGCCCAATGTGGCCCAGATGGTAGGCGTCAACCGCATACTGCGCGGCCAAACCGTTCCCTGTGTGGTGGGCAACTCCTCTTTGAATAAGGAGCAGGAAAAGGCCCTGAGGAGGAAAATCGTCACACGTGCTATAGAAATACTCCACATGGAGGCACCCGGTCCGAAAACGGTGTTCACCCTAGGGGGAACCGAGTAGAGTGGCATGTGAATTCAGGAGGATATCATGGCACTAGATATCAACGCCGAGAACTTTGAGGAGGAGGTCGTCCAATCCCAAAAGCCAGTTTTGGTCGATTTCTGGGGTCCCCGGTGTGGTCCCTGCCTGGCCCTCATGCCCGCAGTAGAGGGCTTAGCAGATAAGTATGGCGAAAAATTGAAACTGGTCAAGCTCGATGCCTCCAAGAACAGGCGGTTTTGTCTGAGCCTGAGGGTGCTCGGTTTACCCACCTACCTCTTCTATAAGCACGGCAGGGAGGTCGAGCGTCTCACCGGCGGAACCCTCACCGTCTCAGACATTGAGGCGTCGGTAAAAAAGCTCATTGAGTAAAACCGAGGCAGTGAAGGAGTTGACAGCGATGCCGGTGGTCATACGAGGGGTCAGCTATGTGCTCGTGCACGTGCCTGATTTCGTGCGCTACGGATCCAAACCCTCCCGGGACATTCAAGACAGCAATAAGGTGCTCGAGGAGCTGGAGGCCCATCTTCGAAGCTACGAGGAGGTACTCCTTTATGCGCCCCACCAGGTCTTTATCGGCAACAGATGCCCCGATGAGCTCCACACCATTGCCAAGCCATGGTACGGGCATCCCCTTGATCACGGCACGCGGAACGGGCCCTTCGGGGAGATCATGCCCGAGGAGGAGTTCTACGGCTGGATGAAGCTCGCCGATGACTTCGACCTCATGTGGCTCACCCCTGAGTTCATCGATCACATAAAGGAGGCCTTCGCCTCCCACCCCTTCATCGGCGATGCCCAGGTGCGGAAGCTGGGCCAGGGCACGCCCCCCGAGAAGATAGAGGAGATCATCGCGCAGGGGGCAGCGCTCCCCCTCTACTCCCAGGGAACGCTCGTGGGTTCTCTCAGGCGGGACCACGACCGGGACGACACCCTGAAGGCGGAGATCCTCATGGAGAACCTCATGGCCAAGGCCTCCGGGTCCCTGGCCATGCTCCATCTGTTGAACAGGGCCGGGATAGCGCCCACAGAGGTCGAGTTCGTGCTCGATTGCACCGAAACCGCCATAGGGGACCGGTACAACCGAGGCGGCGGCAGCATGTCAAAGGCCATGGCCGAGATGACGGGCTGCGTGAACGCAACGGGGAACGACACCCGCGCCTTCTGCTGTGCCCCCAACCACGCCATCATCAATGCGGCGGGGCTGGTGGGTGCCGGCATCTTCGACAACGTGGTAGTGGCTGGCGGGGGGTGTATGGCCAAGCTGGGCATGAAGTCCGCAGCCCACCTCAAACACGACATGCCCATCCTGGAGGACGTGTTGGGAGCCATCGCCTTTTTGATCACCACCGATGACGGCGTGAGCCCCCTCATCAGGCTCGATGCGGTAGGCAAACACGATGTGGGGGCCGGCTCACCCCAGCAGGCCATCATGACCTCGCTCATCATCAAGCCGCTCAAGAAAATCGGCATGAAGATGACCGATATCGATAAGTACTCCACCGAGCTCCACAACCCGGAGATCACCCTGCCCGCGGGGAGCGGCGACACCCCGGCCACCAACTATAAGATCATGGCAGCGCTGGCCGCGCTCAACAAGGAGATCGACAAGAACGAAATCGAACAGTTCGTCAGGGATCGGGGTATGCCGGGATTCTCCCCTACCCAGGGGCACGTGCCCTCTGCGGTGCCCTTTCTGGGACACGCCATCGAGGCGTTGAAGAGGGGTGAGATGAAAAGGGCCATGTTCGTGGCCAAGGGGAGCCTGTTTTTAGGGAGGATGTCTCAGCTCAGCGACGGGGTATCCTTTCTGCTGGAGGCGAATCCCAAGGGTAATCAAACGCCGAAAGCGTAAGGCTATACTCCTTTAACCTCTTTCGCCTCCTCGCATAATCAGTAAGAAATAATTGGCCTCTCATTTCAGCTCTAAAAATGGCAATTCATCAAGCATATTATAGTTCCAATAATTCAATAAAACCTACTTATTTTCGCCCCAACGCCGGTAGAGGTCGTGCTCAATGCCAAGATAATCGAAGGCCTTGCCGATGGTCTGGTGGATAATGTCCTCAATGGTCTTGGGGTGATTATAGAAGGACGGTATGGGGGGCAGGATATGGGCACCCAGGTCAGCGGCCGTGGTCATGAGTTGAAGGTGTCCCTTGTGCAGCGGTGTCTCCCGAACCAAGAGCACCAATTTCCTCTTCTCCTTTAACACAACATCGGCCGCCCTCACGATGAGGTTATCGGAGTAAGAATTGGCGATGCCCGATAATGTCTTTATGGTGCACGGTGCCACTATCATACCAGAGGTCAAGAATGATCCACTGGCAGGAGGGGCACCCAGGTCGGCGTTGTCATAGACCTTATCCGCCATAGATTCAACGTCCGCCACCGAATACTCCGTCTCAATGGCAATATTTTTCTTACCCGAGTCTGAAATAATAAGATGGATCTCCAGATCCTTTTTAGCGAGTTCTTTTATCATTTCTATCCCATAGATGACACCGCTGGCACCCGTAACGCCAATTATGATCTGCTTTTTCATATCCACACCCTTCCTCCAATCAGAAATCGCTTCGAATAATTTGCACTAACCTCATCGCGGTTCTCTCATGGAAACCTTCTCAATTATCATTCCAACTAAACGCCTGCTATTTTCTATAACGGCGCTAATCCCCCCTTCATCGATATCATCCCAGTGAATACCCGCCGCGACCACCACATTGGTGTTGAGCGCTGAGGAGATCCTCTCGGCCGCCTCCTTGGCGACCAGATCATCCTTGTGGCCCAGAAAGCAGAACACGGATGCAGTGGCACTCACTATGCGTTCATCTTTCAAACTCGGCCTTGGCTGGGCAACCGCAACTGCACCGATATGGGGTTTATCCCCGCCCCAGATAGCTATCAACAAATCCTCGCCTATTTTTTCTACAGAGGCCTCGAGCCTATAGGCCCCTTCTTTTGTCTTTATCGTAAATTCCAAAGACTTATCCTTCAAATGGTCCCCGTGCATTAAAGAATTTTCTCCAATGCATCCACCACTGCCCGGGCAAACTCAGGTGTATTGATGTGGGTGTCTACCTCTATGATTTCGATCTCCGGATCCAGGCTCCCCCTGAACTTCTCTATGAAGGCATGGTCAGAAACCGGGTCGTAAAGGGCGCCCTTCTCGATGCTGAGCGAGGAGAAACCCTTGGTCGGTATAATGAACTTCACCAGCTTCTTGTTCTCGTGGGTATTGAGTTTCTCAGCCACCGCTCCGGCGATGGTCTCCATTTCCTCAGGGCTCGTTCTCGCCTGAACCCTCATCGCATCCTGGATCAGGATCTTCCTCTCCGCCAACTTCCGGGAGACCCAGAGGGGGTCACCCTCATCCCTCCTCTGGATGGGCCCGCAGCTTATCATATCAAACCCGCATGGAGAGAGTATATAGGGTTTGCCCTGATTGATGCCGGCATCCAGCCGATCCGGCCCGGCGGCGCGGTTGCCCCCCAGGAGGTATTCGCTGAAGCCGCCCGGAACTAAATCAATGAAGGCCTCGAACAACCCCTGACCTACCAGGTCAACCGCTGCCTTTTCGCCCAGGCCGGTTGCGTGAAAGGAGATGATATTATACTTCTCTTCCAATAACTCCCTCACATAGTGGGCGCCTTTATCGCAGAAGCCGAACTCGGTGATGGCGATTGAGGGCTTTTCCTCCTTTTGAAGAGGCGCATATTCTTCCGCCATGCCGCATATGGCGCTGGCGCCGTTGATCATCAACATCCTCACCAGTGGGTTTATTCCCACGGTATCCACCACGCTGTGCATCACGGTTATGTCCCTCACTCCAAAATATTCCGCGAGCTTCTTGCTGTACGCCGGTAAGGCAGCCACGCTTGAAATCAAGAGCTTGGGCAGTCCAAAAGGCAGCTTTTTCATGGCAGTCAGGGTGATGAATGTCCCCGTCATTCCGCCCACGGCGATAACGCCCTTTAAGTCTCCGGCCCCGTGAAGATCCAGGAGTTTCCTGCCCAACCCTTCGGCCATGGCCGAAGTTGCCTTATCCCTCTCCTTGGCCAGCATCTTCCTGACAGCCTCTATGGATGTTCCGCCGGCCAGGGCAACCTCGTCGCAGGGGATATCAGGTTTTAGGGCGGAATCAATCGCTCCCGTACCGATGCTGATGTCGATGAGAAGGCTCTTGTGCCCCTTCTGTTCTATGTGCTCTTTTATCAGGGTAAGGCCTGCCTCTCTTTCATCGAGCATGCCCGCAATTGCGATTGTCATGACCTCCCTCCACACCATGAAGTCTTACGTACCATTCAGGCCAACTGTCTCGCGATCCTCTCACCCAGAAGGAGAGTCACCACTCCCATCCATACCGCCTTGGAAAACCCCTGGACTGAGGTGATTGTGGGGTAACTTCATCCCGGATTCATTTCTCAGACTCGGTCTTCTCCGATTGAGAGTTCCGCGCTCTAATGCTGGCCCTAAAACTATCCCAAAACCCCTTGTCCGCATCCTGCCAGGCAGCCCCCCACCTCTTCTCAAAATAGGAGGAAGGCAGCCTCTCCTGCCATCTCTTCCAGGGATCTCTGCCCTTTTCTCTGGCCTTGAGCACGTCAATCAAAAAATCCGCGATATTTGTTATTTCATCCTTGGGGATATACGAAAGGGCCCCTTCCTTGATGGATCGTACGAGATTGTCGGGAGTCAATGCATGGGCTGTCAGCATTACGGCCGGTATATTTCTCTGTTTCGCAATGTCTAACAGGCCGTAGCCGTCAACGCCCATGATATCCAAGATTGCCACATCGAAATCCCTTGATTCCAGCTGTTCTTTGCCCTCATCGAAGCTAGAGCACGTTACTACATCGCACATCGAGAGCAACTCCCTCAGTACCGTTAATATATCGGGCTCATCATCGACCACGAGTATCCGTTTACCATCCAATAGATTTACCTCTGACATGGCTGCATCCCCTGGCTTATGTTCACTAAACCGCGGACCTGCTCAGATAAATAGTTCCGCCTTTCGCGGAACTATTTATCCCTTAAACGGTCCCCTGATTAATGGTAGCGCTGCCCTGATTTTTAATACGAATGAGCTCCGTTTACGCTATTTTTCCCTCTAAAAACCCAATTCCGACCACCTGGACCGCACCTTCTTGACCATATCGGGATCAAGCTCTATGGGTATGGGCTTCTCTTTCCAGTCGTACGGAATGGTAGCATCCATAAGTAGCCTGCCGGTCAGGCCCCTTTCTTCTATTGGAACCGATGGATCCAGAGGTGTGGATCTCCCGCGTTTGATGACCTGAGAGCGATTCGGCTGGAACCGAAAGGCCAAGGCGTACAGGACCCGGGGGATGTCCCAGGGATCAATGTCGTCGTCCACCACGATGACCGTCTTGAGGCCGTAGGCACCCATTTCGGTCGAGATGGCCGCAGTCAGCACCTGATCCGCATGACCCGGGTACATCTGCGTCATGGAGATGATGGCGATGAACCTTCCCGCTGCCTCGGGAGGACAGTAGACGGCCTTGATGCCGGGGATCCTCATATCAGAGAGTTGCTGCCACAGGGTGGCGCCGTATGCCAAGGCCAGGGTCATGTGGGTGTCGGTGACGGCCCGGCCCACGGTGGTGGACATAAATATGGGGTTGTTCCGGTGAGTGATGCAATTGACCTTGATGAAGTTCCTATCCGTGGTCCCCACACCTGAATAGTAGCCCGTGTACTCCCCGAAAGGCCCTTCCGGCTTGAATGCACCGGCATCCACCTCGCCCTCCACGACGATTTCCGCCCCGGCGGGCACGATCAGGTCATTGGTCTCGCATTTCACCACCTCTATGGGCTCGCCACGGATCGAGCCGGCCAGATCATACTCCGATTCAAAGGCGGAGAATCTGGAGCCGCCCATGACGAACATGAGCGGATCGGCACCCACTACCACGGCAACTGGCATGGGTTTGCCTGCGGCCTGGTATTTCTTGAGCATGATATCGGAGTGTTTTCCCTTGATAAACATCGTACCCAGGATATTCTTCTCCAGAAGCTGTAGCCGGTAGGTTCCGATGTTCACCCAGTCCGAATCCGGGTCTTTGGTGATCACCGAGTGGGCTGTCCCGAAATAGCGCCCCCCGTCCCTGGGGTAAAACCTGGGCACGGGAAACTTGAACAGATCCACCTCGTCGCCCATCATCTTGTTTTCCTTGCACGGCCCCGTACCCAACAGCTTGGGTGGGATCTTCCTGCTCCCTATTTCCACCCACCGCCTCATGAGCTCGACCAGTGGGGTCTCCTTGGGCATGCCCATGATAATGGCGAGCCTTTCCGTGGTCGTGCAGGTGCTGGTGATAATCGGCCAATCATAGCCCTTCACGTTCTCAAAGAGAAGGGCGGGCCCCTTGTTCTCCTCATTGAGCTTGGCAATGTGAGAGAGCTCAAGATCCCAGTCCACCTCCGCCTTGATCCTGTGAAGCTGCCCCATCTCTTCGCATTTGGCAATAAAATCCCTCAAGTCTTTCATTGGGAAAAACCTCCTTTCCTGGAAAAGCTGCTTATTTTATTGGCCTTTTTCAGGTAAATGTATGAGAAGTCGATTCAACCCATGTCCTTGAATGACCTATTCAAGGGAGTTTGTCAATTTCATTATTCTTATGAAATTTATAAATAAAAGTAATGAATTGGGGGCGCTTTAACGTATTCACGGATTTTGGATTCGCCTTGAATCCATCCTTGAAGGGTGCCAGGGCAAGCGAATACCTGCTCATTGAGCAGCAGCAGCCATTCTGGCAACCAAGCTGCCGATGTTCTGAAGAGGGGTACCTTCTGGGGACAATCCCTCCAAAATGGCAAGGAAGGCCTGGGCAGGTCTTGAGAGATGCTGATTCCTTAAATAGGCAATGCTCACGCTCGCGAGGATTTGACAATTTTCTATAGGAACGGTTACGAGTTTCTTCTCTTCAAGTTCTGTTGACACTGCCGCCCTAACCAGAAAAGAGATCCCGTCTCCACGCAGTACGAGCTGTTTTATAAAGTCGGTGTTGTTTGTTTCCATCAAAATATTCGGAACAAGACCTTTTTGGGCGAACGCATCATCTAAAGCCTTTCGAGTTCCGGATCCTTCCTCTTTCATGATGATCGGCTCCTTGCTCAGCTCAGTCATGGTTATCGATTTCCTTTTTGAAAGATGATGACCCGGAGACAGCAGGACGACAATCTCTTCCTGGCAGAAGGGGACAAATCTGATTTGATGATTGTCTTCAACTTTGGCGACGATTACTATCTCGTTTTGGAAGTCGAGCAGGCTGTTCGCCATTTGGAGAGAGCTGCCTTCGTCCAGATGGATCTTAATGTGGGGGTAGGCCTGTCTAAACCTGGATATAAAAAAGGGCATGTAAGATCGCGCGTAGGTCTTTGTTGTTCCTAACCTCAGAACGCCCTTTTTTAACAACCTCATATCCTCGATTGTATCCTCTATCTCCTTCTCATATTCAAAGACTTTCCTGACGTATTCATAGAGGCTTTTGCCCTCATCCGTCAGGTAGATCTTACGCCCCATTTTCTTAAAGAGCTTAAGGTTGCAAAATTCCTCAAATGCTTTCACTTGGGCAGTGACAGCGGGTTGACTGATGAAGAGCTTTTCCGCCGCAATAGTACAGTTCTGATATTTGGCAGTCTGGTAGAATATTCTAAGCTGGTTAAAATTGATCATGAACCACGCCTTCCACCTTGGTTTGCCATTACCTGATTTGTCTCATTCCACTGGGCGGCGTTACTTTTGACATCTCGAACAGGATAAAAGATCTCCGTAAAGAGAGGGTCTAAGTCTCTCATGCAATTTAGCAAATGACCCCGACGCTTTGCTTCAGGGCTATTGATCAAAGAAACTCACGGTAGAGCATGGAGATGTCTTTTTTTGTCTCATGCCCTAGAATGAATGCACCGGCAGGCCCCGATAAATCGGGGCACCTACAAGACACATCGAGACGTAACATGAGCCAGCATGTATCTTGTTGCCACAAAAAATACTTACTGTCAACCCATTTTACCATGGAATGTGTGAGCTTTGTACTGAAGATCATATCATGAACGATAATGATAGGATTGGATGATAAATGAAATCAAAAGGGGGGATAGGCGATGTGTTGGCACTTTATGGTAAACGCTGGCTTCGCCGGCGTCAGCTCACTCGAGAGGCATCCCTCAGAAGAGGGATGCCTCTTTCTCTCGCATTACTCGGAGGGCGGGGGCGGTGTTGGTGGCAGAGGCCAGAAATCCCACGCTACCGCATACATGGCCCACGCCGGGAACACCAAGCCAAGCATCAGATTAGCCGTTGCAAACACATCGGTCGGATATTGCTTCATTGCTTCCGCTCCAAAGTGGGCGGTGCAAAAGGCCAATAGGAGGTAATATGCAATAATACCTGCTATTATCGCAAGCACGATGGTCAAGAACCCGCAACCCGCTGGACTCTTGATGGCACGTCCCGGCCACATTTGAAACATGAATAGAAACATAAGAAGCCCAAAAAGGAAGGAAACGAGATAGAGAAGATATCTGAGAGGCGCTATCTTTAGTGCTCCCACCCCTATAAAGTAAAGAATAGTGCCCAATATTAAGCAAGTAATGATCACCACAATGCCCATCACCGGCTGCTTCATCAGGCTTGGGGATTTGCTGAACGGCCAGAATTGAAGCGCCACAAAGCAAAAGAGGAAAACAAAGACACAAAAATAAAACAAGAGGCCGGACTCCCAGGCGAATGGCCCCATCGGCGCTATGTTGGCAAACGGAGCAAGCGGCCCTCCCTCGGCATAAAAGGGAACCGGATTAACGGGAGAAGGATTAATCCCTTGGGGATATGAGAGCATACTGAAATTGAACAGCAGTGTGATCAGCCAACCTATGATATAGGCACAAATCAAAACAAGAAAGCCTTTCCCGGGAAGAGACAACTTCTGAAATGGCCACATGCCGAATCCGATCACGAGGAAGAACGTGGTAATAACGATAACGATCGCTCGCACATGGATGAATGGCGTGGCCGCGCCACCAGCGGAGAAATTCACCAATCCAAGGGCGCATAGAATGCCAATGACCACCACAAAAGCGGTGAGGAGAAACCCCCTCGACGGCTGGGATAGCCCTTCCGTAGATGGGTATTGTCCCTGCCAGCCCGCACCAATCACAGCCACGACAGGCACATTACACATGATGAATGTGGTAAATAGGCCCAGATATCCCTTAATGTCAAAAATAGAGGTGACAATCAGCATGGCTCCCAGTGTGACAGCGAGCCCAAATATCCCCCGCCAGGGTTGCGTTATGGTCCACTGCGCTGTAGGTGTTACTTCGTCCATAGCATTCCCTCCTTTCTTCCGGGGCCCCGTTTTTGGAGAACCCCAGTCTTCGAATAGCCTCTGGCCGAAAAACAGCCTGTTAATTGTTAGTGGGTAGGATAATTCACCCCTGAATCTTGATGCGTTTCATGGCCTGTTCCATCAGTAGCTCGTACCCGCTCTTCCTACCGATGACAGGCTCCTTCTTGCGTTGACTCCACACGGTCTCGGGACGGGCTTGCACAATGAATACATTCTCCGGAAATGAAAGGCCTTTATCAATGGCCCACTCGATATCCATGGCGCAGCCATAGTGTGTCTCGATATTCTTGCCTATATTTACCAACTCAATTATCTCCCGGTCCTCCAAACAGCATTTGCACTGCATATCCCGTTCTATATCGGCATTTATCACCTCCTCTTTTTCGGGGTCATAGACGCATTCAATCTGCTTGGCGGATATGGTCCTTTCGTTGGTCTCCATTACCACCTTGTCCACGACAAACTTATCGGGGTTCACGGAACCGGACACAACCGTTTCCCCCAGTCCCCAGTTCCCTTCAATAACGACCTTGGACGGGTCTCCGTTCGTGGGGTTAAGGGTAAACATAACGCCCGCCGCCTTGGAATTAACCATCTTCTGAACCCCGACGCTTATAAGCACCTTCTCATGGACAAAGCCATTCTTCACCCTGTAACTGACGGCCCGAGGGGTAAACAGGCTGGCCCAACAATTCTGGACACTTTCAATAACCCTCTCCTTTCCCTCAACCCAGAGGTAGGTCTCCTGCTGTCCGGCAAAGCTCGCTGTTGGCAGGTCTTCGGCAGTGGCGCTGGATCGTACCGCCACTGGTACAGCTTCCGCATGGCATTGCTCGCAGAGTTGACAATAGCTCTCTCCTAAGGCCTTCCCGACTTCGTTCGACATGGAGGCATTTGTAATCAATTGCTGTGCTTCTGTGCTGGCGTTATTGAGGGCGTCTACATCGTCCACGTCAAGGTCGGAAAGGATGCCGTAGATCTGATCCTTGATTCCAGTTTCAGTGATAAAATTCAGGTAGGCATCGGTTGTGACGGCAAAGCCGGGCGGGACCCTTATTCCCGCCTTGATCATCTCTCCCAGGCTGGCATTCTTGCCTCCCACCAATGAGAGGGAGCCCCTATTCACACGTTCGAAGTTTAGAATATAGTCCATCTGGAACCCCATTTCTCGGAATCAAGATCCTTGCTCCAGTTGGATTATTGGAGCATTGGAGTATTGGCACGATATATACTCATTATATATTCTATCAGTTCTCCATTACTCCAGCGCTCCATTCCTATGGTTAGACCACCCTTTTCACAATATTGACCACACCCTTGTCGCCATCGACCCTGAGGATATCACCGGTTTTTATGATCGATGTGGCGACACCGGTGCCCGTGACCGATGGAAGGCCATATTCCCTGGATACGATTGCCGCATGGCAGGTCAAACCACCGATGTCAGTAACCGCAGCGCCAATCTTCCCGAACACAGGCGCCCAGGACGGGTTGGTGCAAGGGCAGACCAGGATCTCTCCTGGCTGAAGATCTACAATCTCCCCGAGGCTCTTGAGCACCCGAGCCGGGCCTTCAACCAAACCCGCCGAAGAGGCAAAGCCTTTGAGCTCCGATACCTCCTCGCCAGCAGGTGCCTCGGCGCCTTTGAGCCATTCCTGGACCTTATCCGTGGTAACTCCCCACAGCATAACGGTAAATGGTTCTGCCACTTCCTCGGGCGGGATCCCTAAAGCCGGTATCGGGTTCCACTTCCTGGCTGCCTCAAGGATCTTCTTGCGCTTATCCGCCTTGGCCTTATAGTAGTCGCTCCTTAGAGGTACATCCACGCCCAATGCCCAAGCGGTGGCCACCTCTGTGAGGATCTCGGGAACCTCGTAGCGGTTGAACATAAATATGTCATCTACCTCATTGAGCATTCCGGTATTGACCAGGAGCCTCCCCAATTCCTTTATCTTATCAAACCAGATGGTATGGAGCCAGTGCTCAACCCAAAAGAGGTGATCCTCAGCAAATACATAAATGGTCCTTATGGTTTTGTATGCATCATCAAAAGACTTCCTGTCTTCGTCCGTCTTTATCAACCCCATGTATTGGGCAACGATTTCGTCCCTTTGCTTTTCGATCTCATCCAGGGACCGCTCAATCTTTTCTCCCTCTCCCAGCCGTTCCACATAACTCTTGATATAGCTATATGGAATATCCGGCTTGCTGAGCCAGCTCCCCTCATAATGGAACCAGCCGCTGCCGCATGATACATAGAACCACGGGTCTTTGGCCTTCTCATACTCCTCGAGCCATTGCCTTCCATCTGGAATCTTGTTCAGCTCGTCTATCTTTGCATCGACTGCGGAATCGCTCTTGATGATGTCTGCCACGCCGCGCGAGGAGGTTGCCAACCTGGCGAGCCGGCAGAGCTCTTCCTCGGGACGAAACATGGAGACATAGGCCCCGGCCACCATCTTGCCGATGGCGCTCTCACTAATGCCGGGAAAGAGCTTCCTGGCCACATCGGCAAACATGAGATAGGCAAGATAGGTCAGGTTTAGCATCTCGAAGTGATACTGCCAGCCCTTAAACATTTGATTCACCAGCGTATTGAAGGCCTCAATGAGCTCATAGGATGCGTAATATCCCCTGGGAGCAGGCAAGACCTGCTCTTCGGGAACGAATTTTGGAAGTTCCCGGGGAATCTCGACCGCAGCCATCTCTTGACCCAGGGCCTTAAATTTGGTAATCCACTTGTCCCACAGCTCATCATAATGTTGGAATACATAGAACGCCCGTTTTTCAAAGAGCCCGGCCTTCTCCCCGATCACTTCCTCCGGCGGCGGGTTAATGGCGCAGATGTACATGTAGCACCCCACCATTCTCTGGGCGATTCCCTGGGCCGGCGGGATGCAGAACACCCTGGTGGTGTATTGAGCCAGTGATATCTGCCATGCCTCATGAAAAATCAGATCTAACGGCGGCATGGGCTCTGGATCGTGTATCTTGTCCTGATACCAGAATTGACTCTTTTCCCAGCCCTCCCTCTCCTTGGAAAACAGATAGTGTGATGGGTACATCTCTTCCCATCCTTCAAGCTCCGGGGGAACTTGAAATTCATGGGGATCCGGAAATCTGCCTACTTTTTTATCTGCCATTTTCACCCTCCCTTTTAAGGTTCGCGTTTGAAAGAAAATGACTCAAGTAAATATGACATGATAGTTTCCAGGAAAAATCATTATCCCTAGCCAAACATATTTGAAATTCCCTTCAACCTTGAATCAAGATTGGCAAGTGTTCAGGGGTTCAGAGTTCAGTGTTCAGGAAGGACTTACTTCCTTCATGGCTCCTCTCCCCCCTGAACTCTGAACACTGAACACCGAACACTCAAAATGTTTGGCCCATTTAGTCAAACAATCAGCATGTAAGGAGCTAAAAAGCCGTCACACGATCTTATCTTGTTCGTGTCCCACTCTATAAAAGAGAATGGCCCCCAAGAGAGAAAGCAAAATCTGGAGAAGAATGGCAATAGAAGACAGTATTCAAATCATTACTTCCCTGAAGCTTGCCTCAGGGAGGTTCATTTTCTGATCGAATAGGTGAAAGAAGGTTAGACGACCGGGCTAAAAAACCCGGTAAGAAGCCTAATTTTTTTAGTAAGCATCAAATAATTTAAAAAGTCAATTTCATTTTTCTTATGATATGTATAAACACAGCTTATTATTGACCCAATGGAAATAGCGCCTCTCTCAGCCCATATCCGGCGCTCCTGAAGCGGGTGCCCTTGATCTGATCATCTCATCCATAAGGATGGAGACAACCCGCGTAAATGAGGAATCATTGATATGGCTGTCCACCTCTTTGATCTCAATCCCGGGGTTCAGATCCTGCTTCAACTCTTCGATGAAGATCTCCATAATCGGGGGATCATACAATGGCCCTCCTTCACGGTCGGCCTCTGACCATCCTCGCATTGGAATGACTACCTTGGTGTGGGAGGGATTACGATTGAGCTTGTCCGCCAGTTGCCGGGCCAGGGATCGGGATTCCTTCTCGTTAAGCCGAATGGCCGAGCGAAAGTCATAGAAGAAGATCTTTCGATCCTTGAACCGATCCGGGACGCTGTGGCGAGTGAACTCCAGCACCGCACAATCCAATCCTCCCGGTACAACCAGACGAGGGATATTCGATTCCGGAACCGGCATGAGCCTTTCAGGGCCAATCCCCCCACAGTATCCATCCATCAATTCATCCGCCAGTTCATGGGTTGCGAGGTCCAGAATGCCATGGAAAAGCCCCTCGCCCGCCAGCTCTTCCATAGCCATACCGCCGGTGCCGTTTGCATGGAAGGCGATAACCTCGTATCCCATCCCCTCCAAGACCTGTTTGATGCCCTCAGCCGCCTTGGTAATGAAGCCGAACATGGTAAGGGCGATTCTTTTCTTTTCCTGCTCCGGTTTCCACCGACTTGCTACCATCCCACAAATGGCCCCTGCTGCCCTGTCAAGGATCTCTCCCAGAATGCTGTTTACCCCCAGGATATCCACCACACTATGAATCATGGTGATGTCCTTGGTGCCAACGATATTTGCCATATCACGCGATGCCACGGTGGAAACCATTACCTTGGGTACGCCCAGGGGAAGCACGCGCATGATGCTGGTACCGAGATGTGTCCCCGTTCCCCCGCCAAGGGAAATTACCCCACCGATTCGCCCTTCTTGATACATCTCACGAACCAGTTCCTGTGCCTCCGATATCACGGCCTGGATAGCCTCATCCCTGCTTTTAATGGCTCCTTTGCTGTCTTTGAGTAATTCGGCATAGAAATCCTTATCGGCAGGGAAAGGGGATGGGCTCTTGGTACCCACATGAATGGTCAGGGCTTTAAATCCTCTCTGCTCGATACGCTCCTTGAGGAAGAGATGTTCCTCAGCCTTGGAGTCGAAGGTTCCCACAATGACAATGGCGGCATTCTGGCTCATAGCTTCTCCTTTAAACTTGCCCGGGTTCGAAGGGTATTTCCAGGGGGAGATAATATAAGGTAAGAAGACCGGGAGTCAAAATAAATCGCCCGTGATTCCTTGATTGCTAAAAGGACTTGACTCCTCTTAATCCTTGATGCAAAAATCCTTCTAGAATTTTTTTCCAAGATTCCACAGGTCCCATAAGCTCCCGGAATTGGCAACCCGAACAAGCCCTTATGTTATTTCTTGACATGAACAAGATTGAGAAAGGAGATACTCCATGATCGACGATTTGAGGGGGTTCTTAGGTGCCTTAGAGGAAAGGGGGAAGCTTCGGACAGTCAATCACGCCGATTGGAACCTTGAAATCGGCACCATCAACGAACTGATGGCCGAGAGGCAGGGGCCGGGTTTGCTCTTTGATAATATTGAGGGCTATCCCCAAGGCTTTCGGGTGGCCACCAATTTAATGCATCACAGGGCAGGCCAGAAGCTGGCGTTTGGCTTCCCGGAGGAAATGACCGACCTGGAATGTGTGGCGGCGTGGAAGGATAAATGGAATGAATATCAGCCGGTCCCCCCAGTGGCAGTGAAAAACGGCCCAATCAAAGAGAACATACTGAGGGGAGATGACATCGACATATATAAATTTCCCGCCCCCAAATGGCATACCCATGACGGAGGCCGCTATATTGGAACAGGTGTTGTTACCGTCACCCGAGATCCCGAAACGGGCTGGATCAACTTCGGCACCTATCGAGTGATGATACAGGATAAAACCACCCTAGCCTTCTATGCCTCCCCTGGCAAACACGCGACTATCATGCGGGAAAAATATTGGGCCATGGGCAAACCATGCCCCGTGGCTATGTGCTTCGGGCAAGATCCCCTCCTTTTTGCCATATCAACAATAGCCTTGCCTTGGGGCATATCGGAATACGACATGGTGGGCTATATTAAGGGTAAGGGGGTGGAGGTTATTATAGATGAGGAAACCGGGCTTCCGATACCGGCAACGGCGGAAATTGTCGCCTGCGGCTTCTCTCCCTCGCCCCAAGAGGATAGCCGCCCGGAAGGTCCCTTTGGAGAGTGGCAGGGGTATTATGCCTCTGGCACCAGGAATGAGCCGGTGGTCCAAATTAAAACCCTGTATCACCGAAACGACCCGATCCTCTTTGGCCAACCCCCGGTAAAGCCGCCGGTCAATACATGGTTTCCCATCCCGATTCATACGGCAACCTTCCTCTGGAACCAGCTGGAAAAGGCAAATATGATGGATATCAAAGGCGTGTATGTGCATGGACCGGGAAATCGAATCATCGCGGTGATATCCCTCACGCAGCGATACCTGGGGCATGCCAAACAGGTGGCGACCCTGGCGGGGGCCTTCCTTCAGGGCGGTGCCTGCACCGGAAGGTATATTATCACGGTAGATGAAGACATTGATCCCTCAAATCTCGAGGAGGTACTGTGGGCCGTGTGCACGAGATGTGATCCGGAGAAGTATATCGATATCGTCCCTGGATTCCTCACCAGCCCCCTGGACCCCATGCTTGATCCCGAGAAACGCGCCAAAAGGGACTTCACCACCGCTAAAGTGTTTATTAACGCCTGCAAGCCTTACCGCTGGAAGGACAAATTCCCACCCGTTAACGTGGCCGGTCCGGAACTGCGTGAAAAGGTGCTCAGCAAATGGGCAGAGCTCTTTAAGGACGTGTAAGGATTTAATCATACATTCGTTGAGCTCGAACTCAGTTTATCCGAATATAAGGAAGCCTTTAATTCACAGATGGCCAAGACAATTGCCTTAGTAGGAACACTCGATACCAAGGGAGAGGAGATAGAGTTCCTGAGATCCCTGATCCTCG
>CAZJXD010000021.1:9557-57936 GCA_964549945.1 uncultured Desulfobacteraceae bacterium | reverse complement strand
GATCGGGGATTGCTCAAGCCCACGTAATCTGATGGCGGCAATCCATGATGCCTTTGATGTTGCGGTGGAAATATGAGGGATAAGACTATAATTGAACAATAAGCACCTATCTCTTGTAAATTATGGCGAGCAGAGATTTAGCTGATCTGCTTCTGCTCCTCAAATGGATAGTCTATCTCCTGTTCCAAAGGTATTCTAGGTTGAGGCGTTACATATTGCACCTCAGTATTCACAGGGATTTGTTCATTTGGCAGAACAGTAAGGTTGATGACAAACTCATCCAGTGATTTCCATGCAACAATATCCGCATCAAGGAATCCCTGGTAAATGTTCCACCAATGTAGCTTGACTCCGCTGAGGTGCGTTTGGGCCACCAGAATAATACGATCTTCTTTCAAGTTAAACAGAATCTCTCTAAAATCATCTGGAGCCGCACCCCTGCTCCACAAGGATTGATCACACAAAGAGCCGGTACCCAGTTGCTTTGAAGGTACATTGCTCACAGATACTGTTGTAACGTTATATTCCTTCGGCTTATACACCACCGCTCTCGCTCCGGATGCGCCTCTGGCAAAGACATATGGAACCCCAAGTTCATCGGCGGCCTTGAGCGTGGCCTCATCATACGCGCAGTACTTGGAGCCGAATATTCGCATGGATTTACCGGTACATGCCTCGACCTTATCCTTTATGCGGCTCATCACCTCATGTTGAAAGCCATACGGTTCATTCCAAAAGGGTTTTTCGTTGTAGGCACCGCAAATCTCAAATCCTTTGGCTGAGAGGCCCTTTATCACGTCGCTTTGCTCGGTTACCATATACTCATTCGTCTGAATTACCGCGGTCATTCCCCTTCTTTCAAATTCATCGGCCCAGTGCCTCAGGCCCTTCACGTTTCCGTGGTCTATTATGAGAAACAGGCCTTCAATTTGAGCGCCATTATTCTTCTTCACTTCTCTTCCTCCTTGTTAAGACACCAATGCTCCCTCTCTAATGAGGCGCCCAGAGTACAGTTCTAGGCTTTTCCTGAAGATCAACGATTAATTCTTCTATCTTTCCGAACCTCATCACCCCTGCCTGACAATGCTTCACACAGGCGGGTTGAAGCCCTCTGGCAATGCGCTTGCCGCACAAGTTGCAGTTATCCGTTGGAAAGGGGAAGTAATATAGTTTTCCTCCCGATATCTCAGGCTCAACCTCCATTACCCGTATGCCCCATTCTCCCACGGGTCGGCTGTGTTCCTGCTTACAGGCAATCTCACAGACGTGACATCCGATACAAAAATCGTAGTGTATGAGCAGGCCGTACTTCGGCATTCAGGCCTCCCTCTTATAAACCTTACAGATTTGAGACTTAAAGGGGTATCCGAAACCCGATCTACCAACCCATCCGGAGGGCATCAGACGATTGATATTTGATTCCCATACCCCAAATAGGCTTGGGCCTGGTCCCGACTTTTCAGGGAACCACCATCCATGCTGGGCATGGACGACTCGTGGATGGATCCCGGCTGTGAGCTTAGCCCGTTGCTGGCATCTCCCATGTCTATTTTCAATGTGTACCCAGTCTCCATCCCTGATTCCCAGCTTTTCAGCCGTTTGCGGATGTATTTCGACTATCGGGTCGGGGTTCATTTGCCGGAGCAAAGGAATTTGTCGATGCTCGGAATGGAAGAAACCCCATACCTTGGCCCCGGTGGTCAGAACAAATGGAAAGTCCTTTGCTATTTCCGGGGTGCTCACGGGACTCTCCGGAGGCTCCTCAAAGTAAGGAAGCGGATCCAAACCGCATTTCTCGAATACTGTGGAATATAGCTCCACCTTTCCCGTCGGCGTGTTAAAGCCTGGTTTCTTGTCCGAGCGCAGGAGCCCCTTCTCGTACTTTTTATACTCAAATGCGTCAAGGGCAAAACCTATTTCCCTCAGCTCTTCAAAGCTCATCCCCGTGGGCTCAAGCATAGCGCTGAACATCTCAACCACGTTTTTCCACGGCCATACCTCTGGGTTAAGCCTTCTTCCCAGCTCAAGAGTGATCTCCATGTCAGACTTACACTCCCCAACAGGCTCAATGGCCTTGTTTATCGTGCCGACGAAGATCGTGTTTCCCCCTGTCAGCGCGATCCCGTCTCTTTCAGCATACGTGGCAGCTGGAAGCACGATATCGGCGAAGGCCATGGCGGTGGGGGTCATAAACAGATCGACAACAACAACGAAGTCCAATTTTCCGAAGGCCTCATAAACCCGCCCTGCATCGGCAGCGCCACATGCAAAGGTATTTGTGGTCTGTATCCATGCCGCTTTTATCGGGTATGGAGAACCTGACAACATCTGCTCTATTACCTCTGATCCCACGGCAGGCATATACCAATCATCAAGCAACGGGTACTTGCCGGTGCCTATCTTTGCCTTTTTCCGGTCTTTGATAATCTCTTGCAAACCCTTATTTATTTCGGAATCGAGGTCAAAATTTCGGCTCTTGATTGCGTTACCACCCGGCGCGTCCAGATTCCCTGTGATTGCCCACAAGGCCATAATGGCATGGATTGTGGGGACACACTCCTTGCTCTGATCAACTGAAACGCCCCATTGTATGGCTGCCGGCTTGAGCCTTGCGTATGTTCTGGCAGCTTCTATAATCTCCTGCTTCGGCATCCAGGTGATTTCAGCAACCTTCTCCGGTGGGTAGTCTTGAACGCGACGCTTCAATTCTTCAAATCCATAGGTCCATTCTCGCACAAATGAATCATCATAGAGCTCTTCATTGATAATCACATTCAGCATACCTAACGCTAAGGCCGCATCTGTTCCAGGCCTAATCTGGAGCCATACCTTGGCCCGGGTGGCCAACCAGGTTCTTCTTGGATCAACGACAATTATCTCAGATCCGCGTTTCATGCACTCAATAACCCAGTGTCCAAGGAATCCGTCCGGATTCGAGGCTAGCGGATTATTGCCCCAAAAGATTATACATTGAGGTATCTTCCAACTCGGGCTTTCGTAACGCTCTTCAACGAATTGCGCGCAGTCCATAACTTCAAAGTCCCCCGTGGTAGCAGCAAGGACCGTCACTTTGGGCGCATAACAGGCGTGTCCATGTAACGGGCCGAAGGTCACCTTATTGGGGCTTCCAAAGGAGTAGGCGAGCCTTGAAATATAAGGACCGATGTCACGGCCTGTGCCTTGACAAAAGATAACGGATTCTGGCCCCGTTGTCCTTTTGATGTCTTCGAATCTCTGGGCTATGGTCTGGTAGGCCTCCTCCCAGGTTATCCGCTCCCATTTGTCCTCTCCTCTCTTGCCCGCTCTTCTCATCGGGTACCTGAGACGGTCAGGGTGGTAGATAACCTGGGTGAGCGCCAGGCATCTTGGGCATAGGCGTCCTTGATTGAGGGGAAATTCCGGATCACCCTCAACCTTCACGAGCTTTCCGTCTTTGACATATAAAAGCACTCCACAACCCTCATGACAGCCCGGTCCCGTTCGAGCAATACTGCGAACGATCTTTAGGTTATCCTCATGCCAAGTCCACTCTCGGGCCTTTTTGAGAACCCTCTTATCTTCTTTTTCACGCATTCTTTCCCCAGGGAAGCGGCTGCGAAATCATTATCAAACCGGAAAGCGCATCACTTTCTCGATCGGCTTACCTCCATTATTCGCCTTAATGATAATCCTCGCCATTAGATTTCCTGCCTGCAGCCAGCATTTCCTCTTGTTTCTTCTTGGATAAGATGCCGTTGCCATGGTAGTACTCAAAGTCATATAAACAACAGAGAAGATAGCTGCTGCGGCTAAACGTAGATGGAAAAGGAGGATCGAATTTATGCTTCCACCTGAGCTCCGCATATGCCTTCTGCACCTCTATAAAGTATTTTAACGGGGGCCTTCGCTGGTCGGCAAAGGCTGACCCGCTCTCGATAAACCATTGATTATACCGTGGAAGCACTCCATGGCTCATCAGAAAATCCCAGCCACTTGCGGTCGACTTGACTGCAGAGCCTATATCCTTAAATCCATGCGGTTCTGCCATCTCAACGCCGATCACGAAATTGGGCTGGACCAGCCCTCGACCCCAGAAATCTACTCCCCTAATAGTCCTCTTCAACCAGGTATCACGTCCAATCAGCTCGTTCTTGCCCGGGCATATCCAGGCAAATAGGTTCTCATCCCAGACCTCTATGTTCGGTTGTATGCTCCCCACACCGGTGTCATGGAGCCTTTTCCATCCCTCATCATCCTGGGGGTCAATCTGGAAGGTAGAGGGGATCCACACCTGCAGCTTCTCTCTAATCGCGTTTAACCGGGAACAATAAAAATCCAATTCAGTTTGTCCCTTGTACTTGCCCAAAATAGTCCCACCCGTTATGACGATAGCCAACCGATACAGGGGATCCACCTCTACGGCAAGCTTGAGTGCATCAGCAAGCACGCTGGGCTCCAACCGGGCCACCACGTCCTCATCCCCCGCTCTCTGGGCCTTGAAAAATGCATTTATATCGCAGAAAAGGCACTGCTTTCCCTTCTTCCATAGTTCACAGTATCTGTTAATCGTCATGAACATATACTCGCCGGAAAACCCCTGAACAACAGCTGCCACCGGCAACCCATCATCAAATCTCATATCGTACCATTTTGGCTTTGGATCGAAGTAAAGCCCCTTTGCGATTGTCTCACCGTTTTCCTTGAGCACGAACTCGCCATCAATAAAGCCCATCACGTACGGGGATTTTTCATTTGTCCTTATCTGGATATTGCATCCATCTGAGAGGTGGACTCCCATGGGAATCTTATTCTTGTAGACTTTGGGGCTATCTGAATCATAGGAAAAAATATGGAATCCCCTCCACAGTATGTCATCCCTTTTGTTGAACTCCTGCTGAGCGCTCTCGGAGATTCCCAGGCCTTGTCGCAAGACGTCGGTCTTCAAAACGATATTTGGATGAACATCGGGAAATTCCTTATACAAATCAACCATACTCATTTTTCAAACTCCTTTCAAAAAAACGATTTACGTATCCTTCTCCTCGATGATACCAACGAGCCGCACCATGCCTCCATCGGCGAGCTCGCACCTGAAGGGAAAGGCAGCTATTGTGCAGCGTTTTCCTGTCAACAGATCAATATCCCCTCCGGCATTCTCAATAGTGACAATCCCATTTCCCAAGAGAATCCGGTGACACGGCTCATAGTCTGGAAATTCCGCATCCGGGTCGCGCCCCGTTTCCCGCCTGTATTCCTTATCCAGCCAGGGCATCGTTTCAGAAAGTGGGTAATGCCAAAAAGGGCTGTCCGTGGCACCCCACGTTCCGGCAACCCCCTTAACCCTTTTTTTCACCAGCCATTCCCCTGCTTCCGGGCCGAGACCAGGGTAGTGGTTGTAATACTGATAGTTATCGAATCGCCAAAACTTATGCCACCCTGTGTTAAACACGACAAAGTCCCCTTGCTCTATTGTTGGGTTAGCCTGTTCCAGGTCCTTTGATGTAATGATATGCCATTTCTTCAAATGGCGGAAATCCACTACCACACCTGTGCCATAGCAGTTTTCCAGGGGGATTTTATCTAGCATCACCCCGCCTTCCGAAGGGTGTAATACATGGCTCGGCGCATCCATATGAGTTCCTGCATGCAATGTTCCGGTGTAGACAACGCTCCTCTTGTGGAAACGCCCTAGATACTCCACCCGCTGAAAGATAAGGTCCTGTCTCGGTCCCGGAAAGGGCCATAGGGGGGTATCCACTCCGAATGGCAGAGATAAATCATAGATCTTGGTAGTCATATCTTCGCCCTCCAAAAATAGATTTCTTGATTCTGTAGGATCTGGCTCCTGGCACAGGATAATGTACAATCCTGTGGCTGCCACTCGGCGTACCTACATCCTCGGTCTTGCTTCTCATGCGAATCCAGATCCCAGGAATCTTCTTCTAGCCTCGAAGTCCCAATACCCTTCTTGCTTCCTCAGGGCTTGCCGGTTCCTTGTTCAACTCACGGGCAATTCTCACCGCACGGGCGACCAACTGGGCATTGCTCTTGGCCAGCCCTCCTTTGCTATAATAGATATTATCCTCCATCCCCACCCTGATACATCCACCCAAAATCATGCCCATGGTGGTAAGGGGGAGCTGTGCAGATCCCACGGCCGTTACGTTAAAGATCACATCCTCTGGAAGAAATTCGATCAATGAATCGAGATGCTTAGGGGTGGCCTCCAAGGCCCCCTGATACTTCATGCCCAGGACAAGGTTGATGTAATAGGGCTTCTCCACCAGGTTTTTGTGGATCAGGTTCTCAACCTCTCGGAACATGGCATGGCTGTATACTTCCATCTCTGGCTTGACAACCAACTCCCTCATGCGGGTCACATAGGTTTCGATATCCTCCCTCATGTTTGCGAAGGGAGTGCCCGCATACTGGCCTGAGACCCGCATCAAAGTACCCATGTTGAGGGAGGCCATCTCGGGTCTCGCATAGAGGCATTCGACACGTTGTTCAAGCGTAAGATTGGGCCCACCTCCTGTCGAATCCTGAATGATGATGTTACACTTGGCACGGATCTGGTCATGGATTCGCTGAAAAACCTCTTTGCTTCCCGTCGTCTTTCCTTCTTTGTCTCGGGCATGGATGTGACAGATCGCCGCCCCCTCCTGAAGGCATTCATAGGCCGACTCGGCAATTTCCACAGGCTGTTCGGGTAGATTGGGATTCATGGATTTGGTCACGAGGGCCCCGGTTTGAGCCACTGTGATGATCACCTTGTCCTCTGGTAATTTGATCATTAACTACGCTCCTTCTTATCAAGAAATCTATGTGCTCAACTTTTCGAACCAGAAGTGCATAGATCAATAAGGGATTCAACTTCTGGTCAACTCTATCCTATATTTATACATATCAGGCCGAAAATACGTTACCGACATAAACAAGGGGGAACCATTTCTGGAATAATATTCCCGTTGTATAACAAGAACAGGGCTCTTTGGTGGAATGGATAGGTTTCTCGCAACGACCTCATCGGCTATCGCCACATCTATCGTTTGAGTCGCACGGTGAACCCTTGTCCTCAATTTTCCCTCAACAAATGTAATAAATTCAGTCGCCTCCGATAATTCATCCCGAGAGATTGTTTTCCCTAAATGCGGTGGCAGATAGATAAACGAATAGCCGAATGGGCCCTCTTGAATCAGGCGAATTATTTCAAGCTGAAAGATGTTTTGATTCTCCTTTAGCTCCAGGATCTTGACCGCAGAGGAGGGGGGAGTTACTTCCCTGTATTCCAATACCTTAATCCGGGTACCTTTGCCAGAGGCGATAAGGTTTTCAATGGTGCCTTTCAGTGAGAGGTGTTTCAGCCCTTCTCGATCGGTGATAAAGGTCCCCTTTCCCCGTTCTCGGTAAATAAAGCCCTCCTTCTCTAACTCTAAAAGGGCCTGACGAACGGTAGCACGGCTTACGCCATACTCGATACAGAGCTCGGATTCCGATGGGAGGCGCTCCTGACCTTTCAGTTCATTTGAAGTGATCTTGGATTTGATGATACTTTTTAGCTGAAAATAGAGGGGGGTCGGCCCCGGATCAAGCATCATAGTTCATACCCCTATGGTAAAGCATGAATATCAACGATTTGGATTGAAATTAGTTATGATGATCGTATATCAGAATGTCTTTACGTTATCAATGGTTTTAGTGCATAGACTATTTCTTGTTCCTCTCACAAATGCACCTATAAATAGAATATTTAATATAATTTAAGCCTGTTACATCTAATTATTAATGTTAAATCTGTGATTCTTATCAGCATCATGAGAAGTTCTGCCGATTTATTCTGTAGTACGATTATTGCGTTAACTCCGAATAATAATGACGGCCACTTGTTCTGATTGATGTGGCACTAATGAGGGATATGGATGTCTTTTTTTGACGCCGAAGAGTTCCATGCTGTTGTGCCCGCAAAAGGTGCAGATGGAGGCGGGCGATCTACCCCTCAGGTACTTCCCAGTCCTCCGTATAGGGATGTCTCCATAGGGGACCGCCGCCCGCCTGGATCATCGGTAAAGAGCAGGATCAGTGCACCTGCCTAGTTCGGTCGCAAAAAAAGACATCCATATCCCTCATAATGCAATAGTTACGGAGTTAAAGCAATAATCGGATTCTGTAATTGAAATAAGTTGCAACTGATGCTAGACACACGAGTGAAGATAAGGAACGCGAATTCTCTCGATCGTAAAGGAGGCCGCACATGAATGACGATATCAGATGGGCAAAAACTCATTGTGGGAGGATGGACCACGGCGGATGCGCGCTCCTTGTTGGCGTGAAGGATAATAGGATTGTGAATGTGAAGGGAGATCCCGACGGGTATTTGAACAGGGGCTACCTTTGCCCTAAAGGTCTGGCATCGCCTGACCGGCTTACCCATCCCGACAGGCTCAGATATCCCTTGAAGAGGACTGGGGCCAAGGGGGAGGGAAAATGGCAGAGGCTCGCATGGCCAGACGCCATCAAGGAGATCGCCGGTAGGCTTAACGAGATAAAGGAGCAATACGGCGCGAGGGCCGTGGCATTTGCCCAGGGGATGCCAAAGGGTATGGAGCACTTTGTGTTGATCAGGCTTGGTAACGTCTTCGGCACTCCTAACATAATCGGCCTTCAGGATGTATGCCACGCGCCGAGGGAGATAACCGGGGTTCATACCTGCGGGTTCTACCCCGTAGCCGATTTTCACCATACGAGCAAGGTGGTGGTCCTATGGGCGAGCAACATCACCTCGACAAACGAGGAGGGTGAAATAAATATACTTCTCTGGGACCAAATTAAAAGGGGCACTGAGCTCATCGTAATCGATCCACGAAAGATCGATCTGGCTAAAAAGGCAAAATACTGGCTGCAATTGAGGCCGGGAGCGGATAATGCCCTGGCGTTGTCATTCTTACATGTAATTATAGAGGAAGGGCTTTACGACAGGGAATTCATTGAGAACTGGACTCACGGTTTCAACACCCTGGCCCATCACGTGAAGCAGTATACCCCGGAGCGCATGTCCGAGGTTACCTGGGTAGAGCCTAATCTCATTCGCGAAGCCGCACGATTTTACGCGACCTCTCGTCCGGCTGCCATCCAGTGGGGCAATCCCATCGAACACAACATCAACGCCTTTCACACCGCGAGGGCCCTGATCTGCGTGATGGCTATCAGTGGCAATCTGGATGTTCCCGGCGGCAACATTCAGGCGAATGAACCGGATATCCTGGGGTTGGGGAAGTTCGCCAAAGCCGATGTGCTCCCCTCAAAGAGAAAGGAGATGATCCACGCCTATCACCGTACCATGCCAAGGTTTATGACCGTGCCTCCTGCGTATTTCAGAAAGGCAGTGCTTGACGATATCCCCTACCCTGTCAAAGGAGCGTACTTTCAGTGCACCAATCCCATGCTCGGCTATGCGGACAGCCGCCAGACGCATGAGGCATTGATGAACCTGGAGTTCCTCGCTGTGGCGGATATCTTTATGACCCCAACTGCTGCCCTCGCAGATATCGTGCTCCCAGCTGCAACGCAGTTTGAATTCAACGATATAGGCCATTACGGCCTCGGCCACGGTTATCTCCTTGCAAGACCCAAGATAGTCGATCCACCCGACGAGTGCTGGCCGGATATCAAGATCTTAAACGAGCTGGGCAAGGCCATGACAGGTGAAGAGTATTGGTATGATGACTACAATCAGCTCCTGGAAGAGGTATTGCAACCCGCTGGCCTCACCTTCAAGGAATTTTCCGAACGAGGCTTTCTCAAGGGCCCTGACAGTTTTAAGAAGTACCTGGACAAAGGATTTCGAACACCTACCGGCAAGGTGGAGTTAGCGTTGAGTCAGGCCGAGAAATTTAATCTTCCTCCTCTGCCCCTCTTTGACGGCCTCCCCGAGGAGGATGATCCTGACTACCCCCTGCTTCTCACCAGCTCCAAGAGCCAGTACTACCTCCACTCCTCTTACAGGTGGGTTCAAAGGCTCAGGGAAAAAAGACCAAACCCAAAGGTTGAACTTCACCCTGAAACAGCTGAGAAATATGGAATCAAGGAAGGCGATGAGGTTGTTATTGAAACCAGATTTGGCAGGATAACCCAGGTTGCTTATGTCACCGATATCATTGATAAGAGGGTAATAAATGCCTCCTATGGATGGTGGTTCCCGGAAGCGGCGCCTGAATCCCTTTTTGATTGGGAGAACTCAAACTTCAATATCCTTACTTCAACCGATAAACTGGGTAGAGAATTCGGAACCCCTAATCTGAAGGGGATCGGATGCAGGATAGGAAAAAAGTAGAACCCAAACTAACTTTGCTACGCTTGGAGTGGAATAATGGATTGATATTTTCAATTAAACCAGGGTTGATCGGTTTACCGTTCATGGGTCGCGGTTGAAATGCCCTAAGTGGCTATTAACAAAAAGAAAATAGGTTGATAGGTATACGTGTTATGTTTCACCCAATGGGTTAAAGAATCTACCATGAGTCATGCCTCAGGCAGCATCAAGAAATGCAAGAATATAAATAGAGTATAACCTTTGAACCTTGAACGCCGAACCTGAAACCATTCATTTTTGGTTAAAATATATTACCGTGAACTCAAAAATCTTCTACAGCCTAAAAGAGGTCTCAGAGATAACCAGGCTCGCGCCCTTGCTTATTAAACAATATGTCCGCATGAAGAAGAGGGCACTCACACCCGAGCTCCTTCCCGATCTGAATCCGAAGTATATTAAAGGGGAGCCCTTTTTCACCCAGAAGGACATCGATGAACTGTTGAGGTACATCGATAAAAGGAAGGACGAGTCCTGGAATAATTGGCACCTGAGAATGGCTAAGGAGACAATGGCCAAAAGGGAATCCGAGAAAAAGCAACCTCAACGGCCAAAGCTGAGAATTGTGAAAGGGAAAAAGGGCAATAAATAAACTCAAACAGAATATCTATGGGAGTTGCAGTAAGAAAGGATTGGGGGATTGAGTAAGCGCCATGCGCAAGGATTTCATTACTCACTCTACTTTAGGCATTTTTTAGGGCAAACTCCACCGCAGCCCGTGAATGGATCGTGGTTGTATCGAACAACGGCACCTCCACATCCTCCTGGGAAATCAAGAGCGGAATCTCCGTACAGCCCAATATCACCCCATCTGCACCCTTTGAAACAAGCCCCCTGATCACTTCTTGAAACTTCTCCTTTGAAGCTCGCTTTATTATCCCCGCACAAAGCTCGTTATAAATGATATCGTCGATCATATTTCTATCGGTTTCTGAAGGTATGATGACCTGAATATCGTACTTTTCCTTTAATCTTCCTTTGTAGAAATCCTCCTGCATGGTAAATTTGGTCCCCAACAAACCGGGCTTGTGTACCCCTTTCTCGATAATCTTCTCCGCAGTCGCGTCAGCGATATGAAGGAGTGGTATCCGTATATTGCCCTGAACCTCTTCAGCCATCTTATGCATGGTGTTTGTGGCGATCACGATAAAATCGGCACCTGCATCCTCCAGCTTCCGTGCAAAGCCGATCATTCGCGCGGTGAGTTCTTTCCACTCACCTCGATGCTGGAGGGCTGCAATCTTGTCAAAATCAACTGAGCATAGGATGCAGTTCACGGAATGTAATCCGCCCAGTTTCTCCTTAACTGCCTCATTCATAATCCTGTAATATTCGGCCGATGATTCCCAACTCATTCCCCCGATAAGGCCAATGGTTTTCATTTTCATCCCTCTAAGGTTATGGTTTGGAATTTCAATTCATGAAGGTTAGAATGGGATCTTTTGTTGAAATGATAGACAAGCCGTGAGTAATTCTGCTATGAAATTTCTCACGTAAGATACCTCGCTTTGAACCGGTTATCAAGGAATTAAGTCAAGGTCGGATAGTTATTGCATCGGAATCAGATGGGATCTTGCCTCGCTTGCATCCGGAGGTAAAAATATCTTGACAGGCAAAATCGTATAAGGGTATGTGAATTATTCATCTTCGCTTCATCAGCCTGACAAGAAAAGGCGGGAAATAACAGCCTTTAAGTTTTGAACCGCGAGGAAAACAAGCCATGAAGGTTCTCGTGAGTGATTCTTTATCGGATGTAGGTATTGAGATATTACAGGAGAGCCCCGACATTGAGGTCGATGTGAACAACGACCTCACTGCTGAAGAACTTAAAGGTATCATTAATCAATACGACGCGCTGGTTATCAGGAGCACAACCAGGGTTACTGCCGATATCATTGAGAAGGCCCATAATCTCAAGGCCATTGGCCGTGCCGGAATTGGCCTAGACAACGTGGATATCCCCGCCGCAAGCAAAAGGGGGATTGTGGTAATGAACACGCCCGAGGGCAACACCATTACCGCAGCAGAACACGCCATTGCAATGATCATGGCGCTGTCCCGAAACATTCCACAGGCCACGGCATCTCTTAAGGCGGGAAAGTGGGAAAAGAAAAAGTTCCAGGGCTGGGAGATCTTCAACAAAACACTGGGTATAATCGGGGTTGGTAGAATTGGACGACTTGTTGCGGAGAGGGCAAAGGGCCTGCTGATGAAAGTGATCGCCTATGATCCCTATATCAAGCCGGAGAGCATTGAGAAACTGGATATCGAGCCTGTTTCATTTGATGAACTTCTGCAAAGATCCGATTACATCACCATTCATACTCCCCTCACAAGCGAAACAACCAATATGATAAACAAGAAGACGATCTCCAGAATGAAGCAAGGGGCAATGCTTATCAACTGTGCCCGAGGAGATATCGTGAATGAAGATGACCTTTACAATGCCCTGAAATCAGGCCATCTTGCGGGCGCCGCCTTGGATGTCTTCAGCAAAGAGCCGCCAGGCAAGACTAAACTAATGAGTCTCTCGAACTTCATATGCACGCCCCACCTCGGCGCATCCACAAAAGAGGCACAAGACAAGGTGGCGAAGGACATTGCGGAACAGGTCGTCGATTACCTCATGTATGGCTCGGTAAAGAACGCGGTGAATGTCCCGAGCATAAGCCCTGAGCTGATTAATATCCTTAGGCCTTACGCCGTGCTCGTCGAAAGGATGGGCTCCCTTCAAACCCAGCTCTCCGATAGCGCAATCCTGGAAGTTCATCTGAATTACTTCGGAATGGTCGCCAACTACGATGTAACTCCTTTAACCACCGCAACGCTGAAAGGGCTCCTCACCCCAATCCTCAAAGATGAGGTGAACTATGTCAACGCATCGCTCATAGCAGCCGAACGGGAGATAAGGGTAGTGGAATCCAAGACCAAGACATCAGACGATTTTTCCAGCCTCATCAAGCTCACGGTCAAGACCTCCGAAGGTGAAAGGATTGTCTCAGGGACCATATTTGGCAACAAATTCCCCAGGATCGTAAGGATTAACGATTTTCACCTCGAAGCCATTCCCGAGGGTCACAACCTCTTCATCCTTAATGTGGATAGGCCCGGTGTCATCGGCAAGATCACGAGCACTTTGGGCAAGCACAAAGTGAATATCAGCCGGATGGCGGTTGGCGAGGAGAAGGAAAAGAAACAAAATGTGATCTTTTTAGCGACCAATGTTACGGTGAATGATGAGGTGCTTGAGATCATGCAGGATCTCGAGGATGTCTTCTCGGTGAGAAGAATTGAGCTCTAGGCCAACCATGCACCGCCATAAAGGGAAGATTCAATACCAATAAATGATAGACGATGAAGGAAGGGACCTTCTACGTCATAGCAAAAGGGAGTGTATCACAACCTATAATCAACCATAAGGGGGAACAAGATGGAAAGGATGATGTTTTTTCTCGAACAAAAGGATATGCCTACTCACTGGTATAATATCCAAGCTGATCTACCAAAACCGTTACCGCCAGTCCTACACCCTGGAACAGGGCAGCCAATCGGCCCGGAGGATCTGGCTCCTTTGTTTCCTATGGCACTCATCATGCAGGAGGTAAGCACCGAGCGGTGGATTGAGATCCCCGAGGAGGTTCAGGAGATCTACCGCACCTGGAGGCCAACGGTGCTCCATCGGGCACGCCGTCTGGAGAAGGCCCTGGATACACCGGCTAAGATCTTCTATAAATATGAGGGCACGAGCCAGGCGGGCAGCCACAAGCCAAATACCGCCGTAGCTCAGGCATACTACAACAAGAAGGAGGGCATCAAGCGCATCACCACAGAGACCGGCGCCGGACAATGGGGGAGTGCGCTGTCCATGGGCTGCGCGTTCTTCGGCGTGGAATTAAAGGTCTACATGGTGAGAATCAGCTATGACCAGAAACCTTACCGCCGTAT
This sequence comes from uncultured Desulfobacteraceae bacterium, assembly GCA_964549945.1. GTDB lineage: Bacteria > Desulfobacterota > DSM-4660 > Desulfatiglandales > B25-G16 > B25-G16. Next base: position 43,646 of record CAZJXD010000021.1, on the reverse strand, counting down.
CTTGATGGAGACCTGGGGAGCCCAATGCGTCCCGAGCCCTAGCCCCGACACCAACGCGGGTCGCCAGATGCTGGAGAAATGGCCCGACTGTCCCGGGAGCCTCGGGCTCGCCATCAGCGAGGCAGTAGAGGATGCCGTAAACCGCGACGACACACACTACTCCCTGGGCAGCGTGCTCAACCATGTCCTGCTTCATCAGACCATCGTGGGCGAGGAGACCAGGAAACAGATGGAGATGGCCGATGCCTACCCGGATATCATTGTAGGCTGCATTGGCGGTGGCTCGAACTTCGCCGGCCAATTTCTGCCCTGGATCAGGGATAAAATCAGCGGAGAAAAGCCGGATATGCGCATCATCTGCGTGGAACCGGAAAGCTGTCCGACCGTAACCAAGGGCCTCTATGCATACGACTTCGGCGATATGGCTATGACGACTCCCCTGCTCAAGATGCACACCCTCGGCCATGGCTTCATCCCGCCCCCGATTCATGCCGGGGGGCTGCGCTATCACGGCATGGCGCCGATTATCTGCCACCTCTACGAATTAGGCCTCGTTGAAGCGGTGGCAGCGCATCAAACTGCGGTCTTCGAGGCCGGTGTCAAGTTCGCCCGCACCGAGGGCATTATAACCGGTCCCGAGCCATGCCATGACCTTAAGGTGGCCATCGATGAGGCGCTCAAGTGCAAGGAATCAGGGGAGTCGAAGACAATCCTGATAGCGCACAGTGGGCATGGGCACTTTGACCTGGCCGCCTATGATCGGTACCTCTCGGGACAGCTCGAGGACTACGCGTACCCAGAGGAGGAGGTGAAGAAGGCACAGGCAGATCTTCCCAAGGTATCTGCGTAAGCCTCCCGATCATAAAAAGGAAAATGTGTTGATTGAACAATATGACGACACCACGATTCGATGCCCTAGGGTAGGCGGTGAGGTGAACTTTCTGTTCTGCCGCACCGAGAACAACATGCTTCCCTGTAGGTGGATGTCCGGTTGTTGGCAAAAACATATGGAGATACAGAGCTTCCTTGAAGATCACTACACAAATGAAGAACTAGAGCAAATATTTACCCCGCCGAAGCCCAAGATCGAGAGCCTGGTCAATCTGATTGAGAAGGCTAAAAAAGCTAAAAAGCAGAATGACTAAACAAGAGATCCTGCTTGGAAATGGTGCAATTGCATTGGGCCTCGTAGAGGCAGGTTGTCAGGTGGTTACCTCCTATCCGGGCACACCCAGCTCGGAGATCCTGCCAGAAGTAATTCGCTTCGTAAAATCGGGAAATCTCAGCACCTATGTGGAGTGGTCTACCAATGAAAAGGTGGCCCTGGATACGGCCTTTGCGGCCTCCGTCACGGGAAAGCGCGCAGCGTGTTGCATGAAGCAGGTGGGGCTCAACGTGGCTGCCGATTCCCTGATGAGCTCGGCCTACATGGGAACAATAGGGGGATTTGTGATCATCTCATGCGATGATCCTGGTCCCCATTCCTCACAGACGGAACAGGATACCCGATTTATGGCGAGGGTAGCCAAGGTCCCCGTTCTGGATCCCTCCAATCCCCAAGAGGCAAGGGAGATGGTCATGCTGGCCATGGATATCTCGGAGGAATTCGGGGTTCCCGTTGTTCTGAGACCTGCTATTCGAATATGTCACGCACGCCAGAATATTACATTCAACTCCTTTCACAGAACTGATCGGAAGGCCTCCTTCCTGAGAGATCCCCAACGATGGGCAGCCACCCCCCGTTTCCGGCTTACCCTGCATAGGGAGCTGAATACAAAACTGAAGAGAATTGCCGACAAGTTCGAAACCCTCTCCCGTTACAATTTCCATGATCTTGAACCTGGGAGAATGTATCCTCTTGGTATCATCGCCGGAGGAGTTCCCTATTCCGTGATTCGAGATATACTCTCGGAGGAACAACGTACCGATATCCCTGTCCTTAAGATCGGCACTCCTTTCCCCTTTCTGGATAAATTAGCCGCCGAGTTTACCTCTGCCTGCCACCGGATGCTCGTCCTGGAGGAAACGGACACGGTGATCGAATACTTCCTCCAGAATAAAGATAGGGTTCTCGGGCGCCTCTCCGGGCACGTGCCCCCCGAAGGAGAACTGGTGCCCCACCTGCTTTATGACATAGTAGGCAATACCTTGGAGGAGCTCGGCCTAGAGAAGTTGAGCCAGGCTGAAGACCACGAGGCAGCGGAGCTAGTAGCGAGCCTCGACCTGCCGGTCAGAAGACCAACGCTGTGCCCGGGGTGCCCGCACAGGGCAGCGTTCTTCGCGATACGGAAGGCCAGGCCAAAGGCAATATTTACTTCTGATATCGGCTGCTACACCCTGGGCCTGAACCTGGGAGCGGTAGATACCTGCCTGGACATGGGAGCGGCAATCACAATGGCATCGGGCTTTTACCATTCATTTGCCCAGGACGAGATCACCCAGCCTATTGTGGCCACCATCGGCGATTCAACCTTCTTTCACTCGGGAACCGCGGGCTTACTGAACGCCGTGTACAACGGAGCGCGATTCATCCTGGTGATACTCGATAACCAGACCACTGCAATGACCGGCATGCAGCCCACGCCTGCACTTGGCATAAGGGCTGATGGAAGCCAGGGAAATGCCGTTTCGCTGGAGCGAATCGTTGCCGGCTGCGGATGCGATTATATCGAGGTGATTGATCCCTATGATATAAAGAAAATGACGAATGTGATAAAAAAAGCATTCGATTATGTGAATAATCCCGAAGGGGGAATTGCGGTAATTATCGCACGCCATCCTTGCGTGATCGCCTATCCCGAGGAAGCCGTTCCCGAAAGAAAACGGGTAGAGGTGACCGATGATTGCGTGGAATGTGACCTTTGCCTCGAACGCTTCGAGTGTCCCGCGCTCTATCATGACCAGGAATTGGGAAGGGTGAATGTAAACAGGGAGCTCTGCGTGAATTGCGGATTGTGTATTCAGGTGTGCCCCAAGGGAGCGATCGTGGAGGCATAATATGGAACCGCGGACAAACGCAGACAAATAATTCCACCTATGTTTGCACCATGTGGTGCAAACATAGGTGGATTGCCCTTTTTGTTCGGCCATGTCGGCGGAACAAAAGGTCTGCGTGAGTCTGCGGCAAATTAAACACAAGCTATGAGATAGAAGCAAGGATTAGTGGAAACTATTAACCTTGTCCTATGTGGCTTGGGCGGGCAAGGCATCCTTTTCATGACAAGGGTGCTGGCGCAGGCGGCCCTCGATAAGGGCTTTGATGTCATGGGTGCGGAAACACACGGCATGGCCCAGCGAGGTGGATCGGTGATCTCTCACCTCAGGCTTGGCGAGGTACAAGGCTCAATGGTACGATCCGGCACCGCTCATTTCTTGCTTTCCCTGGACGAGAATGAGGGCTACCGGAACCTCCCATTTCTCTCTAGAGAAGGAAAGATGTACGTGAACATCGATCCAAAAGGCTTTCCAAGGAAAGAGGTCAAAGGCTTTCTCGATAAAAGGGGAATAACGTATCGGGCCTTGCCTGCCATGGCAATTGCTCGAGACCTTGGCGCTCCGAGATCTTCAAACTTGGCGCTGCTGGGTTTTTTCTCAGCCTTCGAGGAAGGACCTATTACTTACAGCGAGCTGAAGATGACGATCGAGAAGGTCAGCCCGTTAAGGCTCAAGGAGATCAACGACAGGGTATTTGAGGCAGGGTATAAAAAAGGAGAGGAATGGAAGGGCAATATTTCTGATTGACAAAGCGCGAGGAATATGGTTTTTAAAATCGAAGTAATACGTGCGTTCTCAATATTTATATCTATATCCGGGAGGAAATCGTTATCGCAAATAAAGCCATGGCAACAGGCATAAATAAACCCATTTTCACTAATCAATGCAGGAGGGAAAAGATGAAAAAGAAAGATCTTCTCATCACAGCGTTCGTTCTTTGCTTCATGGTCTCTCTCAGTCTTTTATTCGTTCCGGGCGTAAAGGCTCAAACCATCAACCTAACTTATAGCAATTTCTTCCCCCCCACCCACGGCCACGCAATTGCCGGCGCGAACATGATTAAGGAGATCGAGAAGAGGACCAATGGACGAGTCAAAATCGCCTACTTCCCTGGAGGAACCTTGACAAAGCCAACGGTGTGCTATGATGGCGTGGTGAAAGGGATCTCCGACATTGGCCAGTCATGCTTTGCATATACCAGGGGGAGGTTCCCGGTCATGGAGGCGGTGGACCTCCCGTTCGGATATAAGAGCGGGAAGATAGCCACCAGGGTGGCGTATGAATTCTACAAGAGGATGAAGCCCAAGGAACTTAACGATGTCAAGGTGCTCGTTATCCATGCCCATGGCCCTGGAATCCTCGCGACCAAAAAGGACGTGAACTCCCTCGAGGACATAAAGGGGATGAAGATCAGGTGTACCGGCCTCAGCGCAAAGCTCGCCAAATACCTGGGAGCCGCACCTGTTGCTATGCCCCAAAATGAGGCCTATGAGGCCCTCCAGAAAGGGGTGGTTGAGGGCACGCTATGCCCCATCGAAACTCTCAAGGGATGGAAACAGGGCGAGGTCATCGATTACGTGATCGAGAGCAAGGCCCTTGGATACACCACTGCGATGTTCGTGGTCATGAACAAGCAGAAATATGAATCCCTCCCCCCCAACATCCAGAAGGTGTTCGACGAGGTCGGCGAGGAGTGGGTCGATGTACACGGAGAGGTCTGGGACAAGGCTGACAGAGAAGGCTATAAATTCGTGGTTGATCTCGGCAAGAAGATCCACGGCCTCTCCGCAGCAGAGGAGGAAAAATGGATACAATCCATTAATCCGATCATCATTGAATACCAGACAAATATGGAGGAGAGAGGCCTTCCCGGGAGAAAGGCGGTCAGCTTGCTGAGGGAGTTGGTTGCGAAATATAATAAGTAAAATTCATTAACAAGTAAAATCTCAACAATTTAAGCAAAGCCCCTGCCCAGAAGGGCGGGGGCTTTGCTTATTAAGGTCCCATAAGCCCGGGGAGGAAGAGGACTATTTGCGGGAACGCTAAGAGAATTGTCACACACGCGAGAAGCGCCAGAACAAACGGCGCCACGCCCTTGAAGATAACCTCCAGAGGAACATCCTTGGCAATCCCGTGCACCACGTACACATTGACGCCCACAGGAGGCGTGATCACCCCCATCTCGGTTACCAATACGATGGCCACACCGAACCATATTGGGTGAAACCCGAGGGCCGTAGCTACCGGGTAGAAGATGGGAATGGTGAGCATGATCATGGCCAGGGCATCCATGAAGCATCCGCCGAAGAGATAAATAATCACAATTATCCCCATAACGGCATAGCTTGGCAAGGGAAGCGCGCTCACCCAGTTCGCCAGGTTAAATGGAATCCTTGTAATAGCCAGAAAGTGGCCGAAGACAACCGCGCCGGTAACGATAACCATGACCATGCAACTGATCCGCGTGGTATCCATGAGTGAACTCAGAAACCCCTTCCAGGTCAGCTGTCTCCTCAGAAGAGCAACAAGCAAGGTAAGGAATGCGCCTATGGCTGCTGCCTCTGTGGGTGTGAATATTCCAAAAAAAAGTCCCCCCATTACAAAGGCAAAAATAACCAGGGCCTCCAGGACGCCGGTCAAGGACCTTATCTTTTGCTTGAGGCTCGTTTTAGCCCCGGGAGGGGCAAGATCCGGATTAATCGATACCCTTATGACTACGGTAATCATGAATAAAAGGGAGAGCAGTATACCCGGGAATATGCCAGCGACAAAAAGCTTTCCGATGGACTGTTCGGTCATGATGCCGTAGACCACAAAGATAGTGCTCGGCGGTATCAGGATACCCAGGCTCCCGCCCGCCGCAACGGTGCCAGTGGCCAAACTCATATCGTATTTGTACCGTCTCATCTCCGGCAGGGTGACCGTTGCCATAGTTGCCGCAGTAGCATTTGTAGAGCCCGATATCGCGGAGAATCCGGCACAGGCAGCGATGGTGGCTATGGTAAGCCCTCCCCTCCGGTGGCCCATAAGTGCATAGACCGAGTCATACAACCTTTTGCTGATTCCGGAATAGAAGGCAATCTGCCCCATGAGCACAAAGAGCGGAACTACGGTGAGGCTGTATGAGGAAAACGTGTCAAATACATCCTTCGCCAAAAGGCTCAGGCCAGCGCCGAGGTTAACGACATAGCTGAACCCAAGAAACCCCAGGAATGCCATAACAAACCCGACGGGCATCTTGGAGAAAAGCAAGATCACCAGGAGGAAGAGGCCAATTATGCCGATGGTGGTAAGGCTCATTTAGCCCTCAGCTTTGACGCCGCATTCACAAGATCAACAATGAGCACCAGACACACGACTCCCGCGCCCACAGCCACCCCGTATATGATCGGATAGAAGGGCAGTTGAAGCGTTAGAGAAACCTCTCCCGACCTCTGGCAGTCCACGGCATACACAACACTCTGCCAGGCAATAAGGGCAAACAGTATGATTCCGAAAATGGATACGATGGTCTCAATGAGGCCTTGGATTCTCTTGGAGAACAGCTGAACAACAAGGCTCACTGCCACGTGACCCCCTTCTGCCAGCGTGTGAGCCATAGCAAAGGATGCTGCGACTGCACCCAAAAAAGAGACTATCTCATAGGTTCCGGGGATCGGCCACCGAAAAAGACGCAGCACAACATCTGCCACGGTAAGAGCCATCATGAAAAAAATAGCGACGGCTGCGATAATACCTATCTTTCGGGCTAACCAAAGGCAGCTGCTCTTAAAGGAAAACATGGGAAACCACTTTTTATATCACACGGTTAATCCAATCTCCCTCGAATTTCATGAAGTTACGCTATAACAGCTCACGGAAAAAAGTTCAAGGCAAAAAGGCGGCCGCTCCTTTGTGTTTGACTATCGTGACTGGCTTTCATATAGTTAACTTCTGTAGTCAAAAGATCAAGTAGAGAGAGGAGGTGAAGAGATTAGAGAGGCAAACTGTTTATAATCCTCAATAAAAGAAGGAGGTAGACATGCCTGGAAGCACCTATAAAATAATCGAGCTTGTTGGTACCCACCCCAATTCATGGGAAGAGGCTGTAAAAGTTGCCATTGAAACAGCCGGGAAAAGCCTCAAGGATTTAAGGATCGCGGAAATCACAAAACTTGACGTCACAATAGAGAATGGCAAGGTTACCAGCTATCGGGCAAGGATTAACGTTTCATTTAAATATCATGAATAACCTTCCCTCGATCAGATGACCTGAGATGATCCACCATCAGGTCATCTGATCATCCCCTCACCGTTCCCCCTTTACGAATGGGCCATAAACGCCCCTCTCAAGGGGACCCCTTCAGCTTGACAGGCAATGGAGCTTATCCTATACTCCCCACCCTAAACGAGGAGATTCGTCTCACTCTTGCTGGCAACAATGCGTATGCCGTTCATTCACAAGCACACATTGTTCATCTATAGGAAGGGAACACTACCTATGTCAATAACGTTTGGCCTGGATCGATTCTTGACAGATGTGCGATACCGCAGGGACCGCTTCCGTCAATTCATAGGCGTCTCTTTCGTGATACTCGTGAGCCTTGCAGGGAGGCCAAATGAACCTCTATTCACTATAGGCGTAATGGTTGCCATTCTCGGCATTGCGGCACGGCTGTGGGCATCGGGGCATATAAAAAAGAACAAGGCCCTTGCCACAGACGGGCCTTATGCGTACGTGAGGCATCCCCTTTACGTGGGCAACATCACCCTTGGATTAGGGTTCTGCCTCGCATCAGGCCTGTGGTGGAGTTATCCCCTATTCTTGGTGATTGTGCTCATATTTTACCCCCATGCAATCCGCCATGAGGATGAAAAGCTTCATCGTATGTTCAGAGGGGATTGGGAGCAATGGAGCAAAAAGACTCGGGCCCTCATTCCGCGTCTTACCCCCTATCAGCCGAATCAACGGAGCAGATGGTCGTTCATGCAGAGCCTCCGGCACAACGGTGAGCCCATTATCGCCCTGTTTCTTTTATCCTGGCTCTACGTCCTCTTCCTCTGGCTCCATTGATACACCAATTACACGAACCGGCGTATGGACAACACCACTGAGAAGGAGCTTATTCAATGGATCAGAACCAGCGTGAGAGAAGGGAAAAATATCCTGAGCCGGGGCTATCAGGGGCACGTGTATTTGTACCACAACAAAGGCCATCGCCTGATCATCAAGGCGCCCATGGGGTGGGGCTTGGGCAGGCTGATCCGCCTCCTCATGCTGCGCAATGAGTACCGTGTCTACTCGAGGCTATCCGGCATGAAAGGCATACCTCGTTGCCTCGGCCTTCTGGATAATCGTTATCTAGTGCTTGAATATATCGATGGCATCCCAATACGAAATGCCCGGATCACAGAACGCAACGTCTTCTTTGAAAGTCTTTTAACGGTGATTAAAGAACTTCACGAGGCTGGGATTGCCCATACCGATCTCAAAAAAAAGGACAATGTTCTCGTGGTAGAGGGCACGATACCTTACGTGATCGATTTCGGCGTAGCCGTGGTCAGGAAATCCGGTTTTGCCCCTATAAACCACTACCTCTATAATCTCGCGAGCACGTTCGATTTCAACGCCTGGGTGAAATTGAAATACGGCGGCAGGTATGAAGATGTCACTGAGAAAGACAGCGTATATTACAACAGGACACTCGTAGAAAAGGCCTCTCGCTGGATCAAGGATACCTACCTCATAGTGAAAAAGGCCATTGGTGGGTAATAAAGTGATCTAAGGAACGAACTGTGGAAAGCATGGAGATGTCTTTTTTTGTCTCATGCCCTATAAGTAATGCATCGGCAGGCCCCAATAAATCGGGGCACCTACCGCCGTGCCGTATCATAGTCAAGTCCGCGTTGCGCGTGTGCCCCGATTTATCGGGGCACGCTAAGGCCTCCTGTTAAAGGCCTGCCCTGGCGCGACTTGGTTGGAGCATTTAAGGGAAACGGTAATAAAGCGGCTGTGTAATCCATAGAACTCAGCCCTTGCATGCCAGGTCTGGGCCAGGGGCATGAAGCAAAAAAAGACATCTTCATGCTCAACGGATAGATTCTTTGGCCAATAACACTGGAGCGTAGTGTCGGGGTCATGTGCGAGACATTACACCTGATTATCATTTTACATGATTTAGCATCAGTCTTATCCCTCAGTACCCCCTACCACAATCTGGTGAATCCTCAAGGTGGGCTGTGCATCTGAAACGGGAACCCCCTGACCATCCTTGCCGCAGGTGCCTATCCCAAACCCTAAATCCGTGCCCACCATGTCGATTTCCCTCATGACTTTCGGGCCATTGCCGATCAATGTCGCTCCCCTCACCATATCAACGATATGCCCCTTGTCCAGAAGATAGCCCTCGCTCACCTCGAACACGAAATTGCCGTTCACCGTATCCACCTGCCCTCCACCCATCTTGACTACAAAAAGGCCCCTTTCCACGGAGCGGATTATCTCATCCGGATCTGAGTCCCCGGGTTCAATGAAGGTGTTCGTCATCCTCGTGATCGGGGTGTACCGGTACGATTCCCTCCTTCCATTGCCCGTCGATTGCACGCCGTCCTTCATTGCCGTCAATCTATCATACATATAGCCCTTCAAGACCCCGTCTTTCACCAGCACCGTCCTCTGACCAGGGGTACCCTCATCGTCAAAGAAAAAAGAGCCTCTTTTCGAATCGATTGTGGCGTCATCAATAATGGAGATCGTATCCGAGGCTACTGCGTGGCCGATCTTCCCCGAATACACGGACAGCCCCTCCTGCGCCAAATCCGCCTCAAGCCCATGCCCTACGGCCTCATGAATCATGGTTCCCCCCGCGCTGCTTGAGAGCACCACAGACATGGTGCCTGAAGGAGCGGGCCTGGCATGAAGCAAATCTACCGCTCGTCTCGCCGCCCGCGAGGCGATCTCCTCCACCTTCTCTTCTGATAGGATCTCAAGTCCCCGTGCCTCCGCCACCGGTTCATAGCCGGTCTGTATGGTATCATTCTCCCGTGCAACCACATGTACGAGGAATGTGGTCGATATCCTCTCCTCACTCGTGGCTTGCCCTGCGGTATTCGCCGTAAAAACCCTTTGGACCTTGCTGTTGTATACCACCCTCACCTGGTGAACGCTTCTATCAACAGACCTCGCCACCCTATCTGCCAGATGAAGGAGTTCGGCCTCCTCTCGAATCGGAACCCCTGTGGGATCCCTGAGTATGGGGAACCTATGGGGCTCTACGGGAAATTTCCAGGTTCTGGGGGAAAAGCCGGACCTTCCATCCAAGACCCCTGCGATCTGTTTTGAGAGGGAGAGGATGCTCCGCTCCTCGAGCTCATTGGTGTAAGCATAGGTGCTCCTCAGGTCCTTTATTGCTCTCAATCCAACGCCTATATCGTGCCCACCCATAACCTTCTCTAACTTCTCATCCTCTAACACGATGCTCTTGCTCTCGACATCTTCCGCGTACAGATCCGCAAAGGAAGCGCCTTTCTTCATGAGCGGCTTAAATATTGTATTGAGATCCCAATCCTTAAGCATCTCTTATCCCTCCTTCGGATGTTCTTACCTCCCCTCCTCGGCCCGCACCCCATCAGGATCTATCGCGCAGTTAAGAATTTTCCCGTTTCTGATAGGCCTCAAGATATCCTCCCATCCCCCTCGCAATCTCTTGATCGCATGGGTCTCACCGATGGCCCACACCGACCCACCCCCTCCTGCGCCTGCAAACCTGGCACCGCACCCTATCTCCTCGGATTTCTCGATCAGCTTGGAGATAACCGTGGTGAATGCCTCAGGGGTTATTCCCCTGCGTATTGCCACTTCATCCCTGAGCGATCTCGCCGCCTCCTCCCACCTGCCCTCACTTAGGTGAGAAGCAAAGCGGTTGACAATTCGATTCGCCTCAATCCAGCCGGACCTCGTCCTCCCACTTAGAAATTCCTCCACCCATCGCCTGTTTATCCTCGTTGAAAGATGCCTCCTTCCGCTAAACGCCACGAGGATCCTATGAGACATCTCCTCATATCCCTTAGGCCCTACAAGCGTTTCCCTCTCAAACACCCTCCCCTCTCGAGAATAGTGCCAGCTCCACTTATTTACGCCGCCAAAAACAGCTGCTCCCTGATCCTGGAGGCCGCATCCTCCACCACTTATCACATCCTCCAGCTGGTATGCGAGGTGCAGGATATCCCCCCGCTCAGTCTCTCCTTCATACAGCAATGCTTTGGCCATGGAGAAGGCCTTTATGGTTGCCACCGCGGCCGTGCTTGAACCCCCGAGGCCCGCATTAGCAGGGGAAGATGAACGTATTATGATCTCAACTCCATGCATCTTAAAGTGCGACGCAATAGCGAGAAAAAGTCCAAACGGCGAGCCAAGGGGCACCTGTATGAGTGGATATTCTTCCTGATGAGGATAGCTATCAGAGGATACCTTGACCCACCCCGATTTGAATGGCAGTAGGAAAACGTAGGTGCGCAAGTCGAGGGCGATGTTCACCGTGAGTGGGTTCAGCCCCTCGAAGGGAAGGGCCAGGGCCTTGATATCCCATGTGCCGCCTGAATCGATCCTGCACGGAGCCGAGCTTTTCAGCGGATTTTCCTCAAGCAGTTCCCTTATCGAGATACCATACTGGGGCATATATCTCCTTGGCTTGCGCTAACCTGAAGAAAGGGAGGACCTGCCGAGAAAGGGAGGGTCATGAGGACTTCTTAAAACTATTAAAGGCGGCATCGATCGTCTTTTTCAACGCTTCGTCATTGTGTGCCAGGGAAATGAACATCGCCTCGAACGGCGACGGCGCGAGGTAGACCTTCTGGGCCAACATCTCTCGATAGAATGGCGGGTATCGTGAGGAATCAGTCTTCTTGACCGCGTCAAAGTCAACAACCGGGTTGCTGGTGAAAAAAATAGACCCCATTGACCCTACCCTGTTCACAACGATATCAACTCCAGCACGGTCCGCCGCCTCTTTGATGCCGGAGAACAGACGATTCGACTTTTCCTCCAGCTTGGTATAGATCTCCCTGTTCTTCAAAACCATAAGTGTCGCCATGCCCGCGGCCATGGCCAATGGGTTGCCCGAGAGCGTACCAGCTTGATACACGTCTCCATTAGGGGCAATGCGGGACATAATATCCTTTCTGCCTCCATATGCCCCTACGGGAAGTCCCCCTCCGATGATCTTGCCCAGACACGTGAGATCCGGCATGACGCCGTAGAGCTCCTGCGCGCCGCCCGGGCTCACCCTGAAGCCGGTGATCACCTCATCGAATATGAGAAGGATGCCCTGTTCTCTTGTGATCCTCCTCAGGCCTTCTAAAAAGCCCTCCCCAGGCAATACCACCCCCATGTTCCCCGCAATAGGCTCCACGATAATGGCAGCTATCCTGTCGCCATATCTCTCAACCGCGAGCTCAACGGCCTCCAGGCTATTGTACGGCACTGAAATAGTGAGCCTCGCCATGTCGGCGGGGATACCTGGGCTTCCGGGTATGCACAAGGTAGCCACTCCCGAGCCGGCGCTCACCAGACAGCTATCACTGTGCCCGTGATAGCAGCCATCGAACTTAATGATAATATCCCTGCCGGTGAAACCCCGCGCAAGTCGAATGGCGCTCATAGCAGCCTCTGTGCCGGAGTTGACCATCCTCACCATCTCTACTGAAGGCACGGTTTCCACGATCATGGTGGCCAGATGAACCTCAAGCTCAGTAGGGGCACCGTAGCTTGTTCCGTTCTCCAAGGCATCGTTGATTGCTTGAATTACCTCGGGAGGTCTGTGCCCCAGTATCATGGGTCCCCAGGAACCAACGTAATCGATGTACCTCTTTCCCTCCACATCCCACAAAAAGCAGCCATCGGCTCTCTGGATGAAAGGTGGATCGATCCCTACCGCTCGGCCGGCTCTCACAGGGCTATTAACCCCTCCTGGGATAACCCTTCGTGCCTCCAGCAACAAGTCCTTTGATCTCTTCTTCATAATACCTCGCCTTAAAAATACTCGGGGCTCGTCTTTTTAAATTCCTTAAGGGTGAAAAGCAAGACATAGTCCTTCATCCCGGTCATCTCGGAGATTCTCCCCACGATTTCCCGGCAGTGCTTTTTGCTTTTGCCATGCACCATGGTAAAGAGATTGTATTTCCATGCCTTATTTGGCTTTCGCTCGTAACAATGGGTGACCTCCCGAACGCTCGCCATGAGAGGACCAACCTCATCTACCTGCTCCTCGGGTACACACCATGCAACCATGGCATTTGCCCTGAGCCCAGCTTGCAGGTGATTTAACGTTGCGCCGAATCTCCTGAGCACGCCTCGTTCTTTGAGTCCTCTGATCCTCTCAAGCAATTCTTCCTCGCCTATCCCGACCTTGCCCGCTACCGCGGCAAAGGGCGTGGGCGTGAACGGTAAATCTCCCTGGAGATGGCGTATTATTCTCTTCTCAAGATCGTCAATCATGTAGATAAATTTCTTGTGTTTCTTGTGTTTGCCTGCCCTGTTGAATTCCGCCTTTTGAGGACTCCCTTGGGGCGGTTCAACAGAGTGAATATCTAATCCTAAATCCCTGAATTAACAATCCCTCAATCTCTCATTTATATTCTTTTCGATCTTGTATCTAACTCCATAGAATTATAATGAGGGATATGGATGTCTTTTTTTAACACCGAAGAGTTCCATGCTGTTGTGCCCGCGAGAGGTGCAGATAGAGGCGGGCGATCTGCTCCTCAGGAACATCCCAGTTCTCCGTATATGGATAGCTCTATAGGCGACGGGCGCCCGCCTGGATCATCGGTAAAGAACCAGCTCATAGCACCTGCCCAGTTCGGTGCAAAAAAAGATATCCATATCCCTGATGGCAATCTAGTTGTGGAATTAGAGCCATAATCAATATCCTTTTTGTTTGTCTTCCTTAGATTAAGACCTTATGAACTCGACAGACACAACAAACCCGACAAACGCTAATATGTCAAGGGAAAAGAGGAGATTACACTTGAAAAGCGATTGAAAGTCATATATGGTGCACTTCAAATGAAAGCCGCTGTCACCTACCAGCATCAAGGCCGCAATGGCCTTCCCTTCAAATGAGAGTAGGGCGTATCGCGTTACATAAATTCAGGACCAGGATATGGACATAAAGAGGGATTATTACGAGGACATACAACTTCTCGACAGCAAGGTCCTGTGGTTCTGGTTCCTGATGCTCATCGCTGCCCTCATCACCTTCCCCTTCGTGGCATCGAATTACTACATCTATATGGCCAATTATATGGCCATCAACGTGCTTGTTACCGTGGGATTGAATATCCTGGTAGGCTACACCGGCCAGATATCCCTCGGCCACGCGGGATTCTTCGCCATAGGGGCGTTCATCACCGTTCTGTTGATGGGCAAGCTTTCATTTCCCTTTCTCCTCGCGCTTGCCCTGAGCGGGATCATCGCTGCCCTGTTCGGGTTCATCCTCGGCCTCCCCGCCCTGAGGCTGGAAGGTCCCTATCTGGCCATTGCAACCCTCGGTTTTGGCATGGCCATCACCCAGGTAATAGGCCGCTGGGACCTCTTCGGTGGAAGGATGGGCATCCAGGCCCCTCCCCTTAAGCTCTTCGGCCTTTTTTCGATTACTACGGATCGGGGCCTCTACTTCATAATCGTGACCATCACCTTTCTGCTCACGTGGGCCGCAAGAAATCTCATGAAAACAAAGGTCGGCAGGGCCTTTATCGCCATACGAGACTCCGACATCGCCGCCGAGACCATGGGCGTTAATCTGACCTACTACAAAACCCTGGCATTTGCGATAAGCGCATTCTACGCGGGAATTGCCGGGGGATTGATGGCCTTTATGCTGGGCTTTATCAACCCCAGCAGCTTTAATTTCATCCTCTCCATCTATTTTCTGGCCTTTGTTATTGTAGGGGGAGTCGGAACGATCTTCGGCTCGATCATGGGCGGGGTGGTCATGACGTGGCTTATCCTCATGCTGGATAAGGTCCAGGATCTGACCTACATAGGGGATATCCTCATGAGCATTTCAGAGAGATGGATGAGCGTTACAGGAATTTACAACGTATCCAGCATCATCCTTGGGCTTATTATCGTCTTGATCGTGGTGTTCGAGCCGCTGGGCCTCTATGGATTCTGGATAAGGACGAAGATATACTGGAAGACCTGGCCGTTTTAAGTACTGGAGGAATGGAGTATTGGAGGAATGGGAAGAGGCGTCTCTATTTTATAAATCTCCATTACTCCATCTCTCCATTACTCCAATCGGTTGTTGAAACGAAATGTCAATTTATATTTTAGGCACTTGTAACTTTAGACACTTTAGGCACTTTACATCATGTTTTTTCAGCTTATCATAAGCGGCATTTCCATAGGCAGCATCTATGCCCTGGTAGCGCTCGCAATGGTCATCATCTATAAGGCCTCGGAGGTGCCGAACTTCGCCCAGGGGGAGATGGCCATGCTCTCCACCTTCTTCGCATTTATGCT
This sequence comes from uncultured Desulfobacteraceae bacterium, assembly GCA_964549945.1. Taxonomy (GTDB): domain Bacteria; phylum Desulfobacterota; class DSM-4660; order Desulfatiglandales; family B25-G16; genus B25-G16. Next base: position 28,147 of record CAZJXD010000021.1, on the reverse strand, counting down.
CCTGGCCTCTTACGGGCAGCCATTCCTCATTTCCTTCTCGGGTGCCCTGATGTTCGCTATTTTCCTGGGAGTCTTTTTAGAGTTCGTGTTCTTGAGGCGGGCAAAGGATCCTAACGTATTGAGCCTCATTCTTATCACCCTGGGATTTGAGATGATGATCTATGGTGTCGCGAGCTGGAAGTGGGGCGCCGAACAGCAGAGCTTCCCCTTTCCCGTCTCGGACTACGACATAGTCAACGTGGGCCCAGCGGTCATCAGTTACCTGAATATCGCCACGCTTCTCGTCACCCTCTTATTGATGTTGATCCTCTTTCTTTTTTTCAGATACACCAAGGTGGGGATCGCCATGAAGGCCACCCAACAGAATAGGTTGGCAGCCAGGATAAACGGCATCAGGGCCAACAGGATATTATCCATCACCTGGGGGATGAGTTCCCTTATCGGGGCGGTAGCAGGTATGATGCTTGCCCCCATCGCAACCTTGGACCCAAACCTGATGCTGGATCCCCTGCTCAAGGGTTTTGCCTCTGCCGTATTAGGGGGTATGACCACCCTGGTTGGTTCCGCTATTGGTGGTTATATTCTCGGAATCATCGAGACACTTTTCGGCGGATATGTATCCCTTCAGTTTAAATCAATAGTGGCCTTCTTGATTATCGTCTTGGTCCTCTGTTTTAAACCCAGTGGCCTCTTTGCCAAACACTACGTGAGAAGGGTGTGATTGGGGTACCGTGTTTATTTCGCCTGTTAATTCCATGGCTCTGATATTGAGAATTACAATCGTTGTAGTGAATAAAACCCATGAATGAAGACTTCTTCCGTGTTGAGGATCTATCGATAAGCTTCGGCGGGCTTAGGGCTGTCGATACCGTGAGCTTCGCGGTAAAAAAGGAGACCATCTTCTCGATCATCGGTCCTAACGGTGCCGGAAAAACCACTATCTTCAACTGCATAAACGGCCTCTACAGTCCAGATTGCGGGAGGGTGCTGTTCAAGGGCGAGGAAATTACAGGGCTCAAGCCCTACAAGATCGCCATGAAGGCCATCGCCCGCACCTTCCAGAATATCGAGCTCTTCTCCAGAATGACGACCATGGAGAATCTCATGCTGGGCAGGCATTTACACATAAAAACCGGAATCCTGAGCGGGGCCACCTTTTTTAGAAGAAAATCAAGGGCCGCTCTTGAGGAGATAAAGCACAGGGAACGCGTGGAGCACATCATCGATTTGTTGGACCTCCAGCACGCCCGAAACCAGTTCGTCGGAAGCCTTCCCTATGGCACCCAGAAGCTCATAGAGTTGGGCAGGGCCCTTGCCCTCGAACCAGAGCTTTTGCTCTTGGATGAACCATCCGCTGGAATGAACACTGAGGAAAAGCAGGACCTCATTTACTGGATCAAGGATATACAGGATGAATTAGGGGTGACTATCCTGTTAATCGAGCATGATATGAGGATGGTAATGGATATCTCGGACAGGATTCTTGCCATTAACTTCGGCAGACCAATCGGCGAGGGTTCTCCGGAAGAGATACAAAACAATCCCGAAGTCCTTCAGGCATATTTAGGAGAACAAGATTGACCCATGCCGCTTCTTGAGATCAAAAACATTGAAACCTTCTACAGGCTCATCTATGCGTTGAAGGGCATCTCCCTCGCCCTTGATGAAGGCACGAATACTGCTATCCTGGGGAACAATGGGGCGGGGAAATCAACCATATTAAAGACGGTGATGGGCTTAATCGAGGATCAGCCCGACAAGGGAACCATCGAGTTTAAGGGCAAGCGAATCGACAGAAAGGATCCCGAGGATATCGTTCGGTTGGGCATCTCGTACGTTCCCGAAGGCCGCGAGGTCTTCGAGGAGCTCACGACCAAGGAGAACCTCCTCATGGGGGCCTACCGCAGGCGCGATAGGGCCGGGATCAGGGAAGACTTCAAGAGAATCTACGACTACTTTTCAGTGCTCGAGGAAAGGGAGGATCAGCTCGCCGGGACCCTCTCCGGAGGAGAGCAGCAGATGCTGGCAATAGGCAGGGCCCTGATGAACAGGCCCACGCTCCTGTTCCTGGACGAACCGTCCCTCGGGCTCTCGCCGCTCATGGTCAGGGAGATATTTGATATCATAAAGATGATTAACTCAGAGGGTATTACCATACTCCTGGTAGAACAAAATGCACGTATGGCCTTAAAGATCGCTCACTTCGGGCTGATCTTGGAAAACGGGCGCTTCGTCATGAAGGGAAGCGCACAGGAGCTTATGGAAGATGAAGACGTAAAGGAGTTCTATCTCGGGATAAAACAGACGGAGTCGGCCAAGGGCTACCAGAGGTGGAAGAGGAAGAAGAGATGGAGATAACTGGATGAACCGCAAGACATTGCCGCATGTTTTTATGCAATGTGTACAAAAATACGGTACCCGTGTAGCCATGCGAAAAAAGCAATACGGCCTGTGGCATGACATCTCCTGGAATGAGTACCATAGGCTGGTTCAGTACGTTGGCTCTGCCCTCATATCAATGGGTTTAGAAAAGGGAGAATGTGTGTCCATCATAGGTGACAACTGTCCTGAATGGGTAATCATAGATATGGGTGTTCAATGTGCGGGCGGAGTTTCAGTCGGCATCTATGCAACCAATGCTTGGCCCCAGGTTGAGTATGTGGTTCAGAATTCGGAATCAAAGTTTCTGTTTGTGGAGAATGAGGAGCAGCTCGATAAGTGGTTCAGTTTCAGAGAAAACAAGTCTCATCTTAAACGGGTTTTCGTGTGGGACCTGGAGGGCCTCAGAGATTTCAAGGATCCCATGGTCATGACGTATGAGGAACTACTCGAGATCGGCAGGAAGGCCATTGAAGCGCAACCCTCGCTCCTTGAGAACCGCATGAATGAGATAACACTGGAGGATCTTGCATTTCTCATCTATACATCGGGCACTACAGGCCCCCCCAAGGGCGCAATGCTGACGCATGGAAATATCATGTGGATGGGAGAAGCAGTGCACACGGTTATTCCGATGGCAGAAAGAGATGAGGTATTATCATACCTTCCTTTATGCCATATCTTTGAGAGGCTTTTTTCCGTAATCTTCCACGTCACCTATGGGCTCATCGTCAACTTCATCGAGAATGTAGATACAGTAACAGATAATATGAAGGAGGTATCTCCCACCATAGGGTATGCCGTTCCCCGGATCTGGGAAAAATACCTCTCCGCTGTGTATATCAGGATGTCAGACGCCACCTGGTTTAAAAAATTCGTCTTTTGCCTTGCCCTCAAGATCGGTCAGAAGCATACGAGCTTGAAGATGAATTTCAAGCCCATCCCTTTCTACCTAAAGGTTTTATATCATCTTGCCTCCCTGGCAGTATTTAGAAAGCTAAAGGAGCGACTTGGCTTTGAGCGTATGAGATTTGCCGTCACAGCTGCTGCCCCTATATCGCCGGATGTGCTTTATTTTTTCCAATCCATCGGGCTCGACCTTATAGAGGCATACGGCCAGACAGAAGACACCGGGGTAACGTGTATCTCTCGGTTTGGGAAGCAAAAATTCGGGAAAGTTGGTCCCCCTCTCAACGGTGTTGAAGTGCGGTTGGCAGAAGATGGAGAGATACTGGTGAGATCACCAGGCGTGTTCGCGGGATATTATAAAAATCCCGATGCAAACGCTGAGACCTTGAAAGACGGGTGGCTTCACTCCGGCGATGTGGGAGAGTTTGACGATGATGGCTACCTCAAGATAACGGACAGGAAAAAAGACATCATAGTAACCGCAGGGGGCAAGAATATCGCACCGCAGTATATCGAAAATAAGCTGAAATTCAGCTCATATATCAATGATGCCGTGGTCATCGGGGATGGGCGAAAATTCGTCTCATGTCTGATCATGATCGACGAGGACAACGTGGTAAAATACGCTCAGGATAATAAAGTTCAATTTTTCACCTATAAAGACCTCACACAGAGCCCGGAGATCATGAAATTAATTCAAGGTGAGGTTAATAAGGTGAACGATACGTTGTCCCATGTGGAGCAGGTGAAAAAATTCACAATACTGCCTAAAAAGCTCTACGAGGAAGACGGAGAGGTCACGCCGACCATGAAGGTGAAAAGAAAATATGTACACGAAGCCTTCAGCGATCTTATCGAGGCCATGTACAAGACGCGGTAACATTCAGATTGTTATGGCCGGAAATGAAATCGTTAAAATAAAAAATTGTGATTATTGCCTTACTATTGTTATAGTGAGCTCGTACCGGTTGGATGTTCGAGAAGTGATGGGTGATTGGTTCGATCGGTACGTTGGCGGAGGGGCTAACCACAAAACAGAGGAGGAAGAGAATGAAAAAGAGGAATCTGGCGATTATATTGGCCTGCGCGATGACCCTGTCTTTTGCCGCCATCGATTGTGCATGGGCGGTGAGGGGCGTTACCGATACGGAGATCCGGATCGGCCAATGGGGCCCCCAGACCGGACCGGCTGCCCTTTGGGGCGCCGTTGCGCGGGGATCGGGGCTTTTATTTAACTTGATCAACGAGGAAGGCGGAATACATGGAAGGAAGATAAAATATTTCTTGAGGGATGACGCCTACCAACCGCCAAAAACAAAGGCCATTGCAAAGGAGCTAGTAGAGGACGAGCAAGTCTTTGCATTTGCCTCCGGCGTTGGAACCGCTACCGGAATGGCTGTAAAGGACTACCTCGAAAAGAACCGAGTACCATGGGTAGGGCCCGCAGCGGGTTCCGTACACTGGTGTTATCCTCCCGAGGAGGCCCCTTACCTTTTTGGGACCTACCCCCTTTACTGCGATGAGGCGTTTCTCCTGGTCAATTACGCCATCGATAAGTTAGGCAAGAAGAGGATCGCCTTCTTCTATCAAAACGACGACTATGGCAAGGTCGGGCTCATCGGCGCCCAGATAGCATTAGAGAGAAGGGGAATGGAATTCGCCACCACGGTTTCAGCGGAACCCCTTGACACCGACCTCAGCTCTCACTGCATGAAGCTCAAGGCCGCCAACCCCGATGTGGTCATCATGTGGGTTCTCCCAAAACACGGTGCAATCATGCTTGGGACAGCAATAAAATTAGGATTTAAACCCCTTTGGATGACCACCAGCACTCTGAGCGATACCCAGCTCATGTATAATATCACCAAGGGACTATTCAAGGGTGTGGTGTTCGCCACCTTTGGAGAGCTGCTCGACTCTCCCCATCCATTAATGATTAAATACCACGAGGCGCAGAAAAGGCTTGAGCCCAAGGAAAGGTGGGGAATCTTCTACTATGCCGGCATCCTCTTTATCGAACCAATGGTGGAGGCGTTCAAGCGGTGTGGAAGGGATTTGACGGTGGATAACTTCGTCAAGGCCATGGAGTCGATCAAGGACTTTCAGGGCATAGGCCCCAAGATGAGCTTCGGCCCCAAGAAAAGGCAGGGCTGCCGGTCGTTCTTTATTGCCAGGTGTACCGAGGGAGGAGGTGCCGAAAAGCTCACCGACTATATGACATCCGATGTTGATCCTTACGAGGTAAAGAAAAGGCTCGAGCAATAGCAGGTAACAATCCCCTCGTTTCACACAGGGCTTTTTGCCCTGTGTGAAACGAGGCGGGAGGGAAGCGACCATGATAGAAAAGGTGCCGATTACAAGGGAGGGATTGGAGAAGCTGCGGCAGGAATTACAGCACATCCTCACCGTGGAGAGGCCCAATAACATCAAGGCCATCGCTGAGGCGCGGTCTCACGGGGATTTATTCGAAAATGCTGAGTATCACGCCGCCAAGGAACGGCAGGCCATCTTTGAGGCCAAGATAAACGAGCTCGAGATGGCGATTAACAGTTCAGAGGTGATAGAGATAAATAAGGAAAATAGCGATAGGGTCGTGTTCGGCGTGACGGTGGAATTGAGAAACATGGCCACCGATGAGAGCGTCGTCTACCAGCTCATAGGCCCCTATGAATCAGACCCCGATAGCGGCAGGATATCGGTTGCATCCCCACTGGGAAAGGCCCTTATCGGCAAAGAAGAGGGAGATGAGATCAAGCTGAAGACCCCCGGCGGCGTTCAGGAATTCGAGATCCTGGAGATACGCTAACGAATCTTCGCATCAAAACAACAAGTAATGAGTGTATTAAAACATGATCCAAATTGCTTTTGTCATGTGGCATAAGGTACAGGGCACAGGGCGCATGGCCTTATGCCCTATGCCTTACGCCTTGTGCCCTAAGCCATAGTAAGCTACCTTTCTATTGGAGTCCCTATCATCCCCTGATCATTTACCCCCACTGCCCTCACCCTTATGAACTCGTTTATGCTCGGTGCCCTCGTGGGAAAGGTAAACCTCACGTAATTATCGCTCAAGCCCTGGGCAAGGCCCATCTGCCGGGGTGCCCATCCCTCGGTCAGGACCTGAAAGGTCTCGCCCACCAAGCTAGCTCGGAAAATCCTCCTTTTCTCCTTGTCAAGGCGCCGCAGGAGGGCTGCCCTCTCCTTGATGATCTCTGGGGGAAGCTGATCGGGAAGGTGAGCTGCCGCGGTGCCCTCTCGTTTTGAGTAGGGGAACACGTGCAGATAGCCTATAGGGAGATCCCGCAAGAGCGCAAGGGTATTATAGAATGCCCTCTCCGTTTCCCCAGGGAAGCCGACAAGGATGTCAACCCCTATGGAAACCCGGGGGACGCGACGGTGAATATCCTCTATCAGATTGGTGAATCTCTCCGCCGTATACTGCCTGTTCATACTCTTTAAGATGGTATCGTCCCCGCTCTGAAGGGAAATATGAAAGTGGCGACACACCCAATCATGGCTTTCCATGAATTCAATCAAATCGCGTCCAATCTCCGCCGGCTCAAGCGAGCTGAGCCTTACCCTCACCCGCGATCTGTTCCTGTTAATCTCAACGAGCAGGTGATGGAGATTCATGCCGCTTCCTAAATCCGTGCCATATTTGCCCAGGTGAATCCCGGTGATCACCACCTCCTTGTGGCCGTTCTTCTCCAACTCCCTCAGTAGCTCAATAACCTTATGAGGCTCAAGGCTCCTGAGCGGCCCGCGGGCCAGGGGGACGATGCAATATGAACAGAATGATTCACATCCATCCTGTATCTTCAAAAACGCCCTAGTTCTCCCCGTGAAGCTTTTAATGGGAAGGTGCTCGAAAGGGGAAGAGCCCTCGAAATCCTCTCTTAGAATGAGCGGCGGGCTTTGGCGAGTTGCCTTTAGCAGGAGGTCGGGAAGAGAGCCCTTTTCCCTGTTTCCCGCGATAAGATCGACCCCGTCGATATCGGCCAATTCCTCGGGAAATACTTGACCATAGCATCCAACCACGGCGGTCACAGCACTCGGGTTCTCCCTGATACCCCTTCTGATAGCCTGCCTTGTTTGATAGCTCGCAGTGGAGGTCACAATGCAGCCATTGATGATGACGAGATCCGCCTCCTGTTCTTGGCCGGTCTTTTTACAACCCCTATTAATCAATGACTCCTCGATAAAGGCGGACTCGTACTGGTTCACCTTACAGCCGAGGGTAATGATCTTAAAGTATTTTGACATACTAAATCGTTATCCGTTCTCCGTTCTCCGTTCACCGAAATACACGAAGGCCTGAGTGCGGTCAACGGATAACGGACAACAGTGAACGCTCAAGTCTTTTTTATCCACCCTCCCCCCAGAACCCTCTCTCCCTCGTAGCACACAAGTGCCTGGCCAGGGGTGATCGCCCACTGGGGTTCATCAAACACACATCGCACGCGATTGGCTGAAAGAATGGTAAGCGTGCTTTCAGCTGGCCTGTGCCTGTAGCGAATCTGGGCCTGCACCCGCATCGTCGTGACATCCGGTTTGTGCCCTATCCAGTGAAAATCCTCGGCAATGAGGCTTTGTGAAAATAAATGTTGTTTCGGGGCCACTACGATCTCATCTGTCTCGGGCCTTATCTGATAGACGTAAAGAGGCTCCCTGAAGGCGACTCCTAGACCGTGTCGTTGCCCAATGGTATAGGCATGGGTGCCTGCGTGAGTGCCCAGTACGTTGCCCTCGAGGTCAACTATATTACCCGATGAAGAAACCTCCTCTCTCGTCTTCCCCTGAATCAGAGACCGGTAGTCATTATCGGGTATAAAGCATATCTCATGGCTCTCCGAATGAAATACCTCGGGAAGGCCTCTTCCTCTCGCCTTAATCTTCACCTCCTCCTTGGTGATATCCCCCAGCGGAAATACCGCCCTTGAGAGATGAGCCTGGTCCAGCCTGTGCAAGAAATAGGATTGATCCTTTCGCCCGTCCTTTCCCTTGAGCAACTCCGAGTAGTTTCCACAGGGGCTATTGCTCACCCTTGCGTAATGGCCCGTTGCCAGGTAGTCAATTCCCTTTTCATCCATCCATTCGATCACCTTCTCGAACTTGATTAGCCGATTACATACCACACAGGGGTTAGGGGTAATGCCATTGAGGTAAGAATCGATGAAGTAATCGACGATCTTTTCCTGGAAATAGTCCTCCAGATAGAGGTGAAACAGCCGAATGCCCAGTTCATCTGACAGGAGATCAAGGGTCTTTAGCCTTTTCTCCCTCTCCTTTTGCGGAATGGGAAGGAGAAGGTGAACGCCCACCACATCCCATCCTCCTTCCTTGAGAAGCCTCGCTGCATAGAAGCTATCCATTCCCCCGCTAAGGGCAACTGCAACGCTCCTCTTCCCCTCACTCATCCTCGCCATTGTTCGACCTGATATTGATTCGCTCGGCTTCTGACAAAGTGTATCAAATACCTCCGTCTTTGCCAAAGGATTATCCGATGGGAGTAGCAACACAAAGAAGGGCTCCCGCAGGCCACACCTGCGGGGCGTGTGGAGAGAATTACACGGTGGGAACAGGCCTTATTCGAGGAGGGCCCTGTCGAAATTCACCTCCATTGCCTTTGGTGGGCATGAGATCACGCACATCTCGCAGGCGCTGCACTTATCGCTGTCAAAGGCAACGGTCATCGCTGGCCTCTCGATGTAGAGGGCACCGGTAGGACACACCGCCGTACAAAGGCCGCAGTGGTAGCATTTCTCATCATTTCTCCTGATATCCTGGCCTATATTTTCAACCTTGACGCCCAGGCCTTTCAGGTATTGCACGCCGGCGTTGTAGTTCTTTCGATTGCCGCTCAACTCCATTACCACCATGCCCTCCTTCCTGGGATAGATGGTAGCCTTCAGGATATTGAAGGATAGGTCGTAGTGCTTGACCAGATTGACCACGATCGCCTGATTCACGATCTCCCTGGGGAACCTGAGAGAAACCACCTTTGAATACATGCTCGCCTCCTATCTAAACTTTTTCATCACCCTGGCAAAACCAGGTAAAGCCCGTTCAATGGTTCCGTCATCGACACAGTAGGCAATCCTGAAATGCCCGGGGCCTCCGAAGCCGGTGCCCGGTACGGTCAGGATATTTTCCTCCTGGAGGGACCTGACAAATTCCACGTCGTCCGGTATCGGGGACTCGGGAAACAAGTAGAAGGCCCCACCCGGCACGGAAAACTTGTAGCCAGACTCCTCCAACCCCTTACAGAGGATATCCCTCTTTCTCTGATAGAGGCCCGCATCGACGCTTACCTCCAGAAGAGAGGGGATGACCCGTTGCATCAATGCAGGCGCATTCACAAACCCGATCACCCTGTTGCACAGAATGAGCCCCTCCATGATGATATCCTTATCCCTCATGAGCGGATGAACGGCAATATACCCGATTCTCTCTCCCGGTATGGAGAGATCCTTTGAAAATGAGGTGACTAGGAAGCTCTCCTGGTATGAGTCGAAAACAGAGGGACACGTCAGGCCATTGTAGATAATCTTGTTATAGGGCTCATCGGAGATCAGGTAGATGCGCTCTCCATATCTCTCGCTGTAGCGCGAGAGCAGCCTTCCCAGTTGAGCCAGTTCATCGGCTGTGTACACCCTTCCGGTGGGATTGTGCGGATTGTTCACCAATACCGCCTTGGTAGTGGCGCCAATGGCCTCCTCAATCTTGACAAGGTTAAGAGAAAAGTCGGCCTTAGTATCGACTATCCTGGAAACGCCGCCGTAGTTCTCCACATAGTAGGAGTATTCCATAAAGAAGGGTGCCGGGATAATCACCTCATCGCCAGGGTTGAGAATAGTCTTCAGAACTACGTTCATTGCCCCCGCCGCTCCTGCGGTCATGACTATGTCATCTGCGGTAAAGGAAAAATTATTGAGATTGCTCAGATAATCGGCCACCGCCTGTCTCGTCTCCACGAACCCGGCATTCGGCATGTAGCCATGGGTACCGGTCGATTCATCGGAAACCACCTGCACGAGCGTTTCCCTGAATTTCGCCGGTGGCTCCAGGTTGGGATTTCCCAGGCTAAAATCGAAGACGTTCTCCGCACCATATTTCTTCTTTCTCAGCGCGCCCTCCTCGAACATCCTTCTTACCCACGACGCCTTTTCAATCATCGCCTTAATTCTTTCAGAAACAGTCATAACTCACCCCTTCTCTGCTATGAAGTTACACGATAAAAAAAGGCCGTGGAAGGTTCCTCTTTCCACGGCCTGGTAAATGCTCTCTTAGCGCCCTCAATCAGGTCCGCGGATAGAGGTAACGCTAAAAAAGTAATACATTAAATACAAACTCACCAACCTATATGTCTTTGCTTCCATCTTCTTTGTCTTTTCCTTGTTTAGAAAAGATCAATAGATAAAGAAAAATGATTTGTCAATAAAAAAGTGAATATTATAGTGAGTCACCTTTAATGAGTGATTCCTTATTTTTATTGACATGCACGTTGAATTGAGCTATGAAATCAGGGAAAAGATGCTGGGGGAGCTGGTTGGCTGAGAAATTCCTGCCTCGCCCTCTTTTTCACCTCGGGTGATGGGAATGACCCCTTGAACCTGTCCGGGTAATTCCGACGTAGGGAACGCGGGTAAGAAACAGGGAGCCGTAATTCTGAAGTCCGGAATTACGGCCTTTTTTGCGTGGCGCCTTTTCCCGCCATCACAACCCCTCACAATAAGCGATTCAATCCGGTAAAGCGACTAATGCCGACCGGTAGTGAAATCAAATCCAGGCAGATGCACGGATTTTTGCCCTTGAGAGAGGAGCGGCCATGAAGCGGATACTGACCATTGCCGGCTCGGATTCCGGCGGCGGAGCGGGCATTCAGACGGATCTAAAGACGATCACTGTGTTGGGCGGATACGGCATGAGCGTAATCACGGCGCTCACCGCACAGAACACCGTAGGAGTTCAGGCGGTTTTTGAACTGCCGCGGGAGTTCATCGAGAAACAAATAGACTCGGTCATGGATGATATCGGGGCAGATGCGGTCAAAACTGGGATGCTCTCGAGCAGCCCTATCGTGAGCCTGGTAGCCTCCAAGATCGCACAATATCGCGTAAAGCGCTTGGTTGTGGACCCCGTCATGGTGGCGAAAAGCGGAGATTCCTTGCTCAAGGAAGAGGCCCAGGAGGCCCTCAGGGAGGAGTTGATACCCCTTGCCTTTGTGGTGACACCAAACCTCCCCGAGGCCTCCGTGCTCGCCGGTATGAAGGTGAGCAACCTCAAGGCCATGAAGGATGCGGCACGCCGCATCCACAATATGGGCGCCAAGAATGTGCTGGTAAAGGGGGGGCACCTTGAGGGCGAACTTGTGGATCTCCTCTTCGATGGCAAGGCCTTTTTCGAGTTCCGGGGGCCTCGTATTCCCACCAAAAATACCCATGGAACCGGGTGCACCTTTGCCTCCGCAATCGCCACGGAGCTCGCCAAGGGAGCTGCCATCCAGGAGGCGGTGAAGCGGGCAAAGGAATTCATGGAAACGGCAATTCGGTTCTCCCTTTCCCTGGGGAAGGGGCACGGCCCTACCAACCCCTACGCCGTGATCGCCCGGGATGCGGCACGGCCTCATGTGCTAGGGGATCTGGCGGCAGCGCTGGAGACATTAAAGAAGAATAAAATCGGTTGCCTGATCCCGGAGGTTCACTCCAACCTCGGGTATGCCCTGCCCTACGCGGAAGGCCATGAGGAAGTGGCCGCCTTTCCCGGCCGAATCACGAGGCTGGATGATTCAATTGCCACCGTCACAGGTCCTGCGTTCGGAGGCTCCCGGCATGTCGCCAGGATTATATTAACCCTCATACAACACGATCCGGAGTATCGGTCCGTTATGAACATCCGGTTCTCGGAGGAGATTATTCGCGTTTGCGAGCAAGCCGGCTTTAAGGTCCGCGGCTTCGACAGGGCGGATGAACCCAGAGAGATCAAGGAGCACGAGGGATCCTCTCTTGAGTGGGGCACTCGGGAGGTGCTCAAGGCTGGCGAGGTACCGGATGTGATCTACGACAGGGGTGAGGTAGGCAAGGAGCCCATGGTGAGGGTCATTGGCAAAAATCCGGCTGAGGTTGTCCGAAAGGTGCTCAAGATTAAAAGGGGGATTGGGTAATTCTAGTGTTCAGGGGTTCGGAGTTCAGTGTTCAGGATCGTAAACTATAGCCGATCCCCCCTGAACTCTGAACACTGAACACTTGAACAATCGCATTATCCGAGGCGCCGAAACGACAATCAATGTTGATTCAAGGTTGAAGCGAATTTCAAATATTTTTTAGATAGGTATTCGACATTCCTTAAAGAGAAATGGAGGGAAACCATGAACGGCATTGAACCGATTCCAAGGGATAAAAGGAACTTGACAGGCCTTGACTTTTTCCTGTTGTGGGCAGGAGCAGCCGTCTCCCTGGCCGAAATATGGGCAGGCGGGATTCTGGTTCCCATGGGATACGTGACGGGGATCGTGGTGATCCTGGTGGGTCACGTGATCGGAAACACGCCCCTCGCCCTGGGGGGCATCATCGGGAGCCAGTGGGGTATCCCCTCCATGGTGAGCACCCGGCCCGCCTTTGGCGTGCGTGGATCCTACATTCCTGCGGTACTGAATATCTTTCAGCTCATCGGGTGGACCGCTGTCATGGTCTGGATAGGCGGACAAACGGCCGCCACCTTTACCCAGGGCTCCTCGATCTATACGCCCGCGTTCTGGATCGTCTTGCTGGGTGTGGTAACCACCTTTTGGGCCCTTGTGGGACACCGATTCTGGAAGTGGCTCCATCGCATCGCGGTAAGTGCCCTGGTGATTCTCTGTATCCTGATGACCTACGTGTTATTCAAGCAGCACGGGATCTCGAAATTGATGGGGATACCTCCGACAGGAGAGCTCCCCTTCATGGTAGGCCTGGATTACGTGATCATCATGCCGATCTCATGGCTCCCGCTGGTCTGCGACTACTCACGGTATGCCAGGAGCGATAAAGGCAGCTTTTGGGGAACGTGGATCGGATATTTCATCGTGAGCTCCTGGATGTACGTCATCGGGCTGAGCGCAGCCCTGGCCACCAAATCCCCTACCCCGGAGTCCATGGTGCTGGAGCTTATGGTCTCCTTTGGGCTTGTCATTCCCGCCATGATCATCGTGCTCTTCTCCACCTTCACCACCACCTTCCTTGATATCTACTCTACCTCGGTCTCTGCCCTGAATATCTACCCCAGGCTGGGAGAGAAAAAGGGGGTCGTGATCGGTGGGGCCCTCGGCACCATAATCGCGCTGATCTTCGGCGAGTATCCAGAGACATACGCGCACTTCTTGGAGATCATTGGCTTTATCTTCTGCCCCCTGTTCGGGATTGTGCTTTTGGACTACTTTATCACCAAGGGGCGGAGGCTCACGACTGACGAGCTGTTTGCACAAGGCATCTACTGGTATACAGGCGGAGTCCATCTGACGGCTCTCGTCTCCTGGGTGGTGGGGGCATTGGTGTTCTGGCTTGGCAGGTATCTTCAGATAGGAGGCGCTATTCCCGGCTTTATCGTTGCCGCCCTTCTCTACCTGGCAATCATGAGGGGCTTCAGGGAAATGAAACACGCCGCAGGAGAAGAATCGAAATAGAGTGAGGTATAGGCAAATCGATATTCGGATTTGCCGCCTTAATTCACTCCTTTGATCTGGAGAGCCTATTAGGTTCGAAGCGGCAGAGTTGACAGATTGACACAATTAATTAGACTCTGCAACTAGACGCCTAATGTTCTTTCCAAAAGGGGGCCTGAGCACCGCTTTTTCCGTGATTATGGCCGAGAGATACTTGGCAGGAGTAATGTCAAAGGCGGGGTTAAAGGCGTGAACGCCTTCAGGGCCAAGTTGTTGACCGGCAAAGGTGACTATCTCCTTCGGGTCCCTCTCCTCAATGGGGATCTGATCGCCCTTCTTGAGGCTCATGTCAAAGGTTGAAAGGGGTGCGGCCACGTAAAAGGGGATACGGTTCTCCTTTGCCAGCACGGCGAGCTGGTATGATCCTACCTTGTTCGCCGTATCCCCATTGGATGCGATCCGGTCGGCCCCGATGATCACCAGGTCCACCTTGCCTTTTCGCATCAGATACCCGGCTGCGCTGTCCACGATCACCGTAGCTGGGATCTTCTCCTCCATGAGTTCAAACGCGGTGAGCCGCATGCCCTGAAGCAGCGGCCTCGTCTCATCGACCACCACGTGGATCACCCTGCCGGCCTCGTGAGCCGCCCTGATCACCCCCAAGGCGGTGCCGTAGCCGCCGGTGGCCAATGCCCCGGCATTACAGTGGGTAAGGATCGTTGCTCTATGGGGAACAAGTGTAAGGCCGTTTTCACCGATCCTGCGGTTAATCTCCACATCCCCCTCCAACATATCCTGTGACGCCTTCCTGAGCGCCTCCTTGATCTCATCAACGCCTCTGCCCCGCATTTCCCCTACCATCTCCTTCATGCGCTCTACCGCCCATCTGAGGTTCACCGCCGTGGGCCTCGCCAACTCCATGTCCTGTGCCATCGCGAGAAACTTCGCGCGAAATGTTTCATACTCTTCCGTCTCAATTGATCCTGCGCCTAACGCGAGCCCCATTGCGGCGGCCACCCCGATCGCCGGGGCACCTCGTATGGCCATATCCTTGATGGCCGTGATCACCTCATCGAGGCCTCGGCACACAACCCACCTTACCTCAAGCGGGAGCCTCCTCTGATCAATAAGGCAGATGTAATTACCCTCCCATCTGATTGTGGGAATCATGTTAAAATATCCTCCAGAATCCTCAACACGGCCCTATTCCACTCGCTCGGTCCTCTCCCTTTGGCCTTGAGGAGATCCGGATGATCCAGGCCTTCGATGTATCCCCCATCCTGTGCCTGCATTACCACGGCCTTGTCCACCGCCCATAACATGGGCACGTCGTTATAGCTGTCACCAAGGCCTATGGAAATCAAGGGGGGGCCTTGTTGCCGATACACATTGAGTATCACGTCCACGGCCTTACCCTTGTCACCCCCGCAAAAGAGATGGAGAAATCGACCCCCGTACACACAATCGAGTCCGAACTCCCGGGCCCTTTTGCACACGAACTCCTCATCAGAGGCCTTTTCCAGTACTATTGGCTCATCGAATTCCCTCCCTGAGGCGAGTTGTGCCTGCTCATGGGTGAGCCCGGTTAGCTCCGCGATCTCCTCGATGGTCAGCTCAGAGAAACACCTGAACCGGAATTGCCCCTTCAGCTCGCGGATCTTCTCGTGGAGCACCGCAAGCGGGGTCCCTATGAGCACTTCTCGGTACTCGTCTACCATTTCGTAGGAGTACTCATCTGGCAATGGAAAGGAGGCTGGAAAGTATATCGCACCTCCACTTTCCGCGATAAAGGGGTCCCCAAGAGACAGCTCTTTGCGGTAAAACTCTATCTCTGCCCTCGTCTTGCTGCTCACCATGATAAGCGGTATCTTTCGTGAACGGATGAGCTTCAGGGCTGGCAGGGCTGGTTTGAAGTCATAGGTTTTATCGTCCAAAAGGGTGCCGTCAAGGTCCGTGAAAATTAGGATTTGGCTCTTTGGCCCTTTGAGGAATTTATTCATATCCCACCTACCAAAAAAGTGCTATCGGACTAGCAGGAAAATGGCTCAACCTGTACCACACAACACTATCTGAAAACGGCATTTCTACTCCTGGAGTTCAGCAGGTTGTATTTTTTAATCAATGTGAGAGGTTGTCAATCGAATTTTCCTCTCGGTTGCGTGCCTTCTTGACTTTGCCCCCTATTTACCATATATGGTTAACCTAATGGAAAGGTGGACAATTTTTTCATGCGCCTGAAAGTGCTCACGAAAAGGGCCCTATTAAAGGAATAGAGAATGAAAAGATTACTCCGGCTCTTATTCTCTGTCAATCCCTTCTCCATCACCCTGGGCCTTATCCTCTTCGTCTGCGTTGTGTTCCTCATCGGGCCCTCCTTTCTCGAGCTCCTCGAGCTCAAGACCATGGACCTTAGGTTCATATCAAGGGGGGTGAGAAAACCTGGAGGCACCGTTGTTCTCGCGGTCATCGATGAAAAGAGCCTTGACGCAGAGGGCAAGTGGCCGTGGCCTAGAGCCAAGATAGCCAAGCTCATCGACTACCTCTCCGAGGATGGGGCAAAGGTAATAGGATTCGACGTTGGGTTCTGGGAGCCTGACGAAAACAGCAACCTCGCCTTTATTCAGCAATTGGAATCCAAGATAGGGGAATTACCGGTTAAGCACAAGGCGCTCACCCGCTTTCTGGAGGAATCCAAGCTCCTCGCCGATAACGACCTCATCCTGGCAAATGCGATAAAAAGGTCAACCGCTAAGGTCGTGTTGGGCTATTTCTTCCACATGAGCCCCGAGGAGCTTGGCTATCAAATGGACGAGGAAACGCGCAACGAGAAAATCTCCCAGATCGGTAAATCCAGGTATCCAGTCCAATTCTTCCGTCGTGAAAGCAACATACAACCCTTTTTTGATGCGTATGTCCCTGAATCAAACCTCCCAATATTAAACGAGGCCGCCGATTCCTCCGGGTATTTCACCATAATACCGGATCCGGACGGCGTAGTAAGGTGGACTCCCTTGGTGATTAAATGCGGCGAGGAGATCTTTGCCCCCATTTCAATCATGTGTATCTGGCATTATTTAGACATGCCTCCACTCATCGCAAGGGTAGCTCCCTATGGGATAGAGGGAATACAGCTCGGAGATATCAACATCCCAACGAACGAAACGGGTCAAATGATGATCAACTACCTGGGACCGCCCCAGACATTCACTCACTACCCCATAACCGACATTATCAACAACAAATATCCCCCTGGAGAATTCAAGGGCAAGATCGTGTTAGTGGGGGCCACTGCCGTGGGGATGTACGATATACGGAATACCCCTTTCTCGCCCGTGTATCCTGGCCCGGAAGTTCATGCCACCGTTATCGATAACATCCTGAGAAGGCAATTCCTGGATCGTCCCGAATGGACAAAGGTATTTGACCTCCTGGCCATCATACTCGTGGGGATCGTTATGGGGTTTGTGGTTCCCCGCCTGGGCGCAGTGAAGGGAATCTCTTTCGCCGTAGGCCTTTTCATAGCCTATATATTCCTTGCCAGATACCTCTTTGTTCGCCATGGGCTCTGGTTCAATATGGTATACCCCCTGGCAGCCCTCATTATCCTCTACATCTCGCTGACCATCCATCGATATCTCACTGAGGAGAAGGAGCGAAGGAAGATCAAGGGCGTGTTCACCTTTTATGTGTCCCCTCATGTGATCAACGAGATGTTGAAAAACCCCGAGAAGCTAAAGCTCGGTGGGGACAGAAAGGAGCTTTCCGTGCTCTTCTCGGATATCAGGGGGTTTACCACGATTGCCGAGGGAATGAGCCCAGAGGAGCTGGTGCACCTGCTCAACGAATACCTCACCGTGATGACTGATATCGTGTTAAAATATGATGGAACACTTGATAAGTACATGGGCGACGCCATCATGGCCATCTATGGAGCGCCACTCGATATGCCAGATCACCCCAGCAGGGCATGTCGCTCTGCCCTGGAGATGATGCGTGAGCTCAAAAAGCTCAATGAGAAATGGGCGTCAGAGGGCAAGAAACCCATGGATATCGGCATCGGCATAAATACGGGCCCCATGATGGTGGGGAACATGGGATCGGAGCAGCGTTTTGATTACACCGTAATGGGCGACTCCGTGAACCTCGGCTCCAGGCTCGAAGGGGCAAATAAGAGTTACAAGACCAACGTGATTATCAGCGAATACACCTATGAGAGGGTGAAAGACGAATTTCTGTGCATGGAGCTGGATTCAGTGAGGGTGAAGGGAAAGAAAGAGCCGGTGAAGATCTACAACCTTGCGGGATTTAAAGACCTCCCCGAAACTCAACATCAGAACATCACTCGGTTCAATCAGGGCATCTCCCTGTATAAAGCGCAAAAATGGGATGATGCAATACGCGTATTCGAAAATATCACCGCTACGGACCCAGGCCTCTACGCGGCACAGGTCTACATCAAACGATGTCAAGATCTAAAGAAGAACCCGCCTCCCCCTGAATGGGATGGCGTATATGTTATGACCACCAAGTAACCCGTTTTTTCTATTCCCCTATCTTCTTTTTACGATTCTGGATATAGGCATTGCGCAGTGCAATGTAAGGATCCACTGCCGCTTCCTTCAGGGATTCGTAATCCCCGATATGAAACGAAGTATCGTTTACA
>CAZJXD010000021.1:0-9457 GCA_964549945.1 uncultured Desulfobacteraceae bacterium | reverse complement strand
TGCCGCTTCCTTCAGGGATTCGTAATCCCCGATATGAAACGAAGTATCGTTTACAATCTCCCCTGCCCTAATCTCCAGGTCTGCCTCGAGGGGCTGCACATATGAGACGGGATTCAAGAACCAATCGCCGACCATCCCCACGGAGTCACGCAGGGTGGAGGGCCCCAGGATAGGCCAGACGAGATAAAACCCGTCACCAATGCCATACGTTGCCAGGGTCTGGCCCAGGTCTTCCTCGCTGGAACTCAGCTCGGGCCACCTCTTGGCAGGATTTCCAAACCCGAGGATCCCCACGGTGCTATTGATCAAAAAACTGGTTAATTCCGCGCTCGCTGCCCGCCCCTTCCCCTGGAGCAGCGCGCTGACCATCCGAATGGGCGCGGTGAGATTATGAAAGAAATTCCTTATGCCGCTCCTGACGGGTGTAGGTATCACGGCCTTATACCCCCTTGATACGGGCTTTAGGAGCCAGAAGTAGAGTTTGTCGTTGAAATGGAACATAGCGCGGTTCCAATGCTGCAAAGGGTCCGCCACTTCCACCGCCTCTTCCTTGGCCTCCTCTTCCGAAAAAACATCCAGGTCGCCCTCCAGGGATCCCTTCACACCCTCCTCTTGTTTCGACTGCGCCTGATCCGAGGAGGATGGAATCGCCTCTTGATCGTCGTGAACTGATGGGTCCGGCAAGGCAGGGGTGTTTTTAACCTGTCTGTGGGCGCATCCCGCTGAAGAAAAGACAAGAAGAAGGAGGATAAGTATGAGATACTTCAATTTATGGCCTGCTTCTTTCATCATCTTTCAGAAAAGGAGCTCCTGCGCACTGGTTTCGAATAGAACTGAGGAACCACTGGTTAGCGGGGAACTATATGAAATTTCGACCTTGGGTGTAAAGCTAAAACCACACGGATGATGGCATGGCTGAAAATTTTATCAAACTGGCTGGGGCGCGTTCCAGTGAAACTATCTCGATTTCTATTGACACTCAAAGACCTTTGCCCCTATACTTCCTCCACCCAAAAGAGGCCCTATCAAAAGGCCAAGGGTAAAACACTGATCCATCTCAAGGACCCGGGCACCAGGCTCTTTGATACGGCACGAGAAGAGAAATCCCCTGAAGCATAGTAAATAAAAAGCGATCAACCATGACGAACGGTCTTTCAAAGGCCTACGAGAGGGTTATCCTGGGACACCCCGCGGTGGTACTCATCGTGCTCGCAGCGGTGCTCGCGTTCTTTTCGTATCACGCCAAGGACTTCAAGCTCGATGCCTCTCCCGACACCCTCTTGTTAGAGGATGACAAAGACCTCCAGACATTTCGCGAAATCAACTCCCGTTACCATATCAAGGAATTCCTGGTAGTCACCTATACCCCGTATGAGGATCTCTTCTCCAGGGCATCGCTCCAGCACCTCAAGAAGCTCCGGGAGGAATTAAAGGCACTGGAAAGGGTTGATTCGGTGGTAACCCTTCTCGATGTGCCGCTTTTAAAGGCCTCCGGGGCCACCCTCACCAAGATTAGCCAGGAGCGTCTCAAGACCCTGGAAGACCCTGGGGTTAATATTGCGGAGGCAAAAAGAGAGATACTTGAAAGCCCGATCTACCGAAAACTCATCCTCAGCACCGACGGCCAGACCACCGGCCTGATCCTCTACCTTAAAGAAGACCACGCTTTCTCGGAGATCGCTGAGAAGAGGAATCAGTTGCTCGCAAAAAAGAGGACTACCACACTCAGCCAGAGTGAGCAGTCTCAATTAGAACGTTACAAGGCCGACTACGATACGTACTATGCCACCTATACGAGAGAGCGGCATCAGGACATCGAGAGGATTCGATCGATCCTGCGTCCCTACAGGAAATACGCGGCAGTGCATCTCGGGGGGGTCCCCATGGTGGCCGATGACATGATCACCTTTATCAAGAGAGATCTGGTGGTATTCGGCATGGGGGTCTTCCTCTTCATTGTGGCGACCCTTGCCCTCCTGTTCCGCGAGCTGCGATGGGTAATCCTGCCGCTGCTGACCTGTTTCTACGCGGTTCTGTTCATGATGGGGATGCTCGGCTTTCTCGACTGGAAGGTGACCGTCATCTCCTCGAATTTCATCTCCTTGATGCTGATACTCACTATGGAGATGAACATTCACCTGGCTGTTCGGTACCGGCAGCTCTGCGGCGATATGGCCTCCGAGCCTCAGTTTGATATCGTGCTCGCCACTGCCAAGAAAATGGTGTGGCCGTGCCTCTATGCAGCCTTAACCACCATTTTGGCGTTCAGCTCATTGGTGTTCAGCGGCATCCGGCCCGTCATTGATTTCGGGTGGATGATGGCCATAGGGCTGTGTGTCACCTTTTTTACCTCGTTTCTGCTCTTCCCCACGGTGTTGGTGGTGCTCAAGAAATCAACCCCCTCTCCTGCCCGCAGAGGAGAGTCCTTCATCACCTCCCGGCTCGCCTCGATTGCGAAGCACCACGGGGGCACGGTCATCATCGTGTCGGTCCTGCTCGCCATCATAAGCTTGATCGGCATCCGCAGGCTCAAGGTGGAGAACAGCTTCATCGATTACTTCAGCAGGAAAACCGAAATATATCAGGGGATGAAACTCATCGACGATAAGCTTGGGGGCACCATGCCGCTTGACGTGATCCTGCACTTCGGGGAAGCGCACGCCGAAGGCCCAAAAGAGAAGGCACCTGTTGAGGCTGATAACTGGGCCGGGGAGTCTGAGCCCAGTGACTACTGGCTCACCCCCTATAAAGTCCAGAAGATCGAAGAGGTTCACGATTACCTCGCCTCCTTGCCGGAGATCGGAAAGGTTCTCTCCCTTGCCTCCGTTATCAGGGTTGCCGAGCAGCTGAATGAAGGGAAAAAACTTGATAGCCTTGAACTAGCGGTATTGCTTAAAAAGACTCCTCCTAGCATTCGATCTGAGATGGTGGACCCCTATGTGTCCATCGCCCATGATGAGGCCCGGATCTCTGTGAGGATCTTGGACTCTAAGAAGGGGCTCAGGAGGAAAGCACTTCTTGAGAAAATCAGGAGCGATCTCAACACCAAATTCGGGCTATCGAAAAATGAGGCAACGGTTGCCGGCATGCTTGTGATTTACAACAATATGCTCCAGAGCCTGTTTCGATCCCAAATCCTTACATTGGGCATCGTGTTACTGGGCATAGGGATCATGCTGTTCATCCTTTTCAGATCCCTCACCCTTTCCATCATCGGCATTATCCCCAATCTGCTCGCCGTGACCATCGTGCTCGGCATCATGGGCTTGATGGGTATATCCCTGGATGTGATGACCATTACGATTGCCGCCATCACCATGGGAATCGCGATCGATAACAGCATCCACTATATCTACAGGTTTCGAGAGGAGTTCGCGAAAAACGACGACTATGCCGAAACCCTGTCCCTGTGTCATGGAACCGTGGGAAGGGCTATCCTTAACACCTCAATCACGATCATCTTCGGCTTTTCCATACTGGTATTGTCTAATTTCCTTCCCACTATTTACTTCGGCGTGTTTACCGGGCTGGCCATGTTTATCGCGTTGCTCTCGGTGCTGGCGTTGCTGCCAAAACTCATTATCATGTGGAGGCCATTCAAAACTCACGGACCCTGAGAGACTACTATAGAAATGGGCATGGAGATGGTTTCTTTCATGTATAACCCTGAAACGAGGAATCAGGATGACGTTCAAACGGGATACACTCATTATTTTCCATGCAGCGGCAGTCGTTGTGATGATGGTGTTTCTTTCCCCTGCCACTTGGGCGGGGCCGGGACCGGTCATCGATTCTCTTAAAGGAACGCTCGATAAGATCGTCGAGGTCCTGAACGACCCGTCCCTTCGAACACCTGATAAAAAGGATGAAAGAAGAAGCATCCTCATCAAATTGGTGAGAGAACGGTTTGACGAGGATGAATTCGCCAGGAGGGCATTGGGTGCTCATTGGGGGGAAAGGACCAACGAAGAGAAAAAGGAATTTATCGAGGTCTTCCGTGACCTTTTGGAGGGTACCTATCTGGATAAAATTGATGCGTATCTGGCAAAGGCGGGTAGTTTTTCTGAAAAGAACATCCGCTACCTCAATGAAACTGCGAAGGGGAGTTATGTGGTGGTATCCACCAAGATCCTCACCAGTGATAATACCGAGATTCCCGTGCTGTACCTCTTTAAGAACAAGCAGGGCAATTGGCTTGTCTGTGATGTGGCAATTGAAGGGGTGAGCATCGCGAAAAACTACCGGGCGCAGTTCGATGAAATACTCGCCAACTCATCATTCAAGGAACTCATCAATAAGCTGAAATCAAAGCAGCAGACAAAGAGCACCGAGCAGAAAAAATAGCGAGAAGGCGGGGCTTCGCTAGTAGTTTAGGCGGTAACCGACAAAAAGCGCTGCGTCTGATATTTTCCACTGCCCGTAGCTGTCGTGAAGACGAGCGTGGATATACCTGTATCCAAGGATTACCCCTCCATTCTTCGCCACACGGAAATCAAGGCTGGTCCTTACTTCTAGGTATCGCTCCGAATCCGAAAAACAAAAGGTATCCGGGGCGAAGGACACACCTGCTGACACCTCTATTGGTATAGGCGAAATGGTTTGGGGGATAGGATACTTTGCCTCAACCAGAACCCCTACCGCCATCAGATCACCCTTTTTTTGATCCCTCTCCACATTTCCCGCCACACCCTTAAGACCGAGATTAAGCCTTAATTCGGGTGCCAATAGTTCCTTGCCCAAGGTCAATTTCATATCGGCTATTTTGTAATCATCATCCCTGTAAATCGCACCCAGCCCGGTTGAAAAAGTGCCCTTGTCGAGAGGCAGGGTAGCATTATACCTTGCCTCTAAATCGGAGCGGCTTGCATTGACCTCGAGATCATAGATGCCCGCAAACGAAGTAGTTGAACTGAGCATGGCGATAAAGACGATCTGTACGACAATTTTCTTCATATCTTCACCATTTCCCCTGGATGCCGGATACAGGACAACCGGCGCCGAACATCAGATACCGTACTTGAGCTTGTAGTAGATCAGCTTCTGGTACTCGATAATAAGCTCCTTGGTGTACTCTCGATTCTTCCACCAATCCTTTGGGTTGAATTGCTGGTAGTGTGAGGGCAGCGAGATTAGCTGGACCTCTGAATCCTTGAAAACCCTCCTGAAGGTAAGGTAGGCTCGGCGAGAGTGCAGAAGGGAGGTCACTATTATTAGGGACCTGTACCCCTTATCAAGCACAAGCGTTCGAACCAGGTTGGCCTCTTCTATAGTGCTTCCAACCCTCTTCCCGGGAGAGATGATCGCCTCCGCCGGGACTCCAAAACCCTCTGCTACCATGGTAAACAGGTCAAATTTAGTGGGGTAATTCTCGACCTTCCTCTTCAGGTAATCGAGGCCATCGGGCTTGAGCTCCTTTGCCTTGAAGATGTAAGGGGCGAGGCCCTTCTGGTAGACATCAACCGCTGCAAGGGAATTTCTCACACCGGGCCCTCCAAGGCACACGATAAGGTCCGCCTTCCGGGGCTTGTGTTCCACAATAAGGTACTCGCCCAATTGGATTAGCAATGGAATACGATAGGCGGTGATGACGAAGTACAGGATGAATATACCAAAAAAGATCCACTTCCATATGGACAACCTCGACCTTCGCCTATCCTTTTTCACCTCAATTGGCTCAGGTAGACCGAGCCCATCGCTTCGCCGTGGCGTTTCCCCTCTTTGCCCCCTCCCCTGGTACTGGTAGTCCATCCTGGGCACCCTTCCCCGTTAAAAATTCTTCGCGCTATCAAGCAACATGGTGACAGGGCCGTCGTTTACGAGGTGAACTTCCATCATCTCCTGAAACCTTCCCTCTGACACCTTGATGCCCTTTTCCCTCAAAAGATCAATGAACTCTTGGTATAGTTCATTGGCGAGAGCCGGTTCGGCGGCCCGAACAAAAGACGGCCTCCTACCCTTTCGGCAGTCTCCCCACAGGGTGAACTGGGATACCACGAGGGCATCGCCGCTCACCTCCAGCAGGGATAAATTCATCTTATCATTGCTGTCGCTGAAGATCCTGAGGTTCGCCACCTTTGATGCCAGGTAATCCGCGTCCTCGCTTTGATCGCCCTCGCCAACTCCTAAAAAGACTAACAGGCCATTCCCGATCTCCCCGACGACTTCACCGCCCACTACCACCTTTGCCGTCTTTACCCGCTGCACCACCGCCCTCATGCGAATCCTCCCTCAAGAATAGGTAGTGTTTGTCGAGTTTGTTGAGATCCTTGTGCTTTTTATTTATACCATAACCCATCAGCTTAGCTGGTGGCCCAAGCTATGCAATGCAGGCATATAGGTAGATATTCACCGCCCGCTTCGCTAGAGGCGCAAAGAGATGAATACTTTTTCCATCGCCGTTGAGAGGACGGCGATTGAAAACCACTCAGCAGCTGACGCTGCGATAATAGATATATCCCACAGCTCTTTATATTACACAATATCTTATAGAAAATCCGAATGCCCAAAGGGTTATATCATTTTGCTTTTCGGCGTCTCAGCGAAAAGCAAAATAAGGTAACCGATTATTGCTTTAACTCCGTAACCATTGCATTATGAGGGATAGGGATGTCTTTTTTTGCGACCGAACTAGGCAAATGCACTGAGCCTGCTCTTTACCGATGATCCAGGCGGGCGCCGGTCCCCTATGGAGACATCCATATGAGGAGAACTGGGAAGTGCCTGAGGAGCAGATCGCCCGCCTCCATCTGCACCTTTTGCGGGCACAACAGCATGGAACTCTTCGGCGTCAAAAAAAGACATCCCTATCCCTCATCAGTGACACATCAATCAGAACAAATGACTGACATTATTCTGCGGAGTTAACGCAATAATCGTATAAGGTAATATAAACTTTGCGAACTCTGCGCTTTTGCGGTGAGAATGAAAAGAAAAATCCCTTCATGGTTCAACACAAGCTATCCTTTTTAAGAATGACAATCAATACACCCTGTATACTAAAACTTGCAGTATGAAGATAATTTCTATTATCTTTATTACGAATCCATCAACGCAATTTGAAGAAACAAGCTCGGATTTTTCATGAAACCAATGGTAATCCTGGTCAATCCCTGGATATATGATTTTGCGGCCTACGATCTATGGGCAAAGCCAATGGGTTTACTGTACCTGGCGAGCCACCTAAGGGAATCGGGCCTTTCGGTGCACCTCATAGATTGCCTCGATGTTCATCACCCGCTCATGGAAGAAACTGCATACGCCAAAAAGCCCCTCCGGCGCCAGTATGGAACGGGAAAATATTGGAAACACCCTGTTCTCAAACCTCAGCAGCTCTCCTCCATACAAAGGCGGTATAGCCGTTACGGCATTGATCCCCGGGCATTTCAGAAAGAAGTGAGGAGGGTAAAACGGCCAGCGGCTGTCCTTGTCACCTCACTGATGACCTACTGGTACCCTGGAGCATTTGAGGCAATACGCCTCGTCAGGGATATTCACCCGGACGTACCGGTACTCCTCGGGGGAATATACGCCACGCTCTGCCCCGAGCATGCCAGAAGCTATTCTCAGGCCGACTTTGTCATCCCCTCACCAGGCCAATACTGGCCGGCGAAACTGGATGACACGTTGGGAAGCATTATACAAAATTTTCAGCCCAAAAAAAAGGCTGAACCCTTCTTCCCGTACCCGGCCTTTGATCTGCTCACAAACATTGACTATGTATGCATAAGGAGTTCTTTTGGATGCCCCTTTCGGTGCGCCTACTGTGCCTCCCCGTACCTGAGCCCCCCCTTTCTCACACGAGATCCCCTTGAGTTGTTGGAGGAGGTCCTCTACTGGCACAGGAAACACAACGTAACGGATTTCGCGTTTTACGACGATGCCCTTCTCGTTGACTCCCGCCAGCATATCTGTGTCTTCCTGGAGGAAGTGGCACGCCGGAACCTAGGACTCAGATTCCACTGCCCCAATGGAATCCACATCACCTATATCGACGGTGCTGTGGCGAATCTCCTCTTTAAAGCGGGTTTCAAGGTGATCCGATTGGGATTGGAGACCTCCGACCCTCAGCTTCAGGACAACCTGGGGAGGAAGTTTTCAACGGGCGAATTCGAGAGGGCCGTTTCTCACCTCAAAGGGGCAGGGTTTCGCTCCGATCAGCTAGGGGTGTACATACTCATGGGCCTTCCGGGCCAGAGCCATGAACAGGTAGCCCAAACGATCGCCTATGTGGGACAGGCAGGGGCAATTCCCTACCTGAGCGAATACTCGCCCATGCCCCACACGGAGCTGTGGGAAGAGGCAGTAGCGGCATCTCGGTTTGATCTCACCGCAGAGCCGCTCTTTCACAACAACTCGATCCTTCCCTGCTGGAGCGGAGAGGCCCTCGAGAAGGTAAGCGAATTGAAGGCCATGGTCCGGGAGATAAGGGAGAGGAGGAGATAAATTTCAAAGTGCCTAAAGTGAGCTAAAGTGCCTAAATTTATTATTGATTGTGAATTGCAACTTGAGGAATTTAACCCTCAACCTATCCTTAACGGATAGCAAATGACAAGAGAGACACTTTAGATCACTTTAAATTTTAGGCACTTTAGGCACTTTTTTTATATTCTATTTATCAGGCTCGCGGCATACCCGGCCCCGAAGCCGTTATCGATATTCACCACGGTCACCCCGGACGCGCAGCTGTTCAACATACCCAAAAGCGCAGAGAGGCCCCTGAAGCTGGCCCCATATCCCGTGCTTGTGGGAACCGCGATGACCGGCTTATCAACGAGGCCTCCCACGATGCTGGGAAGGGCCCCCTCCATGCCCGCCACCACCACGATCACCGAGGCCTCCATAAGGGCATCCCTTTTCCCCAGGAGGCGGTGAAGCCCTGATACCCCTACATCAAAAATGGTTTCCACCTCATTGCCCATGAACCTCGCGGTAATTGCCGCCTCCTCAGCAACGGGTATGTCCGCCGTTCCCGCGCTGATCACGAGAATGGTGCCCTTTCCCCTCTTCTCGGCCGGCTTTACCTCCAGGGTGAAGACCTTGGGATTGGGAAAGTACTCCCCCTTGGGGAATTGCTCTTTAATGATCTTCGCCTTGTCATCGGTGAGCCTCGTAACCAGGATATTCTCCTCCTTCTCCACCATCTTCCTGATGATCTCCACGATCTCCTCGGCCTTCTTTCCCCAGCCGTAGATAACCTCGGGAAATCCCCTGCGCAAGGCTCGGTGATGATCTATTCTGGCAAAGCCTATATCCTCAAAGGGCAGGTCCCTGAGCCTGGTGAGGGCGTCATCGACCCCGATGGTGCCATCCCTTACCTTCTCGATAAGTTCTTTAAGCGTCCTAACGTCCATAATGATTCAGTGCCTAAAGTGAGCTAAAATTAGAAGTGCCTAAAATTTGAATTATAGTACCCTAAAAAATTGCCATCTTTTATCGCATATCGCAATTTATGCATGCC
>CAZJXD010000020.1:0-58500 GCA_964549945.1 uncultured Desulfobacteraceae bacterium | reverse complement strand
CATGCCCTAGAAATAATGCACAGACAGACCCCGATAAATCGGGGCACCCACCGCCGTGGCATACAATAGTCAAATCCGCGTTGCGCGTGTGCCCCGATTTACGGGGCACGCTGAGGCCCCCTGTTACAGGGCATGCAGAAAAAAAAGACATCTCCGTGCTCTACTGAACTTTTCTTTCGTAAATAACCCTGAATAAGAGCGCCAAGGTTATACGCCCCTAAAGTATATCAGGAATGGGTTTTAAGAAATCGGAGGGCAGCACGGGCACACTGCTCCGCTGCTACCACATTCACGCCATGCCCAACTGAGGGCAGCACGAATAGCTCGCAGTTCGGGATGCTGCTTTTCATCATTTGCTGCTGCTCGTGGGTGCTGATCGCGCTCTTCTCCCCTGCCAGGAGCAGCGTGGGGCACGCGATCTCGGACAGGTATGGAGTAAAATCGAGGCGGGGCAAAAGGGAAACCCACTTGGCGGCGAACCAACTCGGCGTGCGTGCCATCTCGCGGGCGTACCAATGCTTCATTTCCTCCGTGGCAAGCTCCTCATCGAGTCGGTAGCCGATCGTGCGCAGACACCACTGCTGAACACCAAGGGATAGGATCGCCGTAGCGCTATCCGTGAAGTTCAAGGCGTATTTGCCTGATAAGCCCTCCGGCAGTTTGCACGGCGTATTGCACAAGATGAGGCTCTTCACACGGTCGGGAGATGTCCTCGTGAAGCTCAATCCTATAACGCCTCCGAAGGATTCCCCGATAAGGTGGACTTCACCGATTCCAAGGGCATCGAGGATTTGGGCCAAATCCCGGGTGAAGCCTTCTAACGATGGCTCGAAGTCTTCCTCGGGCTTGGAGGAGCGGCCGCAACCTCGAGCGTCAATCCGTAACACTGGAAAGTATCGCGATAAGATCGGGACCCACGCAAACCAGGCCTCGCTGCTTCGACATAGCCCGTGATGCATAACGATGATGTCTTTCTTATCCAGCCATGGCTCGGTGTAATCGGCCATATCATAGTAGATCTGACAATCCTCAATTGTTACGAATGGCATAGCAGAGCTCTCCTCTCATCCACCGCCGGCATCCCGGATTTCATGTCCTCCATTCGAATGACCTCAACGCCCCGCGTGGGCAACCGATCTTCCAGAAACATACATCCCTTCGGGGGCCTTGTCAAAGGCCCTATCCACATACCCTCGGGGCGAACGAGTGAAAAACTGGAGGTTAGTGACTAAGGAGAGCACTATATTGTTTCCATTTCTATGGGCGTGGGCCTCCTTCGTATTAGTAAGGTGCCTCAAGGGAAGATCCCACGATGACCGAATGATGCGGAATGGGGAGAGGTGGAGCTATCCGCACTCGCTCTCATTCCGCACGAGCGATAATCTCGCTGATAAAAAGAGGCAATCACGCAATACGCAACACCCAGCCAAAGGGATCTTCCCTGCGGCCGTATTGAATGCCCATGATCTCCTCATAGAGCCTCTCAGACAGCTTTCCGGTGTTGCCATTCCCCACGCGGCAATCCTCTCCCTTATAGGAGATCTCTCCCACAGGGGAAACGACCGCAGCCGTGCCGGTGGCGAACATCTCCTTTAGAGACCCGGACTTACATCCATCGATGATCTCATCGATGGAAATCTGCCGTTCCGAAACCTTGATCCCCCAGTGCTGGGCGAGCCTGAGTATCGAATCCCTGGTAATGCCTGCTAGGATAGTGCCTTCTAGCGGCGGCGTGATGAGTTCCTCATTAAGATAAAAGAAGATATTGCTGGTGCCAACCTCCTCCGCATATCTCCGTTCCCTTGCATCGAGCCAAAGAACCTGGGTGTAGCCCTTGCTGGCCGCTTGTTTGGAGACTATGAGTGTGGGCCCATAGTTACATGATGTCTTGAAACATCCCGCACCACCCTTTGCAGCGCGTATATACTCGTCTGAAACGTAAATCCTCGTGGGACTGAACCCCTCCGGGTAGTAAGCGCCCACCGCACAGAGCACTATGTAGAAGAGGTACTTTTCTGAAGGCCTTACTCCCAGGGCGGGCTCGGTCGCGATCATCGTTGGCCGAATATAAAGCGATGTCCCCTCAGATGTAGGGATCCAATCGCGATCAACCAAGACGAGCTCCTTCAAGGCTCGGAGAAATAGATCCGGATCCACCTCAGGCATCACCATTCTTCGTGCGGAGGTATTCATCCGCTCGATATTCTTGTCAGGTCGAAACAACCCTATTCCACCGTCCTCCAGGTGATAGGCCTTAAGGCCCTCGAACACCTCCTGATTGTAATGCAGGACCAGGGCAGTGGGATCGAGATTGAGGTTATGGTAGGGCTCAATGCGCGCATCATACCACCCCTTTTCATCGCTATAATCCATGAGAAACATGTGATCGGTGGTATACCTTCCAAACCCCAGTTCTGAGTCCTTCGGGCGTGGTTTCTGCCCAATTGTCGTTGACTTAGTTACCCTGATTTCCATAGCTACCCCCTTTTTATTTTATACTCATACTCTTCTACGATAATCCTCGCCCTTTGTCGATTGATAAACTGATCGAGAAAATCGTTGAAGCAGCATCCTTTTTATTCCTCAAATCCAATTCTCGTTTCAACATATTAAAAAACCCGTTATCAGGCAGGCCTGATAACGGGTTTTAGAATTCCTTGCCTCTCATGGCATTATCAGGCCCGGTAGTTTCAAGCTGCATACCATGAGGACGAGCAACGATATCGCTGCGCGTGCACCTGTTGCTCTGATAATGCCCCTCATATCTGTGATTATGGGATTCATCCTCTTTGATCTACCCCTTACAATATTAATCTATTATCTATAAAATGGCGATTCGAATGTCAACCTTATTTTTCATGGCCGTATTCTTCATGGCACAGGAAATATTGCGATAAATTTACCACCATCCCTCCACCTCCACGTCATCGTATCAATTGCCGGCCAATAGGAGCTACATTGTCGCCGGAACCTCCTTTACACATCGGAACCCAAGCCAGTGTGCGCCGTTCGCGGGATCCTCAGGGGTCCATCGACAGGTGACTCTCACAAATGCGGCCGATCCCAAAAAGCACCCTCCTCTCATGGGCAAATACTCCCCCTGCCATGTTCCCTCGCACATCTCCCATACGTTGCCGCACATATCGTAGCACCCGTAGGGGCTTAGCCCCTCGTGGAAGATCCCTATCTCCGAGGTGCGCTCAAGGCCATATTCCCTCGAGTTGCATCTGCCCGTGTGGAATTCATGTCCCCATGCCCACCAGCGGCTATCAGTCCCCCGGCCCGCCTTCTCCCACTGTGCCTCACTGGGAAGCGTCTTGCCCGCCCACGC
Organism: uncultured Desulfobacteraceae bacterium; assembly: GCA_964549945.1. Lineage (GTDB taxonomy): Bacteria > Desulfobacterota > DSM-4660 > Desulfatiglandales > B25-G16 > B25-G16. The sequence goes on along the minus strand of CAZJXD010000020.1, from coordinate 55,169 downwards.
GGCATACGCCCTCGCATCGTTCCAGCCTATGAACACCACGGGCTGCATAGGCCGATCCCACAAGGGATCATTCCAGAGCAAAGGTTCCCGATGCCTGGTATCTTCCACAAATCGACGGTACTGGTAATTAGTCACCGGATATCGATCAATATAGTAGGTACCAAGCGAAATAGTGCGGGCGGGTATCTCGGTTGCAAACACGGGAACCTGTCTCCCATCCATTATGAATATCCGACGGAGTTCTTCCTGGGTTATCCCCATGGTAAACGGACCCTCAGAAACCAACACCATCTCAGCCCCATCTATCGGGCACACGATATTCTCGGGCAAAGGCCCGGAGCCAAGCTCTTTACGGATATCCCAGCGATCTTCCATTTTAGCAAATGACCCCGACGCTTCGCTTCAGGGTTATTGATCAAAGAAACTATCAGTTAAGCATGGAGATGTCTTTTTTTGTCTCATGCCCTAGAAATAATGCACAGACAGACCCCGATAAATCGGGGCACCCACCGCCGTGGCATACAATAGTCAAATCCGCGTTGCGCGTGTGCCCCGATTTACGGGGCACGCTGAGGCCCCCTGTTTAAGTGCATGAGACAAAAAAAGACATCTCCATGCTCTGCACAGCTTCTTAGGAGCATGCATTCAGTTGCCCAGGAAATTCTCTCCTGGCAATCCCTCCATCGATTATACGCTCCTTTTCAGGTATTTTGAAAACACAGTTCCCCAAAAAAAACAAGCCGCTTATTCCCTTATCCTCTCCACCGCCTCAGCTATTCTGGGCAGGATTTCGCCGGTTTTCCCCTGTATGAGGTAGTCGGAGATCCCGCCTTCTGTTAAGGGCGTGGGCACGGCGTTCACCTCGATGAGCGTTACCGCCGGGACCTTCTCCATCGCGTAGGTTCCACCCGCCCTTTCCACGCTCCGCTGCCTCGCGATCCTCGGCAGCTCGGCAAAGGGGTACACCACAGCTGAAGTTCCGCACACCAGCATCAGATCGCACCTCAAGGCCTCCTCCAGGCTCTGATGGGCGATGTCGGAGGGAATCGGCTCCCTGAAATGAACGATATCCGCCTTTACCACACCCCCACAATGCTTGCAGAGAGGCGGCAGCTTTCCCTCGTCCCATAGCCCCTTCAGGTCATATTCATTTGAATCAAACCTCGCGGTGCACTCTTTGCACCGCAGCTTAAAGGCATTTCCATGGTAATCGAGTACGTTCTTGCTTCCCGCCCTTTGATGGAGATTATCGATGTTCTGGGTAATCACCGTCTTTAGAAACCCCTCCTTCTCCAACTCAGCCAATGCGTAGTGGCCCGGGTTGGGCGCTATCTCTGTGAGATCCCCCAGCAATGAGGGACCGCCCAACCTCTCCTCCCAGTACTCCTTAGGATCCGCTAAAAACCTGTGATAGGTTTCATATGCCCTTCTTTCCGCCTCGGGATTCTTCGTCCAGATACCCGACGGCCCCCGAAAATCGGGAATCCCCGACTCGGTTGACATCCCGGCCCCGGTGAGGGCGATCGCATACCTGGAGTCGATCAAATCCCTTGCCGCCCTTTCAATCAGCTCTTCCATACCCCTAACTCCACAGGTGGGAGAGGTCCGGGGGGAGCGCGGTACGATTCCCCCTCTCATCCTCTCCGTAATTAAACTCGGACAGGCGTTTCAAGTCACGAAGCGCCCTCTCATCGCCCATGAAAACCACCGTTCTGTGGCCCTTCCGGGCGATCAATCCCCCGGCCATGGTGATGCTGAGTATGCTGCTCGCATCATACTCCTGGCCGTCCACAATCAGGCACAGCTTGGTCCCGTAGTATGCCGCCACCCTTGCTACCAGCGTGGCCGGCCTCAGGTGAAAACCGAGGTTCTGGGGGACCTTCAGCTCACAGGTGCCTATCTTTATGTACTTGCCGAGAATATCATCGGCCAACCGTTTTCCTTTTTGCAGGTATCCATTGGTGTATAACAACGCGAAATTCACCATAATATCCAGTATGCGCGTGCCGTTGATGATTTGTGGTATCCCATTCCTCCCCTTGGGTTGCACGGCAGTGGTGATATGTCGCTGATACAAATGGGAAAGCCAATTGATCACATTCAGCAGATGCAAGGGCAGCGATATGTATCCCCTGAACCTCTTCAATCCCTCATCCTGTAATTCCAGCGGGGTATGCTTTATATAGTGATCATAGGTGGATTGAAGATTATGGATGAGTGTGATGACCTCCCTCGACCTCTCTTCGTTTACCATATCGGGGATCATCTCCTTGAGGGCGCGTAACTTGACCTTTCCGAAGTTCCACTCAAAGTACTCCCACTTTTCAATCACCCTAAGGTACTGTGTTGCGATCCCAGCGGCGATCTTCTGGGCGTTAAAACCCTCTTCTCCATTAATGGTATAGGGGAGGCGCTTTTGCGGGTAGATCTCCCTGAAGAAATCCTCCTTCAATGTTCCCTTGGGCATGGCCATGCCAAGCCGCCTGGACTCCCTTCTAATCTCTTGATAAAGGGAAAGGATGGTTTTATCGATAAACGTGGAGGCATTCCTCGTTTTTCGAAGAAACTCCTTTGCCTCATCCTCGTGGAGTTCATAGGCCGGGTATCGGTAGAGAAGGTGCTTCAGGATAAAGGCAACCTTCGAGAGGTTTCTGATGCAGGCAACGATCTCCCCAAAGAAATACCAGGTCTTATTGTCCCTTGCACAGTGATCATCCAGAAAGCTCTCCAGCTCCTCGGATTCCTCAATCAGATGGGCATAGAACCTCCTGGGTAAGGGCTTATTTTGCGTGTGGAGATAATTATAGATCTTAAGGAAATTGCGCGAGTGCTCCTGTGCCAGCGGAAGAAATTCTTCCTCGGTGATGACCTCGGTCAAGGAACCGTTCATGGGATGCCTCCCCACCTTACGGGTTACATTGTTTGAGCATGCGACAGGATCTCTCGCTGCATTATAACACCCGGATAGAACTGATGTAAGGGCCTTGCTCATCTTCATTGATGTAGATGTCAATGGCCTTATCCTTGAAAAAGCGCTCATTATACTTTATGGGAAGATCACCCCGCGCGAATCTGAACACAATAGAGCGCCCTACAAATTGCATCTCAAATTCGCTGTCATGGATGATCATGAGGCTTTCAAAGTATCTTCCCTTTTCGATGAAAACGGGCGTATCTTCCACGGTAAACTGAAACCCATTCCGTATATAGGTAAGAGCCCCTTGATCTCTGACCACGCTTTTAGCGATGAAATCTGCCACGGCCTTGCAGGCCGGCGTGACGCAGTCGCCGCCAGGAAAATCCCACGGCGTGCCTTTCAGCCATTTTCTGTCACCCGCGCTCAACTGAATGCTGCGGAAGTTGGACGCGGTAAATACCCTGAATTTGTTTGCATAGGTAAACCCATCCACCGCCCTGGATGCCCATGAGTGTATGGCCTGAGCCAAAAACAGCACTTTATCCTTGTAGGTGAGATCTTCTTGCCTCAGGTCTTTCGCGAAGCTTCTCAAGATAGTGAGCAGGGGCGTGAGGCCCTGATTTTCAAGAAGCCTCGCGGCGTTAACGATGGCCTCTTCCCAGAAATCTGCTCTTTTGATCCTGTTTGATTGTAATGCCTCCGCAAAGCTGAGCCGCGGGAGGAGGCTTTGCTGGGGGTAAAAGCCGAGCCTGAAGATCTCGAACTCCTCGTTGCCATCGTTGCGAAACAACACGGAATGGTATCTATGGGTGATATCCTCAGCGCTTACGGCAATCAGAATCTCATCGTCTTTTGCCGCGGGAGGAAACAGGTTTTCAATGACACCGAAGGCCACGGAGGCGGTATTGAAGAGGTGGCTGTAGGCCTGCAACCCTTCGAGTCCCGATCCTTTTGCCATATTCAGTATGCGCTTTACCAGGCCTATGTTCTCTGGGCTCTCAAAATTTTTTACCACGATACGAATCTGAACCTGATCCTGAAGGGGAAAGGGGAATTGTCCTGACAGAGACATTGAGGTATCAGGAGATATGCCCAGGGATTTATACCTGTATTGGGTTGCGCTCTGTTTTTCGTAGCTAAATGCCATGGTCTTTATGGTGCGGCTCTCCGCCTTGGTGCCGAGTGTGACCTCAATGTAGCCAAGCCCAAATTCCTTTCTATGTAAAAAAATCTCCCCGTACCATGGGGGCTCGGCAGTCTCAGGGAGATTCATGCTGATCAGCTTTATCTCCATATACTGTTCCATCGGTTTGAAATCGATCGTTTCATCCGATGGCTTCCCCAGGGAGAATGTATACGCACCACAGGGGCTCTGCGCCTGCAAGATGATCAACACAGAGGCCAGGAAGAGAAAACACATCTTTAAAGACTTCATCTTGTTCATCTCCCTTGTGACCTTTCACCCTCTGAGGGAAAAATCCTCAATCCTTCCGGTTCATTAGTGAGGATACCATTTATCAGAAAGATAGATATAACCTTTTTTTATTTCCATAAATTCAAACCGGGAGGCAGCGACGCAGCTCACCGCTGGCCTGATTTACTTGATGAATGTGCCCCTTTGATACTCTTCAAATGCAGTTTGCAGCTCCTCCTGCGTGTTCATCACGATAGGCCCGTACCAGGCCACTGGCTCTCCGATCGGCCTGCCTGAGATGAGCAGGAACCTCACCGGCTCTGCTTCCGTTGAGACCATCACCTGACCGCCGTCTTCAAATAACACGAGGGTCCCGTTGCCGATGAAGGGATCCCTTTGAATGTCGAAGTAGTTGACGCCTTCCACCTCGTAGGTAAAGGGGTTCTTCTCCGTGCAGAAGTAACCCTTCCCCTCGATGGCGTACGCAAACACGGTGTGCCCCCTTTTGGTCGGGTGGGTGTACTGCGAGTGTGCCGGAACCGAGACATCCAGGTACTCCGGATCGATGATGATATCTCGGACAGGCCCCTGCACCTCGCCGATCTTCCCGCAGATAATCCTGATCTTTACCCCATCTCTCAGCGTGAGCTCGGGAATCTGGCCGCTCGTCACATCCCGGTATCGCGGGCCCATCATCTTGTGGGATGCGGGCAGGTTGGCCCAAAGCTGAAACCCGTACATCAGGCCCCCCTCATCGCCCTTCGGCATCTCCTGATGGATGATCCCGCTGCCCGCGGTCATCCACTGCACATCACCCGAGGAGATAACTCCCTTGTTTCCCATGCTGTCCCCGTGCTCCACATCGCCGCGGAGCACATAGGTAATCGTCTCTATCCCGCGGTGGGGATGCCACGGAAAGCCCTTGAGGTAGTGCTCCGGGGTATCCGAGCGAAAGTCATCGAGGAGCAGGAACGGATCGAACATCGGCACCTCGCTGAACCCAAATACCCTTTTGAGGTGGACGCCCGCTCCCTCGATCGTGGGCTTCGCCTTCAGGACCTTCCTGATCTTTCTCGTCTCACCCATTTCACTCTCCCTGGCTCACTAATTTTGGAGAGCCTTGCTGTATGCGTTTTCCTTACCCCTGCGTCGTGAGCGTTCCGTCTTAGAACAGATTTCAACGGCACCGTTTAACCGGGAAATCACCCGCTGGCATGAAGCCCAGCGGAAAATTTGTCCGGGCGAAGGCTAAATGCCCTACACGCCAACTACCGTGCTTCGGCGTTCCATTAACACTATATCACGCCATTTATCATTCATCTTTCCCAACCTTTCACGCACACCTATTACACGGAATCCATTCTTCTTGTGGAGTGCTATGCTACTTTCATTTTCAGGGAAGATGCCTGCTTGAAGCGTCCAAAAACCCTCTTCTTCCGATTTGGAAATCAACTCAGATAGAAGGGCGTTTCCAACACCCTTACTCCTCGCTTCGTCGGCAACATAGATGCTTACTTCAGCAACACCTTCAAAAACACATCTACTCGAAACAGCTGACAGTGCTGCCCAACCAATAACTCGACCATTCTCAACGGCCACCAACCGGCACACTTCAAGCATTGAGCTATTCCAATCGTGCCAGTCTTTAGCTTTTGTCTGAAACGTCGCGTTACCCGTATCAATGCCCTGTTGGTAGATATCTTTTACGGCGCTGAAATCCGATTCTTTAAATTCTCGAGTAATCACCATGATCCTCTTTTAAGCATGTAACCAGGAAATCATCTATCGCCTTCCTTCTTCGATCATCTCACGGGTTGAAAGTCCGCCGAGCCTGTGTTTGTTTCGCAATTTGCGAAGCTCAGCGATAACTGATTTTGTATCGAGCGCTTTTTCGGGGTCAGGGGGCTGCAACACGGCCACAGGAACACCGTGTTTTGTGATGGTGATACGCTCGCCTTTCGATACACGTTCAAGCAATTTGGGTAGATAGGTTTTCGCTTCGTAGGCGCCTATTGTTTCCATAATCTACTCCTTAGAACAGTCTAACATGGTTGGATTCATCTTTCACTACGCATAGTGAGGATTTAACGATATTTTTTAAGCCGTGCGGGTTGCTTGATCGGGGAGGTTCTCTTTCTACGCTTCACCTGTTTTACTCGTTTCGCTTATGGATAACTCCACAACAGGTGCAAGACTCGATACAGGTGGGTTGCCATGGATTTCTTTCAGCCAATTTGCTGCCTCTTCGGTCCACCTTATTTCTGCCATGAGTGTATCCTGCGCCCCATCTCCTCATTAGATATGGTGCGACCAGCTCTTGAATCCTCCAAACCCCGTTCAACCATTCTGGCGAAGGCAAGTTCCCTTAGGATCTCATCGTAAGAACTGTCGTCAGGTTGATTTTGAATTATTTCTGTCATCTTCTCTTTGGCGGTTGCCATGGTAAACCTCCTGAATGTTACCGGCAATTATTACCCACCTATCTTGGTCGCGACTTTCCCTCTATCGATCAGTTTATCACCCCTCTGCTCAATCAGCAAAAGAGGGAGTAAGATTTCTCGCCAGTCTTCTATTGCCCCATTCACCCCGCCGATCTCAAGCCCATCATCTGAATAGCATATCTCCAGCTTCTCGTCACAACATCCGCATTTCAGCAGGTATCGGGGCATTTGTTTCCCCTTTCCTCTTTTGTGATAAACACGAATCTGGGGCTGTCCAAAGCGATGTGTATCGTAAAAACGATTTTTTCTTTTCAGTATGTCCATTGAAACTCCTTAATCTATTTCAGGCCAACGATAAAGTCACCTGCTGGCGTAAAGCGCAGTGGAACAACAATCAGTTGGATGTTTGGTTATGTCAATCAAGTTATTTCTAAAGCTCCGACTCCCAGAATTAAAGGCATAGATTCGAACACAACATGCATATTATGATTATCTGTATAATCAACATCTCTTATTTGTCGCATAATAAGAAGGCCGTTCTCGGTGCCATCACTCAAAGTGGACGAGGCTGTTAGAGAATATATATAATGAGTTTTCAAACGTAAGACTGATTCCCATGTTGAAAAGTTATTGTGAGCCATTAAAGTGGTTTCGGTTACTGGTCTCTTCTCCCATTCACGCGGAGCAGCAACATCACCGGAAACTTTGGCTTTGAAAGAAACAAGGATACCTTGAAGGCCTGCTTCTTCCGGCCGCTCCAACTGCATAAGGTCACCAAGGTCGTAGACTCTTCTAGCTGTTATTATGGCTCGTATCATAATCTGACACCAAATATCGTATTGGGGTTTTAACGTTCCAAAAGCTGGACCAGCGGGTAGCAATGGATCATATGGATGCCCCTCAATACCTTTGAAGAAATCTGGTTGAACTTTGCCAGATTTCATCTCTTCTAAGAGTCTTTCCGTTGTGGGGTTCCACTCTGTGTTTGGCTCTAAAGAAACCTCAAAACCCTGCTCTTTTCGAAAAACAGCTTCTTCTCGAAACCTCTCACCAAGTATGCGATATGCTCGCATACGTTCAAATTCTGATAGTTGAGAATATAGCTGTCTTATTCTTTCAGCGTTCTTGTAGTCGACCATGAAGAATGATGCACGACCATTTGCAAGCTTCTCGGCCCTAACAGCACATTGTCTTTCCCATGATGCTTTATACTTCCGTATGTGTTCCTGTTTTAGAGAGGCTGAAAGACCAGGAGGAGATGTCGCTTTATCATGATGTGAGAGGCACAAAACCGCGAGGTTATCTGGCTTATTGTCGGATGGATCACCGTTGATATGGTGTATTTGGACTCCTTGTTCACCACATATACAGCAAGCATGCCTGTTTGCGATTAAAATTTCAGCTCGTTGCTTTTCGGATAGAGCTTTGCGGGAAGACATAATCATTAGCCGTCCAGTGTAAACCGAGATTAAGCTTTCTGCTTTGCTGGCCTTTTCGAAAAATAGACTATTGGAAGCATTATGGTAGCAATCTCAATAACGGGCAATATTGCGAAATGGAGCCATGGCCACAAAAAAGCGGGAATAGCAAGCCCTATTAGACCACATAAGAAAGAGAAGAAAAGCATGCCCCAGACAGCGTTGAGTTTATTTCGTTTACGAAATACACCTATAAGTGCGAAGAGCGCAAACGCAACCCACAACCACGCTCCCCCCATGAATTTCTGCCACTGCTTCTCTGTCCAACCATATTTGAGAGAAAGGTATGGTTGCCCCAGGAGAAGATTTTTTTGCGTAAGGCTTCGATGTGTTCTCGCAACTAATTCAAGATAGATCTTCTTTAGTTCAGGATCCTGTTGCACGTCTTCGTTTTTGAGCTTGTTCAATTTCTCGAGAAGTTCTGTAGCTCTTTTCAGCTTGCTGAATTCAAAATAGCCTGTGTAGCTCTCGTATGCGACAAAGAATGCCAGAACCGCTCCGGCAATCACTACAAGTATGAGCAACCGCTTGAGGGTCAACTCGCTGAGGAACTTGAGCAATGCTTCAAAGAAATTTGTCATGGGTCTCTACATCTGCCCCGGGATAGAGAGGAGCATATCGACTCTCCTAATCCTACACACCCCCGATTCTCGCTTTAGAGGGCGTTTTCCTCTAGTTCACAATGAGCAAAAAACGACTTCAGACCTCTTAACTCATTTCAAAGCAACTGGCTAATGCGTTACACATGTGCGGCGATACACGAGCGTTCATTTCAGCAGTAAGGTTGGACGGCAATGCTAGGCAAGCATAGTGTCCCACGCTTGTTTCACCTGCTTGGTTATGTAGCTCAAGTGGTATTTTGAGCCGTCATCCAGCTCCACAACAATTGATGGCCCACCACCAAAAGGACCCGCTCCGAAAGCAGTCTCTCCAAATCCAGTGTAGCCGGGAGCAGTCTGATCAGTCTTGGTAAGCTTGCGGCTCGGGCGATCCAATTTCATGTGCTTGTGCGCCTCAGCCACATCACGGAGTATGGCGAAGTTTGTATCCCGTTTTGCCAGCTGCCCCCGGAATTCGCTGGCGGACTTTGTGCCGAGCACCCGGCTAGGATCAGAACTGGAGTAAGCGTGCCAGAAATGATCTGCCAAGTGATAAAGCGATAGGACAGCATTCATGGCCAAACGCACGTCGGTTGGCTGCGTAGACCATGCATCAAGATTCGGCTTGACGTGCGTTTTAAAGAACGAATGAGCTGGGGTGGACAGCCTGGCCATTTTATATCCTTATTTTTAACGAACAACGCAAAGCTCAGCCGCAGTGGTTCAACGAAACTGTACCGCTGCCGGGTGGAGCGAAAGTTGGGTGAAGTTTACAAACTTATGCTTGGTAATCAAACCCCGCATAGCCTAATCTTTGTAGTGCGGCAATCGCTCTTTAAGTGACCGTGCGAATCCCTCAAGTCCGGGAAATAAAGTCGCGGAATCTACGTTCATACTCAACAACTGCCTAACAGCCTCTAAAAGATTGTCTCGGTTCATAGTAAGGTGGACCTTCAGTACGTTATTTTCTGATCCCCATCCGTCTAACTTAGTGAGATTATTTACGAAAGTGTCAGCGATATCTCCCGGGCACATAAAGACGCCCTGCTGAATAATCAAGCGCTGGCTCAATTTAACAGGGTTTTCAGGAAGTACGAATTTCTTCCGGGTGCTAGACATGAACAATGGAACGAAGGAAGTGTCGTTTCTGGTTTCATCGACATTTCGAAGTGCCACACTTTCCTTTCCTACTACCTCCTCAGCAGCGAGAGCGCACCACGTGGCGTTAATACACCATAGAATACTTGCCTTTTTGCCTTCTCTGATAGCAAACTGAGCCCCTACGAAAGGTGAATAGGTCCAATCCAAAAGTCGTGTTGGTGCACCATAATGCTGCATTAAAGCTAAACAGTAAAGTGTGTCTTCAGCAACGAGGTTACGGTCCTCCCCGTGGTAACGGCGTCTGAACTCTCTGACTAGGTTGCGCTCGATTTCTGGTCCATACCTTAATTCAATCTCCCAATCTTTGAGGGCGCGTTCTAAAGAAGTAGTGAGAGGCCAATCATATGTCTGACCACGAAAAACCCACTTCCCTTCCAAGGCTTTGAGGACCTCATTCAATTCCGACCAGGAGTTAACGCACTCCGTTATAAAATCCACCATGAGAACCTCCTCCATCATAACCCAACGTCGGCTGCAACCGCCTTGTTGGCCATTTCGTCTTCCTTCGATCATGCGAATATCTTTTCAATAGCCTCAAAATTGAAACCATCCATATGTAATTCTGCTTTGGTGAGATCAATGAAACGGTAGCTTTCTTTGAAAGATTCTACCTTTTCCCTAGAAGGCTGAAAATCTACGAGAACTAATGGCGTTTTCTTTTTTCCAAATATATCTTCATCCCAATAAACTTCTTGATAATTCTTGGATAGAGAATACAATGTTTGACGGGCATAAATATCATGGAATGGAAGAGAGTAACCAATTATTGCCATTCCCAAATTATATCCTCCTGACACACTAAGCCCATTCCAAAAATCACCTAACGGACTGGCATAAACAATCTTGTTCGTGGAGGGCGTAAGCATCCAGGGAGTTGCTAGAAACATGAGTTGCTTTTTATACAAATCTTCAATTTCTGCAACTCGATACATATATGAAAGTGGATCATTATCATGCCGTGGGCCATCGACCACTTTTGAAAGATTCCAATTTTCTTTGCTATTAAACACTATATCGTTGGGTGGATCTTGTGCCCCTTGCTCTTTGTAAGACTGTTCCAGGTCAAGATACCGTTTTTTGTCAAACCAGTCTATTGATCCGTGCAATTTCAATATTACTATTTCTTCTTTGCTTGAATCGACTATTCCACTATACCGCGATACTGATTTGAACCGATTAGGGAATAGTCGATACGCTTTACCAATTGAATCAAGCGAACGCTCCAAAAGAATATCGTAGTTGAAGGTAAGAACGTAGTCACCGGGTTTTAGGCGGCGAGCGAATTCGAGGTAAAGCTCGGGGATCCTATCAATCATGACCATGCGTTGGGCTAATATTTCTCCTATTAATGTCTTAACAACCACTTGGCCTTCATTACCATCCCTGCTCCAGGTATCTTTCCCTCGCAACCCAAGATAGTGCTCAATATCAAGATAGCCCAAGAATTCTTCAAAATTTACAGTCTCACGAGTGAGATTAATTCCATCACAATCTTTTCTATATTCAATATAGGCGTCAAGGTCATCATTTAGCATACTGGCACGGCCCCAGAGATTCTTAGATCGAGCAAGAATTTCCCGCCATAGTTCATCCGCAAGGGGAAGGCCTGCAGGTTTCGAGAATCCTGCTCCTAAAATGATGACCCTATATCTTTTATCAGTCATACTGTATCAGAAAGCTGCTCTTCGATTTGGCCAACTATTGAGTGATTAGAAATACTTCAAAGATATCCAATATGATTGAAATTGTTCAAAGATATTGGATGAATCTTGATTTCTCCTTGATCCAATGTATGGAAATTCTTCAGTTAAGCTATCTGAATCTAAGGGAAAAGTCAAATTCTATTAATGCGGTTAAATTGCGGAGGGGAAGTGGGGAGCAATAAGATAAAGACGTAAGGCAAATTAGCTGATAGCGAATAGCTCATAGCTGATAGATGCAAATGAGGCAAAGGGCAAATTAGGTTTAAGCTCATAGTTCATAGCTGATAGATGCAAATGAGGCAAAGGGCAGAAGCTTCCAGTAAAAAATATTTTGGATTGCAGGCTGGGGATTAGATGAGCATTTTCCGAATGAGTAAGCGGATGGAAATCCAGTTTACTTGGGCTAATTCGCAGCTTTCTTTCCTGAACCCTTACGAAGCCCTGATTTCTTCTCGATGTATTCGATTTGTTTCTCAGGGGGCATTCCCATGAGGTCTTTACTCATCTGATCCCTGATTCTTCTCATCAATCTGACTGCATCAAAGTCCTTATCCTTCTTCATAATAGACCTCCCGTGGAGACCTAATCTCCAGCTGGGGATATCCTAATTTTAAATTCACCGAATTAAATGCCCGAATCCGGCTCCACTTCACAATGTGTTGAAAATTCCAGCTCACAAGGACATCAACCCTTTGTATGGTAGCAATTGCAATGTGCTGGGCATCCACTCTATTGGACTCACCTACTACCCCCTCATTTATATAAGCCCCTGCAAGTGAAACAGCCTCCTCATCTAAAAATACTCTCTCCGCCTTTTGAAGAGCTGGTCGCTCCAAAATAGATCGCACCTCTTCAGGCGCTTGAAGTATCTCTGCTATTGTTATGTTTGAGATCACTGCCTGCAATCGTTCAGATTCAAAATCCATAAAGAGGGATTCAGAATGTTCACGAAATTCATCATCCAGGCACCCACCAATTACTGACGTATCAATATATATTCTAGGGATCACAGTTGATAACTGAGATTGATAAATACGAGTTATAAACCTTCCCAATCCTAGAGGAACTCGTAATAGGCAAAGACAAGCTTTTTCAAATCCTGTTTTTAACTCAAATAAAAAGCAGCTTGGCTGCTTCTAAATCCCTGTGGCCAAAATCAAGCCATACCTTTGCGCCTTTTCTCATAAGATGGTGATCCCGTCCGTTTCTATCTTTTGAATGAAAGAACTGTTGGACGCTCTAAGTTCATCCCACTCATCCTTGGTGTATACGAGAATGTCGATTGGATACTTTCTTTTAAGGGCACGAAGCCTCTTTGAAATCTCCGTTCGATTGTTGATAAGTGTTCTATAGCTCTCGCTCTTCCCCGCTCTGTCCAAGATAACCACAAGATCAATATCACTCTCATCATGTGGGGTACCTTGCGCATAAGAGCCAAAAAGGATGGCCTTCACCGGTTTAGGTGAGGTGTTGAGTCCAGCCACGATTTGTTTTCGTATATCTTCCACACTCAGCATGTTTGATACCCTTTTCAAATAAAATCAAGATATCCTAATCTGTCTCACGAGGCAAACTATTTCGGAAAAAGAAGCCCGGCTTTGCTATGCGATGAAAGCAGAGGTTAGCTGAGAGATGCAAATGGGGCAAAGGGCGTAGGGCGAAAGGCGATTTAGCTGAAAGCTCAAAGGTCAAAGCTCAAGGTGCACAAGGAGTAAGGCGAAAGGGAAAAAAGGAAGGGCTAGTTTGTGGCAGTCCTTCGGCTTGCTATCTTTATTGAGATGATTGGTATCCAGGGATTGGAAACAGAAATCTGTTTCTCGTTGCGATCGCGTTTAGGTCGTTTTGTTCATGGGAGGGAAATTCTTCTTTCTCCAGGAGGCATCTTCAACCCTGCTCCGATCAGGAAGCCCTCTCGCCCCAGATTGATTTTAGCGCGTTAGTGCGCACCTCGATAAAGGCTGGGTCTGTCTTAAGAGTTCTAGCCTCTTTCAAGTCACCTGTTATCGGAAAATCCTTTGCAAAGGATAATTCTATATTTTCCTTCACCTTGCCCGGGCGGGCCGACAATATGACGAGCCGACTGGACAGAAAAACCGCCTCCTCAACATCATGGGTGATAAATAAGATCGTTTTCTTTGTCTTCTTCCAGATCTTCAGAAGCTCGATCTCCATCTCCTCTCTGGTGAGGGCATCGAGCGCGCCAAAGGGTTCATCCATCAAGAGTACCTCCGGGTCATTGGCTAATGCCCTCACGATGGCAACCCTCTGTTGCATGCCGCCGGAGAGGTTATAGGTGGCAGCATCGCTGAACTCCGATAACCCCACCATCTGAAGATATTCTTCCACTCTCTGACGACGATCCCTCTTGGCAATTCCTTTCATTCGAAGGCCAAATTCGGCATTTCCCATGACGCTCTTCCAGGGGAATAAGGCGTATTCCTGGAATACCACACCTCGGTCAGCGCCTGGATCACGAATCTCTTTACCGTCCAGCGTAACGCTCCCGCTGGTAGCCTCATAAAATCCACCTATGATGCGAAGAAGGGTTGTCTTTCCGCAGCCAGAGGGACCAATCACACAACAGAACTCCTGATCTTCTATTGTGAGGCTAAGGCCTTCCAGTGCGGTTACGGTGCCGCTGCCCTTGCCAAAGGTCTTACGAATATTGTGAATTTCTAATCTGGCGATTTTACAATCTCCTTTCTCGGTTGTGGTGATGCATTACACGAAGGCTCAAGCCAAATCCTGTTTTTCCGTAAAAACAGCCTTTCAAAAAACGGCATCAGGGAAAATCGTTATGATAGAGTACCGCGGATAGTACTCACAGAATTCCAAGAGCTTCTGGAGAATCCTTCGCACTGTAAAGGATGGAACGAATTCCTATTCTTGTCCCTTCCACGGCACCGCATGAGCCTCCAGAATCCTTAAACCTCTGTCTAATAAAAGACCGATTACCCCCATTATAATGACGCCACAGATTATGATATCGGTTCTCAGAAAACGCCTTGCATTTAACGCCATCCAGCCGATGCCTGAGGCAGCTGCTATCATCTCAGAAGCCACCAGCGTAGTCCAGCCAAATCCAATACCAACCCTCATCCCGGTTAAGATGTGGGGTAAGGCCCCAGGCAGGGTGATGTGCCAGAACAGGTTCCATTTATTGGCTCCCAGGGTCTGAGCAGCCCAAATCTTCGTCAGAGTGATCGCTTTCACTCCGGAAATCGTATTGATTACGATTACTGCGAAGATTGAGATAAAGATGATCCCGATTTTAGACATCTCGCCTATCCCTAGCCAAATGATAAACAGAGGTATCAGAGCAATGGGGGGAATTGGGCGATAAAGTTCAATGAGGGGATCGAACATTCCCTCTATAACGCGACTCATGGCCATAGAGAGCCCCAGGGGAATTCCTATGAGACATGCGATGAAAAAGGCGCCCAACACTCTCATGAGGCTAAGCAGTATATGATGAAAAATGGATAGTTCTCTGTATCCCTCCTCGAAGAGCAGATAAAATGTGCGGATGATTTCTGCTGGGGAGGGCAGGAATAGCGGCGGTACCAACTCCAGAATGCCCGTGATAAAGTACCAAAATAATACAAGGAAAGCGATCGTTGTTAAACCAATCGATAGCTTGGTTTTAAAAATCGATACCATCCGGCAAGGCCTCCTTTCACCACCAAATATTAAGAGATTTATCCCGGCAGGCTTAACTTATTTGCTTAGGCTTACTGTTCCGTGCCCCAAACCCACTGGCGGCCCTACCTAGAATGACACCACACGCTTAAGCTGTTTGGGGCGATCATAGGTCTCTCAGGCTACATGTCGTTGAAAACTCCTTAGCATATGATATTCCATTGGCTCTGTTACCGCGTTGCATTTCCTATAAGGGAGTATAAAAACGGCCTTTGAGGGCCTTATCGTCATAACGGGCCAAATTTTATGCTGGAAATCACAATAGAAGTCTAAGGAGGAGAAGGTCATCCGACCTTCTCCTCATAGCCCTGGTGCCTTATTCGCTCTATTGCCCAGCTTTGATTAAAAAACTCGAGTCCACGGCTTCAATGCACTTGTCCATTTCCAATGGTTCTTTTATCACTTTCTGATCCACGAGAAACTCGGAGGTATCCCTAATCCCCTTTGCAACCGTACCTGGCTTCCCTGGGGTGCCGAGCCACTGCGGGGTAAGTTGTTCTTTGCCGGGTGGAAAGCCGAAACCCTTCATCATTTTATAGGCGTCTTCGTATTTAGTTCCAAGACGTTTTGCAACAATTCTCGCGGCTTCCTCGGGATTCTCGTGGTAGAAATCCACTGTCCTTAAGAAAGCCGATAGCCAGCTTACCACGACATCTGGATACTCTTCAGCGAATTTCTTTCGCGCAACAAGATTATTCCATGTGGGATACCCCATTTTCCCTACTGCTCCGCTTGCCATCAATATGTGCCCTCCGGCTTCAATCATTGCGGTGTATGCGGGATCCCAGACCCACGCACCGTCAATGACTCCGCTTCTGAAGGCTCCCGCAGCTTCCATCGATCCCATGTCTATAAGAGTCAGCTGTTTTGGGCTGATATTGTATAACTTTAAGACACGCATCAGCGCATAATGAGATGTGGAGCTAAAAGGCGTCGCAATCTTCTTCCCGATCAGATCGCTCACCACATTAATACCCTTTCGAACTATCAATGCCTCGTTATCGGCAAGGTCCATCTCAATGGCGACAACAATAAATGGAGCCCCTCTTGCGACACCGATCGTAGTAGGGGTTGATCCCAAGGATGAAATGTCCAAGTCACCAGCGGCCAGCGCCAGGATAACATCAGCGCCTGAATCGAAGGTAGACCACTTATTGGTAACCCCTGTAGCCTCATCAAACCAACCCTTTGCCCAGCCAATCTTGAGTGTGCTTGGATCTCCGAACGTACCAACATTGATTACCTTAGGCTTCTTGGGGCTCGCCCACAAGCTCTTCGAAACACCAAGGCTGAATACCAGGCCAACCACCAAGACTGCCACCACAACAAAACCCACTTGTTTAAATCGATTAAGCGTCATTGTACCCTCCTTCTCCATTAAAGGTTATTAATTAAATGAGCAAGTTGCTTTCCCTTGCTCATCCCAACCCCTTCCTAAGTGCTTCGATTCGCAAATACTATCACGTATTCTCATGAGTGTGAGCTTTGCGATTGTCTTCGACCCTGAACTCAGACCGAAGGGCTCACTCAGCACTTAGTCCCGAGTGAATAAATACGTTACCGTATTTATGAATCGAGGGACTAAGCTTAATCGGGCATGAGTAATTCATCATATGCACACCTGAAATAACGGCTCTTTATCCTGATAGGGTTACCTCAGCAATGACTTCTCGAACGACAGTGGCTATGGTCTTACAGTCCTCTATCGAGAATGTGAGCGGGATACGAAAATCACACATACATTCCAGCACCTGTTTTGTTCTGGCCAAATCGGGAATAGTTGAGATGTATTGCCAACTCTCAAAGGAACTCGTGTACCCCTTGGGCTCCTTCCAGCCGAACCACTTTATCTCGACTCCTCGGGAAGCGCATTCCTCAATAAACCTCCCCATCTGATCGTGTGTGAGGCCTTTCAAGGTGAACTGGAGGGAGCTACCCACAAAATGCTCCTTTGTATGTCTCTTTGGCACCATGATATGCGCGATCTTGTTCAGCTCATTCTCCAAGGCATGGTACCGCTCATTCCATCGGGTTACCTGTGCGTCGAGTGCCCTTAGCTGGGGGCGCAGCAATGCAGCCTGGAGATTGCTCATCCGCAGGCTGAAGTTCGGGATGATCTTCTTGTATTTCTCAAAGACTTCAAGAGGGGGTCTGGAAATATGCGTGTGATAGAGCATGTAGGAGCCCGAGTATAAGATGGCCTGGGCAATGATATCCTCATCATCGGTGACAAGCAGGCCTCCTTCACCCGAATTCATGTGCTTGTAGGTCTGGGTGCTAAAACAGCCTATTTTCCCAAAGGTACCGGTATGCCGGTCTCCCCACCGGGCCCCCATCGTGTGAGCGCAGTCCTCGATAAGACAGAGCCCGTATTTGTCGGCGATCCCCGAGATTTTATCCATATCAGGGATATGTCCCCTCATGTGGCAGAGGAGAAGAAATCGTGCAGCGCTGTCTACGGCCTTCTCTTCAAGATCTTCTAAGTCTATTATGTAGTCCTCTGTGCATTCAACGAACACAGGTTCTGCCCCGGCATTGACGATAGCCCCTGGAACCGAGGCAAGGGTGAAGGCATTGCTCAAAACCCTATCGCCGGGTTTCACACCGGCACACCTCAGCGCCACATAAATTGCGCTTCCACAGGATGAGAGGGCCGCACAGTACTTCATCCCCAGGTAGTCGGCGAACTCCTTTTCCAAAAGGGCGACGTCGGACTTCTCGTCGCGGCCTGTGTTGTACCGGTGAAGCCTTCCGCTGCGCAGGAGTTCCACCGCCCTTTCAATGCCCTCCTCAGGGATGGACTCCTGCCTGGTGAACTCCTTGGTGAACACCGTCTTTTCGATGGTCTCCGGTTTGAACTTACTCTTGCTCATGAGCCAGGAATACCTGTTCGTTTAAGGAAATAACGGCTTATGCCCTTTTATTATATTGCTGCTGACTGGATCCGTTAGCAGCCATATACCCGGAAGGCAGCCATGTTGTTTGATCTGAATCTCTCCCCGCTGCACTATTTTTGTAAGGATTTGCTCTGATCATAGACCTCGAAATCAAACTCCTCATCCGGAAAGTATTTCCTCAGGCGTATATCAGCGGCACGGGCGTGTCCCTCCATGCCCTCGGCCCTGGAGAGGCGTGAGGTAACCGCCGCAATCTGTCTGTTTGCTTCAGTGGTAAGCTTCTGGTAGGTTACGACCTTGGTGAATTTCCCCACATTCAAACCTCCGCTGTAACGAGCAGCCTTGTTGGTCGGCAAGATGTGATTCGTACCGGTTGTCTTATCACCGTAAGGGACCGTGCATCCCTCTCCCAGAAAAAGAGAGCCATAGTTGGTTAATCTCCGGAGCCACCAGTCGAGATCCTCGGCTATAACTTGAACATGCTCCGCCGCGTACTGATCACCCACCTCGGCCATCTCCTCGCGATCCGAACACAGAACTACCTCCCCATACTCACGCCACGATACCTCAGCAGCTTCTGGATCTGGCAGGTCTCCGATAACCCGCGGCATCTCGTTCACCGCCGCCTCTCCCAGCTCTTTTGAATCGGTAACCAGCCACACCGGAGAGTCATAACCGTGTTCCGCTTGGCTCAAAAGGTCAATGGCCACGATAAAGGGATCGGCCGTCTTATCAGCCAGAATGAGGGACTCTGTAGGACCGGCAACAACATCTATCCCTATCTGTCCGAAGAGGGCCCTCTTTGCCTCGGTGACGAATCTATTCCCCGGCCCCACAATGACGTCAGCCGGTTTGCCGGTAAAGGCTCCATAGGCCATGGCTGCAACGGCGTGAACTCCCCCCATCATCATAATGACATCGGGTTTGCACACCGACATGGCATAGAGCATGGTAGGATTAAGGGAAATGCCGTCGTGTGAGGGGGAGCACGCCACCACAAAGGGGACCCCCGCTGCTCGGGCGGTGCCGATACTCATAAGCGCCGATGCGATATGGGCAAACCTGCCGCCCGGCACATAGCATCCTGCGCAACTACAAGGAATAAGCCGCTGCCCTAGGGTAACCCCGGGATAGATCTCGGTTTCAAATTCATTCATGCTCTCACGCTGTTTCAGGGCAAAACCGTACACCTGATTATAGGCGAACTGGATATCCTCTTTAATCCTGGCGGGCACTTCCGCTATTCTCTGCTCGATTTCCTCGTGGGTGAGGATAAATTTTCCCGGCCAGCTCTCGCCGAACTTGGCTCCGTAGTGGCGAATGTAATCGTCTTCACCGTTTTCCTGGATTCCCTTCAGAAGTCTTTGAACGATTTCACGCGTTTCTGCTTCATCCGTCTCTGGTGTCTTTGCAGCCTTTTTGATGTAGGTGCTCATAAACATACCCCTCCTCTCAAATTATGGATGTCTATTTTCGATTTATATGGTATAGGCTTTGGGCTTCCGTCTTTAGATCTGAGCCTAAAAAAACGTACCATCGGGTTCCTTGACCTGGCAATTATCAGCGACGGATAGACAGAATAGTGGTCTCTTCGAAAGCATGAAATCGGATAGTGGATAAAACTACTTAAGATGGGTTTGAATAGTCCAAGGCCCCTGTTTTTTTAAATCAAATAATAATTTACTTGTCAAGAAAAAAATGATATATATAAAATTGATGATGATAACTTTTTGATATTATAGTTAAATTTATAAATTAGAATATGTAATATTATATATTTTAATAATATGTGATCACATTTAATACATTAGAGGCCTTTCATGAAACTCAACAAACTAGATGCAAAAACATTGCGGCAACAAGTCTATGACCAGCTCCGCCGCGAGATCATCACCGGAGAAATCGTACCTGGCCAATCCATCAAGCTCAGGGACCTGGCCGAACAATTTGGCGTCAGCTTGATGCCAGTGCGAGAAGCCCTGTGGCAACTCGAGTCCGAGAAGGTGATCGTTATAGAAAGCAACAGAAGCATCCATGTAAACGGATTAACCGCCAGGGATATGCAGGAAGCTATTGAAATCAGGTTAATGCTTGAGACTACCGCAGCTCAAAGAGCCTGCGAGCTTCGTCCCGATAGCGCCGTCGTAAAGGTTAAACGTTTGCTCGATGATATGCAGGCTTCTATCGATAAACCCAAAAGATACATGATGAAAAACAACCAGTTCCACTTCGCTATTTATTCCTACTCGGACTCGGGGATACTATTGCAGATGATCGATTGGTTATGGGCGCGAGTTGGTCCCTATGTGTTTATTCACGCAACGAAGGTAGAGGATTTATCCCCCACAATGAAATGCCATGAAGACATGTTTGAGGCATTTGTTAAAAAGGATAAAGAAAAGATGACGGATGCTCTGCAACGAGATCTTAAAAGTTATGCGAGATTTATAATCGACTTCCTAGAGCTGCCAACCCACGAGTGAAAAATAGATCCATATCTAGTGTATGTGCGGGAGGAGAAATGAATTTTGGCAAATCGAGAGACCCTCTCAGCATGTAGCCATACATCGAGATTCTTTCACTAGGTCACGGATATCTCTTTCAAGATAGAGAGGTTATCCAATACCTTTCCCGCGCCTACCACCACGGTGGTGAGGGGATCATCCGCAATAGTGATGGGCAAGCGTGTCTCCTCCCGGAGCAATGCATCGAGGTTTTTCAGGAGCGCTCCACCGCCCGTGAGCACGATTCCATTATCCACTACATCGGCGGACAGCTGCGGAGGCATTTGCTCCAGGGCAGCTCTCAACGTGTGCACAATGGCAGCTACCTGTTCTGAGATGGCTTCCCTCACCTCCTCCGAATCAATGGTGATTATCCTCGGTATGCCTGTGGCGAGGTCCCTGCCTTTCACCTCTATCTGTTCCGGTTCATCAGTGAGATAGGCGGTCCCCACGGTGACCTTGATGAGCTCCGCGGTCTGGAGGCCGATCAAGAGGCTATACTTCCTCTTGAGGTGCTGAGAGATGGCCTCGTCCATCTTATCGCCTCCCACCCTCACCGAGCGGGAGTACACCGTACCCGCCATGGAGATCACGACCACCTCGGTGGTTCCCGCCCCTATGTCAATAAGCACGTTGCTCGTGGGCTCGGTGATCGGTAACTCCGCCCCTATTGCCGCGGCCATGGGTTCCTTGATCAGGTAGACCTCCCGGGCCCCCGCGGACTCCGCCGACTCCCTGACGGCCTTCCTCTCCACCTGGGTGATGCCCGAGGGAACCGAGATGACGATCCGCGGTCGCAGGAGCGATCGCCGATGATGCGCCTTTCGAATGAAGTACCTGAGCATCGTCTCGGCGGTGTCGAAATCGGCAATCACCCCATCCCTCATGGGCCTGGTTGCCACGATATCACCGGGGGTTCTGCCGAGCATCCTCTTCGCCTCCTCACCTACCGCCAAGATCTTGTCCTCGCCTCGATCTCCCTTCTTCACCGCCACCACCGAGGGCTCGTTCACCACGATTCCTCTGCCCTTCACGTACACCAAGGTGTTGGCGGTCCCAAGGTCAATGGCCAGGTCATTTGAGAAGAGGCCAAAGAGCGAATCGAAGATCATTGATATCCCCCGAATCGTGCCTATAGCAGGTGACTGCGAGAGAAGGCTCGCGATCTTGTTTGGATCGAACTCCGGGTAGCCCCTAGCATCGAAGGAGAGGAAATTCTGGGCTCACCTCACCGCTCTCCCCGATGAAGTAAGAGCTCAAATAAGCGCGCTGGTCATCTCTGCACTTGACTCTTGTGAGATGAACGTTCGATTCCTTATTCGAATTTTTACCTAACATACTAGAATTTCAAGCAAAAGTCAACTCTTATTAATGCGGTAGGATTGCGGAGGGAAAGTGAGAAGCAGGTGAAAAAAGGTCAGATAAAAACCAGGCGCAAGGCGAAAGGCAAATTAGCTAAAAGCTGAAGGCCTGACTGACGGCTGGTTGGGTGAGGTTTAATGTCCAATATGTAACTTGACACCTTCCCTTATTCCCCTTATTCTGCGCAAATCATGACTCAGCATCTTGTTGGCAATAAAGAATATCCGCCATGGACCACGCACACCTCCGCTGGCAGCCCATAGCGATCCTCTTAGGCATCGCTCTGATCTGGGGAGCCAACATGGCCATAGTGAAGATCGGGTTGCGGGAGCTCGCCCCCCTTTTCATGGCAGGGCTTCGCTCCCTCGTGGCCAGCGCATGTCTCTACATCTGGATGAAGGCCAGAGGGCTCGCTGTTTTTCCCTCCAGACCCATCCTGGTTCACGGAATGGTAATCGGGCTGCTTTTCGGTGCTGAGTTCGGCCTCGTCTATGTGGGGCTCGGGTACACCTTGGCGTCACGTACCTATATTTTGCTCTACACTGCTCCCATCTTTGTGGCCCTCGAGGCGCATTTTTTTCTCAAGGGCGACCGGCTCAATACGTGGAAGGCCGCAGGCCTTATCCTTTCCTTTTCCGGCGTGGTAGCCCTTTTCATGAGGGATCTCGGCTCCTTTTCTATCAGCGCACTGCCCGGTGATCTCATGGCCATGGGAGGCGGCGCGATGTGGGGGACCACGACCGTGTACGTAAAGAGATATCTCTCTTACAGGACCGTGCCCTTGCAGACCCTCTTCTACCAAGCCCTCTTCTCCGCTCCTCTATTGCTGATCATGAGCATTATCATGGAAGACCCAATCCTGACCGGCTTTTCCTTGACCACAGGTCTTTCGGTGTTCTACCAGTGTATCATCGTCGCCTTCCTCAGCTACCTTGTCTGGTTCGAGCTCATTCACCGCTACCCCGTCAGCCTCCTCCACGCCTTTTCCTTTTTCACTCCGGTGTTCGGCGTGTTCCTAAGTGGTGCCTTGATCCTGGGCGAGATTATCAGCCCAGGCCTTCTTGTGGCCCTGGCCTTAGTGAGCCTGGGAATGGTTCTGGTCAACCGCCGAGCTGCTCAATGAGATCGTTGAATTCGTTGACTTACTATGCATGATCCATATACTTATTTAACGAATTCACCACCTTCACCCGCGTTGCTAAAAGCTAAGAGGCCCTCTCAATGAAAACAGCGTTCAAATCCCTCATCGTTGTGAGCTTGCTTATCCTGATCTTTACGGGCTGCGGTAAGAGCAAGGAACGAGAGACAGAGCCAGTTCCAAGTGAAAGGAAGCAGTACAGCACAGTATTTCAACACGTCAACCTCGTTCCAATGACCGAAGAGAGGATAATAGAAAATCAAACGGTCCTAGTGAAGGGAACGCGGATCGCTGCCATAGGTCCCTCACCTGAAGTTACCATACCCGAGAATGCAGCTATCATCAACGGAGCCGGGGCATATTTAATGCCCGGCCTGGCCGATATGCATATGCATACTAGGCCTGGCTGGGTGACCGACTATCCCGTTTCCCCGTTGAATCTTTACCTCGCCAATGGTGTGACTACCGTACGCTGTTTCGGCCCAAGAGGAGGATCTGGAGCCTATGTCCTCCGATGGCGGGATGAAATAAGAAAAGGGAAACGCATTGGCCCTGCCATCTACACCTGCGGCCCAATACTCTACGGCCCGGTGAAGGATCCCCGAGGGGTTGTCCGTGCACAAAGGGCAGATCTCATCCTGGTGAACGGGAACCCCCTTGTGGACGTGGCCAATCTCAAAGGGCTTCTCGGTGTGATGGCAGCGGGCACGTGGTATGATAAGGCAGCCTTACGGGAGATGAGTACATCCGGTATCCACTCTTTCTAGCGCGATCAGTAGGGGGAGGCGAGCTTTTTATTCGCTAACCCTTTTTCCGTCCTTGTATACGGCAATCCTGTCGCTGCCGCATTTCGGACATCTGGGCTTCTTGTCTACCCTCAGTATAGTTCCGCTCTTCGTAGTGAGGCAATTGAAACAAACGACGCGATCGCAGTTCTCGCACATCTCGAAATAGTCGGCTTCCTTTTGGCACAAATGACAAACTCTTTTTACCGGCTCTGCCATTATCTTCCCATCACTAGATTGTTCTCTTTAAGCTTATTTCCTGGCTCTCTTTTCTTATTCTTTGAAGGGCTTGGTACCATCGCAGCTCTTGGGTTGATTCCGATTTCAGGCCGAAGATTAAAAGGACACCCCGAAGGCCTGGCATTAGAAGGAAAAATATACTTTTCCCTTTGATATAAGTGTTACATACCACTTTTTTAAATGAAAATAAAAAAAATATTTTAACGAGGAAACCTGCATTATATCCTCTTCATATTGGCGATTTGTGGCGTTGTTTAATTCGTTGAATAACTCATATCACGAATAATAATTCACCGAACGCACCAACAACCCAGTATGAGGATAAAAGATTAAGCGCTGCTGCTTTCTCTCACGGGCGGGCATTAGCGTTGAAGTGCTTATCATGGGCGGAAAAGGGCTTGGGGAGAGATGTTCTCTCTCCCATGCCTCACTCTATGCGGCCCCAATTGAGATATTGGCCCTCGATCTGATAGCCCTCGGCATAAAGCATCTCGCTTATTCCGCTTATGTGAGGTGCGCCTACGAACACGACGGCACCCCCTTCTTCCAGATAGGGCAGCATCCTCTCGCAAAATATCCAGTCACGTCGGTCTATCACCGAACGATGGCGGGTGGGAAATATGCCCCTCATGGACCAGAGCCTCTCCAGGTCACCGTCGAGATAGCATTCCATATATTGTTGCGCGTACTCATCCCAGCGATCAACTCGGTTCAGGAAATCGAGGATCTTCTCGTGTGACAGGCTCTCCAGGACCTCTATCTGCTCCTCGATCGTCTCGAGGAAAACGATACTCTTGCCCATTTCCACGGCAATATTGTACGCCTCCAGATCGACAGAATATCGCCATCCCTTTCTCTCCAGGAACTTGGACCATATCGCGAAAAATGCCATCCACGGCTTCATTCCCCTCGCCATAGCGTGCACCCGGTCTCTTGCGGGCATCGGGCGTTCATGGAAGAAGAGGAATGGGAACCTGTCCCGGCCAGGAGAATCCAATGCGCAGGTGATATGGTCAATGATCCTCGTATCAAGGTCATCAAGGATATTTCTCGTGTTATCCTCCTCATAGCCCGCATTCACCACCCTCGCCATATGTTCCTCATCGAGGGGACCCTCGAACAATACGGTGCGAGCGATTGCTACATATCGAGACAGAGAGGCCCTGAAACTGTAGGGAAAGAAGTGAGCGGTTCCCACAAGGAATGACCTCCTGGCACCCTTCCTTACCTTCCGGACCATCTTCAGTTCTTTCTCCTTCGATCTTCCGCGAAACATGGCTAGCCTCTTTCCCCCATTTGCTCAGAATATCCTTCCCATGGCCTTGATAGTATCGAGCATGGAGGGCTTTCTCACGACGAGCTCACACATCTCGTAGCTCATGGTGGGAATGCCCCCCCACTTCTTCTTGAATTGCCGTATTCCCTTGTTCACCCCGAGACCCAGATGGATGTAATCCTTGCCGCATTCCCTGCTCATCTTAATCATCGTGAAGCACAGAAGATCGGATGCCCCCGCCACATAGTGCTTTTTGGAATGGCACCCTATCACATAGGTGGAAAAATCCCTCGCCGCGAGATCGACCACATAGAATGCCGATAGATTTTTCTTCCTGTCCCAGGCGTTCAAGACAATCGAATTGCTCGTATGGCCTACATATTCGGGCATCTTGAACAAAAGCTCTCTGATGCGGAGAGGCGGCTTGACCCTTTCAACGAACTCCTTCATGAGTTCTCGGTGTGCATCATTGATATCAGTGGAATGCTCGACCGTCAATTCCCCCAGCGCCGCGTCTACCAGGCGCTGTAACCGGCTCTTTATTCTCGTAGCATGGATATCCAGCGTGTAATAATGGTCGCTCTCTCTTTCTCGACAGGATGCGGCGAGCGAACTCGGCAGATCAGGGGCGATAATCGATGCGTAGAGGGGGCGAAACCTCTCCGTGAGAATATGGATGAGGGTTTCGAGCTCCTCTGCATTGAAATCGCGCTCTAAGGGATACCCCACGATGATCACTCTGTCCTCTGTACGGCAGCAAAAGTAGTTATCAATGAGATAGGGCTCTCCTCCTGATATACGAGTCATCAATCCGACCGTATGCTCAGGGATATACGCCCTATTCAATAGGTACTCTTCTTCCCGGGCGGTGATCATGCGGCCTCTCTACCCCTAAAAATTCAGGCTCGTGCGTTCTATCTCACCTTATTGGAGCCGCTCCGCAGGACCATTCAATTCGGCCTCACGAGCAGGGCATCTATTATACCTGATCCAGGATCTAAATGCGATAGGCCTGAGATTATCCGCCCGGTTGGAAAAACCAGGACTTCATTCGAGAAGGCCAATATCGGGGGCTGCGCAGTCTTCTCCAGGCGAGCTTGGCCATGGTCATCTGCTCATCATCGAGCCTCATCTCACCATATACCGCCAGGTTGAAGGCCTCGACTATCCCCTCTATCTCCCCCCCAAGAGACGGGAACTGCATCCTGAGGCGTGAACCATACTCGGCAGGGGTCTCGCTTAAAAAACGAGGCAGACCGCTACGGCGCCCCCACTTCAAAAGGGCGCGGTAGAGTTGAACCGCATCGCGGTAACCCCTCAACCCTTGAACCGCCCTTTGCAGGCCCATAACAAGGACCGCCCACAGCCTTTGAGCCCACCATAACGCCGATTGCCACCTGATGTGTCCTCTCTCTCCTCTAGGTGTTCTCGAGAACAGCCACCGTAGCAGGTACCACATACCAAGGGCGCAGAGAATGATCCCGATCACCACCCCCAGGCCTAAAAGCCCCCAACCCAAGACCTTCTCCACCAGCTCACTCCACCAGCTGCTTTCACCGGAAGGGATAAACCCCGTCTCATCCCCTCCCGGCAGGGAAGATGCCGGCTCTTGCCGCAGTCGGGCTCCAATGAAGAGAAACCTCAACACTCGCACCAGTATAGGGCTCAACGGCCCGGCTGCTGACTTCAATACCCCATAGCCTACCCCGGCAGCAGCACTCAGGTAGGGCATGAAAAGCAATACCAGGCCTGCTCCAAAGGCAAGGACCACCACGGCGAAGCTCGCGAGCACCCCAACTCCCCTATAGCCCGCGAGGAAATCCCTCCGTGCGCTGCTCCTGTTTCTGGCCAGGCCGATGGCCAGAAGGCTGAAGATAAAAAATGGAAACAGCAGCAGTTCCGGTGCGGGATCCCTCACCTGGATCCCTCCTTTTACCAGCAACAGGAATTTGACGAGCAAAAGACAAAAGAAGGCCGTCACTCCTAGATCGAAACGGCTGCATATGGTGAGGTACGCGGTGGACCTTCTGGCCAAGGCCACTCCTCCCAGCCAAAAAAGCAACGCAAGGATCAGGATGATCACGAGAATCAGCCACTCCAGCGGATCTCTCGTTCTGCCTAAGAACTCCCCGAGCCACCCTTGGCCAAAATAGGGATATGCCCGGTAGTTCATAGTGTACACTATCCTCGAGGCGGCGAGCAAAAACCCCAGAACCTGGAGCCCCAAAACCAGGATCACCCGCAAACCCATTCCCCGGACTACCAGGGTAAGCGCTGCCGCCAGAAGGAATGTGCCGATCGCCTCGGGCAAGGGGAAAGGTCGATGCACTATGGAGGTCATCAGAAAGGTGGCCCACGCATAGAGCCAGCTCAGCTCCATGCCGCCGTGCGCGAAAAACAAGAGTCTTCCTCGATACATGCTCATGCTTTCCGGGCCTCCTCGATGCGAATCTCATCCAGGCAATACAGCTTACCGCCACGCGGATGCCCATCTCCCTCCAACGGAGCACAAGACCTGCACACCACGAATATCATGGGTATCCTTTTGTGCCAAAAGTACTGTGCGGTAGCCAGTGTTGCCTCATCTTGCTCGTATGAGAAGTGAATACAGCTCACGCCCCATGATAATTCCAGGGCTCGGCACAGCCTATCCGCGAGGTTTCCCTGAGCCCTCATCTTGAGCCTGGCGAGAACTTCCAGGATAGAGGGAAGCTGCTGCGGGCTTCTCCCCATTGGCAGGGCAGACGGGCCTCCCTCCACCACGCCGTTGGTCACGAGCCCCAATGCATAGCCCCTCTGATGGGATTGAACGGCCAGTGACCCCACCACCTCGAGGGTGCGCTCGAAGTCCTCTGATGCGTTTTCTCTCTCGAATTGGCCCACCTCAACGGCCAGCAATACCTTTTCCTGCTCCGAGGGCTCAAACACCTTTTCCTGGAGCCGATTGTGGCGTGCGCTCGCCTTCCAGTGAATATGTCGGGCAGGCCGCCAGTGCTGGTAATCCCTGGTGCCGAGTATGTAGATGGGGTCCTGTACCGGGCTCCTGGCCCCCGGTACCCCGAAGAAATCCCGCCTCGGCAGCGAAAAGGGCTTCAGCGGCACGAGCCTGGGGTATACGATGATATGAAGATCATCCCCTGTTCTCTTTTCCCTGGGGAAGAAACCGAAGAGATCGCCCACCCTTATATGAGGCGGGCCCACGCGATAGACCCCTCTGCGCCGTGCAACGAGCCCCCAGTTGAAGCGCGCCTGCTGGTACCAGAGCAGCCCACTTTCGCTAGTGAAGCTCATCTCCCCGGAGGAGAAGCCAAGCGCGCCTTCTACAGGCACGCTTATCTGGAGCCACACGGGCAGAAACTTGGCGTTTTCCGCGCTCACGTGGAGAACAAGGGATTCGCCAGGGAAGAGCTTGTGCGTATCCACCATCGAGGAGCACCGAATCCCTGAAAGGCTCAGCCTGCTCCACAGCCTTGCCCCGATCGTGATCCCTAAAACGAGGAGGGCCAAGGTGGTGAGATCCCGCTGGCCGTGCAGCAGCGCGATAAAGAGGAAGACTCCCACCAGAAACTGCATCAGCGGGACGATGAAGAGGGAGGGCACTCGGCTTTCCAGGGCTTCCATGGCCATTCTTCTATTCGGCGGGCACGGGTATCTTCTCTAAGATCTCCTCAAGAAAGTGCTCCGGCGTTCCTCCACGTAACCGCTCCTCGTCGGTCAGGATCAATCGGTGCGCGAGCACGGGCACTGCCAAGTGCTTGATATCGTCCGGCAACACATAGTCTCTTCCCCGCAGTGCCGCCAGTGCCTGACCGGTACGCATGAGACCGAGAGAACCCCGCGGGCTTGCCCCGAAACGCAGGGACTTGTTTGTGCGGGTGGCCCTCACGATATCCGCGATGTATTCCCGTACCGGGAGGGAGATTCGGATCTTCTTTCGCGCACCCTGGAGCTCGCTGATCTGCTCGGGACTCGCCACGGCCTTGAGGCTCCCTAAAGGGTCTTCCTCGCGAAAGCGTTCCAGTATCGAGATCTCCTCCTCCTTCTCTGGGTACCCCAGGCGCAGTTTGAGCAGAAACCTGTCAAGCTGTGCCTCGGGCAAGGGGAAGGTTCCCTCCAGCTCAATGGGATTCTGGGTGGCCATCACGAAGAAGGGATGAGGCAGGACATAGGTCTGGCCATCTACGGTTACCTGTCGTTCCTCCATGCTCTCGAGCAGGCTGGACTGGGTGCGGGGGATAGTACGATTAATCTCGTCGGCCAGCAGAATATTGGTGACCACCGGCCCCGATTGATAGGTAAAGTGGCCGGCTTGCTGGTTATAGACGTTAAACCCGGTGATATCCGCGGGCAGCAGATCCGGGGTAAATTGCACCCTCTTAAATGTTCCGCCAATAGTCCTCGCCAGGGACTTGGCCATTAAGGTCTTCCCCAGCCCGGGAACATCCTCGATGAGCGCATGGCCATCCGCGAGAAGGGCGGCCAGCAGAAGTTCGATGGCGTGCCGTTTCCCCACGATCACCTGGGAGATGTTCTCTATGATCCGCTCACACAATGAGAAATCCAATGCAGCGCCTCCGAATGCCCCTTCAAACCCTTCCATTGCCGGCGCGAACAGCGCCTGATCCCTCGCCAAACATATCTGAAATTCCCTTTAACCTTGAATCAACGTTGATCATCGTCTCCACAAATCGGTAAATTAAAGTGTTCAGGGGTTCAGTGTTCAGCAAAGACCCCCCTCCCCTTAATGTCTTCTGGTCCCACTGAACACTGAACACTCAAAATGTCTGACCCATTTAGTCAAACAATCAGTATGTAAAAAGCTAATACCATGACCTTTCATTCTTGTAAAGCAATGCTCGCAATATGGAAGACTAACTAATAGCATTATGGAAGCTTTTTACACAAATGAGCGCCTCCATTCGATTGACAGGTGAAAGGAGATTGCGTAAAAGAATACCTTTCATTCATTCAAAAAATGCCGCGAATTGTGCAGCAAAGTCAAAAAGGAGGTGCAGGTGGAAAAGAGATCACCTTTAAGCGAAGGTGCGAGAAGGGAGCTCGAGGCGCTGTTTCGTAAGCACGGCTATCGGGATTTCAAATGGATTGATCCTCAAAGAATCGTGGTGTCCCAATGGGTGCGGATGAAATGCATGTACGGCTGCGGGGAATTCGGTCACAATGCCTCATGTCCTCCGAATACCCCCTCCGTTGACGAGTGTGAGAGATTCTTTCGCGAATACACCGATTCGGCCATCTTTCGCTTCGAAAAGGTGGTGGATAAACCAGAGGATCGCCATGCGTGGTCACGAGAGGTCAACCTGAAACTCTCTAAACTTGAGCGAGAGGTATTTCTCTCGGGTTACGAGAAGGCCTTTCTCCTTTTCATGGACAGCTGCCATATTTGCGCGAAGTGTTCAGGGGAAAGGGTCACGTGTAGAGAACCTAAGATCGCTCGCTCCTCTCCAGAGGCGATGGCCATGGATGTGTACTCCACCGTGAGAACGGTCGGCTATCCGATTGAGCCCCTTAACGATTACTCGAAGGCGATGAACCGCTACGCCTTTCTCATGGTCCTATAGCGAGAAAGCTCTAAGCATGAGCCAGCAATCGATATGAGATTAACGGAAAAAGTACTTCAATATCCCGTTACATATCTCTTTCTCTTGCTTATTTACAATTCAAATATGGATAATTGATATTGTGTCTGGGTTATGTAATTGCATCTTGTATTAGACGTTTTGAAAGGTTTTATTTTCCCATTAAATCTTTTCCCCGATTATTTTAACCAGAACCCTTTTACGCCTGCGGCCATCGACCTCACTATAAAAGATATGTTCCCGGAGCCCGAGGCTCAAATTTGCCTCGGTGACGGGGTATGGGGGGAAGGTTTAACTTTAGAGGCCAATTGACTGATACTTTTTGATGCTTTTTGAAATTGAGGAGCGGATTGAAATAATATATATTGGAAAGGGGTATCCCTTATCGATGGAGGTTAACAAGCCGTATCAGTTTCCGGTCTCCAATTATGGATCCCCTTTTTAGATCTTTAAATTGCGGTGGAAGTCATGAGGCTGGAAGACAAAGTCGCTATTATCACAGGCGGAGGAAGGGGGCTGGGTCGATCCGTGGCCTTAGCATTCGGCAGGGAGGGGGCCAAGGTCGCCCTTGCTGCGAGATCGAAAGAGCAGATTGAGCATGTAGCCGAGGAGTTGCGATCGATCAGGAAAAGCGTGATCGCCATTCCTACCGATGTTTCTGATGAGGATCAGGTAAATCATCTCGTGAAGAAGACCTTGGAGGCGTATGGCACAATAGACATCCTGGTGAATAATGCGGGAGCGAGGGGTCCGATTGGCCCTATCCATAAAATCTCGCTGGAAGAATGGGAACAAACCCTAAGGATCAACCTGACAGCGACCTTTCTGTGTTCAAAGGCTGTCCTGCCGGTGATGCTGGAAAAGAAAGAGGGAAAAATAATAAACATCGCAACTACCATGACTCCCAGGCCGAACTTGACCCCCTATATGGTGGCAAAGGCGGGGGTGAGCCATTTTACAAAGCAACTCTCCCGCGAGGTCAAGGAATTCAACATTCAGGTCAATGCGATTCATCCGGGCGTCATGGATACCAGAATGCAAAAAGAGCTCAGGGAAGCGGGTACGGAAGTGGTCGGCACGGATATGTTTGAAAGGATGAAGGCAGAAGGTATTCTCCACTCGCCCGATGAACCGGCACAACTGGTCTTGTTTCTTGCCACCAAGGCGGCGGATGGCATTACGGGGGAGTTTCTCTCCTTTGATGACAAAGAGGTGAAGTACCTGATTGCACAGGGCTAAGCCGTTTTCGTTTCTCCTTGTTCCAGAGCGAATCGAACATGTTTAAACGATTTCCTGGTTTTTTCAAAAGAAGGCGGAGGCCATTCAATACGTTTCAAATTGAGGTGTCATCCTATTGTTCTTTAGAATGCCAGGTATGCCCCAGAGCCGTTTTCGCGGGAAAATGGATCTTTCGGGACATGTCCGTGGAGACCTTTCAAAAAATAGGCCAATACTTCTCCTTAGCCAAATGGGTTCAGATAGAGGGATGGGGTGAACCTCTCGAAAACGAGAATCTCATCCAAATGCTTCAGCTGGCGAAGCAGTCGGGCTGCGCGACCGGTCTTACAACGAACGGCGTTCGTCTAACGGAAGAAACCTCAAGCGAGCTCTTATCTACCGGCCTCGATCTCATTGTCGTGTCCGCGGGAGAGGCGGCAGGGACAGATCAGGAACAACCGCCTCCCGGGTCGGATTTTGCCCGGATCCTGGACCGCATTGAAGGATTGATCACATTAAGAAAGAAACGCAACCGCCATAAGCCTATAGTAAAGCTCTCCTTTCTCATGACCAGGCTGAACATCCGAGACCTTCCCAAAATGATCTCCATGGTCGCCAGGCTGGGAGTAGATGAAGTGATCGTTACAAATCTCGCATATCTTCCGAGTGAGAGGTGCAACATCCTCCGGGCCTTCTATCATGAATCCCCGACCCCGGCCTTTCAGGACAGCATCGATCGGATGCACCAAATCAGCAAGGAGATGGGAATACGCGTCAGGACATACCCGCTCAAGGCTGAAGAAGTGCTGGTTTGCGAACCCAATCCCCCCAAAAACGTGTTCTTTTCCGTGGACGGCTCAGTGGCCCCCTGTATTTATCTTAGAATCCCCAAGCAGGGAGATATCCCCAGAATATTCTTGAACAGGGGATATCGGGTTGCCCAGACCTACTTTGGGAACATCAATGATGAGGATTTTCTTGAAATTTGGAACAAGGAATCCTATAAGAGCTTCAGAAAGGTCTTTGAAGACCGGCTGAGGACACAATTCGATCTGATGCAAACTCTGGACGTAGTTTCCGGTACAAGCTTTTCAAACCGAGAGGAAAAGATAGGCAAAAAACCACCGCCTCTTTCTGAAGTATGTCAAACGTGCTATAAGGCTTACGGAATATAATTATATTTTATTCCACGATGATCTTCACCAAGAGCCTTTTTACCTTCAGTCGAATAGCGCGTCTAAATCGGTAAGGATCAGCCAAAAAATCCTCTTTACCCATAATACCGGAAATCCCGAGAAATCCATTGACAAGCTCATGGCCGATGGCTTATTTCCCTATGAAAACAAGGAGGCACTCCATGACCCTTACCAAGGCAGAGCTCGTTGACCGCATCTACAACAGCACCGACCTTCCAAGAGCCAGGGCATCAGAGCTGGTCAATGGGCTCTTGGAGATCATGAAAAACACCCTTGAGCGTGGCGAGGATGTCCTTATCAGCGGTTTCGGGAAGTTCTGTGTGAAGCAGAAAGGGCAGCGGAGGGGAAGAAATCCCCAGACCGGTGAGCAGTTACTGCTAAGGCCGAGAAGGGTGGTGACCTTCAGATGCTCTGGAAGCCTGAGCAAGAAGATTAACGGGGGTTGATAAGCCTCGCTCGAGTCCAAGCTGAACCTGGAAATCCCGATACGCTTTGATAACGCATACAGCAAAAAGGATCTGGGAATTAGATACAGGCCTGTTGAAAAAACCTTCCATGATCATGGGGGACAGATCATGGAAAGCGGGCTGCCAAATTAAAAGCACCGAATAGGCCCTGATTGAAAAGCATACCTTTCTAAAAGGATTATGAAGCCCAATTTCTCTTGACTTACGAAACAATTTATCATTCCATCACCTATGGATTTCGTCCTCGGTTAATTACCCTAAATCGACAGGGAACCCGTAACGATGCGCATGCCCTCCATGGGCACTGTGGCTATTAGGAGTTAGGAGATGGATAAGAGGATAGAGAACGATATCAACCAGGAAAAGAAAAAACTTATCTACTATAAAGCTCTCCACGATATAGCCAGCCAGATCCATTCCGCAAAAGACATCAACGAGATCCTTATAAACCTTAAGGATCAGATCCTCAGTTTATTTGAGGCCGATCGAAGCACCATCTACGTAGTGGACGGGAAAAGCAAGGAGATCTACTCACGCTTTAAGGCGGGCGATCTCCCCAAGGAAATCCGGGTGCCCATTAACAACAAAAGCATTGCCGGGTATACGGCCCAAACCGCCCAGATAACCAACATCGCCAATGCCTATGATGGGCATGAATTGGCCATGATCAATAAAGATCTCTCCTTTGACAAGAATTGGGATAAGCAATTCGGCTATGTCACAAAGCAGATCTTGACCGTCCCCATCCTTTACAAAAAATATGTGATTGGGGTTTTCCAGCTCGTGAACAAGAAAAATGGCGACCGATTCACCCTGGAAGACCAAAACTCGGCGGTGGAGATGGCAAAGGTTCTGGGTATCGCCTTTTTCAATCATCAAAAATTGGCCAAGAGAACGAGAAGGCGCACCAAATTTGACTACCTCGTTACCAACAGCATCATAACCGATAAGGAACTGGAGAGGGCCATTGCCATGGCTCGGGACCAAAGGACCTCAATCGAGTCCATCTTCATGGATGAAATGGGCGTGAAAAAGGACGAGGTCGGTAGATCTCTTGCGGAGTATTACAACTGTGAATATGTCCCCTTTGATAATAACTATCCCATCCCCGGCGACCTCCTGGCCAAATTGAAACCGGTCTACCTTAAGAGCAACCTCTGGGTTCCCCTGGCCAGGGAAAACGGTAAGGTCAAGATCCTTGTTGATAACCCCCAACAACTGGACAAGATTGATATGGTAAAATCCCTGATCCCTGCCGAGCATTACGAGTTTGCCCTTGGGCTCAAGGAGGATATCCTCCAGTTCCTGGATTATTTCTACGGAACACCACAGGCTCGGGATGATGGCTCTATCGATGAGATCCTCGGCAAACTGGATACAGGAGATGAGGAGGGAGTAGAGGATGATGAAACGCTGACAGAGGACGACAGTGCCATCGTTCAGCTCGTCAACAAGATCATTACTGACGGCTATAAAAAGAATTGCTCGGATATTCATATCGAACCCTATCCGGGTAAATTGGGCGCTGAAATCAGGTTCAGGATTGACGGCGCCTGCCATAAGTACCAGACGGTTCCTTACCATTACAAGCGAGCCGTGAGCTCCAGGATAAAGATCATGTCCGATTTGGACATCTCAGAGCGCAGAAAGCCCCAGGACGGCAAGATAAAATTCAAGAAATTCTCCCCCCTTGACATCGAGCTGAGGGTTGCCACCATCCCCACGGTGGGAGGAGAAGAGGATGTGGTGATGCGTATCCTTGCGGCCGGTGAACCCATCCCCCTTGAAGCCATGGGATTCAGCGAGAGGGACTATAACCTCCTGCTCAGCATGATCACCAAGCCTTACGGCATCGTGCTCGTGGTGGGGCCGACCGGAAGCGGCAAGACCACCACACTCCATTCGGCGCTGGCCCACATCAACAAACCGGAGACCAAGATCTGGACGGCAGAAGACCCGGTCGAGATCACACAGAAAGGACTCCGCCAAGTCCAGGTGCAGCCGAAGATAGGTTTTGACTTCGCCTCGGCCATGCGCTCTTTCTTGAGGGCCGACCCGGATGTGATCATGGTGGGGGAAATGAGAGACCATGAGACGGTGGCTACCGGCATAGAGGCATCCCTGACAGGTCATCTGGTCTTCAGCACCCTCCATACGAACAGCGCACCAGAGACCATCACCAGGCTCCTGGACATGGGCATGGACCCCTTCAACTTCGCCGATGCCCTTCTGGGCGTCTTGGCACAGCGTCTTGCTAGGACCCTGTGCAAATCGTGTAAAGAAGCCTATCACCCCAGCCGTGAGGAATACGATAACCTCCTGAGGGCCTATGACGGGGATTTCGAGGCCCTGGGATACCCCTATACAGATGATCTAACCCTCCACAGGGCAAAGGGATGCGATACGTGCAATAACACGGGCTATAAGGGCCGAACCGCCCTCGTCGAGATCCTGGATGGCACCGACGAGATGAAATCCCTCATCCAGGGAAAGGCCAGAATGGAGGAGCTGCGAAAACAGGCCGTAAAGGACGGCATGACCACCCTCATGCAGGACGGGATCAGAAAGGTGTTTCTTGGAGTTACCGACCTCCAGCAGGTCCGAAAGGTCTGTATCAAATAGAGAACAACCTTTGCCATAAGCATCGAGGTATTGAGCCTAACTCAATCCTCGAATTCCAAGGCAAGAAGGTTCTTCTCCTCACGGACGCCTATGACAGCAGCCGTCTCCCCGCGAAAATGCGCTCCTCTTTCATACATTATGAAGGTCATTTATGGCGCGTTGGACGATTTCCTTATCCAGGTTCAAGGCCTCGCATACCCCGTCGGTGATCTTCAGCCCATGCGGCGGACATCCAGGCACGAAGACACCCAGATGCCGGTGATCCTGGGCGCATTTCCCGATTACCACGGCGCTTCGATCCACCGGGGGGATACAATCCGGAGTGCCCATGATCAAGGTCAGGTTCGATAACTCATCGTGAAACCCGGCCTTTCTCAAATAGAGGATGGTACTCACCAGCTCGCCCATGCATCCGGTGCAGGTGTTCTTCTCGATGATAGTCGCACCGCCGTAGAGATCCAGCGCAGCCTGCCGATACGGGACGAAGGGATGCCGCACGGAGTCTATGCCCTCTCCACGGATCTCAATCCGATTCAACTCCGCAACGCCTAGCCCTGCTTCCGCTGCCAGTTGCACGTGGAGAATCTCGCTGATCTCAAACCCCGCTACCGCTGCGCAGACCGCATCAACTGCCACCACGTCGTTGCCGGCCATAATCAGGTTCAAGGGCACCAGATCCGATTCCTGGGTGTGTGCGCCCTGTGAGCACGTAATCCCATCGACCACGGTTACCGAAGGCCTCACCACGCGGTTCAGATCGACGATTCCCCTGTCCAACCCACACTGGTGGGTCCTCTTCTTCTCCCTGCCCGGCAGCACCCCTTTCATGTTCTTGAGGCCACAGGTGATGCCCGTTCTCACATGTGTCTTCAGAACGGGAACGTCTACAATCACATCCGCTTCCCAGGCGGTCTTTGCAAGGGCAAACCCCCTCATCACAAAGGCATCGGGCACGTCTACCTCTACGCGCTCATCGCGATTCAGGTCTACGACCTCGATGCCCCACTTCCTCGCCATCTCCAAGACGCCCGCCACCTCCATGCAGCGAATGGTGTCACTGTAGCCGGGAAGGTCATATCCCACCGAGGATCCCTCTCCAATGATCACCCTGCCCGGATCTCTCTCCAGCACCACCTTCGTGATCGCCTCGATGACCCTCACATCTGTCACAAGCCCTGAACCTGGCCTCGCGGGCTTACACACATTTGGCTTGATGAGCACCCTGGCGCCTTGCCAGTCCACGGACGCAAAGCCCTCGGATAGCTCTATGGCCTTTCCTACGGCAGTTTCTATATCATCACCTTGAACCCTGACGATACTTACCGCGGACAATGTCCTCCCCTTCACGTAATATCACATTGATGTCAAACAGGGGCGCGGGGCGAGCATGGAGGAATGGGAATACTACACTTCACCCGTGGCGAGACACTCCTGTTATGGCGTTTAAATCTACCTCTCGCGAGGCCTTTCTCCCAGGGTGATGTTCACGGTTAGAAATTTCCCGTTCCTCAACGCCTTCAAGGCCACCCTATCGCCGGGCCGACGTGCTCGGATCAGTCGTACCAGCTCATCACTGGATGCAACCTTCTCTCCATCGAACTCCGTTATCACATCTCCCCCCACAGGGATCATCATGTTTCCCACCTGAACCTGTCTGTCGCCTCCTCTCAGGCCAGCCTTGTCAGCCGGCCCGCCTCTCACTACCTCCATGATCATCGCGCCCCGCTCGACTTTCAGGCCCAGGGATTTAGCGAATTCCGGAATGAGCGGAAACACGCTCGCCCCGATCCAGGGGTAGGAGACATAACCCTTCTGGATCAATTCGGGCAAGATTCGCTTGGCCGTGTTCACGGGAATGGCAAATCCGATCCCCACGCTCGCCCCTGTCGGGCTGATAATGGCCGAGTTGATGCCGATGATCTTTCCCTCTGAGTCGAGCAACGGCCCTCCCGAGTTACCCGGGTTAATGGCCGCGTCCGTCTGGATCACATCCTCAATCAGGCTTCCCGCCTCGGAACGGATTGATCTGCCAAGGGAACTGATAATCCCCGTGGTGAGGGTTTGTCCCAGGCCGAAGGGATTGCCAATGGCCAACACCTTCTGCCCCACCTCAAGTGCAGAGGAATCGCCCATTGGAATCACCGTGAGCCTCTCGCTCGGGGCATCGATCTTTATCACTGCCAGGTCATTCCCCGGATCGGCTCCCACCAACCTCGCCTTCCACTTGCTGCCATCGCTCAAGGTGACCTCCAGTTTGGAGGAATCACGGATTACGTGGTGATTGGTCAGTATGTGGCCCTTGGTATCGATGATCGAGCCCGATCCCGCTCCCTCCCTTGGAACTGGATTGAAGAAGAAGTCCCTCTGAATCACCACACTGGTGATATTCACCACCCCAGGACCAATCCGACGATAGATGGAAATGTTGTTCTGCTCATCCTCTGTCTCAGCAACACAGACCGAGTATGCTGAGAATAGAATGAGTATTCCCACGATGGCTAGAATTATCCTACCTCTGTTTTGTTTTATCATTTAAAATACCTCTCTTTTTTGTCCCCAACTATCCCTCACTACTTCTTCCCACTCCCCTCATTCCTGGGCTTCGGCCAGGACAAATATGGTGAAATGATATGAAGCAGTATTACCGTTTCTCTCACGTTAGGCCCAATAAGAGGGCTATCTCGTGATGAAATCCCTCTGAGCAAGTGCACTGAATATAGTTATGGGAGAGTTGAAGGTCAAGGAATATATGTTGCTGATAGGGCTCCTGGAGCAAACCTCACCCCTCCCTTGACAACCCCGATATTGTGAGTATCCTGGGAGACGATAGAGCCCTTGTGCCATGAACCGGAGAGGCCTTGAAGGATGCTGCCGAGAAGAAGAACCCATGGTAGAGGTGGTACGACCGGCTCGATTCCTTCTTTAACGAGAAGTTCACCGGTCCGCAGAGGGAGCGGGCCCCTCTTCATCGTCCTAGGCTGTGGATGGTCTTAACTGGAGGAGGAAGGTAGATCCATTCCAAGATAATTCATTTTTTCAAGCCTCGAGGTGGCAGAAGATGTCGGTTGTGGCTCAAGATGACTCCATCCGGATTGACAGGCTTCCATTAGGGCCTTATGAGACCAATAATTATGTATTGAAGTGCCGCCTTACTGGAGACAGCGTTATAGTGGACGCGCCCGGAGAGGCAGATAAAATCATAAACCAGCTTAAGGGAACAAACCCTCGGTATATTCTGATTACCCATGCCCATATAGATCACACAGGCGTGCTTTCCGAATTACGGTCCAACCTCGGGATTCCCGTCGCCGCCCACCCCCTGGATGCCAAGGGGCTCCCCGTGAAGCCGGAGATCCTTCTTGAGGACGGGGATAGCGTTTCCTTTGGAAGAATAAAACTAAAGGTACTTCATACGCCTGGCCACACCCCGGGGAGCGTATGCTTTTTAACGGGCAAGTATTTGATCTCAGGGGATACCATTTTCCCCGCCGGCCCTGGCAAGACCCTTTCGCCTGAAAATTTCAAACAGACAATCCGATCCATAACCGGAAGGATATTTCCCCTGCCTGAAGATACTCGGATATATCCCGGTCACGGCGACTCCACCGTATTAAAAAAGGAGAAGGCTGAATTCGCTATCTTCTCCTCCCGACCGCATGACCCAGGCCTATGCGGCGATGTGCTCTGGCTCTCGTCATAGCCGACCCTTTGAGGAGATTGACCTACCTCCATATCTCCACCCTGTGGAAGGCCTCAGCCAGCTGGAAAGCCTCTCCCTTCGCGATCTCCTCATGTCTCTCCCTGATCCGTTCCTCCAGGTCTTGGGGCGGGATATGCCCCACCTGGGTTCGATGACATCTCAGTGCTGCCAGCTTCAGGGAAAAGGTTGGGGTAATATCCACGCGGTAATTTATATCCTCCGATCCCCAGAGCATTACTTCCCTCACCTTGTGAGGGGTAATGCCCTCTTCCATTAAATCGGGGTAAGAGAGGTGATCCCGCGCATAGGGAAAGACAGCATCAAGGGTAACCTGGCCGGTGATCCGATGATCTCGGTGCCAGACATAGCGCCTGTAGGGGTCAGCGGACACTACAATCTCAGGCTTATACATCCTTATGAGGCGAACGAGCTCCTTGCGGAATTCGGGCGTATCCTCCAAGGCCTGGTCCTCATGGCGCAGGAATATCACCTCCTTCACCCCCAGCATCCTCGCTGCGGCGCTTTGTTCTTCCTCTCTTATCCTAGCCAGTTCATCCGGACTCATACCGGGATCACTGGTGCCCTTATCGCCGTTGGTACATACCACATACACAACCTCCTTGTCCTCACCTGTCCAGCGGGCAACAGTACCAGCTACACCGTATTCTGCATCGTCGGGATGAGGCGTAACTACCAGTACCTGTGCGTGCTTTCTTTCCATAAATAAGCTCCTCGATGAACCATCTTACGTAATTGTGCCCAATAATCATACCGCTACAA
The DNA here is from genome assembly GCA_964549945.1 of uncultured Desulfobacteraceae bacterium. Classification (GTDB taxonomy): domain Bacteria; phylum Desulfobacterota; class DSM-4660; order Desulfatiglandales; family B25-G16; genus B25-G16. Next base: position 13,975 of record CAZJXD010000020.1, on the reverse strand, counting down.
GGTTTATTTCTATACCACCAAGCGTGGGACCAGCGCAAGGCCCTGAGATGGTGCTTCGGGATCCCTGTTCAGGATATGGATATTCGACTAAAGGACATTGGTGGGCCTTGACTTAGGATTGACAGGGCGTTCATGGTTGCCTAAGATGATCGAGCGGAGAAGGCGGTTATGCATGGGCTGCGTAGCCGCGTACATGATGTCATCCATTGTGAAAGCGATATCTTCCTCTCAACGATGATCGATCCACCCTATATAATCAGAACCTACGGCCTCGAGGACCTCGATATCCTGATAAAATTTGAGGCCGAGGTCGAGAGGCTTGAGCGGAACTGTATCCGCAGTTCACCTCATCGCTTGATCGAGGGCCTCGGCCTGCCGAACCACCACCCGGAAGATAACCTCTTTATAGCCGAAAAGGCCGGCGAGGTAATGGGGTATGTAGATGTGATGCCCGAGCTGAATATAGGACGGGCCGTTCTCAGCTGCCTCATCCACCCTCGATATGACGGGGGGTATCTCTCTGAGAGCCTTATTGAGCACGCGCTCAGCCGATCCAAAGAGCTACGATTGAATAGAGCCCACGTGAATCTTGACCGGGAAAACGAGAGGGCCAAGGGGTTTTTCTCCGAAAAGGGCTTTCGCTTCGTCCGCCGTTTCATTGAACTCCGGCTGGATCTCCCTAACGCTCACCTGCCGAATCTCAGGTCCAACGCCTTCCGGTTGCGTCGTCTCAAGCGCGGGGAGGAAAGGATATTAACTCAAATTCAAAATCGCTCGTTCACCAACACATGGGGCTATAACCCCAACACTATCGAGGAAATAATCTACCGCACCGGGCTTCCGCATTGCTCTCCAGGGGATATAATCCTGGCTTATGAGACGAATAGGCCTATTGGGTACTGCTGGACGAGGGTATATCATGGACAAGGCAATGCACGGGGTGGCGCCGAAGGGCGCATCTCAATGTTAGGGGTGGACCCGGATCACCGAGGAAAAGGGGTAGGCTCGGCCGTGCTTTTAGCCGGATTATCCCTTCTAAGAAAAAGGGGCGTAGGAGTCGTCCAATTGACGGTAGATAGTGGCAATCGTGCGGCTCTTGCCCTTTATAGCACGGTGGGGTTTGATATTTGGAAATGTAGCCTGTGGTATGAGAAGCTCTTGAACGAACCCCTCTCTCGTGTTACTGCGTCTTGCCCCGGTAATCGCAAAGCACCGCCCGGTACTCGTTAATCATCAACTCGGCGATTTTTGACCAGCTAAATTCCATTGCCGCTGCTCGGATCGAGCCATTGTCCAGCTTGTTTGGCATTGAAAGAAGCAGGGCTATCTTATCCGCAAGGCGGGAGGGGGCATTATCTGCCACCACATAGCCCGTCTCGCCTTGCCGAATCACCTGTCCGAGTACCCCTACGTTGGTACCCACTACCGGTGTTCCACAAGCCAGGGATTCCAAGGCCACCAGGCCAAAGCTCTCGTAAAAGGATGGTAAGACACACAGGTCGGCTGCGCTGTAAAAGTAGGGCAGCTCCTCGTGTTTTACCAAACCAAGAAAACTGACACAATCCTGGATCTGAAGGCTCAGTGCCAGGCTCTTCAGCCTTCTCATTTCGTCATGGCAATATTCATCTCCTCCGATCACCAGCAACTTCACGCTCTTTCCATTTTTCAGATAGGGCATGGCCATCAACAGCTTATCTATTCCCTTCAGCGGGACAATTCGGCCTACGAACAGAATAATCTCCTCGCCGTCCAGGCCTAGATAGCTCCTTGCGATTACCTTCTCCACCGATTTAAATAGGTCAAGATTTACACCGCAGGGGATAACGGTGATGGCCTCTGGCGAGGCACCATAATAGCATATGAGGTTTTCCTTTTCCCTCTCGGTGGGAGCGATAACGCGATGACAGGCCTTTATCACGGCTTTTTCAGAATCGATACGAAGCGGTGGTTCACTCCTGCCTATCGTAACGGCATTCTTCACGGCACCCAGGGTATGAAACATCGTAATATGGGGGACATCCCACCATTTCTGCATCCACTTTCCAACCCAACCGGAGAGCCAGTAATGACTATGGATCAAATCATAGTGGATCCCCTTTTTTTTCCTGAAGGCCTCGATCTCGCTCGCGAATTCGGCAAGATGCGGATAGATGGCCAGCTTGTCTATTTCCTCTTCTTGTCCTGCTTTGAGATGGATAAGGCGGGCATTTCTCCCCAGCTCTACAACCTGATCGTGCACCGGCTCGTGAGCGCGGGTATACACGTCAACCAGGTGTCCTCGCCTTCCGAGTTCACGACAAAGCTCCTGGATGCAGGTGCTCATACCTCCGGTGTTCTCCCCTCCCAGCTTGCCCAAGGGACAGCTGTGAACACAAAGCATTGCTATCTTGAGCTGCATTATCCCCTTTCATTCACCTCCATGGGCGCCGTGAGGAACATTGAAATCCCTCCATTGCTCTTATCTGAGTTCTATCCGGCATCGTTTCAGATGGACCTCCTCTCCCCCGAGGCGATACTTGTACTCCTCTGCTCCTTTGAGAAAGTCAAACTTCCTCTTGCCCCTTCTGATGCTATCCTCGACACACAGGACTTTAGAGATGAGCCCCGTGCTCAGGGATCGATATTGTGGGTCATAGCCGCTGTTATAGAGGTATATCGTATCATTATAATCAAAACACATGATGGACGCTACGGGCTTCGTATCGAGCTCAAGAATGCCGATTTTCAGGATTAAATCCTGGCTCATGGCCCTTGCCAGCGATCGAAAGAATGATTCCCTCTTCGCGGTCAGAAAATCCTTCTTGTCCTGCCTGCTCTCTCGAAAAAACCCGAGGAAGAGATCCATCGCCTCCTCAACAGCTTCGCTCCCTTCCACGGTTCGGTACCGTACCTCGCCCTTTTCCCGAAGTCGTCTGAGCTTTCTTCTCACCTCATGCCGCTGCTTGCCGTTTAGCATCCCCAGGTATTCCTCCCAGGTAGGGGGTAAACCCAGTTCAAGGGAGACATCCTCCCTCGTACACGAGACTTCATGCCCTAATCCCTCTGCAATTCCCACGAGATGTCTCAGCGTTTCTGACTCAGGCCTCACTGGCCCAAGGCTCAGTCGTCCGATCCCCTTTTTTTCCAAATCGTCTAGTACAGCCCTGCAAAAATCCCGCTCACCGCCCGGACTCACGACAAAGTCCAAGAAGTCGCAGACGTCTGCACCACCGATGAAGCAAGCCTCTTCGTCCCTTACCTGAAGGGGGGCAATACCCAACACCTCATCCCCTTGTCTGACGGCGAATAAATAGAGGTCCGCCGAAGAGCCGAACTCCTCCCACCAGACCTCCAGCCAGGGAGGCAGCACAAAAAGACAGTCCCATTTCAAATGCCACGTGGGCTTATGCCAATATGAAGCGAGGCTCTCGAAGTCTTCAGAAGTAATGATTGAACCCGATAGTTGCGTTTCCATAACTGGGATTTCGAGTTTGGAAAAGGTTGGTAGCACTTCGGGGCCGAGTTGTCAAGAGAGGTGAGTGAAATACTGAGGTCTCAAACATACGGTGAGAATGAACGCGATCGAGCGTCTCCCCGGTCGATCCGAGAGGATAAACGGCCTTCCCATGGCCTGTTGGTTCGTTAAGTGACGCAGCGCCTGATGGATTTTGACCGCAATGCTCAATCCCTACCCCCTTCTTCTATCGTGAACTCCTACACAACTTGTAACATTCTATCCACCGCCGTCTTTGCCTTCATGCGGATTTCCTCCGAAACCCTGACCTCTGGCTTCATCTCCTCCAAGGAGCGCAGGACCTTATGGAGGGTGATCTTCTTCATGTTGGGGCACACCGCCCTCTCAGATGCCGGGAGGAATTCCTTGCCGGGGTTCTCCTTTTTAAGCCGATGTATGATTCCCATCTCCGTACCTACTATCATCTGGCGGACATCCTCTCTCCCTGCGTACCGACACATTCCCCCGGTGCTGAGCACTTCATCGGCGAGCTCGATCACATCCGGCCTGCACTCGGGGTGAACGACTACCCTGGCCTGGGGATGCCTTTGCCTGAGCCCGATAATATGCTTCGGAAGTATTTTCATGTGAGTCGGGCAGTAGCCGGGCCAGAAATGCATCTCCTTATCGGTCTTGGTGGAGATATAATGACCCAGATACTGGTCTGGAACGAACAATATCTCCCGTGCGTCTAGCCCCTGTATCACCTTGACCGCGTTGGCCGAGGTACAGCAAATGTCCGACTCCGCCTTCACCTCCGCGGTGGAGTTGATGTAGCAGACCGCAGCTGCTCCCGGAAGCTGCTTCCTTCTCTCGATCAGCTCTTCGGCAGTTATCATGTTTGCCATGGGGCAGCCTGCCTCTTGATCGGGAAGCAACACGATCCTCTCGGGGCAGAGGATAGAGGCCGTCTCTGCCATGAAGTGGACCCCGCAGAAGACTATCACCTCGGCATCTGTCCTAGCCGCGTGCTGGCTCAACTCCAGGGAATCACCGACAAGATCGGCGATATCTTGAACCTCGCCCCGCTGGTAGTTATGGGCGAGCAGAATGGCATTCCTCTCCTTCTTGAGGCGCGCGATCTTCTCGGTTGCCTTGTCGTCGCTATCTTCCATCAATCACTATCCTCCAGGCATTGGTATAGGCGTTCATCCTCTTTCCCCTTACGAATCCTATGAGGGTTATGCCCAGATCCTCTGCTAGCTTCACACCCAGATCAGTAGGGGCGGATTTGGAGACAATTATGGGAATATTCCTCCTGGCCACCTTGAGCAATATCTCCGATGAGATCCTGCCACTGGTGATTAACATGGCCTCCCCCATCGGTATGTCCTCCATAAGGCATCGACCGAAGATCTTATCGATGGCGTTGTGTCTGCCGATGTCCTCGGAGAAGACCCGTATATGGTTCGTATCACACAGGGCTGCACTGTGCACGCCACCGGTCATCCTGTAAATCCGGGAGCAATGCTGGAACTCCTTTACGAGGGCAAAGACTTCGTGTGCTGCTATTTCATTGCGGGATTCCACTTTTGTTCGATCCCGAACATCAGCGGCCCGATAAAAAGAGATCCCCTTTCCACAGCCAGAGGTGATAAGACGCTTGAACATACGATCAGTGGCGAATTCCGTATCTTGCCATGTTTCCACACGCACCACTCCTCTCTGATCATCGACGTGTATCCCCTTTATGTCATCCCTGCTTTTGACCAGGCCCTCTGAGGAAAGAAAGCCCACTGCCAGGTACTTTAAATCCATAGGGGAGCACAGCAGGGTGACCAGCTCCCGCTTGTTCAGAAAAATGGTAAGAGGCAGCTCCCTGGTTACTAAGTCATTGGTACTTCTTTTGTCCTTCTCAGTGAACCGTGCGATAGAAACCCTCTGGGTTCTATTTTCCATCTCCTCTAAACCTCTCTGCACTCCCTTTCTCTATCGTTCCACCGCCTACTACGATATCATCATCGTATAAGACCACCGCTTGACCAGGCGTAATCGCCATCTGCGGTTCCCTCAACCTTACATGGACTCTGTCCCCATCCAATGGCCTTACCACTGCTTCGGCTTCACTGTGAAGGTATCGTATCTTGGCCTTTACCTCGATAGGCCGCTGCAACCTCTCTATTGCTATCCAGTTGAGCTCAGAGGCTACAAATTGATTCCCATATACCTCCTCTTTAGTGCCTACCACGATAGTATTCTCCTCGGCCTCAATCGCGATGACATACAGCGGCTCCGTGGCTGAAATACCAAGCCCTTTGCGCTGCCCGATCGTGTAAAAGGGAATTCCTCGGTGCTCACCAAGAACCTTCCCTTCCTTATTCAGTATCGGCCCTGGCCTTACTCCCATGCCAAATAGGGAGGAGTAATCACCGGCGTAGAAATTCTGGCTCTCCGGCTTCCTGTGAATCTCAAGCCCAAGAGCCTGCGCTATCTCTCTAGCCTCTCCCTTGGTATAGCTGCCCAAAGGTAAAAGGGAGCATTCCAGCTGCTCCTGGGATAAGCGGAAGAGGAAATACGACTGATCCTTGGCTTTATCTCGAGCCTTTTTTAGTAAATAGCGACCCCTTCTCTCATCATATTCCACACGAGCATAATGACCGGTAGCAACGTAATCAAAGTCAAGTCCGCTTTCTCGAATCCTCTTACGCAGGGCATCAAATTTAACCTTGTGGTTGCATCTCACGCAGGGGTTGGGGGTCCTCCCCACCATGTACTCACGGCAGAAGTAATCCAGCACTTCGGCCTTATATTCTTGCCTGAGGTCAAAGGTGTAAAAGGGGATCTCAAGAGTTCGGGCAACCTCGCGGGCATCCTCTATATCCTCTTCCTCCGGTCCATAGCAGGCGTGGCGAGCCCCATTCTCGGCATTGGCTTCGCCATCCCATACTCTCATGGTCACCCCGACGACCTCATAGCCCCACTTCTTAAGCAAGGCGGCGGCAACGGATGAATCCATGCCGCCGCTCATTGCCACCACTACCTTTGCCATAGAGCCCTGTCTACCCTGTATCTCCTTTCGGAATATTCCCTGTCGAGCGGGAAAAGCCGTGACTCAACATCTCATATTTCGCACTAGATCTCTTTTTTTATTACCTTCTCTTTAAGGGCTTCCCACTGTTCCTTGGTGAGGACACAGGCGTTGCCCTTCTCTCCTATCTCCACTTGCGTATCGGTTATTTTTATTACGGGACAGCACCCTTTATCGCTGCATAGGCTTACTATCTTCATGTGGCGGTACCTCCTTTTTGTTTGATTTTAAACATCTCTCATACATACCTTTTGTTTTTTTGTGAGCGAATCGTGCCCTGAAGCTGAATCCACAAAAATCCCCCTTCACCTCCTCTAATCTCCTGCTTTTAAATGCTCCTTGAGCATACACCTGTCCATCACCACCAGGAGGCCCGCTTCCCTCGCCCGCTCTGCGGCCTCAGCATTTATCACTCCTTCCTGCATCCACAATGCCTTTGCCCCTACTGAAATTGCCCCTTCGACAATCGTTGGAAGTTCATTGGAGCGACGGAAGACATCAACCACCTCTACTCGCTCAGGGATCGAGCTGAGATCTGGATAGGAGATCTCACCCAGTATTTCGCCCGCCCTGGGGTTTACAGGAATAATCTTATAGCCATTTTCCTTCAGGTAGCTGGCTACCATATGGCTCGGTCGGCTGGGTTTTGGGGAAAGACCAACCACGGCAATAGTTCGATAATCCTTCAGAATTCTCTTCTCTATACTCATATTCCACCCCTCCGTAAATCATCCAAAATTTTTTCATGTCGCCCACAAAGCTCATACTTGCACGTAAGCTGCGCGAAGATAAGCTCCTCTTGCCAGTGGGAGTTATAGAGCCTACAGCCCTTATCCTCGCAGAAGGGATCGCCGGTGAGAGAGTAGAAAACGGCCTGCATGGCATATCCCTTCGAAACCTCGGTCAGCCGCCTATCTTTATAATCAATAAAATCGAAGCCCAAGCGATTCTTGATCTCCATCAGATCCCTTCCCAGTCTCTCATACCCTTGCTTGAGAAGATAGTATTCCCTTGGTCGTGCCGGCGCCTCTATAAGCCCCGTGGTCGAGATAAGGGAGGGAACGCCGTATATACTCGTCCTCAGGTGATATCTCCTGTCCCCATCATCCCAGGAAGCAAAAAGGCGATTGGTAAAGATGATAGTAATTGACTCGTGTCCCCTCCCCCCTGGCGGTACCACTTCGTGGAAGATCCTGTGGAGTCGGAATCCATCGTATATGATCCCAAAGGCACTCGTTCCTCCCAGGATTCTCCTCTTTTCAAACTCCACCTCGCCATAAAGAGGTTCCTGGTCTGAGAGTAACTCCTGAGTTACCCCCTGAATCTTCGTACTGGCAATTCTTCGGGCATACTCAGCGAGCCTATCATCGGATATATCGGGGGTAAATGGACTTGCCTTCACCTCAACGGCAACGTTTCCCATCTTTCGGGCGAGGTACCGGGCGATCTCCAATGTGTCAAGTTCATCGGAGATTCCCTCCCCGTAGAGAATGATCTCCATTGGACCCCACAGCCCCTAGTTCAAGTTCTCAAGGGCGATCTCAGCTGCGAGCTCACCGGACAGAAGCATTGCCCCAAAGGTCGGGCCCATCCTCGGCAGCCCATAGGTTGTCGATACCGCCATGCCGGTGACAATCAGGCCGGGGTGAACCTCACCGGTATGCTCGATGATGAGATCCTCGGACTTCTCCACCCACATGGCACCGAAGCCCTTGGTTTTGATCAATCCCCTTTCCTCTAATTTCCTCACCACTTGAGCGTCATGCCCGGTCGCATCGATCACCATTGCAGATTCTACGGCCACAGGATCGACGCAGGTTATTTCCCTCGGTAACGATGAGATGGGCGTCCAGTTGATGACCGCTCCCCGCACTCGCCCGTCTTCCTTTAAGACCAGATCGTCAAAGAGCGTCATATTGGCAACCTTCACCCCGCTCTCACAGGCCGCTGCGATGAGCTTGGAGCAGGCATGGGGTCCGTCGGCAACGAGTAGACCTTCGCTCACCTCCTTGTACGGTATACCGAGCTGATCCAGGACCCTCTCCGCTGGATGCCTCACCGTTACCTTATTCATCAAGTAGCCTCCAATCCAGAAGCCACCCCCGAGGTAGTTGTTCCGTTCGACAATAAGGACCTTTTTGCCTGCCCTGGCTAGGTTGCGACCCGCCATGAGGCCGCTTGGGCCCGCGCCGATAATGATACAGTCGCTCTCCACATATTCCTCAAACTGCTTGGCAAACTCGGTGACGATGGCACGAGTTACCTCCTTTTCCCCTACTGGACTGAACTTCTCCATGGTTACCTCCTTTGAGACTTACTCAGAGAGTTATCCTTTTCATCCCTTATCATCGTCCCGGAAGAGCTTCATTCATGCTGCCCGTCCTGTATCCCTCTAAATCAACGGCCACATAGCAATAGCCCAAATCCTTGAGGTAGGACGAAATCCGTCTCCTTATATGCTCCCCCAGCAACGTGGGCACATCCTGTTCCATGACCTCGATTCTGGCTATTCGGTCATGGTGCCTAACCCGAACTTGTGTGATGCCGAACCCCCTTATGAACCTTTCGGCCCTCTCCACCTTGATGAGATTCTCCTGGGTTATCCTGGTGCCGTAGGGAAAGCGTGAGGCAAGGCAGGCGAAAGAGGGCTTGTCCCATATGGGCAATCCCAGCGACTTACTCAGGGAGCGGATATCTTCCTTGGTAAGCCTGGCCTCCTTGAGCGGTGATCTTACCCCGCATTCATCGGCCGCCCTCATGCCGGGCCGGAAGTCATCCAGGTCATCGAGGTTCGTGCCGTCCAAGACATAGTTCAAATTGTTCTCCCTGGCAATGCTCGCTAACTCGGCGAAGAGCTCCCTCTTGCACCAGTAGCACCTCTCCGTTGGGTTATCGATAAATCTCGGATCGGCTAATTCATGGGTTTCGATGATCTCGTGCCTTACCCCAAGCTCCCAGGCCAGGGCCCTTGCCTGATCTAGCTCCTCGGGGGGATAAACCGGGGATTTTGCAGTGATTGCGAGGACCCTGTCGCTCAATACATCCCGTGCAACCCTTAAGAGCAGCGTACTATCAACGCCGCCTGAGTAGGCAATCAGGGCACTGCCCAGTCTCAAAATTCTATCCTTGAGATCCCGGTACTTTTTATCTGCTTTTCTTGTCTTCCTCTCCATGGTAATCTTGACCGTGAATATATCCTCTCTTAAATTCCCGCCCCTTCAATGAAATCCTTATTTACAGGCAGCGTTCCCTCTATGGATCTCCTCTTCCTTTTCCCTAGGTACTCATCCAATACTATGGACTTACCCTCCCTCGACTCCAATCTCTCTATCCTTTGCCTGAGCTTCTCCTGTTCCCTCAACACGGATCGAATGGCATCGGCTATTGGATCCGGCAGCCTTCCATGCTCCAAATCCCGGACTTCCCTTGCTGAAGGTGCCATGCTGATCTTTCCAGGCACCCCAACCACCGTAGTCCCAGGGGGGACATCACGTACCACCACGCTCCCTGCGGCGACCCTCGCTCCATCCCCGATTGTAATGGCCCCCAAAACGATCGCCCCGGCCCCAACCACCACACTGTTTCCCAGGGTAGGATGGCGCTTCTTCTTCTCCAGCCTGGTGCCGCCCAGGACCACGCCTTGATACAACAACACATCATCGCCGATCTCCGCGGTCTCCCCTATCACCACTCCCATGCCATGATCGATGAAACACCTTCTGCCGATCCTTGCCCCGGGGTGGATCTCGATGCCCCCCAGGAAACGGCTGATATGAGAAATAAGCCTTGCGAGAAAGAGGAACTTATGGTTCCAGAGGAAGTGGGCTACCCTGTGAAGCCATATGGCATGGAGGCCCGGATAGCATAGGAGAACCTCTAATACGCTCCTTGCCGCGGGATCCTTTACAAAAACCGTGCGGATATCCTCTCCGATTCTCTCGAACATCTCGGTAACCTCTCATATCGCGTAAGATTCTCTCAGATTGTCTGGCCTATGACCCGCTAAAACCTCACCTCCATGGCCCGAAGGGGACAGATCTTGACACACAGACCACAGGCAATACAGTTCGTGTCATCAAATTGGACCTCTCTCGTTGAAGGATCTACCACAAAGGCACCAGTTGGACAGAGGGGAACACAGACCCCGCACTGGCTACATCTGGTGTCATTTCGAATCACATCTTGGGAGAGGGGCTGGGTTTTGACCCCGATCTCATTCAAATACTGGATGCCCCGTTGATAATCTTTCTCCCCTCCGATCAGCTCCAATACCAGGCGCCCGCCTTCTTCCGGGGTGATGGAGGCCTTCAGGATATTGAACTCCAGGTCATAATCCTTTACCAGCCTGTACACTATGGGCTGTTCTGCAAGCCTATAAGGGAAATAAAGCACTATCTTCTTGGAAACCATGTTCATCACCTCCAAACAGCGACAAGGAAGGCACAGAGAGGATCTCCCCATCTGTGCCCTCTGTTCTCTCACTTTCCATTATCTACAATTGCCCTTTCCTCAAGGCCTCGAAAGGTATAGCCCGTGTCAGGACCGGGAAGCGGGGCTACGGGTTCTGTCAGGAGAAAATCACCGCTCCTTATCCACTCCTTTAAGATAGCTGCTATCCGTGCCGCCTTTGGGTAACTGGAGAGACTTCCCGTGGGTACCTCCCTGCCCTCAATGGTGATCCTCCCGCCTTTAAGCTGCTCATAGTTTACCTCCCCCAGGCTGCCTTTCTTTCCCTGGGGATAGCTCTCGCTATAGTCAACGATCTGGGTCCAGATGTCCCCGTCTTTCACCGCAGTAGATCGGCATATCTCCTCATCGAGGATGGGAATGGGGATGCCGATGCCAACGGTGAGAGTCGTTCCGTAGCCAATCATTGACGTTCCCGCCAGCCATTCTGGCTTCATTTGTTTCAAATCTCCCATAACGGCCAGTGTTCCCGCCGAGACACAGGGGGTGCCATTATCCTTGCGACTCACCGTCGGGTTATGCTGGGTTCCATTCCAGACCACGAAACCCTCCCCACCTCCCAAGAAGATCCTCGTGCCAACGCCAATAGTTTTATAACAGGGATCATTCAGCAGCGGGGAGAGTTGGCCGGCGCTGCAATAGTTGGCATTGCCCAATCTGGGCCTCAGCATCCCCATATAGGTATAGATGACCTTGTCGCTCAGATTTACCGCCACATTGTAGTTCTGGTATGCGTTCCTGGGATTAAAGAGCACCGCCTCGTTGATGTCCTTTATGTTTATCCAGGTCGCTAACCTCCTTCGCGGATAGCAATCCGTCCCGTAGGCGGTAGCCACAAACTTCACATCCTTGCAGGCAACCAGATCCTCGATCACGTGGCCGCCGCCGTATTTGAAATCCCCGGGAAAGACACGATTGCGTGGGTCATCATCGGGTATGGCAGTGGCCCCAATATAGGCATCCACCGCTGCAAGACCGGTATAAACCGGTACATCGTTCAGATATGCCCTGCCCCCGCCCAGCTTTATCTTTGGCGTGGCATGTCCGATATTGAAATAGGCCCCGGATGAACACATTGGTCCAAAGGTACCGGTGGTGACGACATCAACCTCCTGGGCCGCCTTCTTGGCTCCCTTTTTTCCGACAATGTCGATAATCTCCTCGGCAGTCACCACGACCGCCTCTCCTTTCTTGATCCTTTCATTGATCTCCTTTATCGTCTTTGCCATCTTCCGCCTCCAGTCTAATAACCGTCCTCTCAGCTTTTTCGCTCATCTATCATCTGCCCTCAGAGGCTCTTGCATTATCCATGGCATCACCACCGTTCCACCTTCTGAAATTCCAAGATGTTCAATCCGGAGTAATCCCATTGGTTCTCCTCTCATCTGAGCCATATACAGCCCTAGCCTTCCTGAAATAATCCCGTAGATAGATATCGTTCCCCGGAATCAGGAAGAATTACCACGATGAGCTTATTCCTGCTCTCCCTTCGTTTACCAACCTCAATAGCTGCCCACGCAGCTGCGCCAGAAGAAATTCCTACCAACAACCCTTCCTCTTTGGCCAACCTTCTGGTAGCCTTTGCAGCATCCTCATAGCTCACCTGAATTACCTCATCCACCAGATCCATCCTCAAGACATCGGGCACGAATCCAGCGCCAATGCCCTGAATCTTATGAGAGCCTGGCCTGCCCCCAGAGAGCACTGGTGAATCGGCTGGCTCAACGGCAATGGCCTTAAACTCAGGTCTTCTGGACTTGATTACTTCGCTTACTCCAGTAATAGTTCCGCCGGTGCCCACACCGGAAACGAGTATATCCACACCGCCCTCGGTGTCCGCCCAGATTTCCTCAGCAGTGCTTCTTCGATGAATCTCTGGGTTGGCTGGATTCTTGAACTGCTGAGGAATGAAATAGCGGGAATCTGTTTCCGCCAACTCCTCCGCCCTCTTCACCGCACCTTTCATTCCCTTGCTTCCCGGGGTGAGAATCAACTCAGCGCCGAGGGCCTCAAGCAGGCTTCTGCGCTCAAGGCTCATGGTATCGGGCATGGTAAGGGTAAGCCTGTAGCCCTTGGCGGCGCACACAAAGGCGAGGGCAATACCGGTATTGCCGCTGGTAGGCTCAAGGATGATCGTATCGTCTCCAATAAAACCGGCCCTTTCAGCGGCCTCGATCATGCTCACCCCTATCCTGTCCTTGACGCTGGAGAGCGGATTGAAGAATTCTAGTTTTGCCACAATGGTAGCATTCACACCGGAGGTGATTCTATTGAGCCTAACCAAAGGGGTGTTCCCCGTGAGCTCGGTAATATCGTTCGCTATTCTTCTCATGCGATCTCCCTCTGCAATCAATCACCTGTTCAATCACAGGCTTCGATCAGATCCTCTAGGGTCCGTCAGAACTTAAGTAGATACCACGGTGTGGTATTATACTCAATAAAAAAGTCCTTGAGTGAAGCGGGCATGGGTGTTTTCTCGGGATCGGAAGGCTCGATGCCTTATAGAGGACAGAGAATCGGGCCTAGTTCATAGATGTTGCGGCATTTACTACGGCTCCCCTTGAAATTCAACTCCATCATTAAAGAGAGGCAATAGCACCCAGACACAGGTCAGTCCATCATCGTGAAAGCATTTTTTCAGGTCTCTATTCTTCCCCATTCAAGGCCAATTTCCTTACGGTAATCACCCAATCTTTCTCATTAATCTGCACCACATTTACAATCTCATGCCCCTCATCCCTCAAGCTTCGGGGAACATTCTCCACAGAGGGCAGGTAGTCCAGGGTTACCCGGAGCACCTGTCCCTCCTCCATCTCCTCCAGGGCGATCAAGGATTTGACAAAGGTATAGGGACACACCTCTCCCTTGAGATCGATCTCCCGATCGGCCCTCACCGAGTCAACCTTCTCTGCTCTTTGTGTATTTATCTCGACCATTGTGCCTCCGATAGAATCGCAGGGGTCTGACATCGCTCAGGACTGATTCCA
>CAZJXD010000019.1:41286-59824 GCA_964549945.1 uncultured Desulfobacteraceae bacterium | reverse complement strand
TCCCCGGGTGGTCTTTCTCACCCACGGGTGGGGGCAACCGTATGGGTACCTCAAGGCATCCCCTATAAATACGAGCGTAAATGTCATAACCGATGACAAGGCATTGGATCCGGAGTGTACGGCGACGGGGATGAGATCGTTCTTATGTAATGTGAGGAAGTCCGAGGAGGAAGAAAAGAGGATGGCCGAAGGGGATATACGGTAAAAGATTCCTCGATAAATATCCCTGTGGGGTTGGGGAAGACGAAAAACATGGGTATTGGAGAAAGCAAGATAATCATAAAAGGCGGAAGAATCGTTGATGGAACTGGAGAGCCGGCTTACCCAGGAGATCTGGTTATAAGTGGCGACAAAATACAGGCGGTAACCCAACCTGAAGCCATTTTTAAGGGAGGAGAATATGAGGTTTTTGATGCCGCGGACTGTATTGTATGTCCGGGCTTCATCGATGCTCACGCCCATGATGATGTATCGCTCCTAGAGTTTCCTGACCAGGGCAATAAAATAAGGATGGGGGTGACGACCGTAATTAACGGGAATTGCGGGGTTTCGGTGGCTCCTTTGAGCCAAGAGAATCTCAAGAATATCCGTGAAACAGTAGTGGGTGTATTGGTAAAATCCGACAAACACTGTTTTCCAACTCTCCGTGACTACCTTGCCAGTTTAGAGGGGAAGCCGCCAAAGACGAATCATGCCATTTTTATCGGCCACAATACCCTGAGGGTGACAGCCTTGAAAGGATATTTAGCAGAGCCGAGCCCTGAGGAAATGAGAAAGATGAGGAATATGGTCCGGGGTGCCATGGAAATGGGAGCACTGGGCCTTTCAACAGGGTTGGCCTATGCTCCTGGTTTAGCTGCAAGTACGTTGGAGGTGGTGGAACTTGCAAGGGTAGTATCGGAGTATGGTGGAATATATTCCACTCACCTCCGTAATGAAGGAGATAAGCTTGAGGATGCGGTATTTGAAGCCGTCGATATCGCTTCACAGGCCAATGTTCCCCTGCAACTATCTCATCATAAGGCTATAGGGTCCAAGAACTACGGGAAAGTACTAAGAACTTTGAGCCAGGTAGAAGAAGCCTCACAACTTGAGGGGAGAATTCATCTCGATGTGTATCCCTATACAGCCGTTTCTACCGATCTAGAGGCACTTATAACCCACCAAGGGTTGGATGAAAGAAAGGTGGGGAGTTGCCTAATAGCCTTTTCCGAACCCTTCATGGATGTCAGCGGGAAGAGTATTGAAGAAATCTCCCGGTCATGGCGAGTTTCAAGAATGGAAGCTGTCAGGCGGTTGCTTCCTGCAATAGGAATATACTTTTGCCTGAGCGAGGACGATATTTGTACACTTTTAAGACATCCCTTGGTCATGGTCGGAAGCGACGGCATACCTTCCAAGGGCTTGCCGCATCCAAGATTATACGGCACATTTGCGAGGATATTAAGGGAATTCGTTGTTAAGAAGAAGATACTAAAGCTGGAAACCGCTGTTTGGAAGATGACGGGTCTTCCTGCAGATGCATTCCGTTTACACAATAGAGGTAAAATATCGCAGGGCTACTATGCTGATCTCGCAATTTTTAAGCTAGAAGATGTTAAAGACAACGCCACCTATGATGATCCAAAAAAGGAAGCGACAGGGTTTAGATATGTATTTGTAAATGGCGAATGCGTTCTTAGAGATGGCAGGCTTACCCACAAATGCCCAGGGCGCTTTCTAAGAAGAGATGCATCGTGAGAAGCCTGCACGTTGCCTATGTTCTATGTTCCTCTGCTTATCTTCCTTAGCTCCCTTTTCAGGACTTTCCCCGAGGGATTCCGGGGAAGCTGCTCAAGAAAGTCCACCTCTTTTGGTACCTTAAATTTGGCCAATTTTTGGGCACAAAGTTCAATTACTTCCTCTTTAGTCATCTGCTCCCCCTTTTTTAGAACCACATAGGCCTTGGGCACTTCCTGCCATTTGGGATGAGGAATTCCGACTACGGCGGTCTCCAAGACTTTTGGGCTTTCATAGATGACCCTCTCTACCTCTTGTGAGGAGATATTTTCTCCACCGCTTATAATAATGTCCTTCTTTCGGTCCTCAATGTAGAGGTAGCCTTCCTCGTCAAGCCGGCCAATATCCCCTGTATGGAACCAGCCATCTTTGAGCGCTTCAGCAGTAGCCTCTGGATTTTTCCAGTACCCCTTGAATACCTTAGGCCCTCGAAGGATAATCTCCCCCAAATGGCCAGGAGGGACGTCTCTCCCATCATCTTCAACGATCCGCAGCCTCAACTGCATGACTGGTTTGCCCACTGAGCCGATTTTTTCGACCACCTTGTCTTTCTCTAAAAAAGTATCTCCCGAGACCGTCTCCGTAAGCCCGTAAGCATCTGCAAACCATGCATTGGGAAACTTCTCAATAATTTGTTTAATGAGCGGCATGGGCATCTTTTCGCCGCCATCAATAATAAAGCGCACAGACGATACATTATAGCCTTCAAAGGTAGGTTCCTGAAAGAGCATGTTGATCATTGCCGGAGCTAGCCAAAGGTTGGTTATCTTCTCGCGATCGATAGTCTCAAGCACTCTTACAGGATCAAATCTTCTGAGAATAAATATGCTTCCTCCTATATAAAGCGTTCCTGTGGCAGGTAAATCCATACCGCCTACGTGATACAAAGGCCCCACTACCAGGGTTCTATCCTCATGTGTTATGTTGAAGGTCAGAATATGGCCGATATTCTTCCAGTAAAGGTTCCCGTAGGTAATCATTACTCCCTTTGGGTGTGCTGTGGTTCCCGAGGTATACATCAATCTATGTAGGTCATCCAATTCTACAACGGCATGCTCCACTTGAGCCCCTAAATTGTTGGTAATTAATTCCTCGTATTGCGCCCAATTCTCAGGAAATTCTTCTCCAACGGCAATATAGTTTGCCACTGTCGGGATCTCTTTCCTTATCTTTTCAATTGGTTCAGAAAAATCCTTTTCCGAGATAAGCATTTTGGCCTCGGAATTGTTGAGAATATAAGAAAGCTCTGGCGCTGCTAACCTGAAATTCAGAGGCAGCCACACCGCACCGATCTTGTTTGCGGCAAAGGTTATTTCCATATATTCTGAACAGTTGTAAAGTAAGATAGCGATGATATCCCCCCTTCGGATCCCTAAATCCATGAACCCCTTGGCGAGCGCATTTACTCGATTATTGAGCTCACGATAAGTGAACCTCTTATCTTCATAGACGAGTGCATACTTTTCAGGGTAAAGATCGACGTTTCTTTGCAATACATAGCTCCAGTTCATTTTCTACTATTCCCTCCTTTCCTATTTTCTGTATTATGATATGAATGAATACAAAAAGGCAGGCAAGAGTCGCCTCTTTTTCCGCAGATTTTAATGTCCCATTTTATCACCCAAGACCTAACTCCTGGGAAACTATCTTTCGGTGGAAGCTGGCGTCACCAAATGCAAGCTCTGCTGCCTTAGCTCGGCGAGAATAGATGGGCATATAGTGGTCTACCATATACCCGATACCCCCGAAGATTTCATGGCCTAGAGCAACTACTCGCTTATACCCTTCACTAACCCAGGCCTTGGCGACGGCTACTTCCCTTGTACACGGTATATCCCTGCTGAGCATCCATGCCGCCTTGTAGGTAATCCATTTGCTCCCATCGATATCAATGAGCATATTGGCAAAGTGGTGCTGGATAGCCTGGAAGCTGCCGATGACCTTTCCGAACTGCTTTCTCTTCTTCGCATAGCTTGTAGTCATCTCGAGCACTTTCTGGGCTCCGCCCACCATCTCCGCACACTTCGCCACAGTAGCATGCCGGAGCGTCTTCTCAAGAGAAACCCATCCCCTATTTGGCGCGCTAAGTACACATGTACTCGGCACCTTAAGCCTATCGAATATAACCTCATACTGCTTGTCTCCGGAGATAGTCCTCAACAAAGAGTATTTGATTCCTGGGGTTTTGGCATCAGCGAGTAAAAGCGTGAGTCCCTCTGTTGAGTCTGTTTCCCCCTGTGTCCTGACAACACATATTATGCTATCTGCCACCTTGGCATCGGGCACAAAGAGCTTGGTCCCGTTGATCACATAATCGCCCTGTTGGGTGCTTGCCCTTGTTGAGATTAGCGGAGGATCATACCTTGTGACACCGGGTTCGTGCATAGCCAAAGTGAGGATCATGTCTCCAGTTGCTATCTTGGGCAATAAATGACTTCGTTGCGATTCTGTGCCTGCCTCCAGTATAGTGAGTCCACCAAGCACCACTGTTGAGAAGAAAGGACCTGGCAAACAGGCCCTTCCCATTTCTTCCATCATCACCGCCAGATCCAAGAAGTCTCCCTCAGTTCCCCCGTATTTTTCAGGGAATATCAATCCCATCCACCCTAAATTTGCCATCTTACTCCATAGCTCTGGCGTGTAACCCTTTTCATCTTCTTCCATTTGCCTCACAAATTCACTTTCACACTCTTTTGTTAAAAATTCACGAATAGATTGCCTTAATAGTTTTTGATCTTTGTTAAAGGTGAAATCCATAACCCATTTTCTCCTTCTAAGCCAAAATGAATAAAATTAGCTCATAATGTTCTCACTAAGACCGGGGCAGACCCAGGCCTCTCTGGGCAATAATATTTCTTCCGATCTCACTGGTGCCAGCACCTATAGTAGCCATGAATGAGTGAAGATAATACCACTCTATCCTCCCCCTCAGAGGAACCCATTTGGAATCCTCTTCTAATTGAGCAAAAAGACCCATGATTTCCATTCCAGTGCTCACTAGCCGCTGCTCCAACTCTGAGACCACTACTTTGGTTACTTCCGGCTCATAAGTCATCGGTAGTTCCTTGCTCTCCATCCACCTTGATCGCTCAGTAAGCACCCGTGCCACATCAAGCTCGATTGCGGCCTGTGCCAACTTATCCCGAATTATAGGATCCTCAGCTAATGGCCTGCCTTTGTATTTTGTCTCCTTTGTATAATGGATCAAGTCCTCCAGAATAGGGTATAGACGGGCAGGAACAAAAACCTGGTTTCTTTCCGAGCCTAACGCCTCCATCATGTAGTAAAATCCCTTGTTCTTCTCGCCTACCATTCTTTTTTGGGGAACACGAACATTATCATAAAAGACGTGATTTGTCCTCTCCCCGGACATGGTCCAAAGAGGCTCAACAGTAATGCCAGGGCTGTTTAAGTCTACGATGAATAGGCTAATCCCTTTGTAGTTTGGGATATCAGGATTGGTATCAGTCCTTGCTGCTAGCCAGTGATATTCCGCATAGTGGCACTCAGTGTTGAAGGTCTTTTGCCCATTGATGATGTAATAATCACCCTCCTCAACGGCGCTCATCTGCATAGAGGCAAGATCAGATCCTGCATCTGGCTCACTGTAACCCAAGCAGAACTCTATTTCCCCCCTGATAATCTTTGGCAAGAATTCCTTTTTCATCTCATCGCTGCCGCGCCGTAAAATGGTGGGCCCGACCATGGTATAACCCACATCGAGCGGGACGTGACAACCCCACCTTTTGCCCAATTCGTCTAGAAGAATAAAGTCATAGGTCGGTGGCAGACCCTGACCGCCAAATTCCTTTGGCCAACTCATTCCCAAGAAACCATTGGCTGCCAGCTTGCGGCTGAACTCCCTTGCCTCCAGGCCCACGCCTTTATCTTCCCAGTTCTGACGAGCAATCTCTTCGGTTAAGTTCTCGTCCAAGAATACCGCGAGTTTTTCCCTGATTCTTTCCTCTTCTTCAGTATACCCAAAATCCATATTAAAACCTCCTGATCGATACTCTTAAAGGATGGCGTTTTGATTCCATTGGCTATAAGTACCAGTGCGTGTAGTACGCAATGGCGATTCAATGACCTAAGGCATATGAATCCCTCTCCGAATACTGTTATTTCGACTTAGAATATGAATAATGGCTCACCGGCAGGTGTAACCGCCGTCAACCACCACCACCGATCCCGTCATAAAACTCGATGCCTGAGAGGCTAAGAGAATAACAACGCCCTTTATTTCTTCAATTTGTGCCAATCTCCTCATCGGAATATTGTTTTTAATTACCCTCTGACCTGCCTCAGAAGCAAAGAGCGATGTATTCATGGGGGTTTCGAAATAGCCGGGCAAAATGGCGTTCACCTGGATGTTGTATCGAACCCACTCCAATGCCATCACCTTAGTTAGCTGGATACATCCCCCTTTGCTAGCACAATAAGCTGACATATTGGTCCAACCGATCACACCGCCAACAGACGCCACATTGATTATTTTCCCCCCCTTCCTCTGTTCGACCATCCTGCTCGCAACAGCTCGAGAAAGTAAAAAAACGCCCTTCAGATTGGTATCCAGAACGCTATCCCAGTCCTCATCGCTCATCTTGAGGACAGGTTTTTCGCTTCCTCCTATGCCGGAATTGTTCACGAGGATATCGATCTGGCCAAAAGTTCCAATCACCTCACTCACAAGAGCTTTGATTTCATTAACCTTGGTAATATCACAGCTATGGCCTAGAGTCTTTACACCGGTGCTCTCTTCGATCTCCTTACAGGCTTTTTCACATTCCTGACCTCGCCTCGCTGCAATAACGATGCTCGCCCCCGCCTCCGCCAGCCCTTCAGCAATACCCCTGCCGATTCCGGTGGCTCCTCCAGTGATTATGGCTACTTTCCCTGTTAAATCGAAATAAGGGAGTCTCATCTCTTTGCTCCTTTTATTATGGATAAACAAGAATTTTAATGTTCTTGTCAGCTTCTTCCATAAGGGGTTTTATTCCTTTCTCAACGAGGTGGTCCAATGGTATACGTGCCGATATCAAAGGCTCGACATGTACCCTTTTGTCCGACAAGAAAGCAATCGCTGCTGGAAATTCGTTCTCATATCCGCTGCTGAAAGTGATTTCTTTTTCATGACCCCAAAGCCCAATAAAAGGCACCTCGATGGGTTTCAAAGCGAGGCCGACAACACATATGATGCCTCTTCTCCCTGTGACCTTCACAGCGGTGTCAAAGGCAGGCTGATTCCCAACACAATCAAAGGCGATATCGGCTCTCAAACCGTCTGTGAGTTTCCCTATCTCCTTGCCAGCATCTGTTTCCGCGGGATCAAAGACCCCTGTTGCTCCTGTCTTTAACGCCATATCACGGCGAGCTTTCATGGGCTCTATTACGAATACTTGGCCAGCACCGCAAGCCCGCGCTGCCTGCATGACAAGAAGACCTATAGGTCCCGCACCGACGATCGCGACAGCATCACCGATCTTCATCCGGCTCCTTTTCACCGCATGAACTGCTACAGCCAATGGCTCAACAAATGCCCCCATCTCATCCGTGACAGAATCGGGCAGCTTGAACAAGGATTGTTCAGGAAAGACCGCGTACTCTGCAAAAGCTCCATCTGCTGCAAACCCGAAAGTGCCGAGCTTGGTGCACATAATGTGCTGACCGCGCCTGCAATAGTGGCATTCACCACAATAGATCAAGGGATTCGCAACGACACGCTCTCCAACCTTAATCCTGCTCACCTTTTCTCCCACCGAGACCACCTCTGAGGAAAACTCATGGCCTAGAATAACAGGACCGCCTGCTCTGTTGGTCAGAGGGTGCGGCCTACTGGGGATAATGAAAGGACCGCTTATGAACTCATGGAGATCTGAGCCGCAAATGCCACAGAACTTAATTTTGACCTTAACTTCACACTCGCCTACTTTGGGATCCGGTACCTCCTCTATCCGGATATCCTCTTTCTGATACCAAACTGCTGCTTTCATGGCTTAGCTTCTTCCTCCCTTAAAAAGTCGTCTGAACGGCAGCTACAACATTCTCTGCATTCGGTAAATAGGCCTTTTCGAGATTAAAGGGTATAGGAACAAAAGGGGCACCAAATATTATTCCTCGGTAATGGAGCCCTTGAGGGCATGAAGCATTTAGTTCTCTGCGACGATGACCGAGTTGCCGTCCCTTATGGCTGATTTTATGAGTCCTTTGACGTCATATGGTGTTCCCTGCATTATCACCTTTAAACCCGGAACATGGGCGACCAGGCTTCAAGGGATTGGGAATGATGAGGCCCTGCATTGAGTCCGGCGCCTGAGGGTGTTCGGATGACCAAAAGCACCATGTATTGGCTTCCGGTGAGTTTTTCATCCTTATTCCCTTTTTTTAAGCCCTTGGCGATAGTCATTCCGGAATAAATTCAATTGCTTGGAGCACAAACTCCAAGATGCCTTTCATAACCTCATCCATAGACTCGAAGCGGCGCCTCAGGCTCCAACGCCGAAACGTCACAATAACCGGTATGTACGCGAGCAAGTCCGCAGCAAGTTTAAGACGGGTCTCGTCCACTTTATTTTTCTTGAAGTAATTTCTCAGTAAATCTTCAAACAACTCGATATATTCTGATTCTCTTGCCAGAACCTCATGTAGGCTCTCTCTATCAAGAAAACTGGACGATTTATAAATAAACATGATGACATCTTGGTGTTGATACACCGTCTTCAGATTCTGTCGCAAAGCCGCCTTCAGTTTTTTCTTTGGATCAGTGATGCCCTCTATGGCCTCTCTCACCTCCTGCCGAAGAATACTAGTGATGTAGTCATATACCATATAGATGATGTCTTCCTTGGTGGCGATGTAATTGTATAGAGTCCCCATGGTGAGTCCGGACTCCTCGGCAATTTCTCGAACGGTCGCATTATGGAAACCTTTGGCGGTGAAGACCTTGATTGCCCCTTCAATGATCTGCTTCCTTCTTAACTCAATAAGATTGCCGCTTTTTATTCTTGTTTCGACTTTCTTCCCGGTTGTTATTTGTTGCACTTAATCTGCTCCATGTTCATTATGTATTAACGTTTGTAATCGCACTCGCCAAATCCACTGCCATCAAGTGGCTCAGATAAGAAGCTAGAATAGCAATGAAAATCTGTATCGTTGATTTTAGTCTATAAAAAAATATCAAGGCAGTCAAAATAAAAGTGAGCGCTCACTCAATTCCTTTATTTTAAGCCCATTTTGGATGGTAGTGACTTAGCATGAATCTTTATATAAGGTCCTTATCTTACATTTAAATACTTAATGGGTGCAGCCCCATTACCAGGGCACAGATCCCCATAAGATTTCTATAAAAAGTGCCCTGTTTCAGGTAAGCATGGCCAAGGCCCCTTCAAATTCTCTGTGGTAGCAGCAGCTTTGCTCCAGTATCAGTTTCAGCGGAGATATTCACCAACTTCCCTGGCACAAGAAGCAAGAGATGGCTGCCGGTCAGGCCTATCCGTTTTTGCGGGCATCTCTCTTTTTAATTGGTGGGGCGAACTCCTTAAATCAGTTCATCAGATTGGAGGAGAGGGTTACGAGTTCCAACCACAGGCAATTACATGCCCATGTATTGTGGGGGCAGGTGGATTCCGGGATTTTCATTGACAGAGTTCTGGATCAAGGATAAAAGTACGGTACTTTATCAGAACGATCGCTTCTCTTTCGATTCAATGGAACCGCACAGATACAGGTCCCCGGGGGACCGTCCTTGTAGGGCCGTGACCGTTATTTGGGATAAGATGCCTTGACGTACCGTTTGGGAATACGAACAGGAGTTCCAGCATGATAGAGATACGTTTTCATGGACGTGGAGGTCAAGGGGCGGTGGTTGCCTCGAAGATCCTCGCCACATCGATCTTTTTAGAGGATAAATATTCCCAGTCCTTCCCGGCCTTCGGGGTTGAAAGAAGGGGGGCACCGGTGACCGCGTTCTTACGGGTTGATGATAAGCCCATAAGGATACGCACCGAGATCTACGAGCCAGACCACCTCGTGGTCCTCGATCCCCTCCTTGTGGATCAGGTTCCTATTGCAAGCGGGCTGAAGAAGGACGGCGTGGTGATTATCAACAGCAGCAAAAGACCGGAGGAGTTTTCTGATAAGTTCAAAGGCTTCCGCGTGGCCACGGTTCCCGCGGGCAGGATCGCCGTAAAGCACCATCTCGGCACGCCCCAATCCCCCATCGTGAACACCGCCATACTGGGTGCCGTTGCCAAGGTGCTCGGGGTAGTAACCTTGGAGCACCTCCTAGAGGGTATCAAGACCGAGGTACCGGCCCATACCGAGGATAACGCCGCCGCGGCAAAGGAAGCCTATGAAACGGTGAGCGACGTGGTGGTGCTATAATAAATGGCGATTGGCTAATCAGAGGGAGAAAAGATGAAATATATCGATAGACGCGTGGGCGTTCCCTTGTGTGCGATATCCACTACCCCTGGGCTGGTCAATAAGACCGGAACCTGGAAGTTCGCCGAGCCTCATTTTGTGGATCTCATCTCCCCATGCAACCAGCAGTGTCCAGCCGGCGAGGACATCACGGGGTACATGTACCTGCTCGCGCAGGGGAGGTTCGAGGAGGCATGGAGGCTGATTATGGAGGAAAATCCCTTTCCCGCGATCATGGGCAGGGTCTGTTTTCATACCTGCGAGGAGCAGTGTGACAGGAAAGACCACGATGAGGCTATAGCGATCCACGTGGTAGAGCGGTTCATCGGCGACTACGGCCTCTCCAAAGGGCTCACCATAGCACCCCCAGAGCATGAAAAGGGTAAGAGAGTCGCTATCGTGGGAGCCGGCCCAGGGGGACTCAGCGCAGCCTACCAATTGAGAAGGATGGGATATGAGGCGACCATATTCGATTCAAACGAGAAGCCAGGCGGCATGATGCGCTACGGTATCCCCTCATATCGACTCCCCGAGGGGATCCTCGACTCCGAGATCGACCGCCTCTACGCCATGGGGATAGAGTTTACCATGGGGGCAAAGGTCGGCGAAGATATCTCATGGGATTCCCTCGCCTCAGGGCACGATGCGGTCTTCGTGGCGATCGGGGCTTGGGAAGAGGCGGGCCTCGGGATCGGGGGCTTGGACAAAGAGGGGGTATTCAATGCCCTCGAGTTCCTGCGCGAGGTCAACCTCGGGAAGCAACCCGAAATAGGCAAAAAGGTGGTGGTGATTGGCGGCGGAAACAGCGCTGTGGACTGCGCAAGGGCCTCACGAAGGCTTGGCGCTGAGGTAACCATCGCCTATCGCAGAACAGAGGTGGAGATGCCGGCACACCCAGAAGAGGTTGCATCGGCCAAGGAGGAGGGCGTTCAGTTCCTCTTTCTCACCGCTCCCACAGAGATAATCGGGCAAACCCATATCGCCGGGCTCAAGCTGGAGAAGATGACCCTCGGCGAGGAGGATTCCTCGGGCAGGAGAAGGCCGGTGCCTACGGGGGAGTTCCTCGAGGTTCAATGCGACGGCATGATCACGGCCATAGGAGAGGGCACCAGGGTAAAGGATCTCCCCCCCTTCATCTCCCACAAAGGAGGGGTAGTTGAGACCGACCAGTTTGGCCGCACCAGTGTGCCGAAGTTCTTTGCAGGTGGCGATATCATAGAAATACCCCATACCGTGACCCATGCCATTGGCTCCGGGAAGAGGGCCGCCATAGCCATCGATAGGATCCTCGAGGGGGAAAAGTGCGATGAGGAAGGCCTTGATCGGTACAGGTGGGGTCAGAGGGGGAACGTGAGCTTCGGTCGCATCAATGGCACGATGCTATTCCCGAGGAGGAATCCGGGCCCAGAGGTAATCGCCTTCAAGGACATGAACACCTTCTATTTTGACCACCGTTCACGCGTGAAGCCTCAAAGGATCCCCCCGGAGGAGAGAGTAAGGGGTTTTCAGGAGGTGACCGCATCTCCCTCAAAAGATGAGGCGGTTACCGAGGCCCAGCGTTGCTTTATGTGCGGCTCCTGCACGGAGTGCGGAAACTGCTATATCTTCTGCCCGGAGTGTGCCATCAAGCCCGATCCCCATGGCTATGGATACATCGCGGATATGGATTACTGCAAGGGGTGCGGCATATGCGTGTATGAGTGCCCGCGGGGGGCAATGAAAATGGAGTTTATGGAGTAGCAGAATGAGAAAGGTAATTACGGGGAACACCGCAGTGGCCTATGGGGCAATGCTCTCGGATGTGCAAGTGGTCGCCGCCTATCCCATTACACCGCAGACGACCATCATTGAGGAGCTCGCCACCATGCAGGCCGAGGGATTGGTGGATTTCGACTACATCAGGGTGGAATCAGAGCATTCGGCCATGGCCGCCTGCATCGGGGCAGCCATGGGCGGAGCAAGGGCGTTTACCGCCACCTGCGGGCAGGGATTATTCCTGATGCATGAGATGCTCCACTACGCAAGCGGTGCAAGGACACCAGTCGTGCTTGCAAACGTCAACCGGGCAGTAGCAGCACCATGGAGCATTTGGAGCGACCAGACCGATTCCGTCTCGCAGAGGGAAACCGGCTGGATCCAGCTTTACTGTGAGGGCAACCAGGAGGTGCTGGATACCACCATCATGGCCTTCAAGATCGCGGAGAGATTGAGGCTGCCAGTTATGGTGGTCCTGGATGCATTCTTCCTCTCCCACACATCGGAGCCCGTTGACATACCCGAGAAAGAACGCGTGCGGGATTTTCTCCCACCCTTCGATCCAGGAGACCTCTGGCTCGACCCGGATAATCCCAGGACCTTCGGCTCTATCTGTATGACCGATGCCTATATGGAGTTCAGGTGGCAGATCCAGAGGGATATGGAAGAGGCAAAGGGCCTCATCAACGAGGTGCAAGGGGAGTTCGCCGAGGTGTTCGGAAGGACCTACCACCAGGTAGAGGAATACCGAGCTCAAGATGGCGATGTGGTTTTGGTCGTCTCCGGAACCGTGGCATCCACCGCGAGAGATGCCATAGATTACCTCAGGGAAAAGGGAAAGGGCGTCGGCATGGTAAAGCTCAAGACACTTCGCCCCTTCCCCAGGGAAGAGGTTATCGATACCTTGAGGGGAAGGAAAAAGGTGGCGGTAATCGACAGGAACTTCTCTCCGGGTGCAACCGGCGTCTGGGCCCAGGAGATCAGGAGTGCCCTCTATGATCTTCCTGCCGATGAAAGACCGCTTATCTATGGCTACATCGCCGGTATCGGCGGGCGAGACATCAGCGTGAAGACCATTGAGGAGATCCACGAGAAAACACATACGAACGATCGTCCAGACGATGTCGATATGTGGATAGGAGTGAACTATGTATAGCGTGAATCAGAGATTCGACAATCAGTATATACCGGTAGACGAACTGCTCACCTCTGGTAATTTGGCCTGTGCCGGGTGCGGCGCATCCCTTTCCATGAGGCTCGCGCTAAAGGCCCTGGGAAAACCGACGGTTCTCGCCGTACCCGCCTGTTGCTGGACGATCATACCCGGAGCCTTTCCCCGTTCGATTATGGAGGTCCCCTTCTTTAACTGCGCCTTTGAGACCACCGCAGCCACAATCTCGGGCATTAAGGCGGCGTTCAGGAGACGCGGAATGGACGATGTCTGCGTGGTGGGATGGGCGGGCGACGGAGGTACCTTGGACATCGGCATCCAGGCCCTCTCAGCCGCTGCGGAGAGAAACGAGGATGTCCTCTATATATGCTACGACAATGAGGCTTACATGAACACGGGCATCCAGCGCTCGAGCGCCACGCCGCTCGGCTCCTGGACCACCACAACCCCTGTCAAGAACCCCAAATCCGAGCCGAAGAAGGATATCGATGAGATCATGAGTGCCCACAAGATCCCCTATCTGGCCACGGCAACCGCTGCCTATCCCCATGATATGATCGCCAAGCTAAAGAAGGCAAGATCGATACGGGGCACCAGGTTTATTCACCTGTTCTCCTCCTGCCCCACCGGCTGGAGAATGCCCGAAAATCTCTCAATAGAAGTGATGCGACTCGCGGTGTTAACAAACCTCTTCCCCCTGTTTGAGGTGGAGAATGGCGAGGTGTATCGCCAGACGCTGGTTCCCGATGAGATCGTCCCGGTCGATGGGTACCTGCGGCTTCAGGGTAGATTCAGGCACCTGAAGGAAGAGGACGTGAAGGAATTTCAAAGAATGGTAGACAAGAGGTTTGAGCACCTGAAGGAGAAGTTCGAGAAATCAAGGGCAATGGCGAAACACGGATAAGGTCCCTCTTATCACCGCACCGTGGTACCGGGCGCTTAAACGAATTGACTCTCCTTTCCCGATTGCGTATCTTACACCTACCCGATTGACTATCGCGCTAGGATAGTCAGAGGATACACAATACTAACACAGCCCAAAAGTCGATAAATCCTATGACCGTCCGAAGGATTCTCATATACACGCCGATTGTGGTGGTGATCTTCTTGCTCCAGTCATACCTCTGGGTGCCCACCTATGAGGAGCAATCCAAGGGGAACCCCGATCGCCTCAACGAATATATCACCGCATCCATCGGCGATGCCCAGGTCTTGAACCCCGTCCTCTCATCGGATTCTGCCAGCGGTCAGATCGAGAACATGGTCTTCGAGGGGCTCATCGACAGGGATGAAGACCTCAACTTCAGGGGACGCCTCGCCACCTCCTGGGAGATCTTTGAGGAGGCCTTCTTTTACGTAAACGAGAAGGCCGAGATACCGGGCATGGGCAGAGCGGGAGCCGGGGAGGTCGCGGGACTTTTGAGGAGGGCGGGGGCCGGGGATCTGCCGACCACCCCTCAAGCCAGGGCATCCCTGGAGAATATCAAGGAGATCTCCATAGTTCCGGCCAGGGAATTCACGGTAACGAGGATCGAGAAGAAGGAAAAGACCGACCATGAGGGCAAGGAGATAAGGATTCAGGTCAGGGCACCGGACAGGATTAAACTGGTATTGAGGCATGTGGATCAGGATCTCTTTCAAAATCTCGAGGCCGTCCTGGGAGAGGGGTACTTCCGTTCCTTTAACGCTCTTCCCTATCTCGAGGTGCAGGGGGATACTGGGCGAGAAAAAAAGGAAGCATATGAAAGGGAGATCCTTCCCCCTACCGAACACAACCCGATCATCCTGTTTAAGCTTCGTTCCAACGTGAAATTTCACGACGGCTACCCCTTCGATGCAAAGGATGTCAAGTTCACCTACGAGGCCTTCATGAATCCCAAAAACCTCTCACCCCGTGTGTCCTATTACGAGCCCGTGAAAAAGGTAGAGGTTATCGATCCACTGACCGTGCGCATAATCTATAAACGGCTGTACTCACAGGCCCTGAGCACCTGGGGCATGGGCATCCTCCCCGAGCATCTCCTCAATGACGAGGCCTTAAGGAGAGAGGCAAAAGCAGGGGGGAAGGACCCGAAGAAGTTCTCCATGCGGCAAAGCAGCTTCAATCGCCATCCCATCGGGTGCGGCCCCTTCGTGTTCCGGGAGTGGAAATCGGATCAGTACATCATCCTGGATCGCTTCGACGAGTATTGGGAAGGTCCCCCCAACTACAAACGCTACATCTACCGGATCATCCCCGATCTCCTCACCCAGGAGATGGAGTTCTACGCGGGCACCGTGGACAACTACGACGTTCAACCCCACCAGGTCCAGCGCCTCAAGAACGACCCCCTGTACCAGAGTTTCTCCGGACCTTCCTTCGGATATACCTATATCGGGTATAACATGCGCCGAGAACCCTTCAACGATCGCAGGGTTCGAACGGCCCTGAGCATGGCCATCGATGTGGATAAGATCATCAA
This sequence comes from uncultured Desulfobacteraceae bacterium, assembly GCA_964549945.1. Lineage (GTDB taxonomy): Bacteria > Desulfobacterota > DSM-4660 > Desulfatiglandales > B25-G16 > B25-G16. The sequence goes on along the minus strand of CAZJXD010000019.1, from coordinate 44,239 downwards.
ATACGTACTCTACGGCCAGGGAGAGCGAATCACCGGTCCCTTTGTGAAACAGACCGATTACTACAACCACCGCATCAAGCCGATACCCTACGACCCGGAAGGGGCCCTGAGGCTGCTTGAGGAGGCTGGCTGGAGGCGCAACGAGGAGGGTTGGCTGGAAAAGGACGGAAAGCGGCTTCAGTTTACCCTCATCACCAACAGCGGCAATGACCTCAGAAAGGCGGTTATGACCATTGCCCAGGATTGCTGGAGACAGATCGGCATCGATGTGCGCACCGATCTCCTGGAGTGGGCTGTGTTCATCCAGGAGCGTGTGGATAAGGCGGATTTCGACGCCCTGGTTCTGGGCTGGAGCATGGGAATCGAGCCGGACCTCTACGAGGTGTTCCACTCGAGCCAGACCAATCCCTATCAGCTCAACTTCGTCGGCTTCAAAAACGAGGAGGCAGACGATCTCATCATCAAGATCAGGCGGGAATATAACCACGAAAAGCAGGTGGAGTACTGCCACAGGCTTCACGAGATCATCGCTGCCGAGCAGCCGTACACGTTTCTCTATGTCGCCAAGTGGACGGCCGTGCTGGATAAGAGGATCGTGATAAAGGAAACCGATCACGAGGGCAAGGTGGTCTATAAAAAGATCACGCCCACCAAAACCGGTACCTACACATTCTACTTCAACAAGTGGATCAAGCTTCCCGCGGCGCCGAGCTTTGCATTGGAAGGATGACTATGTTTATTGTGTTGATAGAGTTTATTGCGTTGCTAAATGCCATTAAATTTTTTTAACTCAATAGACTCAACGAACACAAAAAACTCAACAAACTAAAGATATTAACTATGGTATCATTCATAGGCCGAAGCATTATACAGAAGATCGTGACCCTCTTCTTCGTCTCGGTGGTCTCCTTTTTGATCATCCACCTGGCCCCTGGCGAGCCAAGCCAGGTGAATCCATTGAACCCCAAATTCACCCCCGAGATGGTGGAGCGATTTCGACATGAGTTCCACCTCGATAAACCCCTCTATATCCAGTACCTTTACTTCTACCGTGATCTGTTCACCGGGAGAACCACCTCATGGAAGGACAACCAGTCGGTGCTCGCCAAGATCTGGGAACGATTCCTGAACTCCCTTCCGCTGTTTATCGTGGGCACTATCCTCACCTGGACCCTTTCCTTTCCCATCGGTATCCGATCGGCCCTGTTCAGGGGAGGGGCCTATGATAGAGGTGCCACCTTCTTCTCGTACCTGTTGATCTCAATCCCCGGTTTCTTCTTCGCCTATATCTTGATCATCTTCGTGGTCACGCGGTTCCACGTGCCGGTGATCGGCATGCAGACCTTTGGCATCGGGGACGCCCCGTTGCCTAATCTCATTATGGATCGAATCTGGCATCTCCTGATCCCCTCCGTGCTGGGAGCTACCGCGGGGATCGCGGTGCTCTCCAGGTACGTGAGGAGCCAGATGCTCGAGGTTGAGGGCCAGGATTATGTCAGGACTGCCAGGGCCAAGGGCCTCCCGCCTGAGCAGGTGCACTACAAACACGCTCTCCGCAATGCCCTGCTGCCCTTCGTGACCATGTTCGGCCTGATCCTGCCGGGCCTCATCGGGGGATCCGTGATCATCGAGTCCATCTTCTCCTGGCCTGGTATGGGGAGGATGGCATACGAGGCCATCCTGGCTCGGGACTATCCGATTATCCTCACGGTGAATTTCGTCTCGGCCATCCTGGTGCTGGCCGGAACCTTTGTCTCCGATGTACTCTATATGGTAGTCGATCCGAGGATACGCTTTTGAGAAACATGGATAAGGAAGATACCCGTCAACCTATTGAAATGAAGGAGGCCCTTGCAGCCCCCCGGAAATCTCGCCTGGAGGAGTCTTGGGGGCTTCTCAGGAGAAACAGATTGGCCTTTACGGGCCTTCTCATCTTCGCCCTGTTCTTTATAACCGCCCTTATGGGCCTCATCCTCACCTCCGGCACCGAGCCCTACTTCGATCCCTCGGTCGTACGGCTTCAGGAGAAACTGCGACCTCCCTTGTCCAAACCCAATCTAGATACTCTGCGCCCCGAGGAAATCCCCAGGTTGGGGGTGTACCTCTTCGGGACCGATGATCTGGGACGGGATGTCTTCTCCAGGATGCTCCAGGGTGCCTGGGTATCCCTCACCGTGGGATTCGTCGCCGTGGGGATCGCCGTGCTGATAGGGATATTTCTCGGTGGGATAGCCGGCTATTTCGGGCAGAGCCATATCCGCATCGACCACGCCCTGAAGGCCCTGCTCTTGTTCATGGGAACGGCCTTGCTCTTTTCAGGGCCGCTCTACCTGGGTTTTGCCCTTCTCATCACAGGCATTGGGTGGATTATCTACCCACTGCCACACAAGAGGGTATCGGGAAGAGGGGACGCTCGTTTATGGCTGCGCGTGCTTCATAGAAAGGCCATTCTCGTTGATACGCTGATCATGAGGGCGGTGGATATCATGCTCTGCTTCCCGAGCTTCTTTCTCATCCTCACCGTCGTTGCCCTTCTTCCCGCCAGCATCTACAACATCATGATCGTCATCGGGCTCACGAGCTGGATGGGCACCACGCGCTTCGTCCGTGCCGAGTTTCTCTCCCTGAGGGAACAGGACTTCGTGACGGCGGCACGGGCACTCGGCCTCAGCAACCTTCGTATTATCTTTCGACATATGATGCCCAATGCCATTGCACCTGTGCTGGTATCCGCCACCATAGGGATCGCCACGGCCATCCTGACAGAAGCGGGATTGAGCTTCCTCGGATTCGGCGTTCCACCGCCCCACGCCACGTGGGGAAACATCCTCTCAGATGGAAAGCGTTTCATCTTCGATGCGCCCTGGCTCACCTTTGTGCCGGGTTTCGCCATCCTGATCGTGGTGCTGTCCTTTAACCTCTTCGGCGAGGGACTGCGGGATATCGTGAACCC
>CAZJXD010000019.1:0-41186 GCA_964549945.1 uncultured Desulfobacteraceae bacterium | reverse complement strand
TCGTGGTGCTGTCCTTTAACCTCTTCGGCGAGGGACTGCGGGATATCGTGAACCCCAAGCTCAGGGAGAGGCATTGATTAACAAGTGAGCTAAAGTGCCTAAAATGCCTAAAGTGAGCTAAAGTTAAACTAATAAACGGAATGGATAATAAGGAATTTGCAAAGGAGCTTGAAAGAAGGACGAAGAGATTTTCTGTGCGAATTATTCGCCTCTCATCGAAACTTCCCAATACCCCGGAAGCAAGAGTTGTACGAAATCAAATAACAAAATCCGGGACCTCTATCGGTGCTAATTATCGGGAAGCCAATCGAGCAAGAAGCAAGGCGGATTTCAGAAACAAGATCGATATTTGCGAAAGTGAATCTAGTGAAACGCAATATTGGCTGGAGGTAATAGTGGAAATGGAGTGGTTGTCCTTTGAACAAGTGAAATACGAATATGAAGAGTGTAGTGAATTGCTCGCCATTTTTACCTCAATAGGTAAAAGGAAATAGTGAAAAGGTTGTTTTAACGGTTAGATCATCTTTAAATCCAGACTTTAGGCACTTTAAGCATTTTAGCTCACTTTAGGCACTTTTTATGGATACTATCCTTCTCTCCGTTCAAGACCTGGCAGTGTATTTCCGGCTCGATGGTAACGTATCCCGCGCCGTGGACGGGGTGAGCTTCGATATCCACAAGGGGGAGACGGTCTGCCTTGTGGGAGAATCGGGCTGCGGTAAAAGCGTATCCGCCCTGGCAATCCTCGGGATCATCCCGCAGCCTCCTGGCATGATCAAGGGCGGTCACATATTTTTCAACGGCCAAAACCTCCTAGATCTGGGCGAGGAGGAGATGCAGGAAATCCGGGGAAATCACATCTCCATGGTCTTCCAGGAGCCTATGACATCCCTTAATCCGGTGTTTACGATCGGTGATCAGATAAAGGAGGCCATTGTGGTCCATGAAAGGGTGGACGAGAGGGAATTGAACCGAAGATGCCTCCAGGTGCTCAAAGACGTGGGAATTCCCTCGCCAGAAGAGCGCCTTAATGACTATCCCCATCAACTCAGCGGCGGCCAGAGGCAGCGGGCTATGATCGCCATGTCCCTGGCGTGTAATCCTGACCTGGTGATCGCCGATGAGCCAACCACGGCACTGGACGTCACCATTCAGGCGCAGATCCTGAACCTCTTTGAAGAACTACAGCGGAAACGAGGCATGTCGCTGCTCTACATCACCCACGATCTCGGCGTGGTGGCCAACATCGCCGAACGCATCTATGTGATGTACGCGGGCATTATCGCGGAGCAGGGCGGAGCGAGGGATATCTTCCACAATCCCCGCCATCCATATACCCAGGGCCTTCTCGCCTCCCTTCCAAACCCCACAAAACGCGGAGGCGTGCTCCACAGTATCCCGGGCACGGTGCCCGACCCCGCGTACAAGCCGAGCGGTTGCCCCTTTCATCCCAGGTGCGGCTTTGCGATCGACTCCTGCCGGGTCCGGTTTCCCGACATGTGCGACTACGGCGCCGGCCATATGAGTCGCTGCCCAGTGCTGTATGAGAAGAAAGCGCCTAATAAAATGAACTAAAGTTAAGCTAAAAAACAGAATGGATGATAAGGAATTTGCAAAGGAGCTTGAAAGAATGACAAAAAATAGCGAAAAGGTTGTTTTTAATGGTTAGATTATTTTTTTACAATCCAAACTTTAGTCACTTTAGGCATTTTAGCTCACTTTAGTCACTTTAAACATTATGACCAGCAACAATGCCATTCTCAGGGTCGAGGGGCTCAAAAAATACTTCCCCGTTCAGAGGGGATTTTTCCAGAGGATCATCGGGTGGATCAAGGCCGTCGATGGCGTAGACCTGAGGATCGACCGAGGGAGGACGCTGGGCCTGGTGGGGGAGAGTGGATGCGGCAAATCCACGATCGGGCGTCTTATCCTCAAGCTCCTTGAACCGGACGAGGGAAGGATCACTTACCGGGGCCAGGATATCAGCACGCGCTCCCAGGATGAGCTGAAGCCCCTCAGGAAGGAGATGCAGATTATCTTTCAAGACCCCTTTGGATCCCTTAATCCACGAATGACCGTTGGTCAGTCCATTGAGGAGGGCCTCAGAATCCTCGATATAAAAAGCAGGGATGAGCGAAAAAGGCGCGTCGGGGAGCTCCTGGAGACGGTGGGTATCTCCCCTGCGGTGGCCGATCGTTACCCTCACGAGTTCAGCGGCGGCCAGAGACAGCGCATCGGCATCGCCAGGTCCCTGAGCGTGAACCCATCGCTCGTTATCTGCGATGAGCCGGTATCGGCGCTGGACGTGTCCATACAGTCTCAGATCATCAATCTCCTGAAGGAGCTTCAGGTCACCATGGGCCTGAGCTACCTGTTTATCTCCCATGACCTGAACGTGGTAGGCTACATCAGCGATATGGTCGCGGTGATGTACCTCGGCCACATCATGGAGTACTCACCAGCCGAGGAGCTTTATGAGAAACCCCTCCATCCCTATACCCTTGCGTTGCTTTCCGCCATACCTGATCCTGATCCTGATGCGAGGGGTGAACGGAAGACCCTGAGCGGCGATGTGCCAAGCCCCTTTAACCCCCCGCCGGGTTGTAAATTCCAGGGAAGGTGTCCCCTCGTGGAGCCCAGATGCAGGGAGGAGGAGATCGCATTCTACCGGGTCAATGATAACCACACGGTACGATGTTGGAAGGTGGCGGGATAGATGGAAAAGGGCGAACTCGTCCGGAACCTGGAGTCGATCGTGGGCAAGGGAAATGTCGTTCAGACCCGGACAGGGCTCCTCGCCTATGAGTACGACGCATCCCTCGCCTGGGGCATGCCGGATGCGGTTGCCTTTGCCGCCAGCACCGAGCAGGTCTCCGGGCTGGTAAAACTGGCACACCGTGAGGGAATCCCCTTCCTGCCGAGGGGGTCGGGGACCAACCTGAGCGGCGGCACTGTTCCCACCAGGGGCGGAATCGTCATCGAGCTCTCCAGGATGAACCGCATCCTGGAGATCGATCTAAAAAACCGCGCCGCAGTGGTTGAACCAGGGGTATTCAACCTGGCCCTGCAGGAGGCGCTCGCCGCCCTCGGATACTACTATGCGCCGGACCCGGCCAGCCAGCGTGTTTCCACCCTAGGGGGCAACGTGGGCGAGAATTCCGGCGGCCCCCTGTGCCTGAAGTACGGCGTCACCACGAACCACGTGCTCGGCCTGGAGGTCGTGCTGCCCGACGGGGAGGTAGTGCAGATGGGCGGCAAGGCTTCGGATTACCCGGGATACGACCTCAAGGGGCTCATGGTGGGCTCGGAAGGCACCCTGGGCATCGCAACCAGGATAACCGTGCGCATCATGCGCTCACCTGAGGCGGTGAAGACATTCCTGGCCATCTACGATTCGGTTGAGGAAGCCGGACAGACAGTTTCGGATATCATCGCCGAGGGCATTATTCCGGCGACGCTGGAGATGATGGACAAGCTCGTTATCAAGGCAGTTGAGCAGGCGGTTCACGCGGGCTATCCCCTCGATGCGGAGACGGTCCTCATTATCGAGCTCGATGGCCTGAGAGACGGGATGGATTTTTTGGAGAAACGCATAATCGAGATATGCGGAAACAACGGTGTCAGGTCGATAGATATCGCAGCATCAGAGCAAGATCGCGAAAAGCTCTGGGCCGGTCGAAGGGGTGCCTTCGGTGCGGTGGGAAGGCTTTACCCGTCCTACATGGTCAACGACGGCACCGTGCCGAGGGCTCAGCTCCCTCGGGTCCTCAAGAGGGTGGCGGAGATCGGGAAGAAGTACGGCGTGCCTATCGGAAATGTCTTCCATGCCGGCGATGGAAATTTACATCCCCTGATTCTCTTCGACGAGCGCGATAAGGCCCAGCTTGAGCTCGTCAAGAAGGCCTCCTATGAGATCCTTCAGGCATGCGTGGATGCAGGCGGAACCATTAGCGGGGAGCACGGCATCGGCGTGGAGAAGCTCGATGCCATGCGGTTTCTCTTCGGATGGAAGGATCTCGATGCCATGTGGAAGGCGAAGCGGAGCTTTGATCCTGAAAACCTCTGCAATCCCGGCAAGGTTCTTCCGGAGATAGAGGCAGAGAGGGCTGCGTCATCCCATGGATGAAAAAAAGATCAGAAAAAGGCTCATGGAGATTGTAGGCGAGGACGGATTCAGAGATGACGAGACGATACGAGGATTTACCATCGATGGCCTCTCGCCCAGGGCAGTGCTCTTTCCCCACACCCCTGAGATGGTTGAGGACATCGTCATGGTGGCGGCGCAGCATGCTCTGAGCATAACCCCCTGGGGCGGAGGAACCCATATAGATCTGGGCCCATCCCCCCGGAAGATGGATCTCGTGGTCTGTATGAACCATCTGAAGACGATAGTGGACCAAGATCATGAGAACATGACCGTGACCGCTCAGGCGGGGATACGGCTGGGAACCCTTCAGGATAGCCTGCGCGGGGCGGGACCTGGCTTCTTCCTTCCCCTGGATCCTCCCAGGTCAGGGGAGGTTACCCTTGGTGGAGCGGTTGCGGCGAATGCCAGCGGCCCCAGCCGTCTCAGGTATGGGACGTTGAGAGATCTCGTGCTCGGGCTCGAGGCGGTGATCCCCGAGGAGATCGCAAGGGGGGGAAGGGCTGCTGCCGGAGGCAAGACGGTCAAGAACGTGTCGGGCTATGATATGAGCAAGCTTTATATCGGCTCCCTCGGCAGCCTTGCGATAATCTTGGAGATCACCTGTAGGATCCTCCCCCTGCCCGAGGACCGTGCCACCGTGCTCGCTGGATTTCCAGGAAGTGAAGCGCCGTGGGTCCTCACACAGGCCGTGCTGGACTCCCACCTGATCCCCTCGGCAATCGAGGTTTTCAACCACGAGGCCGCCTCCTTGCTCCGCGCCCACACCCCCACCTCCGAGGGGCAGGATGCGTGGGTGGCGGTGAGGTTCGAGGGAATCAGCGAGGCGATTACTCGTGAAATCGGGGAGATCGAGGGGCTTGCGAGATCCGAGGGAGCGCATACCAGAGCAGTCCTGCGTGGATCGGGTGAGGGGGAGTTTTGGAAGGCGTTCGGCCAGGTAGGCCAGGCTGTGCGCAGGAGCGATGCCTGGAGTATAGGTTTGAAGGTGAGCGTTCCCCCATCGCTGGCCCCAGCTATCTGCGAGAAGATGGCCGAGCGGGCGCGGAAGGCAGGCGTGGCAGTTCACCGGCTCTCTCACGCCGGAAACGGCATTACCCGCGCGTATGTGCCTCTCTCTGAGGATCTCTACAGGGAAAAAGAAGAGGCCCTGATCCAGATGGCGCAATCGCTCAGGGAGCAGGCTGTGGAGACGGGAGGCTCCCTTACCGTGGAATTCGCACCGCCCGAATTCAAAGAACGCTTCGATGTGTGGGGAGAGGTGGGAGCCGCCTTTTCGATAATGGAACGCCTTAAGAGGGAGTTCGATCCCGGTTTCATCTTGAACCCGGGACGGTTTGTGGGAGGATTATAGGGATGGAGTTCAGGGAAGGCCGCTACGAGAAGATGGAGGAGGAGTCGTTGCTCGCTATCTACGATGAGGTGGCTCGGTGTAACCGATGTGGATTCTGTCTCAGCGCGTGTCCGGTCTATGCGATTACCGGAGAGGAGAGGGCTGCTGCGCGGGGGCATAACGTCCACCTACAGGACATCATCGAGGGAAGGCTCTCCATGAGCGAGGAGTTGAAGAGGCCCCTATTCGATTGCCTTCTCTGCCGTGCCTGTGTTGAGAACTGCATGTCAGGGGTTATGACGCACCGAAACGTGATCACTGGGCGTTCAGCGTATATGAGGGCGCTCGGCCAGTCCAGGCTGCTCGGATTTGTCTTTAGGAAGCTCCTGCCCAACCCCAAGAAGATGGATTTCTACGTGAGGGCGGCTGCCCTTGGAAAGAGGACGGGGCTTGATCGTGCCCTCGGTGCACTCGGTGTCCTGAAATGGTTCGGTCGCGATAAGGACAAGGTGGTTGACCTCCTTCAGCATTTACCACTGCGCTTCTTCAGGCAATCCCCTGGGGAGCCCGCTGATGATCTCGAGGGTGCGGCGAGAACGGTCGCTTACTTCGTGGGCTGCGGCACCAACTACGCGCTGCCCCAGGTGGCATCCTCCGCGGTCAGGGTTCTGAGGGCGGCCGGATGTAGGGTCCGCATCTTGGACAATGTGTGCTGCGGTCTGCCCCCGTTCAGCTATGGGGACCTGGATGCGGCCAGGGAGCTCGCCCGGCGCAATGTCGAGGTTATGGCGGAACAGGAGGTGGATGCGGTTGTGACTGACTGCGGGAGTTGCTCCTCATTTCTGAAGGAATATCCGGATCTCCTCGAGGATGACCCCCTTTATGCTGAGAAGGCCTCTGTGCTGCGACCGAAGCTCAAGGCGCTGAGCGAGTATCTGACCAATATCGGCATTCCCGATCTGCCCGGAAGCCTTGAGGCCTGTGTCACCTACCACGATCCCTGTCACATGAGCCGGTACCAAGGCCTCGTGAGCGAGCCCAGGGCGATCATCCGAATGATTCCGGGGATCGAGTACCGGGAGCTTCCCGAGGCCGGGTGGTGTTGTGGTGCCGCGGGTACCTACAATATCTCCTACTACGGTCAATCCATGCAGATCCTCGATCGCAAAGTGGAGAACATCAAGAAGACAGGGGCTGGCATAGTGGTGACCACCTGTCCTGCCTGCAACATCCAGCTGGCCCATGGCCTACGGAGGCATGGACTTGGTTGTGAGGTTCTGGACTTGGCGGAGCTCATTGACCGTGTTCTCAGGCCAGCCCAACCATGAACGAGATGTCTATAAGAAGGGAGATATCCATGGCTGGCAATCACCGGGGTAGCATGGGCAAGACGATCGGTCAGGTGGTCAATGAGGTAGCAGCCCGTTATCCGAACAGCATGGCCCTTGTCCACCCCGATTCCGGCACGCGGTACGACTACCACCGCTTTCTATCCGAGATCAACACCGTGGCCAGGGGCCTCATGAGCCTCGGGATACAAAAGGGAGATAGGGTTTCGCTGTGGGCTCCCAACGTACCCGAATGGATTATCTGCCAGATTGCCCTGGCCAAGATAGGAGCCATCCTGGTTCCCGTAGACCACGGGGCGGGCAAGGAGGAGCTCGGCTATATCCTGGAGCAATCTGGATCGGGCTCGCTCATTATGACCAGGGGGCTAACCGGTGATGAGTATCTCGAGATCCTTTCCGACATGGATCATGGCTCAACATTAGAACACGTGATCGTCATGGACGGGGAATCCCATCCTGGAATGATCTCATGGGCCGAGCTGGCAGGAAAGGCCGATGAGCTGGATATCCAGGCCCTTGCCCAAAGGGAGCGTGAAATCGATGCGAGCGATCCCGTGGCCATGATGTACACCTCGGGAACCACGGGCAAGCCAAAGGGCGTTATCCTGGATCATTTGGGTCTCGTGAATAAATCCCTCTTTTCCGCGCGAAGACAGGGCCTTGACAATCGGGACAGGCTCTGCCTGTTCTTCCCGCTCTTCCACATGTTCGGGAACACCTGCATTACCCTGGCGGGACTTATCCAGGGGGCCTCGATCATCATGCCCTGCGAGACATTTGAGCCCTCCCGGATACTCGCATCCATCGATTCGGAGCAGTGCACGGCCATCTATGGATCGCCCAGCATGCTCATTGCGCTCATCGATCATCCCGAATTCGAGCCCGGCAGGTGGAAGACGCTCCGCAAGGGCACCATAGGCGGCGCACCCTGTCCCGTGGAAGTAATGAGAAGGCTTGTGCAGGATATAGGCGTTTCGGACATCACCGTCGCCTACGGCATCACCGAGGCCTCATCGTGGATCACCATGACCAGGCCGGACGATCCTCTGGACAGGAGGGTTACCACCATCGGCACCTCCCTGGAGTGCAATGAGGTGAAGATCCTGGATCCAGTCACAGGAGATGATCTCCCGCCAAACACACAGGGAGAGCTCTGCACAAGGGGATTCCTCATGAAGGGATACCACAGAATGCCCGCAGCAACGGCATCCGTCATTGACAGGGATGGATGGTTCCACTCAGGGGATCTGGGCATGATGGATGAGAAGGGCTACTTCAAGATCACGGGAAGGCTCAAGGATGTCATCGTGCGCGATGGGATCGAGATCTACCCCTCCGAGCTGGAGGAGACGCTCTACAAGGCGCCCGGGGTGTCAGAGGTCCAGGTCTTTGGGTTTCCCCATCCCGAGAGGGGTCATGAAGTCGCCGCATGGATAAGGCTTAAAGAGGGTGCACGGCTATCTCTTGAGGGCCTCGCTCAGTTCGCAAAGGAGAACGTGAGCGAAGAACAGCAGCCGCACTACTTCAAGGTGGTGGTGGAATTCCCCATGACCAGGTCGGGCAAGGTCCAGAAGTTTAAGCTGGCTGAGATGGCGAAAAAGGAGTACCTGGAGTAAGAAGGCATCAATCTTATCCATCTATTGGCTAGCCTGCGAGAAGGACAAGGCAATAGCAACCAGGGCACAGATTCTCTTGTATGAATAAGGTTACGTATTAACACCAAGGGAATCACAATTTTTTAAAACCTATTTTCCCTCTGATTGCATTTATTGAATTCTGCGTGCGTGCGCCAGCTGACTTTGAGGTTAAAATCAATATAGCTCCTTGATTCTCAATCAGAGCCTGAACCGGTCCAGCGCTTCTTTTCGTTTCCTCCAATCCGGTTGGCACCGGTTTAATAGGGAGTAGAATGCCTTTGAATGATTGTTGTTCTTGAGGTGGCAGAGCTCATGCATGATGACGTACTCTATGCAATGCACGGGTACCTGAACCAGTTTGACATTAAGAGTGACCCGGCCCGAAGGACTGCAACTTCCCCACCGTCTGCGCATGGCCCGGATCACCAACAAAGGCTCCGGGACACCGTGACGAGATGCAATGGTGCAGCACTTTTCCATGTACCGGCCTAAGGCCTCACGGGCTCGTTTTCGATACCATGTATCCACAGCCCTCTTTATACTCAGAACGTCTGTTTTGTCTTCGGCCCAAACTAATAGAAAACGTCCCACCAGTTTCGCCGGCTGCCTCAAACCGTTTTGGACTTTCAGACGGTACTGCCTGCCCAGATAAAGGAAGGTTTCTCCGCTGGTGTACCGCTTTGGGGATGGTAAAGGATGATAGGTCTCTAACTTATCCAGAGTCCGCGCTATCCAGCGAGCTTTCTTTTCTAAGGCTGCATGAATCTGTCCATCACTTGCAGCCTTCGGCGCAAATACATCCACCTTCAGTTCGGGAGACACGACAACGCGCAGATGTTTACGATCATCAAGATGCAGGTGGTATTGGATCTGCCGGGTGCCGAATTGAATAACATCCCTTGCGCTATCAGTCTTCATTTGCAATTGCCACCTCTATGCACCGGTCAATGATTGCATCGTGTTCATCCAGAGAAAGCTCGAGGCCATGTTCCTTGGCCACATCAAAGAGGATGTCGTCGATCTCCCCCCGCATCTTGTTGATTGCGTCCTGGTTTGTGCGCCAATCTCGGATTTTATAGGGGGCAATTCGCTCAACAATTTTCAGCGCGATCTCTGTGCCAGGTTTATCTCTGCCCGTCGTGTATTCAGCCATCGGCTCTCGAACACAGCCAAAATAACGGCGTGCCATATCCTTGCCTATAAGTTCATAAGGGACGTCATCGTCTGTGTAGGTGACCACTTTTGTAGAGATATCCTTGATCCTCTCAAGAGCTTGGATAGCCTGGAGCCGGCCCGCATGATAGGCTTCAATCACCTCCTCCAGGAGCCTGGAGAACTTCTTATAGAAGGCGGGATCCTTTGCCATTTCCTGTTCGATAACATGCCGTGTTGCCGAGGCAATCATATCGGCCTTGGCTCCTGCGCTCTTGCCGCTATCCTCAAGCACCTGCTGGCGTTCCTTGGCATCGAGGAGATTGATCGGATGACAGAGCTGCTCCACCTCCCCAGCCCCCACGTGTGTATCGATCAGCTTCTTGATCCTCGGTTCATACTCCGAGAAGTCAATAGCCTCCTGATAGCGCAGGGTGACAGCAGCCCTCAGATTCTGGAAGAACTTTAGGTCCGCCTTATATTTTCCGATTATACCCGGGGAAGTGGCTTCCAGGAAGTTTGTAGAGGACAGGGCAAGCGAAAGGGTGCGGGCAAAGATACTGAATCGCTCGTAGAACCTGTTCCGCAGGTCATCATCGCGCAGGTGCACCTCATAGACTTCGGGATCCTTCGCCCCCTTCACTTCCTCGAATAATTCCCATAGGTTCGAATGGAGCTGCGGCAATTCGGCTGCTCGATCGGCAATGTAATGAACGGTCTCTTCCAGGTCTGCCCGGTCGTAATCGGCAAGCTGGGTATAGAAATCGATCGCTTCATCAAGCTCCTGGATGACCCAGCTATAGTCGAGTATCAACCCGTATTCTTTGCCTTCATGCAGCCTGTTCACGCGGGCAATGGCCTGAAGGAGCGTGTGTTCCTTTAGCTTTCGGACGAGATAAAGCACCGTATCGCAGGGCGCATCGAAGCCGGTCAGGAGTTTATCGACAACGATGATGATTTCCGGGCTTTCACCGTGTTTGAAGGCGTTGATGAGCTGCTTGTTGTAATTCTTTTCAGAGCCATACCGGTCCATCATCGCCTGCCAGAAGGTCTTTTCCGTTTGGGATGGCCCATACCCCTTATCTTCACCCTCATGCACCGAAGGGGCAGAGATCAGCACCTCAGTGGATACCATGCCGAACTCATCCATGAACTGCTTGTACTTGAGAGCCGTTTCCTTATCAGGGGTAACAAGCTGTCCTTTGAGTCCTGTCCCCTGATAGGTAACCGTGTAGTGAAGGCTTACGTCCCACGCAATCATGCGCACCTTTTGGGTTGCCTTGTTGAGCTGGCGCTCCGTGGAAAACTTCCGTTTCAGGTCTGCTTTTTGATCTTTGGTGAGCCCGATGGTGATCTTCTCAAACCAACCATCGATGGCATTTCGCTCCACCTCTTGGGGCACATGCCGCGCCTCATAAAGGAGCGGCACCACGGCCTTGTCCTTCACGGCGCGGGAAATGGTATATGCGGGCCGGAACAGGTCTCCAAATTGGGCAAAGGTGTTCCTCTTGGCCGATTTGGCCAGCGGAGTCCCCGTGAAGGCGATAAAACAGGCTCCTTTCAGGGTCAAACGCATGAGGGCATGCTGTTCTCGATATTGACTGCGGTGCCCCTCATCCACCAGCACGAACGTATTTCGGTCAGCCTGCCTCACCTTTCTATTGGATGCGGCTGTCGCGAACTTATGAATGAGGGTTGTCACAACATGCGTGCGATGATCGAGCAAAAGCCCGGTAAGATGGCTGCCGGTATTCGCCTGTTCCGGTTCCAGTCCGCAGGCACGGAACGTCCCCCAGATCTGGTCGTCAAGGTCGATCCTGTCGGTGACCAGAATTATCTTGGGATTCAGGATATCAGGGTGCAGGGCAAGCGATTTTGCAAGCATCACCATGGTCAAAGACTTACCGCTGCCCTGGGTGTGCCAGACGACGCCTCCCTGTCGCGGTTCATCAGGGGGAGCGCTCAAGGCGCGTTTCATGATATCATGGACCGTAAAGTATTGCTGATACCGAGCGATCTTTTTTACACCGTTATCAAACAGGATGAACTTATAGGTCAATTCGAGCAGGCGCTCCGGGCGACAGATAGAGTAGAGCAAACGATCCTGCTCGTAGATCTCGCGACCCTGCTCAAGGACGGATAGGTACTTGTTTCGAACGTCCTTAAACGGGCCGGACAACAGATTATCGACTTCTCTGTGATCGAGTTTCTTGTCAAGCAACTGCTCGATATCTTTATTGAGATTCTCCTCTCTCCAGACCGTCCAGAACTGTCGAGGCGTGCCTGTTGTGCCGTACTGGGCCTTATCTCTGGCCAGGGTCAGGAGCATCTGGCTATAAAGAAAAAGCTGGGGGACACCATCCTTTGTCTGATAATCAGCAAGCTGGTCAATTGCGAGATCAATGGGTTGCTTTTTGGTCTGTGGGTATGCGGAACGCTTGCACTCCATTACGACCAACGGGATTCCATTGATGAACAGCACAATGTCTGGCACATGGTGTTTCTGATACCCGATCCGCTCAACCTTGTATTCTGCAGTGCAGTGATATGAATTATTCTGCGGGTTCTTCCAGTCGATATAGTCGATGGTGAAGCTCTTGGTGTCCCCTTCCACAGTCTGGGGCACACTGGTACCGAGACACAAGAGATCATAGGCCTGTTCGTTCTGGTGTGTCGCCCCCGTGGCTCGAAAGCCCTTGAGCGCCTGGATTGCGTTCTGGATGGCATTTTCAGTGAACGGATGGCTATCCCCTTTGAATTCATAGCGGCAGTGGCTGCGGATATGGTCAACAAGGATGGGCTCAAGGATGGTAGACCCCAAACGGCCTCCCCGGAGATGGACGGTCTCTTCAGGTGTCAGGTACTCCCAGCCGAGCTGCATTAATAGTTGGAGCGCTGGGAGCTGCGATTGGACCTTCTCCAGGTAGCTCGGCAGCTCGTATTCCGGTACGCCATACGGTGCCTGTTCTTCCACGGGCGCCTCCTATGTTTTTGCCCGAATTTTTCCCATTAGCAACTTCTGTACTGCCAGGCCATTTTCCGTAAGCCGGTATCTCTGAAGCCTGCTTTTCGGCTTGTCCGGCAGGGTCATTTCCACAAGCCCGGCGTCTATTGCAGGCAAGAGGTACGCTTTACGGAAGTGCTCAGCATTTTTTAATCTAAGCATTTCCTGAAGTTCCTTGCGGGAGTGATCGCCGGTTATAACATTCATAAGGCGCTTGACTTCCGTGGTGACTTCCGTGGTGACTTCCGTGTTGACTTCCAACCGGCCTTAAACTCCAGCCGCTCCCATTCGACAGTACGGGCGGTCAATAAGTCGTCTATATTAATTGGGAGTTTCATAATTTCACCCGCACCTCCCCGGTTAACAATTTCTGCATGAGCCCGCGCTTTTGCTTTTCCAGGGCAAATAATTTCTCTTCAAGAGCTTTAATTTCATTATCTGCTGCGGAGAGGATTTCAGAAATACGTCTTTGTTCTGGGAGAATTGGTATTCTCACCTTAATCTGGACAAAATTATGAAATTTAAGATTTAGGGTATCGTCAACAAGCCCTTGTGAGTATCGCCGGAACAAATTAACAATGGGCATAAACTTAAAAAGGTATCCCATAAACCGAACATCAACCGTGTCTCTAGGTATACAAATAGTATAAGCAGGGCTAACGATTCCCTCCAGATCGGAAACGGCGGAGACACCTTGCCACATTCGCATTGTATTGTAGCCGATATCTCCTAGTGTAATTCGCTTGTATCTAGATTTATCCACAGTGGACGAGTCTTTTCTTTCGATTTCTGAAGCCGGGATAACACCACGGCTTCCTGTGATTGCCAAAAGGAGGAGATGATGATTATTACATTCAATTCGTTCATCAAACAAATCCCCGAGAGGACACTCCTTCCATGGCTCAGCGAATCCTTGCAGCCGCCTCTTGCCTGTGAGCAGTTGTTGCATGAGGGCTTTTTTGAGGCGTTTTTTAGCATCTATGAGCTTGCGGGTCTGTTCAATGGCCTCATCCCAGGTGGAAAGAATCTCGACGAGCTTTAGCTGTTCAGAGAGAGGCGGTAATGGAATGGGGAATGCCTTCAACTGAGTCGAATTGATGCTTGCAAGATTTGTTGATTGTTTGGAAGAAAGGATAAAATACCTTCGCCCATATGGACTAGCAGCCACAGCTGAGAGGAAGAAAGGAAGAAGAAATCTTTTATTACAGCGGACAGCGAAAATGTGATTCTGATGCAAGCATGGGACGATCTCATCCTTCCAAATGGTTCCTCTGCCCAACTTGTCAAAATCTCCTCCTTCTGTAAACAGAACATCTTCAGATTTAAGCAAGTAACGCTCAACATCGTGCTTCTCTACTTCTATTTCCTTGACGTCGTTAAGATTCAAAAAACCATCCTGGACATTTGCGACTCGAAGATAGGGAAGAACAGTGGCGTTTCTTAAATTCTTTCTACCCTTTGCGAGACCGGTTTGAACAAAAGATACATCGGCCAACGGAGAAAAATCCCACTCCTTAGGAATCCACCCCACCTTGGTTTTCTTGTAGCCAGGCCTATTTTCGTTTCGCTTGCTCACATCATCATACAGTTTATCGTTATTCAACCTTCCTCAATTTCCATTCTTCTTCCCGCCCGGCTTCTTGCAAGTTGAATGGCTGAATGGAGTTTTTTCTTCAGATCCTCTCGCGGGGGGAGCTCGGTCATGTATTCGGCAACATGAATACCAGCAGCATCGAGCCGGAGAAGCTCTATGGTTTCCCTGTTTCCCTCGGCGCAGAGGATCAGGCCCAGCGGTGACACCTCACCGGGTTCCATCTCATGTTTTTCCAGCCAGCGCAGATAAAGTTCCATCTGGCCTTTAAATGCCGCCCTGAAACGATCTAACTTTAGTTCAATCGCCACAAGCCGCTTCAGCTTGCGATGAAAGAAGAGCAAGTCCAAGTAGAAATCTTGGTTATCGATCACCATACGTTTTTGCCGGGCCACAAAGGTGAAACCGTAACCGAGTTCCAGCAAAAAGCTTTCGATCTCGCGAAGAATGGCGGCCTCTAAATCATGCTCACTGTATGTATCTTTGAGATTAAGGAAATCCAAAAGATATGGATCACGGAAAACAAGATCAGGGGTTAGCTTATCTTCCTCTCTCAACAAATCCAGCTCCTGCTTGGCTAACTCCTCCGGTTTTCTGGAAAGGGCGGTGCGCTCAAAGAGCATACCGGACATCTTCTCCCGTAGAGTGCGAACACTCCACTGCTCAATCCGGCACATTTCCGCATAAAAATCACGTTGGAGTTCATCTTTAAGCGGAATTATTTCAACAAAATGACTCCAGCTTAATTGTGCCGACAGTGTCGACACAATCTTTTCATCCGGAAAAACCTCGGCAAATTTGATCATACGGAAAAGATTCCTCACGCCAAAACCGGTGCCGAATTCAGGAACCAATTGTGCCGACACTGTCGGCACAATTTCCTTTCCATATTCAGCCCTTTTTCCTTTGAGAATCTCCTTCGCAATACGCCTGCCGATACGCCAGTAGAGAACGGTCAGGCCGACGTTGACCGTCACAGCCACCGCAGAACGGGTATCCTGGATCATGCGGCGGATATCATCGAGAAGCTTGCTTGGGGCGGCTTGCTGTGGAAGATGATCCTGGGCCATGCCGGCCTCCTTTCCCCTTAGAATCCCAGTTCCTTCAGATAACCGTCCATTTTGGCCTGCGTTTTTGCCAGATCTGCCTCGATCTTTTTGATCTCCTCCTGAACGGCGGCAATATCTATCTCTTCTTCCTCCTCAAAGGTGTCCACATAACGGGGGATATTCAGGTTGAACTCGTTTTCCTCTATCTCCGCGTAACTGGCAAGATAAGAGTATTTGTCCACTGTCGCTTTTTTTCGAAAGGTATCGACGATCTTTTCGATATCCTGTTCTCTGAGCCTGTTCTGATTTGTGCCCTGCTCAAACTCCCTGCTGGCATCGATAAAAAGCACCTTTTCCTTTCCATTGGGCCTTCTGGACTTATCGAAAACCATGAGTGCCGCTGGGATACCTGTGCCGTAAAACAGGTTTGTGGGGAGGCCGATCACGGCGTCAAGGAGGTTTTCTTTGACCACTGCTTCCCGAATTTTGCCCTCCTGCCCTCCCCGGAAGAGCACGCCATGGGGTACCACAACGCCGACACGTCCCTTACCCTCTAAGGCTGTCGCAATCATGTGGGAGATAAAGGCCCAATCTCCCTTGCTTTTGGGCGGTATGCCGCGACGGAAACGCCCATACCGATCTTCAGCTGCAATTTCCTGACCCCACTTGTCCAGGCTGAAGGGAGGATTGGCGATGACCACGTCGAACTTCATGAGCGCATCGTCTTCAACAAATTGCGGGTGCCTGATGGTATCCTCCCACTCGATTCGTGATGCATCCATTCCATGGAGGAACATGTTCATCTTACAGAGCGCCCAGGTGCTGCCGTTCATCTCCTGACCGTAGAGGGAAAAGTCATCTGAGCCAACCTGTCTGGCGGCCCTGATGAGCAGAGAACCGGAACCGCAGGCTGGATCGCAGATGCGCTCCCCCAGTCTTGGAGCAACAAGCCGGGCCAGGGTTTCGGATACCCCTGCGGGAGTATAAAATTCCCCGGCCTTTTTTCCTGCCGTGGCTGCAAAACGCGCGATCAGGTATTCGTATACGTCACCGATAACGTCCATGTGGCCGATGGACTCGGGCCTGAGATCCAGATCAACGAGATCTTCGAGCAAGTTCTTGAGGCGTGTGTTTCGCTGGCGCGTTTGTCCCAGGTTGGCCTCGCTGTTAAAATCTATATTGCGGAACACGTTGTGCAGCTTGCCCTTGTTGGCATCTTCAAGATGCTCCAGCAGGACATTTATCAGATCACCGATATTGGATCTGTCCCTACGCGCAAAGAGGCTGTCGAAGGTCCCTGGGAATCCCTCCTCCACGTTTCCGCCGCTATCCCTGATCTCGATCTCCGGGATAACAAAACGTTCCCAGCTTAAGGCCCGCTGTATTCGAACCTTGTCCCCTTCGTACTTCTCCTCATACTCGGCCATCTTGGATTTATGGATATCGCTCAGATATTTTACAAAGAGCATGGTTAAGATGTAATCCTTGTACATGCCGGGATCGATGACGCCGCGAAACGTGTCGCAGGCCTGCCAGACCTTGTTAAAGATTGCATCACGTTTTTGTTTTTCGTTCATGTCGCTATCCTCATGTCTAGGCTTTATTTAACTGCCTGAAGGCAGGCTTTCGTTACCAATTCTTTGCGTTTTTCAGCCAGTTTATTGAGCAACTTCTGCTCCTCCCTCATGATTTTTTCCATCTCCACAATCTTTTTCTGAATTTCCAGGGCGGGAATAGGCACCTCGATATTCTCCAACACTGACCTCCGGACAACCGGCATATGCACGCCCCTGCCGCTCTGACGGTTCAGATAGTGTTCCACCGGGTATTGATTGAGATAACAACACAGATAACCGGGTAGAATTGCCGTGTTAGACACCCGCACGATGAAAAAATAGGCCGCTGCCAGTGTGGGCTCGGGTATCTCACGTAAAATCACTGAATAATTCCGGATTCCTCTGGCCATGAACAGAATGTCATCTTTCTTCAGGATCACATCCCTGCGAGACATTTCAGGGCAGAAGCGAATCATCGCATCTGTTCGATAGGTGAGGCCATGAATGTCCACGTCCCTGGCCTGAAAAAGGAAATGAGAACCGTCTGCCAGAGGCTCAATTCTTCCACGGCTGTGGTGACCGCTTTGGATGTTGGCTAACCTGCGAAGCAGCATAGTAGGAAATGAATATCACAGTATAAAAGATACCGCAATTGAATTATATTCAAAGGTAATTAAATTATTTACAGTATATAAAATACCGCATATTTTCTCTTGACAAAAGATAAAATTAATTGTAGTATATTATATCTTGTAAATAATTTTATTAAGGATGCACTAATATGGCAAGGAAAGAGAGCGTTACAAGAGTGATCGATGGAGACACATTTATGACCGATTCTAAGAAAAATCCCGTAATGGTTAGTAATAATTCAGTAAATGCCGAAAAAGAGCCTTTCAACCGCCATTAAAACCGAACATGTTAAAGGGGGGAAGCAAAATGGCAGACTTACACAGTGAATTTATTACGTTTCATGATCGAATCGCTCTGGGTTCAGGAAAAAAGGAATCCCTCAGAACGGCGCGGAATGCTATTCGAGAGCGCATTCGGAAGTATTTCCGCGAGAACCTCAAAGTGAAAATACCCAAGTTTTTAGGGCAGGGCTCCTATGCAATGGGGACTACTGTCAATCCGCTTGACGGCGAATTCGATATCGATGACGGCGTCTATCTGCAACACCTGGATGAGAATGACAATCGTGAGTGGCCGACTCCTGACACGATTCATCGCTGGCTAGTGAAGGCAGCAGAGGGCCATACAAATGAAAAACCCTTGGACAAATGCACTTGTGTACGTGTTCGGTATGCCGGTCAATATCATGTGGACCTTCCGTCATATGGGAAACTCAATGATGAGTATCTGCTGGCGGAAAAGGGGGTAAAGGGGTGGCATCGGAGTGACCCATTGGCCCTTACGGTATGGTTTAGGGAGCAGGTCAAGGCGAAAGGCGAGCAACTACGCAGAGTAGTGCGATACCTGAAGGCATGGGCTGATTTCCAATCTGGAAGGAGAGGCAAGATGCCCAGTGGATTGATCCTGACAGTGCTAGCCGTCCAGAAATTCAAAGCTGATGAGGGGGATGATGTTTCTCTATCAAAGACCGCAACCGCGATCTACTATGCCGTTTATCCTGTTTTCTGTGTCTATAATCCTGTAGATCTCACTGAGGAACTCACCGCGCGCCTGACAGACGATCAAAAGGCACGCTTTCAAGATGAGGCTTCGGATTTGGCCATTCGTGGTGCTAAAGCCATTGATGCCGATGACCGAAAAGAATCATCCAAGCTCTGGAGAAGCCAATTCGGTGACCGTTTTCCTAGCATTGAAAAGACATTGCTATAGGCCGGAAGTAGAAAGATGCGGCCAAGCTAGCGGCAGTTTATGGAGCTAAAAAACTCGCCAAACCCTGGGCGTACTTATAATGGCACAATGGTATGAGGGCAACCGCAAGCTATTCCGTGAGGAAAGGAAAGCATTGGCCTCGGCCTTCCCGCTTTTAAGACTGGTTGTTGTTGGACCAGAATTTAAGATTAATAACGTATGCAAGCTGAAACATGAAAGTACGATTGTTCATGGTATATACAGCCTTGATATCCCGGATTCCTGCCGGCAAATCGAATATGGCGTAATCCTCGTGCTTCCGAGCAATTACCCAAAGCGCCCACCTGTCATGTTTTGCAATGACCCAAAGCTACCTATAGGCAATATTGATCGTCATATCATGAGTGACGGCAGGGCCTGCTTGGGAGTTCATGGTGAGATTAGTATGCGTTGGCTGATTAGTTCGACAATCGTTGGTTTTCTAGAAAGCTTCGTTGCCCCTTTCCTGGCCTGGCAAGCTTACTACGATGCCTACCAAAAGGCACCGCCCTGGGGTGATCGCTCGCACTTTGCACAGGGGATCCTCGAATTTTATGGTGAAATACTTGGCAGGCCGGCCGATTTTTCTGTGATTTGCTTCATGCGGCTTTTGGCCAGAAAAAATCGACCCAAAGGTCACGAACTCTGTCCCTGCAATTCAGGAGAGCGGTTGCGAAATTGCCGTGATCATAGAGACCTTCTCTATGAATTACGTGAGAGAGTTCCATGGAAGGAGGCAGCACGTGATTTGGAGGTTCTTGAAGGAGGCGATTGAGCTAATAATTATGGCCAAGCCTATACTTGCCTTTCTCTTTCACCTATTGATTATTTCACCATATAGTGAGAAGACTTGCCCCTGCATTGGTCTCAATTGGCCGGAAAGATTTTATCATTAAACACAAAATAATTTATTGTCCGGCTTTTATCGCAAACCTTCGCCGCAATCCATTGAGGTGGGTATGTGGAATGCGGCCTTCGTGCTGGAGTCGACCCACAACAACGGCCGGTGAGATTTCCAGTTGCTCTGAAAACGTAGCTACTTCGGTGGCACTTCGAAAATCTTGTAATGATATGAATTTCTGCCAAGCGCTGTTAGGGATCAAAAAGTTGGATGCAAATCGATTAGCTTCATCCTCTTTCTCGGTTTGATTTTCATTATCTTCAATGAATACCTCTTTTTTCCCATGCTGGAGTATATGGCAGGCCTCGTGAAAAAAGGTGAACCAGAGGAGATCTTCCCACTTTCCGCGGACACTGAGCTGAATCATCGCTTTTTCTGGAGTCAACCAGCGTGTTGCCCCGTGAACAGGGGCTCCCTTTATTGCCTGTGTAAAGACCACTGCTACGCCTGATTCGCTGCAAAGCTTAATAGTTTGGTGTTCGAAATGTGCTGGAGCGGTGCGTGTCAGAACACGAATCTCGGAGAGGGCAGAGAGGAATTTTTCCCTGTTGTAGGCTCGACAGGAAATATCCTGGGCCTCGATTTCACCTTTTCGAAGCCATGCTGAACAGGCCTGCGGTTTGCTGGCGAATGCCTTTGACTTGCGATATGCCGTATCCGGGGAGAACCACAACCTTTCCCACTGCGCAGGAGAGGCAACTCTGAAAAACCTGAGTAGCTCATCTGCCTGATCCGTTTTATCTTCATGCCTCTTGATCCATCCGGCTTTGATCATCTCGTTCAAGGGAAATTCCTTCAACCATCCCACATAGTTCCTCAATCTTTTTCTTTCTTCCTGTTTTGCCAAACTTTCCCTGTATCGTCGCTCCCGATTGTTCCAGAAGCTGGCAGGCGTGCCCAAAGCCTTTTCGAGCTCCATCGCCGTAGTAGGTGTTATCGTTGCCCCATGTTTAATGATATCTATTATAAACTTAGGTGTTCTTCCGATCCTATCCGCCAATTCGGCTTTGGTCATACTGATGGTATCCAATATGTCCTGAAGCGTCTCTCCGGGAGGAGTCACATAATCAGGAATATACTCATTTTGTATGCGATTAGTCATGATAATCCTCGGCAAGATTTAAGATACGGATTGCCGTTACCTGTGACCAATCTAATCCACCATCAGGCTTACGTGGGATTGGCTCATTTGCTACCTCAAAGATCATCCGGAAGCCCTTGTCAAGCTTTACACCCAGCTGGCCCGCCCTGTCTCCTTTGAGTTCGTGGCAGCTCGCTTGCGGCAAAGAACTCATCTCAGCCAGATTATCCACATCAGCGAGTTCATCGAGGCGGTTACGGACAAGTTCGGATCTCCTTGGATTTCCCCGAAATTCTTTTTTCAATTTGGATTCATTGTTGGCGATTTCCCGATCTTTCTTTCTTAAAAATAGGATATCCATGAGATAAAGAAAAGTCAAGTTTAATTAACGTGATAGGTTAATTAAAACTATTCTACAATGAATGGCAAACATATAACCAAGATAACAGACTATTGTAATGCGTTCGTAAAGCATAATAAAGCGAAACCACCTCTCAAGTACCAGAATACAATTGATATAGCAATACAATATTAAATGGGATATACGGAAATTATATAAGTATTATGAGCTGCGGGTTGCACGTTGCGGGTTCAGATAGTCATTGAAAATGAGCGCAATGGGCAAGACATGAAGCGTAAGGATGAAGAATTAAAAAACTAACGTCATGTTATTTCTTTTAGGCATTAATCTCGAGGATCAACGCACACAACATACATT
Source organism: uncultured Desulfobacteraceae bacterium (assembly GCA_964549945.1). Taxonomy (GTDB): domain Bacteria; phylum Desulfobacterota; class DSM-4660; order Desulfatiglandales; family B25-G16; genus B25-G16. The sequence goes on along the minus strand of CAZJXD010000019.1, from coordinate 19,811 downwards.
GCTATATTTATATAAAGCTAATCCGTTTTGTCGATACCCTTGCTATTGCAGGTCATAGGGTTATACGGTAATGCGAAGCCTTTTACTGAACTCCTCCCTAAAGGGAATGGAGCAGCAAGTGGGCTGAAAGCGTGGCTTCAATCCCAGGGATACGGCCAGATCCACGGTTTTCTTCGACCACACGGCCATCCTCGTGGCGCCCGCGTGGATGGCGAGCTCCTCCATGGCCTGACCCTCGCCGGTTCTGGGCCTCTCACAGCCAAGCGATATCGGAACGCGGGGCATCAGCAATCGGGCCGTTGCGATCAACCTGGCGATCTCCGCGGGAGAGGGGGGTGAAACGCTCGACATGGGCGTGCCCTTGAGAGGGGTGAGCACCACGATGACCAGCGATGCAGGCAGAAAACGATCGATGATACGAAGGGCATCGTATTCACCCTTTATCCTGCCATACATGAGACCAGCCACGATATGGGGCACCACCTCAATGCCGGCGCTCACCAGGTTCTCGAGCGAGGCGACTACCGTGTGCAGTCCATCGAGGTGGTAGATCTCCCTCGCGGTTTCCTCATCACCCATGACATCGATGAGCGCCTGATCAACCCCTGCCTGCTTGAGGCCTTTAGCGGTTGCGAGATCCAAAAAACCGCTGTGTGCGGAAATGAACAACCCCGTTTCGGACTTTATCGTGGAGATGGCGCCGTAGAACCTCTCCCATGGTATTCTCCCTTCGCGGTTCGATCCGCCGCTCAAGAGCACGCCCACCCAGCCCGAACGCGCCAGGTTTCGACACTTCTTTACGAGGACATCAGGACTGGTGACCTGTATCATGGGTGTAAGCAGCAGCCCCCTGCAATGTTCGCACAGGAGTTCACATCTGTCTCCGGTAAGCGATATGGCAGGGTAGAGGCCCCTGAGGTTCCCGTATCTGATCATGCCGGGAAGGTAAAAGGTCATCATGTCTCCATGGCGCCTTCTGGCAACTCTCCATGCCTCGTGATACAATTCTCTATCTGCTTCCGGCATCCTATGAGGGCTATCCTTTCCCACAGGTATCCCCTTCCTCATGAAAAAAGTGCACCCATTTGTGGGCCCAATCTCATGGATAAGTATGCATTTCCGGTACTTTTTCTTGACAGAGAACGGTTCTTCCCTGATATTAATAGATTGATAATAGAAATAGAATACTTTAGGCGAATTGTCCATCATCTGAACGCATACGCAGGGGATCCCTATGAAAACGTTGAGTTTCATCGGCAAGCTCACGGCATTCTTTTCTATTGGCTTGTTTGTTGCATGTGCTATTCTGCCTAAACTCGATGTGACGTACAAGATGTTGCCGAAATCGATCGCCTTGGAGGGCAAGGAGATCTATTTCAAGGTGGTAGATGAACGGCCCACGAGGGATATCATCGGTTCCGGGGCTAAGAGGGTGTTTAAGGATTTCGCCGGAGACATCACCCTCATCGTGGAAACAGGCCCGGAGCAGAGATCGACCGTGGGCATGTACGGGGTGAGGGAACTCTTCGAACATGCCTTCAAGCGCTATCTCGAGAATATGGGCCTGAAACTGATGCCCGGGCCGAAGGAGGGGATCCCCCGGTTAAAAGTCGCTATCAACGATTTCACCCTGGATCTTCCCGGCTCGAGTTGGACCGCCAAGATCATCTACGAGGCCGAATTCTTCTATCATGGAAGGGCTCTGATTCGGCAATATCAGGGAGAAGGTGAAAAGCTCAGGATTTCAGGGCTCACGCAGGCCCACCAGGTGATGAGCGAGACATTTTCGGACACCATCCACCAACTCGATGTGAGGGAGATGTTCTCGGCTCTTGAGGAGAGGTAGTGGACAGAACCACAGAGCACGATCGCCATGCCCCGTTTCTCCGTGGACTGCGAACAACGAATCGCGTGAAAGGACGCCACGCTGAACTATGCCGGATATCCCTAAGACAATAGACCGTTACGAGATTATTAAAAGGCTAGGTAAAGGAAGCAGGGGAACCGTCTATCTCGGCAGGGATCCTTATATAGATCGCCAGGTGGCCATCAAGACCTATCGACTTCCTGAACACAAAGGCCCAAAGGAGGTGAAGAAGTACCAGAAGAGGTTCTTTGTTGAGGCCCAATCAGCAGGACTTCTCATGCACCCGAATATCGTCACGGTGTATGACGCCGATATCTCTGATGACTTTTGCTATATCACCATGGAGTATGTCGATGGTCATACCCTGGAGAGGTTTTGCTATCCCGATAATCTCCTGCCCGTTGAGAGGGTGACGGAGATCATCTTTGGCGTGTGCCAGGGACTGGAATATGCGCACCAGCAGGGGGTAATTCACCGTGATGTCAAACCCCCGAACATCATTCTGAGCGCATCGGGACAGCCAAAGATAACCGACTTCAGCATTGCCTTCATGAAGCGAGGCGGCTCAACCCTTGAGCAAGGCCTCTTCGGCTCGCCAAGCTACATGTCTCCTGAGCAAGTAAAGGAGGAGCCTATCACGGAGCAGACCGATCTGTTCTCCCTCGGGGCAATCATGTATGAGCTGCTCGCCGGCAAGAAGGCGTTCGAGGGAAACAACGACTACGCCGTAATGTATAAGATCGTGAACGAAGACCCTCCCCCTATCCTTGAGATGAGGCCCGAAATGCCCCCCCTCCTTGATGAAATCCTCGCGAGGGCCCTGGCCAAAGACACCGCGGATCGATATCAAAACAGCATGGAGTTTGCCTATGATCTCAGGCTGGCCATTCGCGACTTCAAGGAAACCCCGAGGGAGACCCACGACAGGGAACTTATCCAATACATCCATGCCCTTCCCTTCTTCAACAATTTCACCGAAGGACAGATCGACGAGATCCTCTCCGCAAGCAATCTCAATAAGGTCGAGAGCGGACAAACGATCATAGAGGAAGGGGAGATAGATGACTCCTTTTACATCTTGATCAGTGGTGAGGTACTGGTTCGAAAGGGGGATAGAGACGTTGGTTTTATTGAAAAGGGTCAATGCTTCGGGGAGATGGCGTATCTCACCGGCGAGGCCCGCACGGCATCAATCATCACCAAGAGCGATTGTATCCTGCTGAAGTTCAGCGCCACCCTCCTTGAGAAGTTATCGGAATCCATTCAACTGCTCTTCTTCAAGAACTTCACCCACACCATTCTCAAACGCCTGTCAAAGGGCAGATGAGTTCGTATTGAGCGGTGTACCCCATGGAAGACCCCTCCCGGTACCTCAAGCCCACCTTCTATATCGATTATGACTCCCCTTCGGTCTCTCGTGTCGCCAGTGAATTGGCCAGGGCTCACCCCCATGATACGGTCAGGGCCGTCTTCAATTTCGTGAGGGACGAAATTTCCTACAACCCTTACTCTCCCTTCTATCGCGCGGAACATTACCGCGCCAGCGAGACGCTCGAGAGGGGGGAAGGCTTCTGCGTTCAAAAGGCCGTTCTCCTCGCTGCACTCGCCCGCGCTAGAGGCATACCGGCGCGCCTCGTCTTTGCCGATATCAGGAATTACCTCATGCCCCCAAAGCTGTGGAATATGATGAAGACGAATTTCTTTGCCTTTCACGGCTACAATGAGCTCCACGTCGATGGCAGGTGGGTCAAGGTTACCCCCACCTTCGATGCAGCCATGAGCAAGAGGCTTGGCCTGAAGGTAGTGGAGTTCGACGGCCATAACCAGGCCATCTTTCACTCCCACGATCTGAATGGGCGCTTGCACATCGAGTATGTCAACGATCACGGCGTCTTCGATGACCTCCCCCTTCAGACGATCCTCGACGGGTTCAGGAGCGCCTACCCGGAGGATATGATAAAGAGATGGATGGACTCGAGCCCTCACGCTGAGGGGGGAACATAATCGGCAGGTGGAGATCGAGGGACTCGTTTCACAAACCCCTCGGCGAAGCGTTCCCTATCGATGTGCGGTCGATTGCCAGGAACCACGCACCCCCAAAAGGATAGCACGATATGGCAAGGGTGTTCTTTATCAACCTGGGCTGTGCGAAGAACCTCGTAGACAGCGAGCTCATGCTCGGCCTCATCAGGAGCGATGGATACGAGATTACCGATGAGCCCTCGGATGCCGATATCGCGATCGTGAATACCTGTGCCTTTATCAGGCCTGCGACTGAGGAGAGCATCGATACCATCCTCGGCCTTGCCCAACTCAAGGCAGGGGGTAGGCTGCGCCGCCTCCTTGTGGCGGGTTGTTTCGTGCAGCGGTATGGAAGAAAGCTCATCAGGGAGATGCCGGAGGTTGACGGCTGGCTTGGTACCGGCCAGATTTACAGAGTGCTCGAGCTCATGAAGACTATCGATGGCAGCACCCCGGTCATGTTCATTGACAGGCCGCTCTTTCTCGCTGACCATCGCCTTCCCAGGGCCCAGACCACGCCATTCTACACCTCCTACCTCAAGGTCGCTGAGGGATGTTCACACCGCTGCTCCTTTTGCATCATCCCCGCGCTCAGAGGGCACTACCGGAGCAGGACCGTGGAGTCGCTCCTCATCGAGGCACAGGACATGGTCGAACGCGGCTCCATCGAGCTCAATCTCGTGGCCCAGGACACCACCTCCTATGGTCATGACCTCGATCCACCTCGCAGCCTCGAGGATCTACTGGAGGACCTTCTCAGCATAGAGGGGCTGAAATGGCTCAGAATCCTCTACGCTCACCCTTACCACATCACCGAAGGGCTCCTCGATCTCATGGACATCGAGGAAGTGCTGTGCCCGTACCTCGATGTGCCCATACAGCATGTAAATCAGGATATCCTGAGGGCTATGGGGAGGCCTCCGGGCCGGGAATCGATGTATCAGTTGATGGAACGAATCAGGCGCAGAAAGAGAAGGATTGCGCTCAGGACAACGCTGCTGGTAGGCTTTCCGGGCGAGACGGAGGAGCAGTTCAGGGAGCTCTGCCAGTTCGTGAGGGAGGTGCAATTCGATCGACTGGGCGTCTTCCCCTTCAGCCCGGAGAAGGGTACCCGCGCGGCGAGGCTTAAAGGCGCGATACCACAAAGGGTCGTGGAGCGCAGGGTTCATGATCTCATGGAGATCCAGGCGGAGATCAGCAGGGGGCTCAATCAAGGGCTTATCGGGAACACCCTGCCAGTGCTCGTGGAGGGGTTTTGCCAGGAGACGGATCTCCTGCTGAGCGGGAGGACCGCCACGATGGCACCGGATGTGGACGGGCAGGTCTTGATCAACGAGGGATCGGGCATTGCGGGGGAGATTGTCCCGGTCCGGATCACCGAGGCCCACACCTATGATCTCGTCGGCAGGATAGCGAATGGAGATTGAGAAGAAATTCGATACGCTCCTTCGGGCTCTTTAAGGCGAACATCAGGTCCGCTCATTCCTCTCGCCTACAGGAAGATATCGAAGTGTTCCCGCAACATTCTTGTACGCGGGCCTGATTATCTTCCTTGAGCTTATCAACTCCTCGAGCCTGTGAGCGCACCATCCCGCAATTCTCGCCATCGCGAATAAGGGAGTGTACACCTCTCGAGGGATTCCCAAACAATCGTAGACAAAACCCGAGTAGAAATCCACGTTCGGTGCAATCACCGCACTATTTCCTTTAAACTCTGAGAAGGCTTTCGGTGCCACCCTTTCAATGGTAGTGTATAATTCAAACTCATCGAGTCGGCCTTTTTCCTTGGCGAGCTCCAGGGCCTGTTCCTTCAGAAGCACAGCCCTTGGGTCCGATAAGGTGTAGACCGCATGGCCTAAACCGTAGATCTTCCCGGAACCATCAAAGGCATCACCGTGGAGTATCTTCATCAAATAGTGCCGGACTTCCTCATCGTCCCTCCAGTCACCTACGCTTCCCTTTACCTCATCCATCATACTCATCACCTTTAGGTTTGCGCCGCCGTGGAGCGGTCCCTTGAGGGAGCCGATTGCCGAGGCGATTGCGGAGTAGGTGTCTGTACCCGAAGAGCTCACCACGTGGGTTGTGAAACTGGAGTTATTGCCTCCTCCGTGTTCTACATGGAGCACCAAAACCAGATCGAGTGTCTTCGCATCGAGGATCGTATACTTGGCACCTCCCTTCAACATGTAGAGGAAGTTCTCAGCCGTGTGGAGGTGCTGCTTGGGGTACCGTATCGCCAGGGGCTTGTGATGGTACCGGTGGCGCATCGCGTGGTATGCGTAGGCTATGATGGTGGGAAACTTCGCGATAAGGTTGATGCTCTGCTTCAGTATATTTAAGGTTGAGAGATCATCGGCGTTCTCATCCAGGGTATACAAGGCCAGCACACACCGGGCGAGCATATTCATGATATCCCTGCCCTTCAGCTTGAGTATCATATCCTCGGTGAAATACTCAGGCAAATCCCTTAGCTGGGCCAGGTAGGCGGAGAAGAGCTCGAGCTCGCCCTTGGTCGGGAGCCGCCCGAACAGCAGGAGAAATACCGTCTCATCAAACCCGGGCCTTCCTTCCTGTTGGAATCCCCTGACAATGTCCCTCAATTCAATGCCTCGATACAGGAGCTTCCCATGGATGGGCTTCACAGTACCATCCACCCTCTCGTAGCCGATCACGTCACCTATGTGGGTGAGCCCCACCAACACTCCCGTATGATCCTCGTTTCTCAAGCCCCGTTTGACATTGTGCCTTCGGTACAGCTCATCATCAATGAGGCTCGATCTCTCGGACATCTGAGCGAGCTTTACTAACATCCCCTCGTCCATTGTTACCCCCTCCTTATCTTTTTTATAATTCCCTCTGCCATCTCTTGCGTGCCCACTGCGGAGGTCCGCTCATGTAACGGCTTTAAATCATAGGTCACATCCCTTCCCTCCGCGATCACCTTTACAACTGCCTTCTCCAGTATCTCTGCCGCCTCAAATTCTCCAATGTGGCGCAACATCAACACCCCGCTTAAAACCAGGGCCGCCGGATTGACCTTATTCATGCCTTTATACCTGGGTGCGGAGCCATGGGTCGGCTCGAATACCGCATAGGTATCGCCAATATTTGCCCCTGGCGCCATGCCGAGGCCGCCCACGAGGCCCGCACACAAATCGGATACGATATCCCCGTAGAGGTTAGGTAGTACCAGCACATCGTATAAATCCGGCTTCTGGACCAGCTGCATGCACATGTTGTCTATGAGCCTGTGCTCGAATTCAATCTCAGGGTAGCCCTTCGCCACCTCCTCGGCAACGTGCTGAAAGAGACCATCAGAGGATTTCATGATGTTCGACTTGGTAATCGCGGTGACCTTTCTTCTCTTGTGTGCTCTCGCGTACTCAAAGGCAAACCGGGCTATTCTCTCCGAGCCAAAGCGAGAGATGGGTTTGATGGAAAGAGCAGAATCAGCTCGGATGCCTTTGTCCGTTAATGACCGTATCTCATCGATGATCCTCTTCGCCTCCTCCCCTCCCTCCTCAAACTCTATCCCCGCATAGAGGTCTTCGGTATTTTCCCTCACCACCACGATATCTATCGATTCCGGATACTTCAGCGATGAGTTGGCTCCCCGATAATACCTACAGGGTCTGACGCACGCGTAGAGATCGAGTTCCTGCCTGAGCCTCACATTCACGCTCCTGAAACCCGAGCCCAGTGGGGTGGTGACCGGTGCCTTGAGCGCCACCTTATTCCTCTTTACCGAGGCTATCACTCGATCTGGCAGGGGGGTGCCTTCCTCTTTCATTACCTCAATGCCCGCATCAACCACCTCCCACTCCAGGCCGACTCCCAGTGCATCGATACACCGCTTTGCAGCCTCGGCGAGCTCAGGGCCTACGCCATCACCCCTGATTAACGTTATTCTCCGCGATGTCTTAGCCACCATAGTAGTTCAGCTTCCCTCCCTTCAATAGTATACGGATCTCTCTCAAGGGCAGGCCGTGTTTCAGGCGTATCCGGGCGTCCTTTTTCTTAATAAATGCCACGATGTCCGAGTGTTGGGCCAATTGCGATCGTATCTCCGGGATTTCAATGAAATCGCCCTCTTCAATTCGATCGTAATCCGCCTCATCCTCGAACAACAATGGTACGATTCCGAAGTTGATGAGATTCTGTTGATAGATCCTCTCTATCGACTTCGCCACCACCACTTTCACCCCGAGATAGGCAGGGCAGAGGGCGGCATGCTCTCTGGAGGAGCCCTGCCCATAGCTTACGCCCGCAATGATGATGTTCGCGAGTTTCTTTTCCCTGTTCTCTATCGCCCTTTGCACGAAATTCTCATCCAGTCCCTCAAAGACAAAGCTCGCGTATTTTTCAATATTCGAGCGGAACTGTAACCTCGAACCCGCGGGCACTATGTGATCGGTGGTGACCTTATCGCCCACCTTTATCGCCACAATGCCGCGCACTGTACTACTTAGGTCCACTAGTGCGGGCAGCCCTTTTATGTTTGGGCCTTTGATTGGCTCTCCGCCATACCGCGGCTTGAGGAGCATGCTGTCATCGATATAGTAGCTTTCTGGAGGGGCAATTATCGGCATGGGAAGGCCGGCAGGATGTGCAATTTCCCCCTGAAGCGCGGAGACTGCCGCGACTATCGGGCTCACGAGATACACATCCGCATCCCTGGTGCCGGATCTTCCAGGGAAATTCCTGTTGCTCGTCCTCAGGCTCACTGCTTTGCTTTGTGGAGCATGACCAGCGCCGATGCAGAAGCCACAGGCCGACTCAGCGATCCTTGCCCCGGATTTTATGAGCTCAGATAAGGCCCCATTCTCTGAAATAATCTCGAGGACCTGTCTTGAGCCAGGGGCAACGATGAGGCTCACTCCAGGGTGAACCTTTTTCCCTCTCAGGATTTCCGCAGCCATCATCAAGTCCTCATAGGAGGAATTGGTGCAACTTCCTATGCATACCTGATCAACCCTTAGGCCCTTTATGTTTTCGACCAAATCGATGTTATCCGGAGAATGTGGCTTGGCCACCAAAGGCTCCAATTCCTCAAGGTTAATCCGCATTGCCTTTTCATACTCTGCCCCTTCATCAGCCTTTACCTCCCTCCAGTCCTCTTCTCTGGCCTGGTTTTTCAAAAACTCCCTTGCTATCCCATCGCTCGGAAAAATGGAGGTGGTAACCCCTGTTTCCGCACCCATATTCGCCACGGTCGCGCGCATGGGAACCGTGAGCTGTTGAAGGGCATCGCCTCCATACTCTATAGCAAAGCCAACGTTGCCCTTCGTAGTCAAGAGCCCCAGGAGATGGAGGATAATATCCTTCGCGGTCACATAGGGCTTTAGGATGCCCGATAGCTCTATCTTTATTACTCTTGGCACTGTCAAATAGAGAGGCTTCCCCGCCATTGCCAATGCCACATCGAGGCCACCGGCACCCATCGCAAGGGAGCCGAGGGCGCCTGCGGTGGGGGTATGGCTATCCGAGCCGAGCAGGGTTGTGCCCGGTCGTGCGAATCTCTCGAGATGCACCTGGTGACATATGCCGTTGCCGGGTTTTGAAAACAAGATTCCATATCTTGCGGCTACTGTTTCAAGGTACTTGTGGTCATCTGCGCTTTCAAATCCCTGCTGGAGGGTATTGTGGTCCACGTAGCTCACGGAAAGCTCTGTCCTTACCCTGGAGACATTGAGAGCCTCAAACTGAAGGTAGGTCATGGTCCCGGTAGCATCTTGAGTCAGGGTTTGATCTATCTTAATCCCGATGTCTTCTCCGGGAATGAGAACTCCCTCCACCAAATGCCCTGAGAGGATCTTCTCGTAGATGTTCCTCGGTTTATCCGCCATTTTTGACTGCCTGTTTCAAATGCGCTATTTCCAGTGCTCGGTTCCTTTATCGATCCATAAAAAAGGACCATGGATATTTACCCATGGCCCTCTATATAAAAAGGCCATGGGCAGCCCCTGGGGTCTGCCCAAGGCCTTCTGTTGTCTACTATTTGCTGATCAGACGGAGATGGGCAGACCCGTGCCTCGGGTACCTAAACCCGAACCTTGGAAACGGTATCTGCCCTGATCCTTTCATTCTGAAGGCTCCTTTGAGTTTCAGGACTCTATATACAATTTTTCTTTTCATGTCAATCTTATTTTCCGCTTTTCTGGATATTCTCTCTTAAAATGAGCGGTTCCTGGTTCAGCTTCCTGGATTAAAGGGTTCAAGGGTTCAGGGGTTCAAGGTTAAAAGCCCCGAAACTATGAACCCCGAATGCTGAACCTTGGAACCATGAACCTATGAACCTCTTAGCGGTGAACCGCCCAACCCAGGCCTCGAAAGGATTTATCTTTTCTGTATATGTTTTCGCCCTCGAGGTGAACGTGGCATAAAAACCCTTGCGCGAAGGGAAGATGTTGAAGTAGAATATTTTATAATGGAAAAGGGAGCATTTTCCAGGCGGCTCGTTATGGGTAGGGGGAAATCGAGACGGTGGTTGACCATTATTGGGGCAGGAATTGCCTTGGTCTTTGCCCTTTCAGGGGCAGCATGGGCTGAGAGATCCACCGAGGGTGCCCTTGAGGAACGGGAACTCCTCGAGGTAAAGGTCCACCTGCTTGGCTTTGATTCCACGAGCAAACAGCCCCTGGTCTTTCTCTCTGATGCCCTTGAGCAGCGGGCACTTCCCATATGCATCGGCCTTTTCGAGGCCAACGCCATCTACTCTGAGATGCAAGGCATCACGCATAGACGCCCCCTTACCCACGACCTGCTCGAACGCATAATCCATGCGTCCAGGGGAAAGATCCACCGGGTCATTATCACCCACGAAAAGGAGGGCATCTACTACGCCACGATCGAGATGGACAGGGACGGTTCTCTAATCGAGATCGATGCCAGGCCGAGCGACTCCATTGTGATGGCCCTGAAGTTCAAGTCCCCCATATACGTCACAAAGGCGCTTTTTAAAGAGATGTCCGTCCCCGTTGGAGGGCGAAAAGACCTCGATGAGCTCTATGGCCTCACGCTCCAGGAGCTTACCGAGACCCTGGCCGAATATTTCTCCTTTGGGTCCACGAGGGGAGTTCTCGTTTCGGGCGTGCGCAAAGGAAGCATCGCTGAAAGGGATGGCATAAAGAGGGGTGACATATTTGTGGAGGTAGGGGGAAAGAGCGTGGAGGATATTAGCTCCCTAAAGGAGGCGATCAGCACCACCAAACGTGCCGTGCAGGCCAGGATCTTCAGAAAGGCCCGGTTCCTATCCCTTACCCTTCATCCGAAGTAACCCCCTTTTTATTCAAGGAAATCCCTTATCCTCCGCATGAGCGATCTCTTCACCCGAACCCGCAGGTAGAGATCCCCTGACCCTTCCCCTCCCTTGCCGGTGGCGCCTATTCCCCTCAAGCGTATACGCTGGCCGTCTCGTGTGCCAGGAGGAATCTTGACCAGTAAATCCTTTGACCTCCCCTTGCTGAAGTACCGTATCTCCGCCCCCATCCGCGCTTGCATTGGATCGATGGTAATTCGATCGTGCAGATCCCTTCCCCTCTCCGGCCACTCCACCGCCCATATCCTCTTCAAGAGGTATTTGGCTGCCTTGCCCAAGATTCCGCCCAGAGGTACGCTTGGCAGCCCATACCCTCCTTGCCCCGCATCATGTCTCCCAGGTTGGGGGGACTTCCTGCCGAGGGGCGAGAAGTACACGAAGCCCTTGCCGAAGAATCCCGGCCTATGAAATTCAAAGCTCCGGTACTCGGTGCCATAAAACTCCCTGAAGATCGCATCAAATCCACTGAGCCCAAATGCCCGGGACAGCTCTTCAAAGATCTGATTGATGTCAGAGCCCCTGAAGATATCCTGCTCCGAGTAACCTTGTCGAAATCGGTCATAGGCGAAATCTCCGTAGTGCTGCCTCAAGGAGTCATACTCCCTTCTCTTCATGGGATCGGAGAGCACCGCGTAAGCCTCGTTTATCTCCTTCATCGTTTCAGCAACTGCTGGATTATCCCTGTTCCTATCCGGATGATATCTGAGCGCCATCCTTCGATACGCAGCCTTGATCTGTTGCTGACCGGCATCGGCATCGATGCCTAAGACCTTATAATAATCCTTTTGACTCATAGACCTTCTATGTTCACTCTCCTCCCGCTGCCTTACAAGCAGCTGCTACTGGATTCTCATCTCCGTACGAATCCTCTTTGCCTGCCGGACTACCCATGATCGGGAGGGATCGTGATCCCTCCCCGGGGCAGGGAATGGTATGCGAGGAGCACCTCTCTATACCTCCACGTGCAACCTGGTACAAATCTAATCATTCGACTGTGAGGCGCAACATAGAAAGGGGGTGAATTATGATGCGGTGCTCCCGGCCGATCTATGGCCGCTCGTAGTTGGCCACGTAGAAATCCTCTATGACCCCCTGCGCCTTTAAGGAGGCCCCATAGGCCTTTGCGGAAGCCTTGTCAGCGAAATGTGAAACCCTCACCTGGTAGTAGGTCTTCTTGGTTCCCTCCCTTTTCCTCCAATAGGCGTCTAATCCACGCTTTTTTAGGTAGCTCGCGTATCCCTGGGCATCCTCTGGTTTTAGATACGCGGCGACCTGTATGGTAAATGGGTCGGTGATTACCGCCTCAGCTATCTCCTTTTTTTCGGGAGGCCCTTTTCGTGTTTTTATGAGATAGCCGACCGTGTTGACTACCAAGATCCCCACTGCCACTACCAAAACAGCCGTCATGCACCACTCAAGGACGAGCTGTGCCCTTTTGGAACGCTTTATAAAATAAAAAAGGGCCTTCGTGTGCCTCCCCATGCTGAAAGCGAGGGATTTCAAGGCCCTCAAAAGGGCTAGGCCCACGTGCTCGCTCGCTTTCCTGAGGGCGCTGCCCACCTCTATTTTGCGTGGAATCCTCAGCACGCCGGGCTCAACCGTTGGCGGGTTGAATCCTGCCCTCATCTTCTCAAGGCTCGCGCTGTCAAAGCCCTCCAATACACGCTGCGCTTGCCGCAGATGTCTTCTCGTGCGCTCGTTCTCGCCTATCCAGTGGACGCATGCCGCTATGCCCTTTAGAAGGAGGGGCCTTTCAGCTCCGTGCCTCAAGGCCTGGAGGTAGACCGTAAGCGCCCACTCATCGGCACGCCCCTCTCGGATGAAAAGCACCGCGAGATCGCGAACGATGTCGGCGGCCAGCGCGCTCCCCCCATTGAGCACGCGTCGGTAAGTCTGAAGAGCGGGAAAATCCGTTCGCCGCGCTGCCAGATAGAGCCGAGAGAGTAAATGCTGGACCTCCCTGTTCTCTGCCTGGGCATCACCGATTCGGCTCGCGAGCTCATAGTAGTCCCTTTTGAGATCCCCAAGGACCTCCACCTGTCGCAGCCAGTCCTCCGCTACCTCCCCATCTTCGGGGTGGGATTGGAGGTAGGAGATGATGAATACCTCTGAGTCGCGGGTCTTATCGGCCCTCGCGAGGTAGAAACGGGCCAAACGAGCAGCGAGGTAGGCCGACTCCCGCCGCCTCACGAGGGGCGAGAGCAGGAAGCTGTCCAGCACTGCCAGGGCCTTCTTATAGGTCTTTTCCGCCGAACGGAGCAGTCCCGTCCTCTCCCATTTCGTAGCCTCCCCCGCCAGCCGCCTGACCGCGCTCATCCCCACCCGATTCAATAACCAGCCGACCGCCATGAAGACCACGGACAAAATCACCGCCACCGGCACAAGTGACCACTCAAGCCCAACGTGGGAATGGATGGCCGGCAGAATCAGCAGACATAGGGCCCCACCTACGAGCACTGTGGCCCAGATCCGAAAGATGAGATGTCTCAATGCGCACACCATAGGGACCTCAAAATGGTGACGGCTCTGTTGGCGGAGGTTCCGTCTCTGAATCGGTAGGCACCTCTTCCCCCACCCCACCCTCCTGTAGCTCCTGGCCTTCCCTCAACGCCACCCGCATTGGATGAGGGGTGGAGGAGGTTGCCTCCAGGCCGGTGATGGGGTCAACCATTTTGAATTGGATATCGGGGGGGATCATGAACTCCCGGGGAGGATCACCCTCCGTGGCCTTGCGCATGAAATCGGCCCATATCGGTGCGGCCGCTCGTCCACCGGTGATTCCCACTCCTCTCGTATCTCTCAGACCCTCTCCCTGGTCGTACCCGACCCACACCGACGTGCACAGCGTGGGAATGAAGCCCGTAAACCACGCATCGTAATACCCATCGGTGGTACCCGTCTTCCCGGCCGCGGGCAGGTCAAACCCCATGCGCCTGATCACGGAACCCGTACCCGCATCCACGACGCCACGCATTAAATCCACCACCTGATAGGTAATGCTCGCATCAAGGGCCCGTTCCCCGCTGATAATATGTTCCTCGAGAACCCGACCCAGTGCATCTTCAACCCTACTAATCCAGAAGGGCTCATGCCTTATGCCGCCATTTGCAAAGGATGCGAACGCAGAGGCCATCTCCAGGGGGCTCACCCCCGAGGTTCCCAGGGCTACGGAATAGACGGGCTCCAGGGGGCTTGTAATCCCGCAGCGGTTGGCGGTCTTGATGACCTCCTCAGGTCCGGTTTGTTCCACCAGCTGCGCGGCTATGGAGTTTACGGACTTCATGAGGGCCTGTTTTAGGATCATGGGACCCTCGTGTTTGAGCCCAAAGTTCTCCGGTTCCCAGTCCGGGGCTCCCACGACCGGTATGCTCACCGGTTTATCAACGAAGACCGTCGCGGGATTGAGGCCCAGCTTCTCAAAGGCGGTGTAGTAGAGAAATGGCTTGAAGCCGGAGCCAGGCAATCGATTGTTCTCCACGGCGCGGTTGTATTCCGTTTCCTCGTAGTTTCTTCCGCCCACCATGGCCTTGACCGCCCCTGAGTTGGTCTCCACACAAACCAAGGCGCCCTGTGGACGGGCACCCTCGCTTCCCGCGCCGCGCCCGGCCCCCTCATCGATTCCCAGGATCCTGTCGAGCCTTTGCAATCCCCCCCGCATGGCCTCTTCCGCCATGGACTGAAGCTGGGGATCAATGGTGGTGGTCACCTTCAATCCCCCGTGGTAGACGACCTCCGGCCCGTATCGCTCCTCAAGGCTCTTGATCACCAGATCCAGAAAATAGCTGCCCGTACGCGCAGCCCTGGACGGCGGCTGGAGGTTCAGCTCGTCTTGAAATGCGCTCTTTGCCTGATCGCTCGTAATGTAGCCCACTGCCTCCATTCGAGACAAGACCACCCTCTGGCGTTCCTTTGCACGATCGAGGTGGAGATAGGGATTATAGCGCGTCGGCGATTTCGGCAGACCCGCCAGAAGCGCCGCTTGGGCCAGCGTTAACTCAGAGGCCGGTTTCCCGAAGAAGGTTCGTGCCGCCTGCTCAATCCCGTTGGCCCCGACTCCCATGGAGATTTGATTGAGGTATGTCTCGAGTATCTCCCGCTTGCTATATTGCGATTCGATCTGAATGGCCACCAGCAACTCGCGAAACTTCCTCATATAGCTCCGCTTAAAGCTGAAGAAGAGGTTCTTGGAGAGTTGCTGGGTGATGGTCGATGCCCCTTCAATCCTGCCCGGCCTGAAGAGGGTTATCCAGAGCGCCTTTAATGTGCGCAGCTTATCCACTCCATGGTGTTCCCAGAATCGATGGTCCTCGGTGGCCAGAATGGCCTGGATGAAGTAGGTAGAAACATCGCTCAGAGGGATCACCTCGCGACCGCCCATGACCATGAGCTGTTCTCCGGTCGCCGCGAAGATCTCCGTGGGCGGAGTCTCAATAATACGGCTCAACGGTTCGGGCACACGCGGTAGATCCCGTACCGCGACAAAAAACATCCCTACTCCAACGAGTACCGCTACGCTGATCAAGGCCAGCGTTCCGTAGAACGCGGCTCGCACAATCCTTATGATGGTTATGGCCCCTGTCATCCCTGATTCTCGAACTCCTCACGACGTGAACTCTTCTGCGTATCCGGGCCCTTCTCCTCAAGATATGATCTCAGTATCCACACGGCCCATTCACGACCCTTGAGCAGGATCACCCTTCTCCTCGTGCCATCCTCAATTTCAAAGCCGAGCTCGATGTACCCGGATACGGCCTCATCCGATATCCCGACCCTCACTATACGTCCGGGGGTGGCCAGGAGCCTCTCGGGCTGTGAAACCACGCTTCCTAGATCCTCCTCGGGCAAGAAGTCCAACGCCTTGAAGAAGCGCTCCGCGGGATAGATACGGTTCTCGAAGGTGGGTAAATCCTCCAGCGTCCCCTGTAGCGCGACCTCAACCCGCTTGATTTGGTAGAGCAACTGTGAGGGGATCTTCAACTCCCGGAGCACCCGGTTTTCGGGATTGAGCAGATAGATCTTCAAGCCGTAATCCTCGTTCTCGAGGTAGGTTCGAACCCAACGCCCTTCGCTTAAAAGGCGAAGAAGCTCAAAGGGCGCGACGATCTCATTGGCTATTGTCTCGGGGAGGGTAAGATAGAGCCTTCGAAAGTGTTCCGATGACAGCATCACTCCCTGACCGGGTGGAAGGCTCGATGCAATCTGGGTAAACGTGGCTGCTCCACGTGCCTCGCGCTGTGTAGACTCACGGTCCGTAATGAGCTGCTCGAGCGTCTGATGTGCGGTGACCGTCCTGTGGCCCACCTCCCATATCGATCCGGATTCAGGTCTCTGAGCGTTTGTGGTGGCAAGGTATGCGCCAACCAGCTGCTCTGCCCAATCAAATCGCATCTCCGATATCACGATACCGAAGATCAGCAAGATCAGCACCAGGGGCCTGAGGGCGAACACCCTGCTCGCCCACTCCCTGAAATTTTGTGGCTCTGAGAAGTCCATATCGCCAAAATTAATGCACAAATTCCCCTTTATCGCAAGCGAATTTGGTGTTTTTTATGAATGTAATAAAGGGCGTGGATGGGAACCGCGAAAGGGAGTTCATAGGGCTATCTTCACCCGAGAAAGCTCAAATACAACCGCGCGAGGCGCTTGTCTCACCATAGCATCATTACGAAGCTCCCCCTTACCCGATTATCTCTCTTCTAGTTTGTTTCGCTTTCGATAACGGAGCGCACGGCGCAATACCGGTTACCGCTCAGCCGTCCAAGAACATCCAGACCGCGCCAATTAACATTTCTTCCGTTCCTCAATAAATCATCTTGCAGATGAACAAGCTGTATCCGACCAAGAATCAGATTTCCTGCATCAGGGCCTTCGCTCACAGTAACTATTCTTTCCAGAATACATTCAAATGCAATTTTTGCTTCCTGGATCCGATGAGGCTTTATCATTTTCGAAGGTAACCAATGAATATCTGTGATTGAAGTTTCATCAGTCCCGTAAGGTAAAGGTTTTGCGCTATATTCCATGGTGGAGAGGAGATCTACCGATACAATGTGAACAACGAATTCTGGCACCTCTCGAATGTTTCTTGCCGTATCTTTCATAGTTCCATCTTCTCTGTTGACCACTGAAAATGCAAGGATAGGAGGTAACCATGATACTCCAGTGAAAAAACTAAACGGTGCCAGATTAGTTTGACCTGCTTTATTTATTGAAGACACCCACGCTATTGGTCTTGGTATTATGGCGCTTGTAAGGAGATCATGGGCATGTCTCGGTTCCAATTCCATTAAGTTTATTTCCATAGTTTGTTATTCCTTCCAAAGTTTCTGAGATAAAGGATAGGCTTATCAAAAAACTCAAAATATTTAATGCAGTTTCTGCACAACCCTATTATACACTACATCAGCCGGAATTTACTTTTTTACCAGCGTTATGGATTAGCTCATTCTGCTTAGCATTCGTTCGTATTCGTCATAAGTGCCAATCCAGACCCAGGTGAAGTCCTCACCGCCATCCTTTGTGCCGTTGCCTTGCTCTACCCTGGAAATGTGCTACTCTCATAAATGCACATGCATACGCGCCGCCGCAGGCGGTGCGAACGGTTGGCTGAGGGGTGCGGCGCGTCTTTTTGCCGCATCCCCTCCAGCCAGAGGTGTACGCCCGGCATGGGCGTGAACTTATGGGGTGACCCGCCATCGCATAAGCTTCGGCGAGGCAGGGAAGTCCCCTGTATGTGAATCCGGTTAATGTGTTGAACATATTAACAAAAGTACTAGCCGAAGGCAAGGGCGGAACCGTGAGGGACCGTCCGGAGGAAGCCTCAGGCAAAGCTATGAGCCGACGGACAGAAACGGTATATAAGGCCCAGTCTCCGGGTAAGTCAGCACCACATGACGAAACCCTGGGTTCAGGAGATAGGGTAAATGCCGCGGTTGTGCAGCGAAAGTTCACGTCCTTATCCGGGGAGATCTGTCCGAGACGCGGTCGGCCCTGCCATGGGAGCCGGACTGAGGCCCAGGCCGAAAGACCTGGACTGGCCACCGGACCCTAAAGCAGAGCGGACAGCCCCTCTGGGAGCAATCCCAGTGGTGGTCGGGCAGAAGTCAGCCGAGGCCATAGTAGCCCAACGCCCGGGGTAATGGCCGGGACATGGCGAAGGGCCAAACACAGAGCAGGGAAGGTGCCTCTATGAGCTCGCATACCATTAAGAAGCCGAACGGTGGAGTGAGCATGCGGCGCGTCATGGAACAGCCCGACCCACATGAGAACCTGCTTGAACGGGTGCTTTCCCGGGATAACGTGCAAAAGGCCTGGAAACGGGTCAAGGCCAATAACGGCGTACCCGGTATCGATAATATGTCGATTGAGGATTTCCCGGAATTCGCACGTGCCCAATGGGATCGTATCCGTGAGTCCTTACTGGCAGGCACGTACCAACCTTATCCGGTCAAACGGGTGGAAATTCCAAAGCCGACAGGCGGCACACGCCCGTTAGGCATACCCACGGTACTTGACCGGCTGATCCAACAAGCCATGTATCAAGTTTTGATGCCGATCTTCGACCTGGATTTCTCCGAGTTTAGTTACGGGTTCAGGCCCAGAAGATCAGCACACGATGCGGTCCGCAAGGTGCGGGAGTATATCCAACAGGGATACCGCATTGCCGTGGATATGGACCTGTCAAAGTTCTTCGACAGGGTCAACCACGATGTGCTCATGCATCGGGTAGCTAGGAAAATCCGCGACAAGCATGTCCTTCGCTTGATCGGAAAGTACCTGCGTGCCGGGGTTGTGATCAAAGGCCGTTTGCAGGAAAGCCGTGAAGGCGTCCCGCAGGGTGGTCCTTTGTCTCCGTTACTGGCCAACATCCTGCTCGATGACCTGGATAAAGAGCTGGAGAAACGCGGCCATAAATTTGTCCGCTATGCTGACGACTTTGTCATAGTAGTCAGAACAGAGCGGGCAGGGCTGCGGGTAAAAGAAAGCATTACCCGCTTTCTGGAACGCAAACTCAAGCTCAAGGTCAATCAGGACAAAAGCCAGGTTTCATCAACGGATCATACCGACTTCCTCGGCTTTACCTTCAAGGGAACCAAAATCCGATGGTCGGACAAGGCCTTTCGCGAATTCAAGCGACGGGTCAAACGTCTGACTGCAAGAAGCTGGTTTGTCTCCATGGAGTATCGGTACATGAAGCTCTCCCAGTACATCCGGGGGTGGATAAACTACTTTGGTATATCTGAATATTACCGTCCCATCCCGGAAATTGATCACTGGCTCAGACGCAGAATGCGGATGTGCTACTGGAAACAGTGGAGGCGTCCTCGTACTAAGATCAGAAACCTCCTCAAACTGGGAACCCTCCTGAAAGCAGCCCTGGACGTTGGGCTCAGCAGGAAAGGACCATGGAGACTCGCACGTACACTGGCAACCCAAACCGGTATGACCAACCAATGGCTCAAGGATCAAGGTTTATTGTCTGTCAAAGAACTGTGGGTGAACATTCATTACCCGGTTACGGTCCGGTAGACTCTGTGAACCGCCTAGTGCGGACCCGCATGCTAGGTGGTGTGGGGAGGGGGAGTTAAAATCTCCCCTTTA
>CAZJXD010000018.1:45776-60101 GCA_964549945.1 uncultured Desulfobacteraceae bacterium | reverse complement strand
CAGCCCAGACCTTCGATGATCAGCTGGCCGAGGATGTGCTCCCCAAGCCGAAGGAGTAATTGAGAAATTCAGTGAAGCCCCGCCCTGGAGGAATGGCAGCTGAACAGAGGTTGGTAGTGGAACTGAGCTGTTTGTCGTTCACGCGGTGTAGGTAATACCTGTTGTGCGGTTAAGCGCCTCTCCTCTATGGGCGGGGCATATTAGACATCTTCAGAGTTCAAGCCCTTCACATTTATCCGCCGGGCGGATTAATACCAAGTTTTTAAAGAGGTCAACACAAAATGCAGATTGAAAATTGCCCACCCTGGCGCGACTTGGATTGAACAATATAGAGTAGCGGTAACACCTCGGGTGCATAATTCATAGAACTAAGCCCTTGCATGCCAGGTCTGGGCCAGGGAAAAATGCAAAATGAAATGCAGGAGAGTTACTCAATAAACATGTAAGGTGAAGTAATTTTGACTTTTGCACTTTGCATTTTTAATTTTGCAATTCGAAGCTTCGCGAGTTATTGAGGAGAGGTTTGAAGGGAAAAATCCGGAGGGTAACTTCTGGATTTTTTCTTTTTCGGCCGGTGCCTCGAAGATGTGGGGGAAGCCCTTCTGGATAGTTGAACTGAGGTGTAATTTTGAGTATAAGGGAGTAATGTTTCCACAGCGACTCCCATCGGAGAAAGGATTTCCCAGTGGAAATAGGCCCTAATGCGAGGCGCTAAGTGCCTCAGAAAGGAGACTGCGATGTCCATGAAACATATTACCGCACAAGCCAAGGATGGGCTTGGTACCATCACCTTGAATCGGCCCCCCGTCAATATTCTCAATATCGAGATGATGGATGAGATAAATGAGGTGCTCAAGGGATGGCTGGACAAAGGCGATCTCAAGCTGGTCCTCTTTCAGGCAGAGGGGAAGTGCTTTTCAGCGGGTGTGGATGTGGGAGAACATATGGGTGATCTCGCGCCGAAGATGATCGACAGTTTCCATGGCATGTTCCGTTTGATGGATAGACTAAGAGCGGTGACGGTGTCCTCCGTGTATGGGTCATGCCTTGGCGGTGGATGTGAGCTGGCGATCTTCTGCGATCTGGTGATCGCGGATGAAAGCGCGAAATTCGGCCAGCCGGAGGTCCGGGTGGGCGTTCTTCCGCCCATTGCCGCACAGATAATGCCTCGGATTATCGGGAGAAAGGCAGCAATGGATTTGATCCTCTCGGGGCGCATCATCTCCGCGCAGGAAGCGCATGGCATGGGTCTTATCAACAAGGTTGTTGCAAAGGGCGAGTTAGCGCAGGAAACGGAGGAATTCATTAGGCCGTATCTATCGCTGAGCGCCGAGGTGTTGAGGATAACCAAGAAGACGGTTAAGGCCGGCCTCATGGATGACCTTGAGCCGTCGCTCAAGGCTATTGAGGATATATACCTCAATGAATTGATGCGAACGGCCGATGCCCATGAGGGGCTAAAGGCGTTCCTGGAGAAGAGGAGCCCTGAGTGGAAGAACCGCTGATGTCGTTACTTAAAAAATAACCGCGGAACATAGCCTCTTTATTCCTATGCCCTTTGTGCCCTGATAGGAAACATTAAACGCTTGACTCTGCACGGAATTCGTTTAATCTACAGAGTAACACTCTATGTGGACACGCATGGTAAACCATGCCAGTGCCTGGTTCACTATACAGGATACCAAGGGCATGAGGAGACGCGTTTGTGTGTACGGTTCCATTGTTCAGATCCTTCGTAATATAAAATGCCTCCCGATGAACGGAGATCTAATTCAGAAGCCCTTCGAGACTCCTATCGACAAGACGCCCCACCTAGCCATACTGTTCTCGCTTGCAGTATTTTTCGCCATAGCGGCCTTTGGCTGTGCCATGAGCGGGAGACGAATACTCGTGAGCGGCCATGAGGGGCCGGCTATGGTATTGCCGGAAACCGACGATGGCAGGCTCCAGGAATCCTATACGATAGATGGAGTTCCTTACTATTCCCTCCCGAGCGAGGAGGGGTTTGTTGAGGAAGGTATTGCCTCGTGGTATGGAGGGGAGTTTCAAGGCAGGTACACAGCCAATGGCGAGGTCTACGATATGCATGAGAAAACGGCTGCCCATAAAACGCTGCCGTTTGGAACGCATGTAAAGGTAGTGAATCTCTCAAACGAAAAAGAAGTGGTCGTGAGGATCAATGATAGAGGTCCCTTTGTGAAGGGAAGGATTATAGACCTATCCTTCGCCGCGGCAAAGGATATAGGGTTGATTGACCCGGGCACTACCAGGGTACGAGTAGTGGCCCTGTCGAGGAAGGTTGGAACAATTAAGGTAGGCGACACATACAAGCCTCTCGTGGAGGCGAGGAATTTCAGGAAAGGGAAGTTTACCGTACAGGTAGGTGCTTTTGAAGCTGAAGAGAATGCGATGCGGCTGGCAGAGCGCCTCAGGGTTTTATTTGATTATGTCACCATAACGACTTACGTTCCAGGCAATGGAACCATTTTCTATAGAGTGAGGGTTTCTCTCTCTGAAGATCTAAACAAGACAAACCGGGTAGTCGATAAATTGGAATATCTCGGATTCTCCCAGGCATTTATCGTGGCACTTTAGCCCTTTTGATTGATTTTTCTCCGAAGCACTCCGGAGGTCCTAAACACCACAACCTTTCGGGCTCTAAGCTTTAAGTCTTCTTTGGTTTGAGGGTTTCTCCCTCTCCGTGCGTCTTTGCGTTTTACAACGAACTTGCCGAAACCGCTGACGAGAAGATTGTCTCCTTTCTCTAAGGTCTGCTTGATTATCTCCAAAAGGGTCTCAATAACCATTCTGGATTTATTCTTGCTAAGCCCCACCTGATTGTACACGCTATCGATAATCTTCTCTTTCGTTAAGGCCATGTGCCACTCCTTCCTGGATTCCTGATTTTCTATTGGTAGCCAAACTTTTCCTTTAGTTTCTGGCAAACGAAATCAGGGACAAGTCCCTTGATCGCCCCCCCATAGCTCGCGGCTTCCTTTATGATGGTAGAACTCGTGTAAAGCCACTTGTAGTCGGTCATCATAAAGATCGTTTGGATATTCTTGTTTAATTTTCTGTTCATCAGGGACATCTGGAATTCATATTCGAAGTCCGACAGCGCCCTCATTCCCCGTATAATTACATTGGTGTTTTTGCTCTCCACGTAATCAACGAGCAAACCGTCAAAGGAGTCTACGTAAACCTTATCGTCGTTCTTAATCGATTCGCGGATCATTTCCAGCCTTTCCTCCAGAGAGAAAAGGGTGTTTTTCATGGGATTTTCGGCGACGGCAACGGTGACGGAATCAAATATGGTGAGCGTCCTCCTCAAAATACTGAGATGGCCGTTGGTGATAGGATCATAGGAACCGGGATAGATTACCATTTTCCCCATAGCACGTGTCCTTCTAATAGAGATATACGCCTAGTAATGTTGACCCATATGCCCTTGTGAGGTTCAGCACCAGATCGCCCACCCTTTTGGGGAGCTCATCATCACTACCGGTTGATGATTCCACGACTGCCCGGCTATTTCTTGCCAGAAGCCCTTCATCAACCAGCCTGGAAAGTGTTGGAGTAATGTAGCCCTTTCCATAGGGAGGATCGATGAAAACCAGATCGAATTTATCGAAGCCGAGATCATGAATCCGAGCCAAGCCATCAGGCAGCCCCTCTCTTACAACTATCGCCCGCTCCTCGCAGCCGCATATAGAGAGGTTCTTTTTTATGATCGTGAGTGCTTTCGCGGACCTATCGATAAACACTGCCTTTTCAGAGCCTCGAGAAAGGGATTCGATCCCCAGGCTCCCCGTACCTGCAAATAGATCCAGAGTGATACAACCATTCAGTACCTGGCCCAGGATATTGAAGATAGAGCTCCTCACCATATCCGAGGTCGGCCGGATATAGGATCCCTTAATTCGCGCCAACCGGCAGCCTTTGATCATGCCGCCAGTAATTCTCATAGCATGTTCTATGTTAATTCGTGAACACGGGTTGAAAAACCCCTGTATCCCTAAACCGATACATACGCAACGAATGCAATCCAGTTGTCAACTACCCGTGGATTTCTGTAGTTCATTTGTCAAACCGTCTTCACTCTTTTCCGGAGAGGAATCGGCCGGAGAGCGAGCCGTCTTCGGGGACCTGCGAACGAGGTGATAGAGCGTCATTGCAGGCCCTGAAACAACGTACAAAGTAGAGAACAGAAACAGCATCAAGGCTGGCTTATAGGCTACGACAATAAAGATCAATATGGTTGCCACCAACGCGTTGAAGTGTTTTCGTTTGAACAATCCGAGCCCTTTAAAGCTGAAGTAGTCGATGGTGCTCACCATAAGGAATGAGAGGAGGTAGATTATACTTATGAGCATAATATATTGGGTACCAACAAGGCCTCCCGTGGAGTTTATGAAGAGCACGAGGGTAGCGATAAAGATGGCGGCTCCGGGAATCGGCAATCCCTTAAAGTGCCGCGATTCGAGGGTGCTTTTCTGGATATTGAACCGGGCAAGCCTCAGCGCACCACAGACTATGTACAGGAACACGGCGAGCCATCCAAATCTCCCAAATGGTTCGAGGGACCATTTGAATGCCAATAAACCGGGTGCAACACCAAAGGCAACCAGATCGGAGAGGGAGTCGTATTCGGCGCCGAATTTGCTCGTGGTATTGGTAAAGCGGGCAATCTTCCCATCCAGCCCATCGAAGAGCGAGGAAATGAGAATGGCGATAGCAGCGGCCTCAAACCTGCCCTGAATGGTGGCGATAATCGCGTAGAATCCTCCAAAGAGGCTACAGGATGTAAACAGGTTGGGGAGAATATATATTCCCTTCTTATTCCTGCGCTTTGCCCTATTTGTCGTCTTCAGTCTCACCAAGGTATCCTAGTACTGTTTGACCGGCTTTTACCTTTTCCCCTTTCGCAACAATGATGGTGCAATGAGGTGGAAGGTAAACCTCGAGCCGTGAGCCAAATCGAATGAGACCAAACCTTTGCCCGGCCTCCACGAAGTCTCCCTCGTTCACCCAGCAGGAGATCCTCCTGGCAATGCAACCCGCGATCTGGACAAAGACAATCCTCGCCCTGTTGCGTGCATCGAGTGTGACGATATTGTGCTCGTTATAGAAAGAGGCCTTATCCCTGTTTGCCGAGAAGAATTTGCCTGGGTGGTAGGAGAGCTCCGCAATCCTGCCACTCATGGGAATCCTGTTGATATGCGCATTAAAAAGGGACATGAAGATGCTTACCTTTTTGGCCCCATTTTGATACCGATTGTCCCCGTGCTTTAAGTCCTCTATGGCCAGCACCCTTCCATCTGCCGGGGTGAGAATTGCCGATTCGTCGTGTATATGAGGCCTCTCCGGGTCTCGGAAGAAATAGATAATAAACAAGGTGAGCACCATCATCGGAATTGCGATGAACTCCCAGTCGAGGATGAGCATGATAGCAGTCACTGCCATGCACATAACGATAAAGGGAATTCCCTCCCACGCGACCGGCAACCTATTGTATATTCTTTTTTGGTTCAAGGTAAGTACCTTTAAACTCTGCTTTTTTCTTCATCGTTTAGTATAAAATATGCCATTTGTCAAGACGGCATATATGAAAACGAGATGTATGCTCCGCAAGTTCTATCCCAAGGGATTTTTTCCTGCCCTGATATCCGCACCTCTCAGATAGAGAGGAACAAGCTCGCTTACGCTATCTGAGTTCCCTTTCTCGAGCCTTTGTAGGGCCAAAGCACCTATAGATGAGGCTCTCAAGTTCCAGAGGTTTGGCGGCGCCAGCAGGGCGTTTATCCCCGCGTATCGTTTTACAAGGGGGCCTTGAGCGGTGAAATCGTTTCCGATGATGATGGTTTTCCTCTTGATCAAAACGGGGAGGTCCACCACCTTTAGGCTGGCATCTTCCTCAATCCTTGTGAGGTGATTATCGGGATCACACCTGAAAAGGGCGGCAAATACCTCCCCTTTTCTCGAGGTCACCAGGGGGCAAATATCCTCCTTCGCGTAGGGAATCTGGCTGGCCAAGGCCAAGAGGGTAGGTACACCAATTATCGGTATGCCAAGGCCTTGTGAAAGCCCTTTTGCAATGGTGAGCCCTACCCTGATACCGGTAAAGCTTCCCGGTCCTATGGCAACGGTTACGCCCTCCAGTTGCCCGGGCGTGAGGGTTGTTTTTTCAAGGAGATCATGGAGACACGGCATCAGATCCCTGAAGTGACTTGATCCGGAGGAAAGGAGGTATTCGCCCAACACGGTCTCATTTCTTAACACCGCCAGGCTGTACTGTTTCGTCGAGGTATTTAAGGAAAGGATAATCAATTGCGATTGACTATTTTTAATTATAAATTTTCGATCTTCACTTATTTGGTTAGTATCCTTAAAAGGTCGTTGTAAAAGACGAGGGCCATCAGCATGATGAGGACGAAGAAGCCTATTTTTTGGGCCATTTCCCGTTTCTTTATGCTGATGGGCTTTCTCGTTACGATCTCTATTAAGAGAAAGAGGATCATTCCCCCATCAAGGACCGGCACTGGAAGGAGGTTTAAAATGGCAAGATTGACGCTGATTACGGCCATAAAGGGGATGAGGTAGCTGAAATTTTCCCTCGCGATCTCCCCTGCAAGCTGCCCGATCATAATGGGGCCGCCAACCGTTTTAAGGGGCACGACGCCCTGAAACAGTTTTATGATCACAAGGAAGGTGAGGGAGGTTATCTCCCATGTCTTGACCGCACCCTCCTTTATTGCCCTGAAGGGGCCCAGTCTTATTTGCTCTGTCTTTCCGCTTGTCACGATTCCGATGAGTGCCGATTTCACCTCCTCGCCGAATATATTTTTTACGACCTCCTCTTGCGGGTACACCTTTGTTGAGAACCGGCTCGCCCCCCTGATTACCACCATGTTGAGCCCCTGTTCCGGGTTCTTCTCCACGAATTGCCTTATCTGGGACCATCTCTCGATCTTCGTGCCCTCTATATATTCGATAATGTCGCCTTTCCGGATGCCGGCCTTATCGGCGGGAGAATCGGGCCTTACCTGGCCTACCTCCGGAGCTATAATGGGGTAGCCCGAGATAAGGTAGATGCCGCTGAAAAGCAGGAAGGCGAGGATGAAATTGAAGACGGGTCCAGCGGCGGCAATGGCAATTCTATGTTGTACTGGCTGGGTGGAGAACGCCCGCGGAGCATCTTCAGGGGCTATTTCATCATCGTCATTTTCACCCAATAACTTGACATAACCCCCTAACGGGAAGGCCGAGATCACATATTCGGTTTCTCCAAAGGTTTTTCCGATGATCTTCGGGCCAAAGCCAAGGGAAAACTTCAGCACCTTCACCTTGAAAATCTTAGACAGAAGGAAGTGACCCAACTCGTGGAAGAAGATCAGTATGCCGAGTACAATAATAAATGGAATAATATAATATAACACCGTGCTCATTATAGCTAGTTGCCGACCATCTCGTCCAGGATTGCCGTGGCCCTTGCCTTTGCCCACTGATCCGCCTCAAGCGCACGATCAATGCTGTCGATAGGATAAAGCTCATGTTGCTCCATGGTGTTCTCGATGAGTCGGGGGATTTCTAAAAACGCGATTTTTCCATCCAAAAAGGCCTTCACGGCAATCTCATTCGCTCCGCTCAATACAGCTGGCATGCTCTGACCAATATATCCCGCCTTAAGGGCCAAGTCCAGACATCTGAACCTTTTTGTGTCAGGTTTTTCAAAGCTCAGATGGCCAATCTCCAGAAAATCCACTGATGGCAATGGTCCTTTAAGGTGTCTGGGATAGGAGAGCGCATAGGAGATCGGTATTCTCATATCAGGAAGGGCCAGCTGGGCGATGATTGAGCCATCCATATACTCAACCATGGAATGAATAATGGTTTGGGGGTGCACAAGGATTTCTATCTGATCCATGTCCACATCGAAGAGCCATTTCGCTTCGATTGCCTCCAGCCCTTTGTTCATCATGGTTGCCGAGTCAATGGTTATCTTCTTACCCATCTTCCATTTCGGATGTCGTAATGCCTCCTCTGGGGTAACGATGGAGAGCATCTCGAGCGTAAAATCCTTGAAGGGGCCACCGGATCCAGTTAACATAATCTTTTTAAGATCCCCCTTGTTATGCCCCTGGATTGATTGCTGGATCGCGCTGTGCTCACTATCGATAGGCAAAATTTGCACGCCCCTGTCCTGTGATTCCTTCATCAACAACGATCCCGCTACCACCATCGTCTCTTTATTGGCAAGGGCGATGTCTTTGCCGGAGTGTATCGCCGCGTAGGTTGGGAGAAGCCCGGAGGCGCCTGTCATTGCCACCACTACGAGGTCTACCTCTGAGAGGGTGGCTATTTGGATGTAGCCCTCAGGGCCGTCTACTATCTCCGTGTTCAGGCGGTGAGGGATCAAGGCCTTGAGCTTACCCGCGAGCTCGGAATTTATCACCACCGCGAATCGGGGCTTCAGTTCCTCGATCTGGTTGCAAAGGAGTTCTATGTTCCTTCCCGCGCCGAGCGCTACAATTCGGTATTGCTCGGGATTTTCCTTGATAACCTCTATCGCGTTCTTCCCTATGTAACCGGTCGAGCCGAGAAGACAAATGTTTTTCAAGATGCAGCAGTTCCTTTCGTATGGTTTTTCTAAAATCGGCTTCTGAAAAAGGAGACAATCGATATCATTCTAAAGTTCAGACGGAAACTATCCCCTCACAGGCTCGCGTAGCTCAAGTAGAGGTAGAGTATTGGTATTGAGAAAAGCAGGCTATCTATCCTATCGAGCAGCCCGCCGTGTCCGGGTAAAACCGTACCGCTATCCTTCACCCTTGAGATCCTTTTGAGCATGGATTCCGTCAGATCGCCAATCTGGCCGGTGATCCCTATTGCTATAGCTAATACCACAATGGAGGTAACAGATAAAGAGGGAAAGAACAGATACCCATAGATACCGGCGGCCGCGATATTTGCCAGCAGGCCCCCGATGGCCCCCTCCCAGGTTTTCCCCGGACTAATGCGGGACAGCTTGTGTTTCCCCAAGGACCTTCCGGCATAGAATGAGCCTGTGTCG
This sequence comes from uncultured Desulfobacteraceae bacterium, assembly GCA_964549945.1. Lineage (GTDB taxonomy): Bacteria > Desulfobacterota > DSM-4660 > Desulfatiglandales > B25-G16 > B25-G16. The sequence goes on along the minus strand of CAZJXD010000018.1, from coordinate 51,031 downwards.
CCGGCGAAGATCACGGCTAGTATGAAAAATACCCACCATTGGCCCCGGGGAAGGCCGCAAATTACCACGAGCAGCATCAGTGGCAGACAGATATAGAACGGCCCCATAAGTATCCGGCCAATCTCACCCATTTTGGGAGGTTTTTTCCGGTAGCATGCCATAAAGAGGGCGAGGGGGAGAATGATAAAAAGCGGGAGGATTGCGATATAGTGAGAGCCCTTGACCAGCAGCGAGCAAAAAAGACCGGCAGTCGTGAGATAGTTGACAAAGACAATCGCCTGCGGTGCGTCAGGGCTTGTCATCGAATAGAATTCATTGAGGCTGAGTAAGGCGGCAAAGAGGACAACGATGGTAAACACCCAGGCCGGAGCGAAGTAGATGAGCGCAACGAGCAAGGGCACACCAATGACGCCGGTGAGTACCCTCTTGGCGTGAATAGTCATGGATTTGGTCCGTTATCCTTCGGTGTGGCTTGCGATTTGTTCCCCAGTGGAGCCGAAGCGCCTTTCCCGTTTCTGGTAATCGAGAAGGGCCTCGAGGTATCTCTCTTTGTGGAAATCGGGCCAGAGAGTAGGTGTGATGTAGATCTCCGTATATGCTATCTGCCAGAGAAGGAAGTTGCTTATCCTGTACTCCCCGCTTGTCCGTATGAGCAAATCCGGATCTGGCATATCAGCGGTGTAGAGATATTTGCTTAAACGGTCCTCCGTGATATGTTTCTCCTGTAATGTGCCCTCTTCAATGTCCTTCAGCATATTTCTTACTGCACCGAGGATTTCCTGTCTTCCGCCGTAGCTCAACGCGAGCGTGAGGGTCATCTCTTTATTGTGGGAGGTCATCTCGATCGTCTGCCAGAGGGTTCTTTGCACCTCCGGTGGAAGTTTTTCCACCTGGCCGATGCAGGTCAGGCGGATTTCATTGTCGAGCATTTCCTTTCGTTCGCTCTTCAGGAACCGGTTCAGGAGGCTCATCAAGGCCTTTACCTCATGTTTAGGCCTCTTCCAATTCTCCTCGCTAAAGGCATAGAGCGTGAGCCACCGTATGCCGAGTTCCCTGCTGGTCCTGACCACATCTCGTACGGAATCTATGCCTTTCTGGTGACCTGCTATTCTGGTAAGGCCCTTTTTTTTTGCCCATCGGCCATTTCCATCCATTATAACAGCGACATGGCGGGGCAATTTTTCTGGGTTTAGTCGTTCCATCTGAAGGGCTTACTTGGGCGCTGATAGAATGCTTGAAGCGCATACAAGGCAGTAGAGGCTAAAATTCAAGGATTTCGGTTTCCTTTTGTGTTCTGATTTCATCGATCTTGGTAATAAGCTCATCGGTGTTTTTTTGCACCTTTTCCTGGTAGGCGTACATTTCATCCTCTGATATCTCGCCCTCGTTTTTCAACTCCTTCAACATCTCGTTCGCCTCGCGTCGGTGGTTCCGTATGATTATCTTGCTGTCCTCAGCCATCTTTTTGGCCATCTTGGCGAGCTCTTTTCTCCTCTCCTCCGTGAGGGGCGGTATCGATATCCTGATCAACTTTCCGTCGTTCATAGGGGTAAGTCCAAGGCCCGATTTCAGTATGCTTTTCTCAATATTTCCAATAATGCTTTGATCCCAAGGCTGGACGATAAGAAGCCTGCTTTCAGGAATGCTCAGGGAGGCTATCTGATTCAGCCGCATTTGCGTGCCATAGCATTCAACCTTAATCCCCTCGATGATAGAGGTAGATGCCCTTCCCGTTCTCATCTTCTTGTATTCCTGATCGAGGACCTCGGCGGTTTTCTCCATCTTCTCGCGCATCTCCGATATGATTTCATCCTTCATCGCCTTCTCCTGCTATCAAGGTTCCCAGCTTATTTCCGGCAACTATCCTCTCTATATCTCCCCTTTTGCCGATATTGAACACAATGATAGGGATATCGTGTTCCATTGCCAGGGAAATGGCGGTGAGGTCCATTACCCCGAGTTTCTCCTTCAGCACCTGTTCAAAGCTGATCCTGGCAAAGAGCCTCGAAGGTTTCTCCTTGGCCGGATCTCTATCATACACGCCATCGACTTGGGTTGCCTTGAGAATCACCTGGGCCTCGATCTCGATAGCACGTAAAGTGGCGGCGGTATCAGTGGTAAAGTAAGGGTTTCCTGTTCCACCCGCAAAAATGACGATTCTCCCCTCCTCCAGATGCCCGAGTGCACGCTCCCTGTTGAAGGGCTCTACCACGTTTTCCACCTCGAGCGCGGTCATAACCGTTGCCGAAGATCCCAATGCCTTGAGCGATTCCCTCAGGGCGAGTGCATTGATAACCGTGGCCATCATTCCCATATAATCGGCAGTAACCCTGTCGATAGTAAATCCGGGGGATTGTGCGCCCCTGAAGATATTGCCCCCACCGATGACAACGGCTATCTGAACTCCCCGCTCGCGAGCTGATTCGATGTCAGAGGCAATCGCATTGAGGGCAGGGGGATGGATGCCGCCCGTTCTATCGCCCATCAGCGATTCCCCGCTTAGCTTTAACAGTATGCGAGTGAATGCGGGTTTTTTATGAGCGCTCGCCATGTATCGACCATTAGTCCCTTGCAAATATAATCAAGCTGCCTATTCCCCTTCGGGCACCCCGAGCTGAAACCTCACAAACCTGCTTATTATGATATTTTCACCGGTTTTCGCCTTCAGCTCATTGAGCAGGTCCTCGATGGTCATGTCCGGATCCCTTATATAGGATTGGTTAAGAAGGCAGACTTCCGAGTAAAATTTCCTTAGCTTTCCCTCGACGATCTTTTCCACCACCTTCTCGGGTTTACCTGACTGAAGGGCTTGTTCTCGGTATATATCCTTTTCCCTCTCTACTATCTCCGGAGGCAGCCTGTCGGGCGAGATAGCGATTGGGTTTGTGGCCGCTATCTGCATGGCGAGGTTTTTTGAAAAAGAGGTAAAGTCGTCCGTGTTGGCGCTAAAGTCGGTCTCGCAGTTCACCTCTACGAGCACGCCTATTTTTCCACCCATATGCACATAGGCCTGGATCTGGCCCTCCGATGCAATTCTGCCCTCTCTTTTTTGGGCCTTGGCGATGCCCTTTTTCCGCAGTATCTCAATGGCCTTGTCGATGTTTCCCTCGGAATCCTTGAGCGCGTTCTTGCACGCCATTATGCCCACGCCGGTCTTATCCCGTAGTTCTTTCACGAGTTCAGCTGATATTTCCAATTTCCATCTCCTCTCTAGCTTTCCGGTTGAACATCCTCTGGGCCTGTGGCCTCAGGGATTTTCCCCTCTTTCTGTCTTTTGGGGAGTACGATAATATCCGGCCCTCCCTTTCTCTCCTCGCTTACCGGGATCTCTTCTTCCCTCACCTCTTGCTGGGTAGCCTCCTGGGCAGCCTCAAGCTCTTGCTCCGCCCTCAGCTTTTCCTCCCTCTGTTCATGGCCCTCTATGCAGGCATCGGCAATAATCGAGGTCAGCAGCCTGATGGACCGTATGGCATCGTCATTTCCGGGAATAACGTAATTGATGTCCTCGGGATCTCCGTTTGTATCGACAATGGCAACGGTGGGTATCCCCAGCTTTCTGCCCTCATTCACCGCAATCCTCTCCTTCTTGGTATCGACGATGTAGATGGCAGAGGGGAGTTCATCCATATTCTTTATGCCGCCCAGGCTTTTCTCCAGCTTTGCCAGCTCCTTTTCCATCCTCAACGCCTCTTTTTTGGTATAGCGGCTGATCGTTCCATCTCTTTTCATCTCCTCGAGTTCCTTGAGCCGATTGATTCTCTTTCTGATGGTCTCGAAATTGGTGAGCGTGCCTCCCAGCCACCGATTGCAGACGTGATACATGCCGCATCGCTCCGATTCCTCCACTACGGTGTCCTGGGCCTGTCTTTTCGTGCCCACGAAGAGCACTGTTCCCCCCTCGGATACCGTCCTCACGATGAAGCTGTGCGCCTCTTTCAGCAATTTGACCGTATTCTGAAGATCTATGATATAGATGCCGTTTCTCGCCCCGAAGATGTAGGGCTTCATTTTAGGATTCCATTTCCGGGTCTGATGTCCGAAATGAACCCCAGCCTCCAGTAAAAGCTTCATGCTAATCTCAGCCATGCAAATGATCCTCCTTGTAATTCGATTGTTCGCAGAGATCGAATGAAATTACCCCGCTTATCTCCAAGCCATATCGGCAATCCGTAAATGAGTGTTTTATGTATCCTTTTTTTCTACTACTCGCAAGGAAAAAATGTTTTCACTCGTTCCCACCTTATTGATAGTCACCGCATCGCGGGGAACCTCTCCTTGAAAGAGGAGCCCGTATATGGATGGGATAGGCATTAAGTATAGAGATAATAACTCGATGGCGAAAAATCAAGGTGCTTGGGATGGCAATAGAGGGATGAATGCTTCTCGTTAACGAAAGAGCACAAGGACTAACGATTGTGGATTGACAATCGTCAATCAAAAAAAATTAGAGCCACCTCTTCCTCCGTTTGTAGGACTTCACATCTTTATAGGTCTTGATGGTTCCCGTAGCTGCGACTCCCAGGTAGAATTCCTTGACATCGGGATTTTCCCTTAGATCCGCTGCATCGCCCTCGAGGACGATTTTACCGTTCTCCATCACGTAGCCGAAGTGAGCTATCTGGAGGGCCATGTTAGCATTTTGTTCCACCAGCACCAGGGTGGTGCCCTGCTCATCGTTTATCCTTTTCACGATCTCGAAGATCTCCTTTACCAGCAAGGGCGCCAGACCAAGAGAAGGCTCATCCAAGAGCAGGAGTCTGGGTCGGGCCATCAATGCCCTGCCGATGACCAGCATCTGCAGCTCCCCGCCGCTACAGTAGCCCGCAAGGCTATGTTTTCGAGCGACGAGTGGGGCGAAGTAGTGGTACACCATCTCTAGGTCTTTCCTGTACGGCTTGCCCCACCGAGTTGCGGTGCCCACCCTGAGGTTTTCCTCAACGGTAAGGTATTTGAACGGCTGCCTCCCCTCCATCACCTGTATGATGCCAAGCCTGGTGACTATCTCAGGCGCGGAGTTCTGTATATCGTGGCCTTCATAGGTTATGGTTCCCTCGGTCACCTTGCCATTCTCGGGCTTGAGAATCCCCGAGATCGCCTTTAAGGTCGTGGTCTTGCCCGCTCCATTGCTCCCGAGCAGGGAGACGATCTGGCTTTTTCTGACATCCAGGGATACCGCCTTGAGGATCTGAATAACGTCTGAATAGACGACGCTGATATTGTTAATCCGTAGCAGGAGGTTATCTTCCATGGCTCCC
>CAZJXD010000018.1:0-45676 GCA_964549945.1 uncultured Desulfobacteraceae bacterium | reverse complement strand
ATAGACGACGCTGATATTGTTAATCCGTAGCAGGAGGTTATCTTCCATGGCTCCCCTTAGCGTAATTTAATACGAAAACGGCCAGAGCCTGAAGCTCGACCGTAGGATTCTCCATACCTCGGCCAGGCCCTTCGGCTCAAAGATGATAAACAGTATGATGGCCAATCCGTAGATGAACTCCCTGAGAGGGGCAATCGTAATGGCACCCCCAATTGATGCGCTGATGTTCATGAGATACTCGGTAATATGACTCAAGACCTCACTCAAGGCGATGATGAACACCGTACCGAACACGGAGCCGGGGATGCTCCCCAGGCCCCCGATGATGATCATCGCAATATATTCTATGGAGAACCAGATGCCAAAGGGCTCCGGGGTTATGCTAATCATGTAGAAGGCAAAGAGCGCTCCCGCAAATCCCGCGTAGAAGGAGCTTATGGCAAAGGCAAGCAGCTTGTAGAGGAAGATAGGGATTCCCATTCCCTCGGCTGCCTGGTCATTATCCCTGATAGCGATAAAGGCCCTGCCGTACCGTGTCCTGGTGATATTCACGGCCATCCATGTCAGAATCGAAAAACAGAAGAAGATCACGTAGAAGAAATTTCTATCCGATCCTAAATCGAGTCCGAAGAGGCTGGCCGCGGGAATACTGATGCCTGCTGCTCCTCCGGTCATGCTCTCCCACTGTACGAAGACATACTCGAGGATAAACTGGCTCGCGAGCGTGGCAATGCAGAGGTAGAGGTGCTTAAGCCTGATCGATGGGCTACCGAAGATCATGCCGATAATGGCAGTGATGACCCCGGCGGCGGGAACTGCGATTATAAAAGGCAGCCCTACTTTCGTTGAGAGGATTGCGCCGGAATAGGCCCCCACACCGAAAAAGGCCCCGTGACCAAGGCTGATCTGGCCGGTATATCCGATGAGCAGGTTCAAGCCGATGGCCGCGATAGCGAAGATCCCAATGGTGTTTATGATGTAAAGGATGTAGGCATTGGTAATGAAAGGGACAACGGCAAACAGAACGATGAGCCCCACGAGCGTGGCGAGCCTGCCGAAGTCCGTCTCAAAGATGGTAAGCTCCTCTTTGTAGGTCTCATTGTAGTTTCCACAGGGATGGAATCGCAGCCTCCTCATCGCTCACACCTTTTCAATCGACAATTTTCGATTATTACACCCTCTCGATTTCCACCAGGCCAAAGAGCCCATATGGCTTTATCAACAATATGATGATGAGCGCAATGTAGGGGATGACTTCCCTGAGGCCGCTTGAGATGTAGCCACCGGTAAAGGTCTCAAGCAGGCCGATGATAATCCCCCCAAGGATGGCACCGCCTATGCTGTCGAGACCTCCGAGGATGACCACGGGAAAGACCTTAAGGCCTATATTGCTCACCTCGTGCACGTTGATCCCATTGATAATGCCGAGCACGATTCCGCTCATCGCAGCAACCAGGGCGGCAATGGCCCACGAGAGGGCAAATACCCGCCTCACGTGAACGCCCAGGGCCATTGCCGCGGGCTGATTATCGGCAACGGACCTCATGTAGATACCCTGGGAGGAATATTTAAAGAAGAACCCGAACAGCGCCAGGAAGATCAAACCTATGATGAAGGCGGCCACATACACCCCTGCAATTTCAATGCCGCCCCAATGGAATGTGAGCGCAGGCGGGAGGAATTCCCGGTAGCTGTAAAGATCTCCCCCGAAGATGAACAACAGCAGCCCCTTGATCATGATGAAGAGCCCCAGGGTCAGCATAATGACCTCGATGAGCGCCTCACCGATCAAGGGCCGAAGGAAAAAGCGCTCGATAATAAACCCGAGCGAGAAGGAGCCGATCAAGGTGAGCAGAAAGGCCAGCCAAATGGGCAGCCTCGCCCAGGTTGAGAGCACGAGGAACAGAAAGGCGCCTATGGCCATCAATGCGCCGTGGGCGAAATTGAGCACACTGCTGGATTTGAATATCATGACAAAGCCCAACGCGGCGAGGGCGTAGAGAAAGCCGAGCGAGAGGCCGTTTATCGCTAAGTGCAAGAAAAAATCCATTGAAGCAGCTCCTTATTCCACGACAAGTATTCTGACCGTGGTTTCTATGGTGCCAACATGTCCATCTCGATACTTCACCTGACCGGTAACCGCCAACTCCCTTTTATCGGAATACATGGCATCGATCAGGTCCTTGTACTGTTGAAACACGAACTTCCTCCTCACCTTCCCGGTCCGGGTTAACTCCTCATCATCTGCATCGAGCAGCTTATAGAGAAGGATGAAATGTACCAGTTGCATTGGTTGCGGCAGCTGTTTGTTTACCTCCTTGATCTCACCTCTGATGAGATTCTCTACCTCGGGCCGCTGAGAGAGGTCCGTATAGGTGGTGTACGGTATCTTTCTATCCTCCGCCCAGTTGCCCACATTTCCGAAATCGATATTGATAAATGCGGTGATAAAGGGCTGGCCTTCGCCGAAGATTACCGCCTCATTGATATAGGGGCTGAACTTAAGCCTCGTCTCGATGAAGTCAGGAGAAAAGGCCTCTCCATCCCTGGTCCTCATGATCTCTTCTTTCCTGCCGATGATAAGCAGATGTCCGTCCTCGTCGATGTAGCCGGCATCCCCGGTGTGGAGCCAGCCGTCATCGTTGAATGCCTTTTTTGTCTCCTCCTCATCCTGGTAATATCCCACGAAGTTCGACTTGCTTTTAACGAGGACCTCCTGGTCTTCCGCGATCTTCACCTCAGTTCGCGGCAGCGGCACCCCCACGGTCTCTAACTTAACCTCATCATCCGGCTGGACCTGGAATATGCCGCCCGCCTCGGTAAGCCCATAGCATTGCTTGAGGTTTAAACCGCTGGCCCTGAAGAATCGGATTACATCAGGGCTTATAGGGTGCCCTCCTGTATAGGCACCCCTGAACTGAAGACAGCCCACCCTGTCCATAAGGGGCCTGTACATGACGTGAGTCGCCATCCAATAGAGGAATCGGAGGTGCACGGGCACAGGCAATTTCCTGGATTCACGATCAACGACCGCTCCTCCGATCTTCATGCTGGCATGATAGAGAAAGCGCTTGATAAAGCCGGAGTCGCTGATCTTCACCCTGATCTTCGAGGCGAGTTCTTCCCAGAACCTCGATGCCGTCACGATAACGGTCGGCCCGATCTCCCGAAAGTCTTCTACGACAGTCTCCAGGGTCTCGGGAAAGTTCATGACCATTCCGCCTGAGAGAGTTATCCCCATCCCCCACATCTGGTCTACTATCCATGCCGGCGGGGTAATCGATATCCAGTTATCTCCAATACCGATTGGGGCAGTCTCAAGCCATTTCCTGGCCATCTCAAGGAAATTTTCATGGGCGATCATGGTGAGTTTTGGAAGGCCGGTAGTGCCGGAGGTCATAATCATCAGGGCCGTCTCATGGGGCTTTCCCTTGCGCAACTCATCATCGAAGTAAGTCGGGCTTTCCCCATCGAAATCACCACCGAGCTCGAGAAGCTCTTGAAAGCTCATCAGCCAGGGATCATCGGTGTAGGTCCTCATGCCGGTAGGGTCGATATAGATAATCTTCTTGACAAAGGAGAGCTCCCCCTTCACCTCCAGCAGCTTGTCAACCTGTTCCTGATCCTCGGCGATTACAAAGACCGTTTGCACACGACCTAGACCAAAGGCGAGTTCCTTGGCCACCGCTGAGGTAAATAGATTCAGGGTCACTACCCCGAGGGCCTGGGCTCCGAGTTCGGTAAAGAGCCATTCGGGGTGATTGTTGGTGATAATGCCGATATTTTCACCCCTTCTGAGCCCTAGGGCCGCCAATCCCAGGGCCACCTTTTTTGTATACTGAAGATAATCATCCCATGTATATGCCTGCCATATACCGAAGTTTTTTTCCCTGACCGCGATCCTTTTTGAACCGAACTCCTCCGCCTGCTTTTCCAACATCTGTGGCAGAGTGAATTGGGTGAGGGTGGATAGGGTGTACTCGTCGAGGCGTTCTATTTTTTCCAATCTCGACCTTTTGTAATTTTCGATTTTCGATTGAGCATTGAATATTCAAAATTTAAGGATAGATTATCTTCAATATTCAATGGTCAATACTCAATTGCCTCAAATTTTTACCGCGTCTCCCAGGTAAGCCTTGATTACCTGGGGATGGCCTTGCACCATCTCCGGCGAGCCCTCTGTGATCTTCTTGCCAAAATCGAGAACTACAATCCTTTGAGAAATGCTCATCACCACCGACATATCGTGCTCTACGAGGATTATAGTCTGGCCCCATCCCTCGTTGAGCTCAACGAGAAATCGAACCATGTCTTCCTTTTCCTCAAGGGTCATGCCGGCGAAGGGTTCATCCAGAAGCAGAAGCTTTGGTTCCAATGCCAAGGCCCTTCCAAGCTCAACCCTTTTCCTCAGGCCATAGGGCAGGGAGCCGACTGGTTTCTTTCTGATCGCTTGCATCTCAAGGAAATCGATCAACTCCTCTAAGACCTCGCGGTGGTGAACTTCTGCCCTTTTTACCGACGCAGAGTAGACAGAGGCCTTTGCAACCCCATAGTTGGTGTGGATGTGCCTAGCTAAAAGCATATTCGAAAGAACACTGATTCCAGGGAAGAGCTCGATGTTCTGAAATGTTCTCCCGATGCCAAGAGCGGTAAGGTGGTGGGTTGACATGCGAAAGATATCCTGCCCGTTGAAGGTCATGGTGCCCTTCTGCGGCCTGTAGTATCCCGTGATGGAATTCAGCAGGCTGGTCTTGCCGGCCCCGTTTGGGCCGATGATTGCTAACAGCTCACCAGTCTTTACCGATACATCGACCGTATCAAGGGCGATAACCCCCCCGAAATATAACGAGAGGTTCTTCACCTCCAGATCAGCCCTGTTTTCCTCGGGCTTTCTGGAGGCGAAGATACTAGGCTGACCGCGAAACGCCTTCATGTGCTATCTCTTCAGCAGCATGATCCGTTCCTTTCCGGGCACAAAGAAGTTCGTGAGCGGTGTGTAGGTGGAGTCTTCATGAATCTTTACGATCCGTCCGGTAAATGAGGCGCTGTGGTCTTCTTTGGTGTAAGTAATATTGGGCATGAGGCCGCCGAAATCCTCATCCCTGAACGTCTCGAGGGCGTCGTTTATGGTCTCGCTATTTACCTCTCCGAATTTCTCATTGGCCCTCTGGAATGCCCTCACCATAAGCGAGGCAACGACGACGCCTTCCCAGTAAGAGGCGTCGAATTTGTCTACTGTCTTGTACCGATTCCACAGCGTTTCCATGAGCTTGATACCCGGACTCCCATCAACGGGGAGGCATCCCGGGAACTCCATATGCATCCGATCCCTTATCAGGCCCTTGCCTCTCGGGAAGAAATCCGGATCCGTTGATGTCCATGTCCCGAAGAAGGGCACATCCAGGCCAACCCTATCCGCGGCTTGAAGGGCCATGATGATGGCGGAGGGAAGGCACTGCATGAAGATGTATTCCGCTCCCGCCTCCTTGAGCCTGAGACATTCGGTGTTGAGATCAAGGCTTGTGGGAGGGAACTGCTCAATGGCGACTATCTTGATCCCGTGTTTTTGAGCATATTCCTGGCTCGGGGCATGGATGGACTTCCCATAGGCGTTGTTGTAAGTCAAGAGACCTACCTTTGGAGCCTCTCTTCCCGGATGGATGGTACGGATATACTCTAAGACCGCGTAGCTATCCATGATGTAGCTTCCAAAGGGCAGATAGGCATAGTCCACTGGAGGCTGGAGGATCCCCTGATAGGTGGAATAATTGATGTTAGGAGTCTTGTATTTCTGGATGATCGGCTTGCACATAATCCCGGAGCCCGCATCCCATGTGGCGATGATGTCCATCTTGTCGGCGGTGCAGAACTTCTTCACGTACTTGATCGCCTCGGGAACCTTGTAGGCATGGTCCACTACGGTGAGTTCTATCTTGTTGCCTCCGACTCCTCCCTGTACCTCGTTTATATACCTGATATAGTCTTTATGGCCCTTGGCATGGAACTGGCCCCAACTTGAAGCGGGCCCCGTGAGGTTTATGATAGCTCCCGCCTTTATTGGCCTTGCCCATGCAAATGAGGCCATACCAAAATAAATAAACCCGGCGACGAGTAAAAGAATAAATACCTTGCGCATCACTACACCCCCTTTGTTAAAGGATTATTAGATTAATGCCTTGCTTAAAAAGGGCACCCTTTCAAGGTAACATCGTGACCTCCATGTTACCCTCATCGGCTGTGAAGCTAGGATATTGATAGCATTAATTTTTCTTATTGACAATTCCGGTGTTTCCTAAATTATACAATTGTATGGAATTATCCCAGATGAAAGAATTACGCAAAGAAGGGGCCGCGAAAACAGAATCATTATCAGGCCGCATATATGATGTTATCATAAAGGTGATAGCGAATAAGATTGCTTGACTTTCTTTTAGTAGTTATATAATAGCTATGACGTAGCTATAATTTTCAGTAACTAGTTATTTGTATAAAATATTTTCGCCAAGAAAAAAAGCAAAAAAAGCGGCGGGAGGGCGAAGGATGCTTTTAGGGGATATCTTAGCGCGGAATGCCAGGATGTATGGCACCGAGGTTGCCCTTATAGAACGGGAGCCGGAGAAAGACAGCCGGATTGAGCTCAGCTGGAAGCAGTTCGATGAGCAGGCCAACAGGTTCGCCAATGCCCTTATTTCCAGGGGCATCAAAAAAGGCGATAAGGTGGTGCATCTCATGATGAACTGCATCGAGTGGCTTCCCGCATACTTTGGAATCCTAAGGGCCGGTGCATGGGCGGTGCCATTGAATTTCAGGTTTTCCGCCGATGATATAAAACTGTGTGCGGGGATTGCCGAAGGCAAGGCGATGATCTATGGAGAGGAATTTATCGACAGGATCAATGCGATAAGGGGCGATCTTGCGACGGTGCAGGATTATTTCTTTGTGGGGCCGGATGAGGCAAGGCCGGATTATGCCGAAAAATATGAAGACGTGTTGCGATACAGCTCCCCGGTGGAACCCGAGGTTGCGGTACGCATTGAGGATGAGGCGGGCCTTTATTTCACCTCAGGGACGACCGGCACCCCGAAGCCGATCCTCTTAACCCATAGAAATCTTGAGGCGGCCTGTATCGTGGAGAATCGGCATCATAATCAGACACATGGAGACAATTTCCTCTGTATTCCACCGCTCTACCATACCGGTGCGAAGATGCACTGGTTTGGAAGCTTTATCGTTGGCTCAAGGGCCGTCATTCTCAAGGGGGTGAAACCCCGGTGGATACTGGAGGCGGTCTCAGAGGAAAGGGTGACCATCGTGTGGCTGCTGGTGCCATGGGCTCAGGATATTCTCCTGGCGATAGAAAATGGGGATGTGAGGCTCTCGGATTATAGGTTGGATCAATGGAGATTGATGCATATCGGCGCCCAGCCGGTGCCACCGAGCCTGATAAAAAACTGGAAAAAGACCTTTCCCCATCATGACTATGACACCAACTACGGATTAAGCGAGTCCACGGGGCCGGGATGTGTCCACCTCGGGATGGAAAACATGCACAAGGTGGGCGCCATAGGCGTGCCCGGGTTTGACTGGGAGACCTGGATCGTGGACGAAAACAGGAACCCCGTGCCTCAGGGGGAGGTGGGTGAACTCATGGTAAAGGGGCCGGGGGTGATGAAGGAGTACTACAAGAACCCGGAAGCAACGGCTCAGACCATCTATCACGGATGGCTTTTGACAGGGGATATGGCCAGGATGGACGAGGATGGTTTCATCTGGCTGGTTGAAAGGAAAAAGGATGTGATTATCACCGGGGGCGAGAATATCTTTCCGGTGGAGATAGAGGCCTTCCTTATGAGCAACAGCAAGGTCCAGGATGCCGCGGTTATCGGCATCCCCGACGAGAGGCTCGGTGAGATCGTGTTGGCTGTCATCAGGGTAAAGCCTGGCAAGGAGATGAGCCAGGAAGAGGTGGAGAAGTTCTGCGAACAGCTCCCCCGCTACAAGAGGCCCCGGAAGATCGTCTTTGGAGACGTGCCCCGGAATCCCACCGGCAAGATAGAGAAACCAAAGCTAAGGGCGCTCTACGGAGGGGGAAGGGAGCGCTTCATGGTTACATAAGCTGAAGCAATTCTTTTGGATGAAAATCCCCAATTTGTGTTGACAATACTGCTTTTAAAAATTTATCAAACTGCTTGTATTATAGCTATAGAAATAATTAATCTTAAGAGCGAGCAGGAACATGCACAAGTTACTTGAAGATTCTCCGGGCAAGGAGATGCTGCTTCTGGGCAACGAGGCAATTGCGAGGGGTGCGATAGAAGCGGGCATTGGCCTCGCGAGCTGTTATCCCGGTACCCCATCATCGGAGATTCCAGACACCTTTTTTACCCTTTATCAGGAGGCTGGATTCTACTTTGAGTATTCCACCAACGAGAAGGTGGCGCTGGAGGTGGCGGCAGGTGCGGCTGTCTCAGGCGTACGAAGCATCGTCACCATGAAGCATGTGGGGATGAATGTCGCCTCCGATGCACTCATGACCATGGCCTACCTAGGTGTGGATGCGGGCATGGTGGTGATCAATGCCGATGATCCGTATCTCTTCTCAAGCCAGAATGAGCAGGATAACAGGTACTACGCAAGGTTGTCGGGGCTGCCCATGATAGAGCCTGTAAATGCTCAAGAGATGAAGGATATGACCATAGCCGCCTTTGATATCTCCGAGCAATTGAAGCTGCCCGTTATCCTGAGGACCACCACAAGGCTCAATCACCTGAGAGGTGCGGTGAAGTTCGGGCCGAAAAGGGGAATGAAGCCCAAGGGTTTCTTCAAGAAGGATCCCTTTCACTATGTGGCGATCCCTGCTGTTTCAAGGAACCTGCACAGGATACTTCTGGAGAAATATGACCGGGCATGGGAGCTCTCAGAGAACTCTGAATATAATCAGGTTATTGGCAACGGAAAATGGGGCATAGTGACCAACGGCGTGAGCATGAACTATGTTCGGGATGCGGTGAAGGATCTGGGTATCGGGGAGAAGGTCACGATCCTGAGGCTTGGCTTTTCCTATCCCATGCCCGAGAGGATGATCGAGAGATTCCTGCGCAACGTGGACAGCGTGCTGGTCGTTGAAGAACTTGAACCTGTGATGGAAAACGAGATCAGGTCGATTGCACAGTCAAAGGGGATAGGGATCCCCATCAAGGGCAAGGGAGAGGGCCTTTTAACGAGGCTCTACGAGTACGATCCGGGCATGGTCCGTAAGACCATTGCCTCCTATTTCGGTGTTCCCGATACCTCGCCCGTGATGGTAGATACGAGCGAGGTTCCCGAGATTCCCGGGAGGCCCCCCAACCTCTGCGCCGGGTGCCCCCACAGGGCCATGTACTATGCGATAAAACAGGTGTACGGCCCCGACGCCATTTATCCCTCGGACATCGGCTGTTACACCCTGGGCGTACTCCCTCCCCTGTCTACGGCCGATATCGTCATATGCATGGGTGGTTCGGTGGGAAGCTCGTGTGGTTTCGCGGCGGCAACGGATCAAAAGGTGGTTGCCTTTATCGGTGATTCAACCTTCTTTCACGCGGGTATTCCCGCCCTGATCAATGCCGTTCATAACAATCATAACTTCACCATGGTGATCCTCGACAATGGAACAACCGCCATGACGGGGCACCAACCCCATCCTGGGGTGGATACCGCTCCCATGGGTGTAGCCACGAAACCGCTCTCCATCGAGTCGGTAGTACGAGGTCTCGGCGTTGAACATGTTGAGGTGGTGAACCCCCTTCAGGTGAAGAAGGCAATCGCCGCAGCACAGGCAGCAAAGGAATTTGAGGGCATCTCGGTTATCATATCAAAGGAGCTCTGTCCCCTGTTTGCGAGGGCTATCAAGAAGGCCAAAAGGACCAGGCCCTTTTACGTCAACCAGGAGAAATGCAAGAAGCGTATGGATTGCATCAATCTTTTGGCATGTCCCGCGATGTATATTGAAAAGGGCAGGACGATGATAAGCGAGAGCCTTTGCATCGGCTGCACGGTGTGTGCGCAGATCTGCCCTGAGAATGCCATTATGCCATTGAAGAAGTGAAGATTGTACATTGCAGATTGATAGCATGTTAGGTCTTTGAAAACCAATCCTGGCCTTTAGTGAAGGCCACATAGTTTCCCTTGGTGAGACGCATGAGCATGGGGATGTCTTTTTTTACTCCATGCCCTTCAACAGGGGGCCTCAGCGTGCCCCGTAAATCGGGGCACACGCGCAACGCGGATTTGACTATGATACGACATGGCGGTCGGTGCCCCGATTTATCGGGGTCTGCCTGTGCATTCATTATAGGGCATGAGATAAAAAAAGACATCCCCATGCTCATTCACCATGTAATTTCAAAAAGCTAAAAGCTGCAAAAAGATTAATTGTAAATAGTCAATCGAAAATGATCAATTGACAAAGGAGCCATAGATGAAAACAAAAAGGATCGTCTTTGTCGGTGTCGGAGGTCAGGGGAATATACTTGTATCCCGGCTTGTCGGAGAGGCGTGTGTGGCAGCGGGAATCCCCGCAGTGGTCAGTGAGATTCATGGAATGGCCCAGAGGGGCGGTATTGTGGAGACAGATGTGGTGATAGGGGATGCAACAAGCCCGATAGTATCCAGGGGTGAGGCCGATGTCCTGATCGGCTTCGAGCCGGCCGAGACATTGAGGGCCCTGAACAAATGCAACGAGACCACGGTGGTCATCACCAATGTACAACCCCTTCCTCCCTTTACCGTGGCGCTTGGGCAGGGGACCTATCCCGATATCGATGAGGTCCTCGATTTGATAAGAGCCAGGGTTCGCTCCCTCATAAGCCTGGACGGTAATGCGCTCGCGGAGAAGGCGGGAAATCCGCTATCCCTCAATATGGTGATGCTCGGGGCATTGGTCGGGAGTGAGGTTATTTCCCTGGAGGAAGGCGCACTCAAGGAGACGATCGCCAGGTCAACGAAGCAGGCATTCCTGGAATCGAACCTCAAGGCCTTTGATCTTGGCGTTTCAGCCTCACGAATTGGATGATCAGGCATGGCGCTTGCTTCTGCATAAAGGTACAAGTGGCAGGGGTCAGGCAGAGCGGAGTGTATCTCCCATATCTTCTATGAAACATTCCCATGGGTAAAGATTTTCTTTATATTGACGGCGTATTACTCGATCCGGACATTGTGGGGGCTAAATTCGTTTGTGATGTAACTCAGTGCAGGGGCGCGTGCTGCACAATAACGAGTGAGCTGAGCGCACCACTGTCGGAATCCGAGATTGGAAAAATCGAGAAGGCCCTGCCAATCGTGAAGGAATATTTACCGCGGGACCATATCCTTGCGATAGAGGAGAAGGGATTTTGGGAGGCAAGGGGGGGAGTCTACAGGACGCGTTGTCTAAACAGGCGTGATTGCGTATTCGTATACTATGATGGCGATATCGCTAAGTGCGGAATTGAAAGGGCATACCGCGAGGGAAGGATCGATTTCATTAAACCCCTCTCCTGCCATCTGTTCCCCATTACGATCTCGGGCTGTAAAGGGCTGGTTTTGACCTTTGAGCAATATCACGAGTGTAAACCGGCAGTGGTAAAGGGTAGAGAGGAGGACACACTGCTTGTTGATTTTTGCCAGGATGCCTTACGGAGGGCGTTTGGCGAGGAGTGGCTTGGAAAAATGAGGAAGGCACTGAACAGTTGATCCAGGTTTCCCTTCCTTGTCATCGCATGAGCGGAGCGATCTCCAAGCGGCAGGACGATACCGTTTTCGGCCTTCGGGAATCAAGGCTTCAGCTCGGCGGTCATTCTCACCCTTACATGCCCCCAGCCGCCGCAGTGGGGGCCGGTATCGAAACATCCCGTGGTATTGAACATCACCTCATTAGGTTCTCGCCCGTTCATGAGGTTTTCAAAGAAGGCATTGATCACCACCGTCAAATTAGGCATCAAGAAGGCGCAGACGCGATCGGGATTTTCTCTCGTAAGGAGGTTTCCCGAGTTATCGAAGATCAGCTTCTGCCCCACCACGTGCCCTGAATGGCATCCGGTAGAGTCGATCACCTCGGCGATCAATCGATATTTCGACGCCTCAATAGCATTTTGAAACAGTTGTTGAAACCTGGGGTTCTTCTCGATAACGGACCAATCCTTCTCCTCCAGTTGTAGTCTCTTCCGAATTATCTCGGCAATCTTCCGTTTGTCCATATCCCCCTCTCATGGAGATCATAGATTAGGGAGCTTGAGCTGGGCATCATCGAGGCCTTTTTTCGCCCTATTCGCGGCAGCCTCAGGCCTTGTGGAACCGGGTGGATCTCCTTTTTCCTTTTGAAACCAACTCGTTCGTTCTCCTAAGAATTCGATAATGGCCTTGCGATAATGGGCATCGATTTCCTTTAAGGTTGGTTTTCTGCCCAGATCATTCATGTAGCAGCGGATGATTCTCTTGATGGCGAGCTTCAGCTCTACGATGCTGAAGTCCTTTAATACGTCTTTAGTCACGAGCGCGGCTTCTAAGCGGTTGTATTGTCTTAAAACATTCCCGGCGCAAATGCCACTAAGCCACCATGGGACTGGTGCACGAACTTCGCATTAGTTAAAATGATAACAACGGAAATGTCAAACATAAAATCACAAAATATGGGAACTTTTTACTATTTTTTCACAATATGTAGTATTTTAATTCTGCCGAGGCGTACTTTTTGGTGCTCATTTCAGGCCAATATGTATATGAGTTCCGAGGAGGTTTGACAAAAATCCGGGAAGGTTTGACAAAAATAAAAAAGGCGATTTGTCGCGAAATGAGTTGAAATAGCAACTAACCTTTCAGTTTTGAGCTTTCAGCTTTCGGCTTGAAATGGCCTTATGCCTTATGCCCTACGCCTTTATTCCTATTGATGAGGCGATAAGTCAATGGATTCAAGGGCGACCCGCAAATGACATTACTCGCTGCCTTGAGTATCCAATCAGGCAATCGCCAGGAGTTCTTGTTCTATGACACTGCGAAATAGAGGGATCTTATATCCGTTCCGCTCCATGGGTTCCGCGTTTTTTACCGCAGCATCAGCGGCCCTTGCCCCGGTATCCCTGTTTAACCGTCTCCCGTTGATGACCTGCTCCGCCTCCCTGGAACGCCAGGGTAGGGGGGCCGCCCCGCTCAGCACTACCCGCGAATAGGCAACCTGGCCCCCTTTCAGAACAGTGGCCAATGCCACACCGGCCAAAGCAAAGTCCCAGGAACGCCGGGCACGAACCTTGCGGTAGGAACTTTGCAGTCCCTCCGCAGGCGGCGGCAGGACGATATCCGTCACTATCTCGCCGAGTTCAAGCACGTTCTCCTTCGTGTAATCCCGGGCGGGGGGCACATGGAAGTTTTCCACGGCCACGACCCGCTTGCCCCTGGGACCGGCAATCCATATGCTTGCCTCCAGGGCCACCAGGGCCGGAGCCGTATCCGAGGGATGCACGATGTAGCAGTTCTCACCGCCGAAGATGCAGTGGTACTGGTTCTCGCCCTCAATGGCGTAGCATTGGTCCCCGCCCTTTCGCAGGCAATGGAATTCTCCCCGGTAGTACCAGCAGCGCGGCTTCTGGCAGAGGTTTCCCCCGATGGTCCCCTGGTTGCGCAGCTGGGGGCTCGCCACCTCTGAGGCAGCAACTGAAAGGGCCCGGTACCGCGTCCTGATCGCCGGGTTACGAGCGACTTCTGAAATGGTTGTCATTGAACCGATCCGAAGCCCTCCATCCGGTGTTGGACGGATGCCCTGAAGCTCCTTGAGCCTCGTGATGCTTACAACTGTTGAGACATCAAAGACACGGTCCCGAAGGCATCCCATCAGGTCGGTTCCGCCTGCATGGAGCCTGGCACCGTCTTCTGAAAGGTAACGGATGGCCTCATCAAGGGACCGTGCGCGAATATAGGAATAGCTGGGTATCATGGCTCATCCCTCCTTTCTCTGCCCTGCGAGCAGCCGGCAGAGCTGGACCGGATTCACAGGCGTGGTCGTAACCCGTATGCCCGTTGCGTGATAAATCGCATTGGCAACTGCCGCGGCTGTGGGGATCGTCACCGGCTCGCCCAGGCCTTTCGCACCCGTGGTGTTGGCCTCTGTATCGTTCATGTCGATAGGGAGGGAAACCATGCTATCCGGTACGTCCAGGGCCGTCGGAATCTTGTAGTCGTGCCAGTTGCGGTTCACCATTTTTCCCGTTTGGTTTCCGTCAAGGATGCGCGCCTCGGTCAGTGCCAAGCCGATCCCCATGGTGATGCCGCCGAATACCTGGTTGTCGTACGTAAGCCTGCTCATAACCCGGCCGCTGTCATGAGCGCCCAGAAACCGAAGAATCCTGACCTCGCCCGTCTGCGTATCCACCTCCACCTCGCAGAACTGGGCGGCAAAGGGATTTGTCGCCTTGCCTTCTGGGTTTGGGCCTCGATACCCGATGCCCACCACCACCCCCCTTTTCCGGAGACCGGAGAGTTCCGTGATCCTGACTTTCTTTAAGGGGTCCTTCCTGGAAACAATGCTTCCCCCCTCGAAGGAAAGGGTGGCTTGATCCACCTTGAGGTCGCTGGCGGCTATCTCCAGCAACTGTTGTTTCACGCTCACGGCGGCCGCACGCACGGCCGGCGATTCCGTGGGAACGGTCTTGCTCCCGCCGCTTGGTGTTGCGAACTGCGTTGTGCCCGTATCGGCATGCTCAATCTCTATTACTTCCGGTTTGACCCCCAGCTCTTCCGCCACTACCAGGGCCATGACCGTCTTGGTGCCCGTACCGATGTCGCTGGCACCCATGTTCAGGTTCACACTCCCGTCGGAAAAGAGCTTGAGGATGATGGTGGAAGGCGGTCCACCGGCACCCGCGATCCACAGGCCACTTGCCATGCCCACGCCCCGCCGCAAAGGCCCATCGCTGCCTGCCTTGGCAATCCGCTCACGGGCTTCTCTCCATCCGAAGGCCCTGGCTCCTTCCTCCAGGCATGCCTTGAGTCCCGTGGTGGTATAGGGGGGCTGACTGGCCCGTGCCTGGCTATAGAAGGGTATATTCTTCAGGCGAAGATCCACGGGATCCATGTTGATTGCCTCTGCAAGGGCATCCATCATCTGTTCAAGGGCCCAGGAACCCTGGGGATGGCCGGGGGCGCGGAAGGGCCGTGCCGGGCCTGCGTTGGTATAAACGTCCGTGGAGGTCGTGCGCACATTCGGGCATGTATACAGATCCCGAACCTGCCAGTCCACACCGGAGGCACCGCCCGCAGGATAGGCCCCTCCCGTGCCGACACAGGCAAAATCCAGGGCGGTGAGCGTCCCATTCTTCTTGATTCCCGCCTTGAGCGTCATGTTGGCGGGCGGACGATTTCCTGTAGCCAGGTAAGTCTCCTCCCGGCTGAGGATCATCTTTACGGGGCGGCCCGTGATTCTCGCCAGGATCGCTGCGATAATGGTGTATTTCCCGGCTTGAAGCTTGCTGCCGAAACCCCCGCCCATGTAGTGCCCGATAACGCGAACCTTGGAGAGCGGCAGGCCCAGGATATCGGCCACACTCGACTGGACCCGGTAAACCCCTTGGGTTGATTCCCAGATCGTCACACGATCCCCTTCCCAGTTGGCCACACACCCATGGGGTTCCATAGGGGTATGCACCTCGCACTCGGTACGGTAGTGTTGCTCAAGCACTACGTCCGCGTCGGCGAGTCCCTTGTCCACATCGCCCCGCTTATATGTTTGGGGTTGCATTACAAGGTTGCCGCCCTTGTGCACGGCAGGGGCACCCTTATTCAAGGCAGACCGCTCATCCGATACAAAGGGCAAAACCTCATAGTCAACCTTAATGGCCCGAATCGCATCCCAGGCCTGGTAGGGTGTTTTCGCGGCCACGGCGGCCACGGTTTCTCCCTCAAACCGGCACAAGGGGTCAAAGATCTTTGTCTTGAAGCTGGATCTCCTGCCTCCATACGTCCAGGGGACATTCGCTTCAGGGGTGTCGCTGCTGATAACGGCATGAACGCCGGGCATCGTTCTTGCCCTGGTGATCTCTATTTTTTTCACCCGGGCATTGGCATGGGGACAGCGGAGGATAGCCCCGTAAAGCATATTGGGCAGCACTATGTCTGCCGTATACACAGCCGAGCCGCTCACCCGCTCATAGGCATCAACCCGGGGTACCGCCTTGCCGATGATCCTCGTCTGTTTCCAGGGCTTTGGGCGTTCACCCGGCGAGGGGGTCTCCGGGATGGGAATCCCCTCCACATAGTAAAGGTCTTTTTCCTGATCTGCCATGATTCACCTCACTTCCCTCGCCTGAGTTCGGCAGCTCGCTCTATTGCCGTGGTAATATGGGCATAGGCGCCACAGCGGCAAAGGTTTCCGCTCATTGCCCTGCGAATTTCATCGGGATTGGGCGCGGGATTGCTTCGCAACAGTCCCTCTGCCGACATGATTTGCCCCGGGGTACAGTAGCCGCACTGGAAGGCATCGTGCTCGAGAAAGGCCTGCTGCACCGGACCGAGCTGCTCGCCTTCCATGAGCCCTTCGAGGGTTGTAATCTCCCTTCCCTCACACTCCACCGCAAGGGTCATGCAGGCATAACGGGGTATCCCGTCAATGAGCACGGTGCAGGCCCCGCACTCGCCCCTTTCACAGCCGACCTTGGTCGCGGTGAGGCCGAGTTTCTCGCGAAGAACATACAGAAGAGACCAGCGTGCTTCTACCACGAGACGATGCCGGAGCCCGTTAATGAGGATATTCACCCTGACAATCTCTTCGGGCCTTATGGGCTCCGCATTGGCGGTGCCGAAACCGGAGAGCGCACCCGAGGCAGCGGCCACTGCCGCACCGCTGCCCACGGTTTTGAGAAATCTCCGGCGAGTTATACCTTTACCTGGATTGGTTTCTTTTTCTTCATGGTGGTCTTTCATGGCGTTCCTCCAGCTGAATGATGAAGCTGTCTAAAGATATTTGAAAGGTGCATGATGAAATCAATAAGAAGTTGATTATGCTTTTAAAAGAAGCATAAGAACATCCCCTTCGCCCGTCAATCAAAAAACTTTACTTCCGCCCATTGCTTCAAACCTCGCTCCCCCCGTGTTCTCCGCTTGCCCCTGAAATTGCGAAGCACGGTTCATGAAGTGAGCCTATTTACACAGGGCCTGCCACGCGTGCCCCGTTAAATTCCGCAGGACTATGTAAACGGGGTAGGGAGGCATTATCGTACCAGGGTGGAATCAATAACTATTCCACCGGGGCAGACCTGCTCCCCATTATGATCGGAACGGGCGCACCGGGAAAAATCGCTGTTGGAATTGGAAGGGGATAAGTCAATGAATGCAACAACGTCAAATTATGGCCGGGTTCTGTTGTTCTTGACGTAGCTATGGAATTCTTGTAGTTTTATATACGAGGGTTTCCAGCCTGGTAAAAAAATCTCATGACAAACGGGCAATATACTTACACATGGTGATCCATGATGAGGCGAACTGAGCTTTGTCTACAATAGATGATATTATATGGCTGGATAGAATAATCGAAAAGCTCGCATGGAAGCACAATGTCCTGCCTTCTGAGGTGGAAGAAGTCTTGGGTGGCGAATGTAGGGTATTTCGGAAGGAAAAGGGTAAGGTTGAGGGCGAGCATTTATATAACGCCCTCGGCAAGACCAAAGCGGGGCGGTTCCTATCTGTCTTTTTCATAAGAAAGCTCGGTAATAAGGCACTCATCGTTACCGCAAGGGATATGAATGAAAGTGAGAGCAAGCGGTATGGGGAAAAATAAGGATATAAAGGATATGTCCATTTATGAAGCTTCCGATTTTTGGGATGAACATGACTTCGGGGAATTTGACGACGTTGAAGAGGTAAACGGATTTCAATTCTCGTTGGAAAAGAAAAAGTATGTGGGCATCGATAGCGATTTGTATGCCATCATCAAGGAAAAGGCGAAAACGCTGAACAAATCCGAAGATGTTCTTATTAACGAATGGTTGTCTGAGAAGGCAACCACCTTAAAAAAATAGGGCCACATCCTCTAAGCTGATCCTCCAGGTGATCTGTCCGGACTATAAAGGAAGAAGAAATTAAACAATGAAAAGAAGGCCTCACGCCATTTACCTATGACCTCCTAAACCTGCCAGAAAGACGGCTGACAAGACCTGAACCCATCTTTCCTTCCAGCTCAATATGGCCTTGCGCCATGCGCCTCACGCCCTGTGCCCTACGCCTTGCGCCGTACGCCTTTCCCAATCTGCCATGCGCCATGCGCCTTAGGCCTTGCGCCTTCTTAAATTACCTAAATCTTTGCCGTATATCCCTTTTAATATAAAGTTGCTTTTTCATACCTAGTCTGGTACTAGAGGGATTATTTCTTTTCTGCAGATGCAATCATTACATGGGAGGGATTCATGACATGAAATCAAAATCCCGCTCTCAGGTTGAGAGGCGGGGTTTTGTGTTTTTCCCTTACCCTCAATGCAGCCAATATAGCCAAAAACATCACCTCTTGCGGACATGGTGAAAAGAAAACCCGCAGCAAAAACGAAGGCACAACGGCCCCCGCGAAAGGAAGAAATCGCCATCGCGAACGATTTGGCGCTCCCATCGGGCTACCTGGAAGTCCTTGAAGACATTAAAGAGCGGGTCCGGGCGGCTCGTATCCGAGCATCGCTTTCCGTCAACCGCGAATTGATTATCCTCTATTGGGAGATCGGCCGCCTGACTTTAAAGCGCCAGGAAGCCGAGGGCTGGGGTGCCAAGGTCATCGATCGCCTCTCGGCTGACCTCAACCGGGAGTTTCCTGACCAGAAGGGATTCTCTGCACGAAATCTGAAGTATATGCGTAAGTTTGCAGAGAGCTATCCTGATATGGAAATTGTGCAGCAAGCTGCTGCACAAATACCCCGGTTGAGTATCTTTTTAAGCCCTTGAGATGATCAATGTGATTGGGGTTCAGGTCTTGAATCGTGAATTTTCACTTTTGTTATAGGCCAAGGGTTAAATCTTCACTGGCTCTTGACATTTTTCTGTAAGAATGGGAATCAGCAAAATATTACGCCTCTTCGACTATCAACTGCTATACCTGCCATCTAAGAAAAGAGCAGGGAGAGGGGGAGGAAAAAAAGCCATATTGGTCGTTGACGCACAAGAGCTAACTCCCTATACTTCGCCCCATAAAAAGCGAGTTCTTATCATTTAATCGTTTGATACAAAAGGAGAAAAGGGGATGGCAGACAAGGTCTTTGTCATACTGAGCAGCGGGGACAGGGAGGTGGCTCTGGAGGTTGGGCTGGTATATCCGCTTAATGCGACGAAAAAGCGCTGGATGGACGAAGTAAAGGTTATCTTATTTGGTCCTTCGCAGAAGGTGGCGGCCAACGATATGGAAGTGCAGGGGAGGGTAAAGGACCTGCTTGGGGAAGGCGTTGAGGTGTTGGCATGTAAATGGTGTGCTGACCGAATGGGCATTACCGAGAAACTGGAAGCAACCGGCGTCAAGGTGCTATATGTAGGGTCGGTTATATCCGACCTTCTGAAAGAAGGCTGGGTATCGCTGACCTTTTAAAACATTTCACTGGAGGTATTATTGATGGAAATTCTGGAAGGTATCGAAACGAGGCATAGTATTCGCGGCTTCAAGCCCGACCCTATTCCCAGGGATGTGATGGAAAAGATACTGCAAGCGGCGAGCAACACCCCCTCCTATACCAATACCCAGCCCTGGGAGGTGGCTGTGGTGTGTGGGAAAAAGAAGGACGAATTGAGCAGAGTTATCTTCGCGCTTGCCAAAGCAAAGGCGCCGACCAATCCTGACCTGCCCATGCCAACTGGCTGGCCGCCGGAACACGAGGCGCGCACCCGCGAGCATGGTGCCCGACGACTCGCCACGCTGGGTATCGAAAGGGGAGATGAGAAGGGGAGAGAGAAACTGCGACTTATGAATTTTGAATTTTACGGCTCGCCATGTGCCGTCTTCCTCTTTATTGACGGGTTGCTAGGACAGTGGTCGATTTTTGACATGGGACTGTTCGCCCAAAGTTTTATCCTTGCGGCACACTCCCTTGGCGTGGCTAGCTGCCTGCAGGCATCGGTGACCAACTACGCGCCGGAGATAAAAAGGTTCCTAGGCGTGCCGGAGAGTAAAAAATTAATAATCTGCATCTCGCTGGGTTATGCAGACGAGGAGGCACCATTAAACGCCTACCGCAGTATAAAGCTGAAGTCGGAAGATTATATCAGGTGGTATGAGTAGAAGATTGAAAAAAAAGAGGTGAAAACCCTCTCTCAAATTTCGGAATTTTAGGTCAAGCCCTGAATCATGGATTTCCTTTCCCCTGTCGGGGGGGGGTAAAAAAGTAAGTTATGTGAATTCCGGGAGCTTGTTAATTTTGTTGAATACCTCAAGACCTCAAGGCACTGAAAGAACAAGAGGGGGTCACCGGTATCCCCATTGTATAGTAGTTGAGGTGCTATCCATGCGTTTGTAACCTTTATAGAAAGGAGCTAGGTTATGAAAGAAGAATACAAAAAGCTGGTTGAGATGGTGAAGAGAAACGTGCCCGATAAGGAAATGATGGAGAAGCTGGGCGTCCAGAGCAAGGCGACTCTGAAGAAGATGTACTACGATGCCTTAGTCGAGGCCGGGAAGATCAAGGATATCCTCACCGAGAAAGAGGCTAAAAAAAGAACGGATAAAGGAAGAATGCTCCGTATCGGCAAGAGAGGAACCATTACCCTCAGCAAGGCCATGCTCGCAGACACCCTTGGCTTCAGAGAAGGAGACCGGTTTACCGTGTCAAAAAGGAAGGATAGCATCATCCTAAGAAAAAAATAAAGAGGGGTAGAGAACAATTGTGAATGCGGAATGATGAATGATGAATAAATATAAAGACATTTTGGAAAGGACGAAGGCTTTCGCGCTGAGGATTATTCGGCTTTATACGGCGTTGCCCAAATCAATAGAAGCGCAGGTGATCGGTAAACAGGTTTTGCGCTCGGGAACATCGGTCGGCGCACATGTGCGGGAAGGTAAACGCAGCCGTTCAGATGCCGAGCTGGTCAGTAAAATAGAAGGTGGTTTACAGGAGCTTGAAGAGACGGTTTACTGGTTGGAATTGCTTGTTGATTCCGGCATAGTGAAGGCAGAGCATATGGCAGAGCTGCTGAAAGAGGCAGACGAACTCATTTCCATCCTGGTTTCGAGCGCAAAAACTGTAAAGCAGCGGTCGAAAAAGAAATGATTCATCATTCCGCATTCATCTTTCATCATTCCCTGACGGGCATGGGCTGAAATAAGTAAATAACTTTGTATTAGTGAAGTCCGGGACGTTTTTGACCCCGGTGAAATAAAATCAATGACAATTTAACTGGGCAGGCCAAGTTGAGTAACTCAAAGCCTCAAGGCACTGAAAGAACAAGAGGGGAGAGCATACGCTCCTCCACAAACACGGCGGGCAAGCCCTCAATCGTGTATATAATGGGGGTACATAAGTTTATACGTTATTACACGGTTCTCCATTAAAACAAGCAAAGATGGAGCGCTGATAAATAACCAAGAGAGTTATGATGGCGGTCAGGTTGTGCGTTTTGCCATTCACACTTTTGAATTCAGGCTTGATCCTTGAATTGCGAATTTTTCACCCCTATGTGATCTGCACACCTCCTCATTCCATAAAAAATCATCATATCGAAGCATCGGTAACGGTGTGTTCACTATATATTTACTGCTTACCTAGGATTAAGATTGCCCATTCCCCTTTGAATTCAGTATATTCCAGGCAGTAAAAATTTTTAGCTTTTTTGATCTTGTGGCACTCTACAACGATGAATATCTATCTTCCCCCACCCCAAACCTGCAGAAGATAAGAATGGAATTTCAAAGGGAGCTATGTGCCCAAAGGTAATAGGGTGTGGTAGGTAGTGTCCAACCCAGATTAAGGTAATAACTAACTCTGTTAATTGAATATCCATGATGGTAGTAGCATTTCTCTAAGGTTGGTTCCCAAACCACCTTTTTCGACAATGGAGACCATCATCAGCGAGGATTGTGAAATATGGACTGGTGGTTGACCTGGAATATTCTACGGGGCGTGTTGGCGTTTGGAGTGATGTTGCTGACGGCAGCCAGTATTCTAGTCGTTTGGAGGCTGCGGGGAATCTTACACTGGAAGCGCTCCCTCAGTGACGAGCTGAAAGGCCTGAATAAGGAGGCAGAAGCAGCCGGTGAGCGCAAGGAGCAGGCACTTAAGGTAGTGCGGGAACGCTGTCAGAGGGTATGGCATGCTGCCTCTCCCGAACTGAAGGAATTGGCAGATATCTCTTTTTATGTGCATTCCATTGCCACCTGCTATTATCCCGGATTGGAAAAGCCTGAATTGCGTATCACCATCGGGCGTTTCCTCAAATCAGCTCATGATTTTGTCGATCGGCTGGAACTCATTTTGCGGCGGCCTGGATTTCAGAGATTGCGGGGAGTTCGCATTCGCCACATTCGGCACTCCTATGAATGGTACGACCGGGTGAGTCAGTACTGGATTGTACGATGTGTAAGTCGCTACCGGAAGCTCGTCACGAGAATCTTTCAGTTGCGCCTGGTACTCTTACCCGATCCTTTTTCCTGGCTGGCCTACCTTTCCAATCGTTTAACTATGCTGACCCTTACCCGATGCCTGCTGGTAGATGTCTATCTCTTTGTGGGAAGGCTGGCCGTTCAGGCATATAACGAGGAAGGGGAAGAGGAACCCGTTCCGTCCGAGGTAGGTGAATTGGGAAAGGCCCTGGAAGATCTTGACTCGCTGGAACCTTCAGAGCCCCATGTCACCGATACCCAGATCCTGGAGATCCGCAATCGCTTAGTGGGTTTTCCATCCATGCTTATCTCCAGCCCGGGGCTGGAGGACTGGAAAAAGGCAGTAGGGCACGCAGCGGAAGTCATTGCCAGAAAATATTTCCCTGACGCGGAGTGCCCTCTGGAAGAGGCTGCCCTTGGGCCGCTTCTGACACGAAGCCAAATTTGGATCAAATCCGTGTGCAAGACCGAAAAAATACCAGTGGTGAAAAGATTTCACAGGATACAGATACAATCACTGTACCGCGTGAAATCCTTCACCGATATTTGGTTGCCCAAGCAGGTGCGAATCTTCGCGAAAAAAACCTTGGATATGTATCGCTGGATGAAATGGCCTTTAATGGTCTATCGAGGGGTAAAGAAGTCCTCATCGGTTGGAATCGCCATGGATGTGGGCTGGGTGTTGTCCAAGAAGGCTTTTACCAACTTCATCTGTCGCTATACCTTTGATATGGCCTGCCAGGAGTTGGAGATGATCTATAGCCAGTCCCGAGGAGGCGGGCCAGTTCTTAAATAAGTATGCTGCTAAATAACTAAGAAATGTATTCAATAAACTCGTGGTGTAGGGTAGTAAAATAAATGGGGCATAAGTAAATAAGTTTTGGGAACCGATAACGCCTCCGTTTGACTCTTGTTAAGCCAGTAAGCGTTCCGATGAAGATTAAATGAAGGGCTTTGTCGGCGTCACGGATAATGATTGGTTTATATTCTTCTCCCACTAGACAGGGATTGACGGAATTAACTTCTGGCAGCCGGACGGCGCTTCCCAACTCCGACGAAAAGAAGGGACGTCCTGAGGGGGCATGCCCTTAGAAAACGAAATTGCCACGCTCAAAGCCCGGATCCTGCTATGTTTTTGGGCAATCAGGGGTTGGGATTAGAGATTTAGTGAGATCAATAGTAATCCTGCAACTCGGGTTTGATGCGCTCGAGTTCGCGGATATCCTCAAAGTCTGTGGAGAACGTGAACTGGCTCTCGGGACTATGGCGACCGGGACTATTCCCGGAAGCGTCCTTGTAGACAGAGCAATCCGCCAGGTATTGCAGGAGTCCCGCTTTATTCGCCACTATTTCTCGCTCGTCGATTAAAGTCTTTTTTTCTACCCACAGTGTCTTCCTTCGGTTGAGACGGACTTTCTCAAAGGGATACTTGTAGCAGAGCGCGGAGGCTAACCTGGCAATATAATAGCTCAAGAATAGGGAAAACCTATCGATATCTATATACTTCCAAAGGGATTGCGCGAGAGTGAGCCGATTCTTCTCTCTTTCAAAACGCCACGAATTGGGGTTACAGTTGCTTTCAGCCAGTAGTTTCACCACATGATCCAGGTGCTCTGGCTGTCCTTTGATGGTCATCCTTCGAATCGTGCCGGTTTCAGTGATGTCTTCAAAGGGCTTGCATACGAAGGGCGCAAATCGCTTCCGATATGCAGCGGTCTCAAACCTGTTTTGATAAGCAAAGGAGCAGTAGTTGACAGCCAATCTGATGTTGTGCTCGCTTGCATGCTGGAGTAATCGCAGGGCGGTCAGCTCCGATTCCATGACAGTGACCTTTGGCCCATGCAAAAAGGTGTACCCTCTGCTGATGAGATTATCGCAATTATATGGCGTGCACCGGAGTTGATGAAGGTTCAGGTACTTAACCCCGATTTCTTCAAGTCTCCTCATGGTAGACTTCAACAACTCGTAATCTTCGAGGATGGCAGGTACTTCGACGGTGACGGTCTCGACTAGGTCAACCGCCAGCTTGACCTTGTCCAACTCATAGTGATCGGCGCTAATATTGAAGCGGATCTCATCAAGGCCGGCGTCTGTCAATGCCTTGAGTTTGTCCCGAGTCACCATTATCCCATTTGTATACAACCACAGATAAACCCCGTTCCCGAATCTCCTTTTTATCGCGGATACGAGGCGTATTGCCCGGTCGAACGTTAAAAAAGGTTCCCCGCCACTGATGCTCACCCCTGTGAACTTGAACTTCTCAATGTAGTCCAGGTAATCATCAGGGCTTGGGAATCGAATCGTGTTCGTTGCGGGTTCACTCCAGGAGAGCTGCGCTGTGGGGCAGTAGAAGCAGTGGGCGTTGCAGATGCTATTGATGAAAAGGCAGGACCATTTCCCTCTGCCGCACAGCTGACACCCAGGCGACAGGCCCCGTGTAAAGAGTTTCGTGTTGAGAAAACCAAACTGTGCTGCCGCCGACAATGACCTGATGAGCTTTTCTCTCGTCCTCGTTAACTTCTCTGCCTCTTCTGCTGACACCCAGTTTAGTAAGGGATACCTTTGACCGTACTCCATCTTATTCATTTCGACATATTCTTCTTTTGAGGAAACCATCTGGAACTCTCCGGAACCCTTTCTGAATATCGGAGCGGCGCCCCTCGATCTGCTGTCGGCTCACCCCTATGCCTTTTGAATGGAGACTGCTTTGCTCCTACCCATTCCGCCATGGGGAGAGTTGGTCAAGGGAGCAGATCACCACTCAAGTTATATTATATCATGTACCCCATGCTGAGGAGCGAGAAAAGACAAATACATCTCTCGCTTCCGTTTTTCATTAATAAAGAACTTCCTCCTGAACAACTGCCCTCTTGTGCTTTGGCACCTGCTTTTGGTATGGTAGACGAGAAGGGAAAAAACTCAGGCTCATAAATCCGTGCTTTTCTCTGCCAGGGCAGGCAAGATTAAGAAAGGAGTAAAAAATGGTTACCTACCAGGAATTGATCGATTTACTGAAGGCAAGAAGGAGCATTCGTGCATTCAAACCTACCCCCCTTCCAGAGGGTTCTATAGAGAAAATTATCGAGGCAGCCCGCTGGTCTCCGTCCGGAGGGGATGGGCAGCCCTGGGAATTTATCGTCATCCAGAGCCCTGAGCTCAAGGCAAAGATCGTCAACCTCTACATGAAGGCCGCGGAGCTTACCTTTAAAAGGGAGCAGGACTTTGATCCGGATCTAAGAAGACCCAATATGGCTCTCCCTGTACCGGAACCCAAATTCAAGGATGCCCCGGCCTTTATCATTCTCCTTGGCGATGAACGAACCAATATCGCCTTCCCGCTGAGGGTTCAGGAGACCAAAGGGGAAGAAGTACTTGTTTCCAGCCTGGCCGGTGCTTTTCTTTGCATGCATCTCGCTGCCCGGACTCTAGGTCTTGGATCCCGGTGGGTATCAGGCATGGCCGATGAGACTATTGAAAAGGAACTCAGACAACTTCTTGCAATCCCTGCCCATATGATGATCTATGATATGATGGCGGTTGGATATCCTGCCTATGACCCGGGTCCCCGGTCCCCGCGTAACCTCAAGGATATGATTCACATTGACGGCTTTCAGCATGAAAAATACCGAAGCCAAGAGGAAATAAGGGAATTCGTAAAGATGCTCCGCAAGTCTAGATAATCTGGTGATTGTGGGTCGCACCTCGACTAAGAAGATTCAGGGCCACACCTTGAATAAGAGGAAAAAGGAATGTTTCCAACTCATCAAGGGTCCTGGTTTGAATTGGGGGTTCGTGCAGAAATTCCCTAACTTTACGTGGGGCAGCCGGGGATTGACGGAATTAACTTCTGGCAGCCGGACGGCGCTTCCCAATTCCGGCGGAAAGAAGGAACGTCCTGAGGGGGATGCCTTTAAAAGATTAGATTGCCACACTCGAAGCCCGGAGCCCACTATGGTTTTGGGCAATCAGGGATGTGGGATTGTCGCCTTAGCATTGGCAAAGCATCGGACAATCCGAGTCCCGGCAAGAAGGTGTGCTGTCCCGAGAGTAGAAGTCATTGCCCAAAGGTAAGGAGATATGTGGTGGTGCGGCAATCAATCTCCCGTCGCCCCAAGGCCTTGGGCAAGCAACCGAGCCTCTTTAAAGACTTGGAAGACTGGAGTCAATACCGATTCAGTGTCACGATCACCAATGACTCAGAGGCAACGCCATAGGAGATATGGAGACACTACCGACCCCGTGCCAACGATGAGAACGTGGTCAAGGATCTGAAGGAGGGCTATTCCTTTGAGCCCTTTAATGTACATAACTTTTGGGCTACTGAGGCGATGCTCACCATGATTGCCCTGGTATTCCACAACCTGATCGTCTACCTCAATAAAGGAGATAGACTGAGGCGCTGAAAAACTACATCATACCTACTTGAGAATAAAGGCAATGCCCAATTTGCTTGAAATACAAGGGAAAATGGGAAATCTATATTTAACTGCAAAATCTGGTTTAAAATAATACTTATTAGTTTTTATTTGATTAAAACCGTTATCTGACGGGGAATTATCCTTCCTCCCGCGAAAGCGCTAATGTCGGGACCATCACGTTTTAGAATTTGGCCGAGAATGATCCACATTAGAGGAATTCTCTCAATAAAGTATTGATCCATCTGACTTGGTGTGGAAGTCTCCTTACCATGGGAGTGAAGCACACCCACTAACCGCGATGTCATTGAGCCATTTAGTCTCAAGAGTTCATCTGTATTCATCAAAAACATACTGCCCGATGCGCTTATTGTTGAGCATTGCCTCCAGGATGTAACGCATACATGTGACGACGAAACCCTTCCATAAAGGGCCACACACAGTTCATTTTCTGTTTGTCTGCATGCCTTTAACACTTCATTCATGATAGAGGCATCTATCTGAACATCGCTGATAACATCAATTTCATTTTGTCTAAGAGTGTATTTTCTTGCCATGCCTCTACATAGTGAAACCGAGCGTTAAACTCAAGTATTTACATTTATCAAGAATAACCTGGGGTAAAGCTTTTGTCACACAAAGAATAGTCAACAATACTACAATTATTGCAACTATCAGGATAACATACCAAGGAGAAAATGAAAGGCCGAACCAACCCAGAACATCGGAAGCAACTACTGCCCATTTCGGTGGGTCGCATTGACCTTTGATATATTTTAGCCCGTTTGCTTGGGTATAATCGAAAAGTTTTTGTTGTGCTGCAATGCCCTTTCCTATAACATCTCGGAGTTCTCCCGGACGTGCCGTTCCTAATACAGGTCTAGGGCTGTAATTAGAATGGATTAAAACACTTTCGAATTCGTCGATCATTTGAGAAGAACAACCCACAGCGTGAAAGTACTGTGTCAACACTGCCCGTAAAGGATGAGTCTTATCTTTAAGTAATGCTAAAAACCGATCAATGTATTTATCAACAACATTGTCGAAGCCAGCTGCGGATAAGGCGCCTAAAGACTTGTCAACGCCTTTGAAGGCACCTAGATAGGCATTTCGAGCAGCGGGAACGTCTCTTTGAAGGCTCGTTTCGAGTTTTTTAGGGATAGCTCCCTTTCCGATTTTAATGTACCAGAGTCGTCGTTCAGCCCTATGAAACCTGTTATATGTCAAAATCTGCTCCGAAAAGGTGTTGAAGCCATTACAAAGTTCTTGTAAATCCAATTTTCCCCATGCGTTCACGAAACTTTCATCACGCGTGAGAGCCTTAATTGCTGTGGCAAAGGATGAATCTGCCATCATAGTCTCGGCTAAAAAAGAAACGCTATTAGTATTACCATTAGTCATATCCCTTCTCCTTATCGTTTTAAATTTTTGGCTCACTTGTTACCACTAACTACGATTGTGTAGCCGCCTACGGGTTTGTTGTCCTTATAGGCAACGATTCTAAGAACCTGTGCCTGACCTTTCTTAGGAAGAGGCAGTGTTTCCACTCGTTTCGCCAGTTCTGGTGGCAAGAGAGTGCCGTGATACATAAGCGTTGTAACATCGGCCCTTTCATACAGCAGATTGGAACGATCTACCCTTACACGCTTTTTAGTAAGTGTAGAGGGGACTGCAGGCTTACTGCCGAGGTTAAGCAGTAGATTTGGCATGATCCGCCGGATGCCAGGCGTCAGTGGAGGCAAGGTGAGTTTTCCTTCCGGGCTTAATTCTGCCAGCAGTGTGGTTTTAACGGCAGGGTCCATCTCTAAATGCGGGGCAGCCAAAGCAAGAGCCTGAGCAGCTTCTAGTCCGACTTGATAAAGACGCACCGTCGCGTTCGGCGGTTTCGTACCCTCTAACGAACGAAGCAGCCTTTGCGCATCGTCATTAGCGTTTAGCACGGTGAGATTTTTTTGGGCGATATGCCGATCTGCCCATGCATCCCATTCATGAGAACTATTCAGAGGGTCGCCGAAGGCAGAGATACGCGACACAAGGCAAGGGTGGTCGTCGTTTACAAGCGGCTGGACAACATATGGTTCATGGCATTTCACGAGTTTATGACAACCCGGAAAGCCCCGGGGCGCAAGGTCTACCCTCGCCCTACCAATTGGATTGGCGTGTGAGCTGTCGATGCCTAAAAAAGGATGGAACCAAAACCATTCGACCGTTGCCCCGGCAATGGGGGCACGCCCCAAATTCCAAACATGCGCGTAGATGGTATAGATCCCTCCAACGCTTACTGTCCCGCCTTGATTCGGCGGTATCTCAGGCGCCACGCTCGGATCCCCAGCCCAAGTCCAGATATCGGGGCTTTCCCAGAAAGGAGGAGAGCCGGCCGGTAGCGGCCGAGTGCCGTTATCGCCGGCACATGACCTGATCAGGACATACGGCATAAACTTGCTCGGTCTCTCCCTCCTCTCCAGTCTTTGCCTCAATCTTTCGAAAAAGGCCTTTGCTTCCTCTCTGGAACCTGGTTTCTCTACAACAGATTTGATTACTTTCTTACCTATCTTAGTGTTCTTAGTGTTCATGTTAAACTTTCCCCTCTATATCGATATAGCGGACTATTACCGGTGGGTTGTTCTGGACATAAGGATTGTGTTGGGCAGGTTGCGGAGAAGGCTGGTTAACTAAAATGTCCCACTTATCCCAGCCTGAGCCGGCTTGGCATGGCGGTTGATATATGTGGGTGGAATTTGGTAGGGCGTTAACTTTTTGGAATGGCAGTTTGTGACTATAAGCATTAGGAGCTGCCTTAATTCCGGCACAGCGCCGCCAGTCCCAACACAGGAAACCATAACCGCGATCAGCATCCAGATTAAAATTGGCGATTTGTCCCGGGTCATCACGGGTGAGGTTCGCGATTATGTACGCTGAATAATCGCTCGGGTCCCCCAAAGTGGTATGATTTTTTAGGCCTCCAATGACAAAGTCGACCGTCTGTGCTGCACTCCCTGAACCCTCCAATTTACCCCGAAATGTTTCATCTCCCGGATCGTCCATCATCAGAGCATATGCATCTTGTCCGAAGCAGTAAGGGCTCCCGGCATGGACTATCGAAGGAAGTTCGGTAGGGATGCTATCTCCTTGATTATCAAACTGCGGCCACCGCCATGGCCGGGTGAATTCACTAGCGCCTTCGCCATTATCGAACAGCGATCCGATCAGGTTTATGATCGCAGGGATTGAACTCTGCGGGTCAGAGACCATGTCGCGGGGATATTTTTCATCTCTGTCGACACCCGATAGCTCAGATTGCGGGACAGGCACCGTCCCCAAAAGACCACCACTTAAGTCATTAAGTTCTGCCTGCAGCAGATTCCAGTTATCCTGGAAGCCAACTCCTAGTGTGTGCAGGGCAGGAGTGATCTCCCCCGGCAGTGGGATCGCGTAGCCAGTGATGGAAAGTATCCAGTGTAAGGATAGCCATGCATTGTATAAAGGGAGTTCTACGTTTTGATAGACAGCATCCCGAAATGGATAAGTGACCGGTCCGAGGACGGCAGCACCGAGAGCAGCAGGCAACCAAGCAATACAATCCCCGATAAAAAGTAGCCAAGAAAGGATATCAAGCACGATGTCCCAGAAATCGAGACTGTCATCGGATGAGCCATCACCTTCAGGACTGCCGGGGGGAGAGGGGAACTGTGGCCAAGGGAACACAGGTGGCTCTTCAGGAGGCTGCATATTATAATAACTAGTGGTAGTCATCTTGACGTATTTGTACAGGTAGAAATAGGCTGTCTCTATATCGCCGTGATTTGGAACTTTGGTTACGTAGTAATCCGTACTACCAACATCGTCTTTTTCCGGGTACCCGTTGCTTTTTTTATCTAATATGTGGGGGTGGTCAGCGCACTGGTCCGTCTGCCCTGCCGTATAAGGAGGCACCGGCGAATCCGGGTAAACGTCCTTCAGGGTCTTAATTAGAAGATCCTTGATGCCTTTAGGCAGATTCGAGTCGACATCCCAAGCGGCACTGGTAGCTTGGCTATCCGTAGGGTCGAAAGTCGGCCGGTTTTGTGGCAGAAAAAAGCTGGTTACCAGCCCGCTGCCGCTAGACAGTAGATTACTTGGAGTCGTCACATGCGAAGGCGGTAAGGGCGTCCCATCATCATCAAAGGCGATCCAGAGGTGTTCCGCAGCTCCACATAACGACTGGTACAACGATTGACTACCAAACTCTCGTTCGTAAACGTAGGCATCCATATGATTTTCAATCAGATGATGGCGTTGCCAATGCAAACGGTAAGGGCCGCCGCACTTCTGGTTAACGAAACTATGGCCGACAACATCGGTACCAAGATGAGTCATCCATCCAAGTGCATATGCCTTTTCCTGTTCAGTTTGGGCGTTCTTCCACAGTTGTGCCGCGAATTCATAGGTTTTACGGTAGTGCAGCATATCACTCCAAAAAAAGGTCTGCTCGTCGTATCCCGATGGTACTCCACTGCCTAAAAGGGAGAACCAATCGTATTGCGTCGTCACGAAATCTTCCAAAGCAGTTATGAATATGTCATTGAGCTGTTTGGCTGTATCGCTTATTGTCTGGGGAAGCCCGCCAAGAAGGGCGTTAGCGATAGACCCCGCTTGATCAACCTGAGGCCCAAGAGATTGTTCGTAAGCACTAATGTAAGGGTCAATTAACTCGTAGAAGCCCTCCAGGAATTTCATAATCTTATAGATAGGTGGGCCCAGAGGTGGCTTGAAGTCTGGAAGAAAAACAAACAGATCAGGACCTATAGACCCCAGCGCGACATAGGCAGGATTATTAGTGGCAATGCTGGCGATATCATTCGCTGTTGGCCCGTTTGTTCCGAGGATTGAGGCGACCCTAGGGTTACTGGAAAGCCCTTTAATGGCCTTCTTCGCTACGTTCATGTGAATAAACCAACTTGGCATACCTAACTCCTTTATTTAGATTTCCTTTTTCAACTGATCTCTTAAAGAAGGAGGTAATTCATATTTCCTCCTTTTCCCAGTTTTCGTCATTATCTTGCACTCTTTTTACTGCCCCTGACATGGTCAGGACATGTGGAAGTCCCCGGGGTGGGCCCGCAACCTCTGAAGGAACCGGCTTGTTTTGTCTACCTCAGAGCGCGAGCGGCGTGTCCATTCGTGGTCGCCCCGCTGCGACGCTTCGCTCAAAGCCTCAGCCAGTTGCTGATGGCGCACTTCAAGCAGGTACTCTGCTGTTGCTGTCAGCACGTCCGGTCTGATTCTTGATTCTTAATCTAACACGCGTTTTCCTCTGCTTCACCAGCTCCTCGGCATCGTGCTCTTCATGTCCTCCCACATGGGTGGCCAACACCAATCGATACTCGGGGGCGAAGCTTACCCAAACCCAGACCTCACCCGCTTGCTCTGCCACTGTCTCAGCTGTTTTTTTTCCACAAAACTCCAAAGCTCATCCAACTCCACCTTGCGTATCTTGAGGTCCCGCACCAGCCACGTATTGACCTGTTCGCTGTGCGCGGCTGCCCGGCCTAACCATCGTAACACCGTATCGGGCTTGTTTCCTAGTACCTCGGCAATCCCTCGCACGCTCATCCCTTTGATCAAAAGCTTCAATGCGATGAGCACCTTCTCGTCACTGGTACGAAGATCGAAAAGAACCGTACCAGTACGATCATTGAATACCCTTCCGCACCTTCGGCAAATATATTTCCTTACCACGCCGCTCCGGGTAGCATATTTGCCGTTTCCTACAATATTACCCATGCCTGTCTTTTGGAAATACGCACAATCAGAATTAGGACAAAAGACATGGCCGAATGACGGTTCTTTCCCTCGCTTTCCCATTCTGAGTCAATCCCTCCTCAGGTTCTTGGTTGACCCAGAATGGATAATATTACATTTATGTCAACTAATTAAAGGA
This sequence comes from uncultured Desulfobacteraceae bacterium, assembly GCA_964549945.1. Taxonomy (GTDB): domain Bacteria; phylum Desulfobacterota; class DSM-4660; order Desulfatiglandales; family B25-G16; genus B25-G16. The sequence goes on along the minus strand of CAZJXD010000018.1, from coordinate 12,777 downwards.
ACAGGACCTTTATTTCGCCTTCCTCTTTTTTGCAACCTTCGGGGCAGCGGCCTTGACGGTCACAGCTATCAGCTTGTCCCCGCCCTTTTTATACCTCACTGAAACATACATCCCCTTTTTCAGGTCAGCAAAGGTCATTTCCGCATTGCCTTTGGTGATCTTTGTAGCAGGGTCAGTCACAAAGGTCATGGCCTTTTTCTTGGCCTTTACGGCGATGGTCTTTGCTGCAGCGTCCACTTTGTGAATTCTCCCAGCAAACCTCTTTATCTTTTCCGGAGCAGCCGCAGCCGGTGCCGCAGGCCCTTCTGGAGCGGCTTTTTGCTGTGCGATCCCTGCTGTGGCAAAGGCCAGCACCATCACTAGGGCGATCAGAAAAGTCACATTCTTCATCCCATTTCACCCCCTTTCTTTCATGTCTTTTTATCAAATTTAACTATCGCAAAAGGGATGCCAGGTTTTGGCATAGGTGGTTAATTTTTAACCTATTGAAATTATAGAATAATTTTATAAAGAAAAATCTTGATAGAAAAAAATGTATCAAAATTCAACAGATTATCAGGCTTATAAAGTAAAACTTGATAATTGATGAAAGTTACAAGGAAAATCGTGTGGTGAAATCCAACAGCGAGCCTTTCCTTCCATGATACTCTCCGAGGAAAGGCTTTAATACATAGAATGTATCAATCTTTTTGCAGGATTCGGTAGAGGGTCGTTCGATCGATTCCGAGAATCTCTGAGGCCTTCTTCTTGTTTCCTCCGGTCTCCTGAAGGATCATCAATACGTATCTCTTTTCCACTTCTTTCAGGGTTAATTGCCTATCTGGAAGGAGTACTTCCATTCCCCTTGTTTCTTCCAGAATTTTCCTGGGGAGGTCTTCGGGAAGGATAATGGGGTGAGGTGTGAGGATGATGGCCCGTTCAATGGTATGCTCAAGCTCTCTTACGTTTCCTGGCCATGAGTACTGAGCGAGTATTCCGAGGACTTCTGGAGAAATATGTGAGACGTTCTTCATGTTCTCTTCAGAGAATTTCTGGAGAAAATGGCTGGCCAGCAGTGGGATGTCTTCCTTCCGCTCCCTTAACGGAGGAAGGAGGATCGAGACGACATTGAGCCGATCGAAGAGGTCCTCTCTGAATTTCCCCATTCTCACGAGAGGCTCCAGGGGCTGATTTGTCGCCGCAATCACACGAACATTCACTTTGATGCTTTCCGTCCCTCCCACCCTCTTGATTTCGTGTTCTTGCAGGAACCTCAGGAGCTTGGTTTGCATGGAAAGGCTGAGATTGCTGATTTCGTCGAGAAAGACCGTTCCTCCATCCGCCTCTTCTAGGAGCCCCTTCTTTGTCGAATGGGCACCTGTGAAGGCTCCCCGGACGTGGCCGAACAGCTCGCTTTCTATCAGGTTTTCCACGAGGGAGGCACAATCCACAGGGATGAAGGGTCGGTCATTCCTGAGGCTGTTGTAATGGATCGAATGGGCGATCAGTTCTTTTCCTGTTCCCCTTTCGCCATAAAGGATGACTGTAGATTTTGTATCTGCAACTTTAGCAATGGTCTTGTAGACCTGGAACATCTGAGGTGTTCTTCCGATGACGTTCTTGAACTGGTACTTACTCAGAAGCACCTGTCGATAATATTTATTCTCCTGGAGAAGCCTCCTCTGTTCCAGGGCCCTCTGAACGGTGAACTTGATCTCGTCGAGTTTAAAGGGTTTGCTGATATAGTCAAAGGCTCCTTCTCTGATTGCTTCGATGGCGGTCTCAATGGATCCAAAGGCTGTGATCATGATCACAGTGGTCTCGGGAGAAATCTTCTTAAAGGATCTGAGGACTTCCATCCCATCCTTACCTTCCATACGGACATCGGTGATGACAATGTCGAAAAGGTGGTCTGCTCCATGAAGAATGGCCTTTTCGCCGCTCAATGCAGTGGCGATCTCATAACCTTCTTTTGAGAGGACTTCCTTAAGGAGATCGACTGTAACGGGATCATCATCAACGACCAAGATATGGGCTGATGTTTTGCTCATCGGTTTCATTTCTCTGGAGGATGGGGACGAATATAGAAAAGGTACTTCCCTTTCCAACCTCGCTTTCCACTTCAAGACTTCCGGAATGTTCCTTGACGATCTTCTGGCAGATCGCAAGACCCAATCCGCTTCCTTCGCCTATTTTTTTTGTCGTGAAAAAGGGATCGAAGATCTTTTTCTTCGACTCTTCAGTAAGGCCGATTCCAGTATCGGAGATCGAGATCTCAACCCATCCATTATTTTTTGTTGATGCAAGGGGTGGAGTATTCTGGGTCCTGATCGTCACCAGCCCTCCATGGGGCATGGCATCAAGGGCATTGGCGATAAGGTTGAGAAAGACGGTTTGAAGGTTCGTTGGATCGCCCATGACAAGGGGCAGGTCATTGTGGAGAGAGGAAAGGAGCCTTACCTTTCTGGTATGAAGCCAGGGTTCAATAAGGTGAATCAGTTCTTCCAAGACTCCGTTCACGTTCAAAGGCGTTAACTGGGGTCTTGGCAGTCGAGTGATGGAGAGGAGGTCTTTGACCGAGTCCGCCAGCCGATCCAGTTGAGATTCTACAATTTTTAGCCGATCTCGATCTTTGGGTTGAAGGTTTCCCTCCTGCAACATGAGCTGGATATAGCCGGAGATGGAGTTGAGAGGAGTTCCGATCTGATGGGCCATGGTCGCGGCCACCTCCCCCAGTGCTGCGAGCTTTTCAGACTGGCTTAGCTCCCTTTGGGATCTAAAAAGGGCCTCATTGAGAAGCCTCAGTTCTTCGTTCCTCTTGGCCAGTTCTGAGGTTGCGTCTTCGATCTTCCTCGTCAATTCCTCATTGAACTGGTTGACCTGTGAGAGGAGCTGGACATTTTGCTTGTGTGTCTCTCTGATCGTCCCGAGCATCCTGTTGAAATGCCTTCCTAACTCTCCCAGTTCATCTCGGCTCTGGATGCTCGCTTGAGCCTCCAGATTGCCTTTTTCCGCTTTGGTCATGGCCTCTATTAGCTTCTTAATTGGAGTTCCTACGAGCTTTCCAAAAAGGAGGGATACTGTGATAAAGATGATGAAAATGCTGAAGAAGGTCAGAAGGAGGGCTTGATGCTTTTTTTGGCTCAAATAGATCTGGGCCTCATTAAGTGAATTGATGGTACGGACTCCTCCGGTCACTTTTTCTCCAGAATGAAGAGGGACGATCACCTCCATGTAACTCTCATCCTCGATTTCCTGATTAGAGGAAAGGTATTTGTCCTTTTTCAGTAGTTCGATCTGCTCGTTTGATAGGGTCAATATGGACTGAGGAATTTCCTTTGAATTGGAGACAATTACTTTCCATCCCTTTCTAGAGAGAAGAAATACATCGATCCCCACCAGACTGGGCTGGCTCAACAACCAATCCTCCACCTCGTTTTGGATCTGAGGGAGTTTCTCCATGACCTTCGCATCTGGGACTGCCATGGCAATCTCCTTTGCGATATAGAGATTTTTGTCCAGATAGAGATCGATCTGGGCCTTTTTGGTAAGATGGAAATCAAGGTAACTGCAAAGAAGCAGGATCCCAGCGACATTGAGAATTAGCAGAAAGGTGATCTTGTCCTTCAGGCTGAAGGACCTTTCATGGATTTTCCGGACAATCTTGGATCTGACCCATTGAATGGGAAAGGATAAGGGACCAGAGAAAAATTTCCACTTCATCTGCAAATTGAATTCTCCTCTTAGAGTAATAAAGTCGGTCTCAACTGCGATGAGAGAGATAGCATACCTCTGTTTTCAAGTCAAAGATCATGATTCCATTACCATTAAGGATCTAGACTTTTTTATTGACACAAAGGACAGGAGCGGGACGTGATTAAAGATAGATTACTTTTTAGAAAAGGTGTAAATCTAAAAAGAGGTTAAATCTTCTCTTAACCCATGTGTTCGAAGTTGGAAGTTATCCTGTCACCATCCTTCCCGGATGGGTGGTGACCGCTGCGAAACTCATTCCCCAGACCTATTTCCTCGAATATATTCGCCGTTTTTACGGCTTTGAACCCTCCTTTTCCCTCGTTCTCGCTAAGGGATATATCATGGTTTTTGCCTATCTTTTCATGGAGATTCTTCTCATGAAGGCCGCGCTCGGAAGGGCCAAGAGGAAAGGAATTCTTCTGAAATTCTCAGAATGAAACGAGATGTTGCTCCCTTCAGCGCCGTGCACATCCTCATTGCGGAAAAAACCACCTTTTGCTAGCCTGTTCATTCTTGACAGAATTACCGTGACCGTGGAGAATATAAATCTGTTCCATTATTCTCCGTCTGTTATAGAGCCCCTCATTATAATAACTATCACACTCCAGGGAGGAATATCATGAACACCATATCGCCTCTAGTTGCTCGCCTTATCGTAGCCGTTCTGCTCCTGTGCCCCTCGGTCGCCTCTGCGCAAGAGCTCAAGCCGATCAAGCTTGCTAACCCCCGAATGGACGTCGGCAGACCCCTCATGCAGGTGCTTAAGGACAGAAGCTCTTCCCGCGCATTCAGCACCGAGAAGGTGCCCATCCAGGTGCTTTCAGACCTGCTCTGGGCAGCCTTCGGAATAAACCGCCCGGATTCGGGGAAGCGCACCGCACCATCTGCCATGAACCGGCAGGAAATCGATATTTACGTGGCTACTGGCGATGGACTTTACCTCTATGAGGCAAAGACTCACAGCTTGGCGCCGATCCTGGCAGGAGACATCAGGGCGATGACAGGACGGCAAGGGTTTGTGAGAGATGTGCCGGTAAATCTCATCTATGTGGCGGATTTTTCAAGGATGGGGAATGGGCCGATCGATGAGAAGATCTTCTACTCGGCCGCGGACACGGGCTTTATTGGTCAGAATGTGTATCTCTACTGCGCCTCCGAAGGACTGGCCACTTTTGTGCGGGCCCTCATAGACAGGCCGGCCCTGGCAAAGGCCATGAGGCTGAGAGCCGATCAGAGGGTCATTCTTGCTCAATCGGTGGGATATCCGAAACGGTGATGGTCGGGAATGGAGATGAAAAACGGCCGTGAATAAGGAAATTGATTATAGCTCTAACTCCACAACTAGATTGCCATCAGGGATATGGATGTCTTTTTTTGACACCGAAGAGCTCAATGCTGTTGTGCCCGCAAAAGGTGCAGATAGAGGCGGGCGATCTGCTCCTCAGGGACATCCCAGGTCTCCTTATATGGATATCTCTATAGGCGACGGGCGCCCGCCTGGATCATCGGGAAAGAGCCAGCTCATAGCGAATGCCTAGTTCGGTTGTAAAAAAAGACATCCATATCCCTCACTATAATTCTGTGGAGTTAGATACATAATCGAATAAGGAGATAAGGGGAAAGGGGGAGACACAAATAGGAGATCGCGGGGTTTTCATGGATCCCGTTTCCAGCGAAAAAAACAGGTTATTCAGATAAGCCTTTGAAGAAATGGCAGGAGTGTCCTGCGGTAGATCTTGTCCCAGAGGTAATATTCTTTGATATGGCGGGACATCCTGTGGCAGCTGAGCTTGTCAGTAAAGGCAATGATCTTATCCGCGATCTCTGAAGGGGAGTCTTTCAAGGAAAAATATTGGGCATTTTCGTCGCACACCTCCCTAAAGGAGGGGATATCCGAACAGACAATGGGCACCTTTAGAAGCCCCGCTTCAAGGAGCGGTATGCCGAAGCCCTCCTGAAGACTGGGTATGAACAGGAGATCGGCGATAAGATAGAGATCCCTTACCACGTCTTTTTCGCAAGATAATTCCTTTCCGTCCTCGGAGTAGTATCCTGCGACGATTACAATGTCGCGTTCCACGTTCAACTGTCGGCTTAGATTTCTTAATCTATTGTAATACCCAACTGTCTTCCTCTCGTGGGGATCGAATGCCCCCGTCAACAACAACCTCGCCCTCAGCCCCTTATCGTGCAATGCCCTAACCACGCGAATCGAAAGCTCGATATTTTTCCTGGGGTGCAGTCTGCTGGGTTGGATCATCAGGAGATCCGCATCAAAGAGATTCTCATCGGTAATGAGCTTTACGGTTTTGGGCTCGAGATAGAAGAGGGGGACAGGATCGATTCCATCGGGAATAACCTCAATGCCTTCGACTCCGTATAATCCTTGAAATTGTCCCTTTCTCTGCTCCGAAATGGTGACATAGGAAATAGCGGGGTTATAGGTTCTTAGAATCTCCCATTGCTCGATATCCGGATCAAAGGGGGGCCGTGGGTAGTAGTACGGAGAGTCGTGGTTCCAGCTTACCACCCTTATGGTTCCGGTATTCGCCAGTTTATGGACCGCAATGGTGAGGGGAAGATTATAGTGCATGGTCAGCACATTGTGGGCGATGAGCGCATCGAATGATTGTAAGGCCTGAGATAGATAGTGAAAGATGTCCTCGGAGAAGGATTCCAATCCATGAGAGCTTTGAGGCAGGTCCTTGTGAATCCGGAGGATTTTTGGATTGCGGGAGCTCAACAGCGAGTTGATCTCTATATCGTACTCATCGGAAAATCGCTCGCCATCGCCCACGAATACTTTTACCGTATGGCTATGCCGGGTTAAGAGGGAGGCATGTTGCCGAATGATTTCCTCAACACCCCCGACAATCGGGGGGCAGGAGTAGTGCAGCAGGGCTATTTTGTAGCGCTTCATGTACGGTCTTTTTATTCAAAGGTACGAATGAGATGCATCAGTTTTTCTTCCAGCACCTCATAGGAAAAGTAACGCTTGCCTATATGGTAATTATGTTCGACCATTTCCTGCCTTCGATTGTTATCATTAAGTACGTTCTTGATCCCCTCGATAACCCTTGAGGAAACAAAGCCATCAAGAACGATCACATCGAAGCCCACCGGTTCAATGTCCGCGATATAGATGGAATATCGATTTACGACGATGGGTTTCATGTAATAGATTGTCTCGAGAAATGCATTTCCAAACCCCTCATATCCGCTGGGATACGTGACGAGGTCGGCATTCTGGTAGATATCCCCAGTGCAATACAATTTACCCCCGTCCGCACCGAGGCATCTCAGAGATGAAATCAAATGATCAATAGCCAGAAGCTTTACGCCCATGCTCTCGCTATAATCCCTTACCCGCAGGTAGTAATCGGTGCCCTCATCGTCCAGCGCATGGGAGATAACGAGCGCCGGATTGGGGAGGTTCAGATTCCTGACGATCTCAATTGAGCGCTCTATCCACTTGCGGGGCACAACCCTTGTTGGCTGAAGGATAAATAGGTCGCCATCGTGCAGTCCTATGCGCTCCCGCAAATCGTTGCAATAATCATCAAGAGGGGGTGGCTCATTGGCGAAGTCCAGCACATTGGGGATTATGGAATTGGAGATTCCCCTTCTAAAGCTCAGTTGTTCCGATGCGATGGAGTTTATCACCACGTGTTTGATTGAGGGCAGGTAAGGAGGAAACGCCATGTTAAGGTAATCCATGCAGGCATTGATAAGGAACCGAGGCCTTTCCCAGCAAAAGTCGTGGTGATGGGCAATGGTGGGGATGCATGTTTCGGCGATAAACTCGGTCAGCGCTATCCCCAGGGGGATGTTCATGGGTATGGAGAGGGCGTTTTCAGGAATAATCAAGTGGATATCGAATTGTTCGACAAACTCGTATAACGCTGCCTTTAACCTATCCTTTATTTCCTGGACGGCCCTTGAGGTCTCCTTTTTTCGAGACCTCTTCCCGAACACGTCCGCGCTGATTTGCTGGATCAAGGGGTGCTCAAAGTGGGCTTCTTCCACCAGAAATGACCTCTCCTTCGCTCGATCCAGTTCCCCGGCGAAATAGAAACAATTGTACCTGTTTCTCTCCAGAACCTCTGCCCACTTCTGTATCTCCAGGGAAACGCCATCAATGCCGGCAATCCTCGTGGAGATAAAGCCTATGTTCTTAATGTGATGTGGCTGATTTTGTGCAAGTGAGATCATAACCCGTTGCATACCTCCTGTTTGCATAAGGCAAAAGGCCCGGGGCTTAGGGCACAAGGCCATCCTTTTTCTTGAGCCATATCCCCTGTACCCTGAACCTTACGCCAAGCCGGCCGCAGTTGTGTGGGAGGTTTTAGTCAATGATATGCTCCTTTTCCATGGCTGCCTCCGCCTTTAATCGATTCACCGCATCAAATAGGGCAGGGAATACGTGGTCTCTGATATCACCTGCCACTACCACGGCTATAAACTCCTCTCCCACCGTGAGGTGACCTTTATTCGTATCAATGAGAACCTCCACTATTCCGGGCCTTGATTTGATATCGTCAATTATCTCATCGATCTTTCCCTCGTCAAATTGCACATCCATCCCTGAGACGGAGCTTCCATCCCTGGAGAATGACCTGACTATTCCAAGATGGGTGGCGATCATGCCCACGTTTCGATACTCGGGATGGGATTTAACGTCCTCTAGCATCTTACCGATGTTCATTGTGTTCACCCGCTTTCGGTGCCTGATGTGCCCACATCATTGTCTTTGCGCTTTCACCATGAAGATGGATGCTCCTCTTCGGTTCGGAAAATAAAGATCCCAGGGAGCAGAATACGCCTTATATACCATGGCCGCTACCTTCATTTTTATCTTTCTCCATCCCCCTCTTTTGTATCGCCGTCAAGATTAAACAGCTTTCGGGCGATATCCAGGTAGAGGTCGCGGGAACTTCTCTCGCCTTTCCTTTTGAGAAAGACAATGGGATCGTTTAGGAACTTTTTGATAATCGATTTCGCCATGCTTTCAACGCTTTTCCTTTGCTCTGGAGAGAGATTCTTGAGGCTGGAAAGGGTTTTTTTAACCTCGCCCCGATATATCCTTTCGCATTTCTCTTGAAGCTCTACTATCGTTGGAACGACATCGAGTGTCCTGAGCCATTCGCTGAACTTGATGACCTCTTCATCTACCATCCTTTCCGCCTTCACCGCCTCGGCTTGTCGCTTGCTTAGGTTGTCATCGATAATCCCCTTGAGGTCGTCGATGTCATAGACAAAGACATTGCCTATCTCGTTTACCCGGGATTCCACATCTCTGGGCACGGCAATATCGATAAAGAAAAGCGGCCTGTTCTTTCTGCCCTTCATGATCCTTCTGACCTGCTGAAAGGAGATAATCGGCTCAGGGGATGCGGTAGAGGCAATGACGATATCCACCTTCAACAGTTGATTTTCTATCTCATCAAGGGAGATGGCCCTTCCTTGAAAATATTCTGCCAATTCCACCGCACGACTGAAGGTCCTGTTGGCTACCAGTATTTGGTCGATTTTATTGTTCAACAGATAGGTGGCTGCGAGCTCTGCCATGTCACCTGCTCCGATCAGGAGAACGCCTTTGCCCGTAAGCTCGCCGAAGATCTTTTTTGCCAACTCCACGGCAGCGAAGCTTATGGAGACAGGAGACCCCGCGATGCCGGTCTCCGTCCTGATCCTTTTCGCAAGAGAAAAGGTCCTGTGCATCAGCCTGTTGAGGATCACCGAGGAGGTATTGTGGTCCACCGCGAGCCGATAGGCCTCCTTCACCTGCCCCAGTATCTGAGGTTCACCAACTATCATTGAGTCAAGGCTCGCCCCCACCCTGAATATGTGCCGTATTGCCTCCTGATCGTCATAGATATAGAGCACCGGCTTCAGCTTATCTCTCGCGATGCCGCTAGAGCGAGAAATAAATTGTATCACCGATTCCTTGGCCTCTTTTTCCCTCTCAGCAGTGAACAGTATCTCCACACGGTTGCAGGTAGACAGAACGAGGCATTCCTTGATATCCTTAATCCCTTGTATGTGGTGGACGGCCTTGTCGAGGTCTTCTCCGCCGAATGAAAGCAATTCTCTCACCTCCACGGGCGCGGTTTCGTGATTCATGCCGATATCGACTATCCGTATCATGGCAGGCGGTTTCCCTCCAGGCTCTCAAAGCTGTGATACCCTTCCATCAGCAGATTTACCCCCATGAAGGTGAAGATCAGTATGAGAAAGCATCCTATAGACATGAGGGCAGATCGCCTGCCGCGCCATCCTATCGCCATTCTCTGATGCAAGAGGACCGCATAGCAGAGCCAGGTTATTAGCGACCAGACTTCCTTCGGGTCCCAGCGCCAGTAGGTGCCATGGGCACCTTGCGCCACGATCGAGCCGGTAACCATTCCTATGGTGAGAAGAAGGAATCCATAGCTGATCGCATGGTAGTTTATTGAGTCCAGGATATTGAGAGAAGGGAGCCTGCTGTAGAAGGCTCCGAGCCTCTTCGTCTTTATCTGGCGTTCCTGGATAAGGTACATAATCCCGGCGATAAAGGCGATTACGAAGATTCCGTCGCCCAAAAGCGAAGCCGTTACGTGAAGCGGAAGCCAGAGTCCCCTGAAGATAGGTCGTACCGTTACAGGGGAGATGGGGATTGTGGAGGAAAGGATCATCAGGATTACGGACAGGGGGATCACGAATGAGCCTAGCACCATAATCCCGAATTTCGCCTGGAAGATGAGGTATGCGGCCACTGTTGCCCATGAAAAAAAAGCCAGCGATGACTTAAAGCTCAGCGCCGGTACCGCACCGAGCCGGTAATACCCGAGGACCAGAGAAACGGTGTGAATGGTGAACCCGAGCAGAAGGACCCTGTGCGACCAGAGGCCCACCCTCTTCTCCCTCTTTAGGATGAAGTAGAGAAATCCCGCGGTGGCTGCTAGGTACACAATGAGGGTCAACCTGAAGAACAGGATATCCATCTTACCTCCCTGGAAAGACCTGATTCACGATGCCTTCTACGGGGAAGTCTCCACCCAGGATGGAGGAGAGGGTGCTCCTCACGCCCTCGACTTTCCCCTCTTTGATCAACTCCAGGAGGGGTGAGCTCACCAGTCGCTGAAAGACGATCTTATTGTCGGAGGAAGGCCTCCCTTTTGCAATGAGCTCCCTACGAAGCAGGCCCAGGAGCTCTATGAAAGAGGCGTATTCAGGCCCGAATGTGCTCTCAAGCTCACCTCTGATTTTCTTTGCCAGGGCAGGGCTTTTCCCTGCCGTGGATATTGCTATTTGAAGGTCGCCCGATTTTACTATCGAGGGCATAATAAAGGTGCAATCTCCAGGCTGATCAACGGAATTGACCAATATGCCGCGTTTCTTTGCCTTGGACGCTATTTTACTGTTGAGCATGGGATCATCGGTAGCTGCGATAACCATGAAGACCTCATGGAGTGACTCATCCAATGAAGCAGGGTCTATGAGGCGAACCTCTCCCCGGTCAACGAGAGCCTTCAAATATGGGGTAAGGTTGGGTGAGGCGATAGATACCCGGCAGCCGTGGGTGAGGAGGTTTTTGATCTTTCGTTCCGCAACCTCTCCTCCCCCGACTACTAACACCCCCTGATCCTTAAGATCGACGAATATGGGATAGTAGGACATCTTGCTCGTTACTCGTTACTGGTTACTCGTTGATCGTTCAGATGGCGACGAGCGACTAGCAACGAGCAGCCGGATTCATACATACTGGTTCGCCATCTCATTGATAAATCGCTCGAGCTCATCAGGGCCCCTTGCGGATAGCTCTGATATCAAGTTCTTGATTCTTTCATAGGTGGCCCTGTCACGGTAAAGGTCATCGATGGATGAGTAGGCGCTGCCCCGCCTGCCAATCCGGTAGATAAGCCTCTCAGGGTCCGGCAAAGCCTGGTATTTTCTGATGACCTCCAGCATGCGCTCTTTATCATCGGGAAGCGTACCGCGTACCTCTTCCAGGAGATTCATGATGTGATCGCTGGTGACGGTGCTCGTGATGTTATTATCCAGGCACTGAAGAAAGAGCTTTATCTCCTCAACCACCTGATCATCGGTAAGCGGCTTGAATTCCCCACTCTCAAGCTTTTTATAAAGGGGAGCCCGGCTGATAACCCTTAGGCTCCGCAATCGAATGAAGTGCGGATTAATCTGGTTGAGGACCCTGGCGGTTTCCAGGGCATGTTCCCTCCACATGGCCTCACCGCCAAGCCCGGGCATGATGTACTCTGACAATGACAAACCGGCCTCTCTCACCTTCCTGCCGGCATCGATATGACGCTCGGCGCTGACGCCCTTCTTTATGAACTGTAAGACCCGATCAGATCCGCTCTCAAGGCCGATGTGAATCCTGTCAAGACCTGCCGCCTTTATTTCCTTTAACTCGGAGACTGATTTTCTGCTCACGGTTCTGGACCGTGAATAGGTGGTCACCCTGGTAAGGTCGGGAAACTTCTCCCGTAAAAAGGTCAGGATCTCAACGAGGTCTTCGGTCTTCATAATCAGGTTATCGGCATCCTGAAGGAAACATTCGCCGGTGCCGTAGTACAGCCACATTGCCACGCTCTGGTAGCTATAGGCGTGATTGTTGTTGAGTATGTGGCTCATGACGGGGTTTGTCACGTTGCCGCTTTCCCCCAACCTCCACGAGACCGCCTTGATGTCGTCGGCAATATCCCTCGCGGTCTGGATATCGCTCTTGATCTCTTCTACCGTTCTCAAGGAGAACTTTTTTCCCTTGTACACCGGGCAAAAAAGGCACTGGTTCCATGGACAGTTACGGGTTACCCTCAAAAGGAGGCTCCTGGCCTCATTTGGCGGCCTGATAGGTCCTTGTTCGAATTTTAAAGCCGATTGAGATATCATTTCTCCTCTCTTGTTTTCCAGGCTCTACCATCTATTTTCATAGGAGCTATTGACCCTGGCGCTCCTCTACGGGGTTATTGAGAAAAGAAACTTTCATGGGAGCATGTAGATGTCTTTTTTTGCTGCATGCCCTTGAACAGGGGGCCT
>CAZJXD010000017.1:0-60575 GCA_964549945.1 uncultured Desulfobacteraceae bacterium | reverse complement strand
TGTATGCCATGGCGGTGGGTGCCCCGATTTATCGGGGCCTGCCGGTGCATTACTTTTAGGGCATGAGACAAAAAAAGACATCCCCATGCTCTACAGTGAGTTTCTTTGATCAATAACCCTGAAGCGAAGCGTCGGGGTCATTTGCTGGGGAGCGAAAAACCGGAAGATGTGGGAAATGGGTTAACCACATAACTTTCTTGACAAACCATCATTTCTTTTCATATTTATGCCCGAGAATAGGAGGGAAACACTGCATGGAACTTGAAAAGGTAATGACTGAGCGCCACAGCACGAGGGTTTTCTTGGACAAGCCTATCGGTCGGGAGACGCTGGAAAAACTGCTATTCCTTTCCACACGGGGCCCTTCGGCAATCAACCTCCAACCATGGGAGTTTACAGTGGTCATGGGAGAGGAACGGCAGCGTTTAAGCAGGGTTCTGGTAAAAACAATGCGAGAGAGAAATATCTCCTGCGGCCCTGATGCAGTGAGACCTCTTCCCGGGTATTTTATAGATCGCCAGAGGAAACTGATGGACTGCATCCTACCTAGCCTGGATAACGGAACCGACTTTCAGGATTTCATCAATGAGGGCTCATGCAATTTTTACGGGGCGCCTGTGGCCATCATCCTCACCATTGATCAAGTCTTTTCCAGGTCCAGATTGGTTGATGTGGGGATTGCAGTAGGATATATGGTACTCGCAGCCCATAACATGGGGTTGGGGACGTGTCCGATCGGGCTCGTAAGTGCCTTTGATGATGAAATCAGGGAGATGCTCAATATCCCTGATGAAAAGAACATAGTGATTGGTATCGCCGTTGGATACCCAGACCCTGAGTCCCGGATAAACCGAGCGATCTCCGAGCGTACACCTATTCACGAGGTAGCGCGGTTTTATTAGTGCATCAATTCATCAGCCGCTGACCCTGCCCTGTTGAATGGTGAGCCAATCACCCAATGCCTAGCATGACAGGAGGTGACCATGGGATATCTCGCGGGGCTTAATGAGTATTTGGAGGAATTCTATAACAAGTCAATATTCGAGCAGGTCTTGGATTCCGGAGAGCCCTGGCAGTTTCACCTCCATGGCCACCGCACAATCAGGGGCAGGGCATTGGAGAACCTCACCTATGACCTCAAGCTGGACATGGAAGCCCAGCAAGCGCAGGTGCTCTCTAAGGTGGAGATAAAGCTCCTCTACCCGGCTCATCTTGATGAATCGGTGAGGCCGCTCATAAAGACAGACGAGGAAGTCCAGAAACTCGGGCTGAGTCCGATCCTTTCGCCGCGACAGAGGTACTTTGTAAAAAACAAGTCTCTTTTTCCCCTCATGAAAGGCCAAGAGGTCGTCTTTTTTACCCTGCTTGAAGGTGAGGTTATAAGGGGCATAATCACCGCTTTCAGCAGGTATGAGATCACGGTGAGCCTGAAGGGGGAGAGCCCTGTAACGATCCTGAGGCACAGCATCTATGATCTCAGAAACAAGAAAGGTCGCTGCTTTCTGAAGTCGTTTCAGGATAAGCACAGGGATTGGGAGAATAGCCCTCTCTTTGTCTCAGAAAATTGAAAGGCTCATCCTCAAAAATCTCCCAGGGCAGTAACGGCACAGTTACCATTGTTGATATCAAGGGCGAGAAATACCCCCTGGATCTTGACGGACAGGCGGCTCAGTTATAGGAGAAGGCCTGAATCGAAAATCTCGCCTATAATTTCGCAATGGGCGAGGCGAAATTGCCAGTTAAGCGCGGACTATAATTCAAGAAGCGCTCTGCCGCCCATGCGGCTCCTAAGCATCAGGCTCAGAAATAACTTGTAAGGCTTCAATGCCTTGGAAATCCTTTGCATTGTGAGTAACCAATGGAAGCTCATGCCTTACTGCGCATGCAGCGATCCATGCGTCCCCAAGGCTCATCCGACGGCCTGATCGTTCACTCTCAGCGACAATGCGTCCGTAGGTCCTAGCGATTTCATGGTCATAAGGAATCACAAGGAAATTCCTTAGGGTCGTTTCCAGTCTCAAGCGCTTGTCATTTCCCCATCGTGCCTTCTCAGCACCATAATAGAGCTCTCCCACTGTAATAAAGGAAATTGCGACAAGCCTTCCTTTTAAGTGGGGCTCGTAGAGTTGGGCGAGTTTTCCCCCACGCATGGTGTAGGATAGTACATTCGTATCAGCAAGGACTCTGGTGACATTCATCGCATTCAGCCTCCTGAGGTTGTCTGCATCCTGAGCGTACGGACAGCTTCCTCAAATCCATCGTCTTGATCTCCAGGCCAGGTTCCAAAGAGCGAGGCGATGTCGGCCAGCGGACGCGCTCCTTGCAATTCCGCCAATTGGTCGAGGCTTAGTGATTGCCAGAAATCCGTAGGCAGGGGTGTCCCTTGAGGGAGTAAATCCTCTCCTTCATTGCGATCCTCAAGCCGTTGTATATCCTGGATCTTGATGCTGTTGATCTTGCCTGTGATTGGATCCTCCTTCGCTTCCCCATTAACTCTAACGTAGTAAAGAATGTTTTCCAGCACCTCCTCCTTCTGCACTTCATCAAAGAGGCAGATTATAGGCTCCCCGATAGAGGGGTGCACTCGGCATCGTGTGCCGTGTTCCTTGAAGTCAGCCATGAGAAGACGTCCTTCAATCGTTCGGATATTAATCTGCGGCCCCTTGATCCGTTCTTGGACTCGTCGATAGCCATTTTTATTATAGACTGTCGAGAGTCTCTGAGGTCGATGGTTCAATGAGAATGAAATCTTATCAACGCCATGTTCGAAAAGGATTCCCACATCTCTCCAAGCTAAAAGGGTGCCAGCATCAAAGCCCATAGGTAATCCTTCTCCTGATCCTTGAATCTCGGCAAGGCCTTGTAAGGATTTCTCGATGATCTGAACCCCAAAGTCAATTCCATCGAATGCCTGCTGGCCAGGCGCCCTCTCGAATCCCAGAACCGTATTCGGGCTTCCATGAGTTAGTAATACCAAATCCAACGCTATTTCATCCCGGATACTTCTTTGATAAGGTCCACGCTTAACGCTCTCAGCTTCCCCTAGAAGAACCATTCCTGTTCTATGGAAGGCCTTATTGAGTTCAGAAAGAAGCCGCATTAGCAATGGCACCGGGACACGACCTGGACTGATTGTCTTCCCCAAGAGCCGTATCGTAAGGAAATGCTCATAGATATCTCGCTTCACTTCTTTCCTCACCTCCCCTTAAAGATGTAGCCTCCTATCTCTGCTGTCACAAAATGTCTACAATAAATATTACCACATGTGAGAATTTTTTACTACCTTGCAGCTCAATCCCTTTGAGCCATTAGTTGAGCTAAAGCTTCATCGATTTCTTTGCCTTTTGCCTCGATAATATCAAACAGTTCTTCGAGTGAATAGGTATTACGCTTCGGTTTCATGTCCGGATTCCGTTGAAAGGTATCACAGGGATCTGAATGACTTCCAGCTTGCCGCTATGGCAAAGGTGGTCAGGGAATGCGAACGTGTTCTGCCGGATGCGGTCTACTACATGATGAAGATCTCGAAAACTACGATTAAAACCCGGAATGGCTCGGGCATTATTCTTTCCACTGTTCACGAGGCCAAGGGGCAGGAATATGACAGGGTCTACATCAATCCTGACGTTGCAGCCTTCCTTTCAAGACCTGGCGAAGCATCGGCCAACGTATTTGGAAGCAAGGCCAACATCGCTTACATGGCCTTCACCCGGGCGATCCGAGACCTCTAATTTCCTAACCTTAAAAAAGCTTATTTCTGGGTTAAAAAAAGCGGTTATAGATCCCATTTTCGGCTCATCTTTTATGACTCCTCAAACCATTTCAACCTATTGCCTTGGCCCAACCCTGGGCGAATAATCCACTGCTATAGATCCCTCACCTAAGCCCTTACCCCCGAATGGCAAGTTCATTCAGAAACTACGTTATATAATAAGAAATCAAAGGGTTACACCCCTCAGGTATCTATGAATTTTGCCAGAGACAACAAGTCTATGATTTCAGCATTTCAGACCTCCGTTACATCTTACCTCCAGGCTGCAACCTAACATCTTTCTGTTTAATTCTTTCATTCAAGTCTATCCAGGACTCAACTGCTTTGCACTTAGGGAATTGGCTGCATCTAGCCAAAGGTAAGCCGGCATTGCCTATGGTAACCACCATTGGACTTCCGCATGCTGCGCATGGTATTTGAAGTATATGAAAGGCCTCCATCAATGTCGCATAGGCAATTTTTTTTGTTTTTCTACATTTTCTGTTGGAACACTTTAAGTAAGGTCCGAATAACCCAACCAATATTTGTCTGGTTCTCCCACATTTTCCGCATTTCCATTCGTGTTCCGGCAGTAGATTGAAAAGAACATTTGGCAGAGGATCGACAAGATGTGATGGGTCAATTCCAGTAACTCTCTTTTTCGCTACTTCTATCTTCTCCTCTGATTTCCATGAAATCTCTCTTCCTTTTCTTCTCTTGACTGATTCAGCCCATTCTTTCTCTTTTTTCTCTGTTGTCCCCCTAAACAGTTCTTGCTGCACAGGCTTTTCACGAGCTTCTTCTTCTCGGACTTCTCCTTCTTTTTCCTTCTGAGTAGTAACTTCTTTTTCAACCAACCCTTCTTCTGCTGACTCACTATGGGTCTGGCTGTCATTATCGGGAGATGGCTTAGGTTTTGTAGCGGATGAATGTTGTTCTGCTCGTGAAGGCCCGCCCTCTGAGACGGATTCCGATTCTTTAGATTCAGGATAAATCTTAAGACGTTTCAAAACTTGCCAGAGCCCTTCAAGCGCTTCCTTAGGATCGCGATAGAAGGCGCTCCCACGAACTCTCCAAAAAGTCCAGCCGCATCGCTCTAATTGGCGCTGCCGAGCTTGGTCTTGCTCGTAGCGTTCTACACCATGCCATTCATCTCCATCACATTCTACTGCGAGTCGCCCCTCTATACCCTCAACAACGAGATCAATGAAATAACCAGCTACTTCAAACTGAGGGATAACCCGGTATCCTCTGTCGACTATCTTTAAAAAAACATCCAGCTCAAACCAACTCTCAAAGGGTTCAGGAGGACTAACCCTATCTCTGTCGGCAAGTCGACTGATCTCTCTTAGTTTACCTAAATCTAATCGGTCTAAGCTCGTAGGCTGAACTTTGGGATTTTGACAATATTCCAATAGTTGGTAGCGCAAACACCTGGGACTTAAGTCGTTAAGAGTAACGCTATGAAAGAGCCACATCTGATCTTTTGCACGGCTCGCTGCAACGTTGAACCGCCTTTCGTCTCGCGGGCTTGCTAGCGTACCTATCCTCTGTCCTTCAGTTGGGGCAGAGACAAGGCTAAGAAACATAATGTCACGCTCATCGCCTTGGAAAGCATAAGCATCACCGCAGACAAGATTCCTCTTTTCCATCTCCTCAGGGCCAATCTCATCTAGAAGAAGTCTTTCTATTAATCTCGCCTGATCCTGACCAAGAAGACTGATCACTCCCATCGTCTTGCCATCATAAGAAGGATCTTCGCAGCATCTACTGATTTTATGGACAATGGCCTCAGCTTCCGGCGGATTTACAACTCTAGGTGATGTACCCTTTTGATAGCCGCCACTCACATGATTGGTAACAATGACAGGTGAAAGTCGACCAGCGGCATACTGCCTCAATGGGATAAGCGGCTCGGAACCGTAGCATAGATTATTTGAAAACTGAATGATTTCGGGCATGCAGCGAAAATGTTCTCTAAGCCGAACACGGCCGGGATAACGAATTTCAGCCTGGTCAAAGAAACTGTTATCGACTCCGAGCGCATCGCTGTGCGGAATGCCAGATAGATATCTCTGCCGCAATAGTTCGACATCCTCCCGTGTAATTCCTATGAATTCCGGGCTGATCTGCTTGTCATCTCCTACGACAACGATCTGTTTTGCCAAAAAGTGAAGGAAAAGCGCCTCGGGACCGGACTGACTGGCCTCATCCACGATCACCACATCAAATGCGTCTTTTCCAGGGCGAATGGTTTCTGCCACTCGATAAATTGGCATAATCCAGGCAGGAATTGCAGATCGACATTCCTCCATGTGCTTGCGAGCTTCTCTGCGATGCATGCTGGCGTATTTTCCTGTGCCCTTGCCAATTCGCCTTACAGCCTTGGTCCAGGCCATCAAGTGTTGACGATCGTATTCTGTCAAGCGCGAGAAGCAATGTTTCCAGGCTTTAGCCTGTGTCAAGTCGAGGATAGTATTGCGCATGCGGGATTTACAGCTTTCCAGATTATTGGCGAGGGCCTCATAAGTGCGCGGTTCGTTGAATTTTTTCAGCCAGCGGTTAGTGCGCCCCCAGTTCCATGCTGCACTGAAATGGTTCATTCGCGTATTCCAAACCGAGTCTTCATATGAAGATCTTAATTCAAGAGCAAGTTCAGGCGCAACGGCTTTTAAACGCCCTAAGAGATCGTTGCGGAACTTAAATTCTTTACACGATTTCACCAATCCCTTTAAGATCGTATAGCCTGCATCATAGCTCCCTTCATCTCTCTCCCGTACAGCATTAAGCAGTTGGTGCACCGCTGAATGAGCTTCGGACTTCATTGCCATGACATGAATTCGAGTTTCCAGATCCTGCAATTTGCCCTGCAAAGCAGCAAGGTTTTTCTCAAGTGCCGCGGCTTTTATGGCTTGTTGTATTGCCTTAAGCTCGTCAAGATCTCGCCAGTTGGGCTCAGCAAGTCCCTGGATCACAGCGATCTTTTTTTTCAACCCTACAATTACCTCATTAAGCTCTAAGGCCTTTTCTAGAGGTTTGCATAGATCGTAATATTCAGCGGCTTGCGTATCGAAAGGGCCAGAGGGCGGGTCGGTGCAAATTGACCAGTGTTTGCCTAGTAGATCAAGATAGTCAGCGGTTTCTATCCATTCAATCAGATTTCTTAAGGATTGAGGGTTATCACACAAATTCCCGTTTATACGAACTTCCTTAATGAGATACTTGGCTTTCTTCACAACCTTGCTGCGAAAAGGGCCAAAACCCAATTTTCCGCCAGCCTCTAAATGCTGCAGCAGATTGGTAGCGTCGGATTTTATTTTATCCGTTTCGTGTTCTCCGAGGCCAACTACTTTAAGCCCTGCCACACGTCTTATACGATCACCTACGGCGTCAAGATGTTCTCTTGTCACTTTTAGCATTTCACTCCAAGCGAGGTCTTGCCCCCCTAGTATCTGATTTGCTGCTTTACGCACCCACGGTTGTATGTAGTTTGAGACCGTGGTGAAAATTTCTAGTAAATTTGAGATACTTAGAAAGAGTGCTTTTCTCTGATCCTGGTCCGCTTTAGACAGCGAGGCATATGCAGGGTGTCTGCGCTGACTTGAAGCATTTTGGTATTTATTAAGAGCCTCGCGTTCTTTTGTTATAAGCTCGAAGAATTCCTTAGGACTGATCAGAGAATTGGGTTCAGGAAAGATTTTCTGAATTTCATTCTCTCGACTTTTATCTATTTTGCGAGAGAGGCGAAGAAGCTCAGTTGCTTCTCCGTCGGTTAGAGGCGGTTCCGTCTCCTCTTCAGGTTCGGTTGAGATCCAAGAGTATCTTTCCTCTTCTTCTTTAAGACGCTTTGCTATGGCTGCGGCTGTCCCTTTATAAGTCTCAAACAAGAGTGGATGTTGATAAGTCTCGGATTCACGTATGGCTCGTAGGTCATTTTGGATTGATGCTTCTTGCTTCCTATATGCATCAAGCTTCATTTCAAGTTTTTCGATTAGCTCTTGATTTCCTTTTTCATCCCAACTGGTATATTGGTTTGTGATTGCTCGAACTGACTCTTCTAAAGACTCCATGGCAGTAAGGTCATCACCAAGCAGAATCACACACAATTCAGAAATCGGTCTAGGGATTTTCTCTCGCAATACTGTCAGAGCGCGTGCGGTATGGCTTGTTACTAATACGCGTTTGCCAGTTGCCAAAAGGTGACATACAAGGTTAGCAATAGTGTGAGACTTTCCGGTACCCGGCGGACCTTGAACCAGTAGTCCTTGTCGATTTGCAAGTCTCTTAGTGATTTCCAACTGTTCTTCATTTACTTCCAAGGGGAAGCAGGTTTCCTCTAACGAGAGTGGTTGCGTTGCTTCCTGATCGTCCTTGCCTTCGAGATCTGGTGGTTTTCTAGCGTCGTCAACGATCGTCACAATCCGTATCACACCAGTTGGTATAGACTGTCCCGCTTGGAGTTGCTCAATAATCTCTCCAAATGCTCGGATAAAGCTACGCTCCGTTCGCCTTCTGAGTACCACAGCAGGAGCAAAATTCACTTTTGGATTAAGCCCACATTCAGGCTGAGGGATTATTGTGTTCTCGTACAGTCCATCGGGTGAGACCGCATGAATCCAACTTTTCAGGGCCGATACTACCTGGACACCATCCCATAGTAAATCGCCTATTTCCTCTATCTGCTGGACAATTGCCTTTTCAACTGTTGCATCTGGACGCTCATGCGGCTCAAGCATGTCTTCTTCTAAAGTGGGTTTCGCACCCTCTCCGGCCGGCCCAAGTGTAATGGCTGCGCGAGCAGCATGGAATGTGAGACTTGTCTGAGCCACAACCAAATGCCGTTTAACCTCGTAGCTTCCCTTCGGTTTCCACGTTAAATAGCCAAGGCCGAGGACGGCTTCATAAGCCTCTCCTAATCGTTGTTGTTTCTGGTAGATGGAGAAAAGGTTAGTATATACCTTTTGAACTGTCTGAAGTCGTCGATCTTTTTCTGCCCACGGCCACCACTTCTCCTCGACATATTTCTCCCATTGTTGCTTGATTCCTGGATGTTCGTCCAAGCTTAAAAACCGGGCAGGCTCTCCCCCCTCTCGATCATCTTGTCTTTCAAGATCTGAGGGATCGACGATCCTTTCCTTCAGGCCCGGAAAGTCCTTAGAAGAATCGTTTAATTGAGCGAAGTCTAACCAAGGTTCTAGGGTCTTGGGTGGATTCGGTGGGGGTTTTAGGGAAGGCTTTCTTATTTCCAGCCAAACTTCAGCCTCTTCTTCATCTTCGACAGGTTTCCATGCTATGCAATGGCACTCTGGCTCGCGGGGAATATCACTAAACCAAAGAACAGTGTCATATTGATCGATTGTACTGATTGTTTTTGTGCGTAACTTGGCCAGCTCTCGGAGGTAGGTAAAGAGCTTTATAGCTCTCTCTCGATTTTGCGAGTCATCAGTCGAATGTTGATCCTTCCGGCCATTCATTGCTTGGACCCTGAAAATCGATTATTCTTTTAGATTACATTTATCCTATAGATTTTAGCCCTTTCTGTGTCAATGGAAAGGCCTTTTAAAGTGATAATGAAATGATAAGAACTCGCTTTCTGGTTGGGCGAGTATAGAACGAAATGACGAAATAGTGTAAATACCCGCAACAGCGATGTCATACTTCTCAGAAAGAACGTTGCCGCGTTGCCTTACTATCTCCCTGATTTCATCCAGATTTTTCATTTTTCACCACCATATGAACTGCTTGATCAGCTTGTAGGGCATAGGGTTAAGCCTGATCTTGACTCTTGTCTTTTTTAATCACATTCAATCAAAGCGGAAAGAGTATTCAAGGGATCTCCTAAAAAATACAGAAACCCCGCCTTCTATCTGAGAAACGGGATTTCCTGGCAGTCATACTATAGTTCCCCTCTTGAAAAAAGGTTGAAGATAACATTGAGAGAACATAGGTAAAATTATCGAAAATTAGTTGATCGGTCAAGAAAATTAAGGACTTACCACAAGGGCTTGCCAGCAAAGAAAGGATTTTCAAATTGGACGTAAAAAAGCAATGACTGTGTCCGGCAAAGGACTTTTATTGTTAAAGGGAGAATATAGGGTTTGCGCCCTTTAAAAATAGCCTATTGATAAATGTTAGGTTTTATCAACATGCCATATCCTTTTTTTGTTTTTCAAGGAGCACCCGAATATTGCTCTTCAATTTCTCCAGCCCCGGCCTTTCAAATGCGGTCCTCCCAAAGGTTCCCTTGAACTCCGATTCACTCATCGTGAGGATTTCTCCTGTGGAGGGGAGCGTGACGATACCCCCTTCTTCTCCGTTAAAGGGGCAGGCCTCCTGACACACGTCACAGCCAAAAAAGGTATTCCCCATCTTCCACGCCGCATCCCGATCGATATCGCCCTTGGATTCAACGGTGAGGTACGAGAGACATCGAGAGGCATCAAGGAAAAAGGGTGCCTTCAAGGCCCCTGTGGGGCAACTGTCAATACATCTTGTGCATGAACCGCATTGGTTCTCATGCCCTTTAAATGCAGGGATGGGAAATCGGGCGGTTGTAAGGAGCTCAACCAGGTAACAGTACGAACCATAACCCGGAACTATCAGCATGTTATTCTTGCCTATAAACCCAATTCCGCTCGCCTCGGCAAAACTCCTCTCAAGTATGGGTGCGGAGTCCACGCATACCCGGCTGAGGCTTCCCGGAAATAACTCGGAAACAACTGTGCTGAGCTGCTTTCCCAGCCTCCGCATTCGGAGGTGATAATCATCTTGATCCGGTGTGCTGTACCTCGAGGCAGCATACCCGTCCGGCGTCGAGGGCTTTGCCGCTGGATACGGGTAGGCCAGGGAGATTATCGTCCGCGTGCCCTCGAGGAGCTTTGTCGGATCCCCTCGTATGTCCATGTGCGTCCGTAGATACGAGATATCGCCGAGCTCCACATCCCTTAGCCAGCGATAGAAGAATTCGAAGTGGAGAGGGGTTCCTGGCCTGCTAAATCCCACGGCAATAAAGCCCAGCTCTCTAGCCTTATCAATGAATGCCTCGTTAATCATAGAGAAAAACAACTTTTTAGTAAGGCACTAAATCCAGTTAATGTTATAAGTGCACAATGTTACCCCAAGCTCGAAACCCCATTTGTTTCTGTTTACTGCTTACAGAGGCTACTGCCTGCTTTCCTCATCCAGCCTTTCGAGGAAATCCTTTACCCATGGTGGATTGTACAGGACGACATATGCCAGAAAAAATGCGGTCAACGGCAAAAAGAAGACGATCAGATCGAGCAAAATGATTCCCAAGGCCAATAGAATACGGTTTTGCTTGCTCATAATAATCCTTGTAGCATAACCTCTATTTATGATCAAATGAGGATAAAAATCGTGCAGCGATTTTATGACTTGACTTATAAAATTCGCCTCTGCTAGGAATGAGGTGCTCATTGTGAACGGGGTTCCCCAGGGATCTCACATGAATATCCTTGATATTATCATTGTTGTATTGATCGCCTTTTTTCTCATCAAGGGTATTTTCAGGGGCTTCTTTCGGGAGATCGCTTCACTTGCGGGGGTGGTCTTTGGAATCGTAATAGGTAACCACTACCATCCCCAGATGGCCGACTACCTCAAGGCTTACATCCCTCTGGAAAAACCCCTCCCTCTTATCAGCTTTATCATCCTGTTCATCGCGGTGATTATCGGCTTCCATCTCTTTGGGCTCCTTTTGCATGGCCTCTTTAAGAGGCTGTTAATCGGATGGTTCGACAGAACACTGGGCATCAGCTTTGCCCTCATAAAGGGGATCATCATCTCCTATTTCTTGATAGTGCTTCTGACCTTTTTCGTGCCTTCCACGAGCCCCCTGATAGCCAGCTCAAGATGCGCCCGTCTGGTGATCATCACCTACCAATCCATGGCGAGGCTTATTTCGCCGGACATCTACCAGGAATGGAAGGCAAGGATCTCTAAAGAGTCGAAAAAGATAGAAAAGGTAATCTCCGAGGGAAAAGAGGCGATCAAGGGTATCCCTCAGGTCCTTCCAAGGGAAAAAGAGTAGGTCTCGTTGCTCGTTTCTTGTTGCTCGCTACTCGTTATGTGGCTCGTTCGTGGGACTTGATATCGATATGGATTCACATTGAGCCTAAATTCACACCGAGCACATTGCGTATTGCCTTGTTCATACGTAGAGGAAGGGATATTATTAATTTATTTTACCTAGGGACAAATGGGAAATAAAAGCCTTGAGAGGGCAATCATCACCGACGTTACCTTGCGTGAGTATGGCCAGAATGTCCCGGCGGAGTTCCTCCCCATCTTTACTACGGAAATCAGAGCGGAGATAACCTTACGGCTTATAGGCGCTGGCTTGAGGAATATCGAGATCCTCTCCTGCGTGCATCCAAAGCTAACCCCGGCCATGAACGAGGATGCATTGAAGAAGACCTCCGAAAAGCTCGGCAGGATTCTGCGAGAAGGGTTCGTATTCGTAGTTAATATAGAGCCTGAGGGCGCTAGCGAAAATCTTCGTCGCAGGATAGCCCGTTGTAGTCCCGGAACGGATGACGTTGTTCAGGTGCGGGATCGGACTATTGTGAATATCTGTCAGAGTACCGCCCTGTTTTGGCTGTGCAAAAATTTGAACTGCAAAAAAGATCATCACTGCACCGAAAATGACTAAAATCTTCTAAAAAATGATCTTCCCGTGATATGGCCCCTTTCCTACTAGCTGTTTTCTCGAGTTAGAAGTTACTAGTTTTTCCGACACATTCGGGAACCACACGGGCCAAATGCATCGACGACATCCGATTTAAATTCCCCTCTATCATACATTACCAAATACTACCTGACCACCAACCACGGTCGCATCAACCTGAATATCTTTGATGGCTTCCGGTGAAACCGTCAACGGATTATCCGATAAGATGGCAAAATCAGCCAGCTTTCCAGCCTCGATGGAGCCTTTGCGGTCCTCTTCAAAGCTACAATAAGCAGCATATGTCGTATACGCCTTGAGGGCCGCCAGGGGAGAGATGCGTTCCTCTGGTCCTAGCACCTCACCTTGCCGGGTGATGCGATTCACCGCACAGTAGATTGAGAATAGAGGATCCACCGGCGTCACGGGGAGATCTGAGTGCAGGGTAAAGGCGAGCCCCTCCTTTAAAGAACGAGCCAGGGGATCGATCCGCCATGCGCGCTCAGGCCCCAGAAACATGGCAGCATGGCGATCACCCCAGTAATACACGTGATTGACGAAATAGCTGGGCACCACTCCCAGCTGCTTCATTCGCTTGATGTGATCCTGCGTGGCAAGCTGGCAGTGAATGATCATGTGACGATGGTCGCGGCCTGGATGACGCTGCTGCGCCTTCTCAAAGGCCTGAATGACCGACTCGATAGCCCGGTCTCCATTGGAGTGGATGGCGATCTGGATACCTTCGCTGTGGTATTTGTCTACGAGCTCATCCAGGGTCTCCTGGGGCAGAATCAGCTCCCCGCGAAAGTCCGTTCTGTTGTAATAGGGTTCCATCAGGGCGCCCGTCAGCCCTTGAATGGATCCGTCCTGAAAGAGCTTTACACATCCAAGCTTCAAATATTCGGAGCCGAATCCAGTGCCTAGGCCCAGTTCGAGGATACCCCGGTACAGCTCCTCAATAATCGTCATATATACCCGCAAACGAAGCTTGCCCTCTGCTTCTAGCTCTCGATAGGCTCGAATAGGACCAGCGCCACTCCGCATACCAATGGCAGCATCGTGGATGCTGGTGATCCCGGCCTGGTGATAGTGAGAAATCGCCTTTTGGAAGACATCCTTGAGCTGAGATATGCTAAAAGGGGGAATGTGTTTGGCTATAAGATCTCGGGCCGACGTCTCAAGAAATAGGCCGGTGGGCATGCCCTTGTCGTCCTTGTGGATCTCACCGCCTGATGGTTGAGGGGTCTCTGGACCTATGCCTGCTATCTCAAGGGCCATAGAATTTACATAGGACAGGTGGCCTGAAATGTGGGAGATAAAGACGGGATTCTGAGGAGCCACTTCGTCGAGATCTGCCCAGGTAAGGTGTCGCTTCTCGGTAATGAGCGTATCGTCGTATCCCCAGCCCCTCACCCAATGACCGGGTTCTGCACCATCGGCCATCTCCCTGATCTTGGCCTTAACCTCTTCAATGCTTCGGTTAGGAGGCGTTCGGCAGTCAGCTTGAAGCAGCGTCATGGCATAAGTGGAGAGGTGATTGTGGGACTCGATGAAGCCTGGGATTACGGTTTTGCTACCCAAGTCCACCACTTTGGTCTTGTTTTTTGCCCATTTTAGTATCTCTTCGTTGGAGCCTACCGCCCAGATACGATCGCCCATGATCCCGAAGGCTGTCGCTTCAGGAGCTTTGGGATCCATGGTCACTACATTGCCGTTCAAGAATATCTGATCCATAGCCATCTTGCCTCCCGTAGACGGGTACATAAATCCTTCATCTTTCATGCCTCAACTTCAGAAAGTTTGAAATAAGATATACCCCTTACGATGAATCACCTCCTTTCTCCGGTAATGAGATGATTGCTTTCCTCGTTCCTTAATTTGATTAAATTAACTCCCTCACTAAGCCCCCGGCTATGCTGGGGAGAGTGGAAAAAGCTTTGCTGTAGTATTCAATAAAGAAGCTCCTTTGCGTAAGCTTAAGCCTAGCTGTTCTCGTGGCATAGGCATACGAAAGGAGCAAGAGGTGAAACACAGTCTATCACATACAGTCTGGGAATGTAAGTACCATGTGGTTTGGGTGCCGAAAAAGCGGCGGAAAATAGTATACGGCAAGCTGCGCCAGGAATTAGGGATAATTCTGCGACGGCTGTGCGAATACAAAGGAGTCGCGGTGGTGGAAGGGACCTTGTGTATCGACCATATCCACATGTGCCTATCAATCCCTCCAAAATATTCAGTATCAACCATTATGGGGTATTTGAAGGGTAAGAGTGCCATGATCATGTTCGAGAAATACAGTCGGTTACAAAAGAACTTTAAAGGCTATAGTTTCTGGGCACGTGGTTATTATGTCAGTACCGTTGGGCTCAATGAAGCCAAGATCCTGAAATACATACAGAATCAGGAGATCAACGATACGATTGAGGACAAATACGACAGTGATTTGAGTGACCCATTCTATAGTTGCCCGTATCCTCTGCCAATTGAGCAAAGAAACAAGCAACTATCTATTCCACGAGAATAGTTTTCACCCAATGTTGATAGAGGACTGTGGTCCTTTAAGGGCCGCAGGTAGCAATGCCCTTATAGGGCTAATCAAGCCACCGGCTATGCCGGTGGTAGTGACTTTCAGTATTAAAATGGTGACCAAAAGGCCTTATCTGTCTCACTATCTGAAAATGCCAAAGGTTTATTGACATTAAGAAGTCTATTTTACCAACAGATTCTTGTGAGGAGCTAACAAACTTAAAAGCATGTCATAACGCCTTCAAACCTGCTTTAATAATTCTTGAAACATCTGCAACACGTCTACCTACTGCCCGCACTGATTTCAATCCTAACTCATCTTTTTTAGAAATTTCAGCCCAATTGGGGTTTATAAATTCCGAGCTTCTCTCTGGCCATAGTACCACCGCTCCACCAAAATAGCATCCAGGAGTTGGACCTGCAAATGAGCCAACACAAATCTTGTCGAACAAATTCGTTCTAATTATATCCAATATAGCTTGCTCCTGACCTCCATTTCTGTTAGCTCCTACTGCAATTGCGCCTACAACCTGATAGGGGTTTACCAAATTTTTTGCATAGGTGGCCGAATACACGTTTACTGCTTCCATTCTATCAAAAAAATTTTTCAATTTAGATGAGATGCTAAAATACCATACAGGTGTTCCGAAAATTACGCCGTCAGCTTGGATCATTTTTAGCAGAAGTTTATCTGTACCATCATTCCAAGTTTGACACAGTCGATCAGGCTTTACTTCTTTCGGGTTAAAACATTTGAAACAACCAGTGCAAGGATTTATTTTATAATCCTTAAAGTGAACAAACTCGGTCTCCACAATATCAAATTCTTTCGCTGCTTTCAAAGCTTCCTTCACACAGAACTCTGTATTTCCTCTTCTAGTACTAGCACAAATTCCCAATATTTTGACTTTTCCCATTTTAACCTCCTTAACTTTTTTAGAAATTTCGATCAGACGTTTGGGGTCAAAAATGCTCAAGGGCTTTGTACCTCTGACAGCGATTGCCTTAAGCTTCTTTGAGCCCATCACTCCACCAAACCCCGACTTGCCAGAAGCAAATCCCGTTTCTGAAAGGATGACAGCCAATCGACTCAAGTTCTCCCCGGCAGGTCCTATACACAAAACCCTTGCCTGCGGATCTAGCTGGTTACGCAGTTTTGTCTGGGTCGAGTAAGTGTCCTCACTCAGATATTCCTCTGCCTCCCGTATACGGTTACATGTGTTGCCATTTGAATACGCCCTCACTTCAGAAACCTTGAAACCAAATGTACGCCTTGCGATGAATCATCTCCTTTCTCCGGTACATAAGGTGATTATCTCCCTCGTTCTTTACTATGATTCAGGCACCTAATTTTCGTATCTTAACAGTGCCAGTTAAGGTCTCATATATTTTTACTTAATCCCTGGGTACAGTGACATGTCTGCCTCACAGCTCTTACCAAATCGTTGGAACCGTCTCTAAGAAAACTCTTTCCGCTTAGGGGTAGATGCCCCGTAACTGAGTGGCCTTGGCCACTCGACCTACTTCAAGAATGTTGGCAGTAGTATGCATGTTTACCTTTTTCTCATCGGCTGTCCTCAGGGTTTCGGTAAATGATACCCAAGTCTCACCTCAGTCTTCTGTAAAGACATCCGCTTCCTTGAGGGCCTCATCCATCATGGCAATTCCCTCGTCGATCTCATCCTTGGTGACAATGAGGGCCGGTGCCATGGCAATCACGTTGCCCGGGTTTGCCGCCATGGCGATCATCCCCAGCTCGCCCAGCCGCTTGGCCACCGCCAGCTTGGGATTCATTCCTGGGATTATCTTGGCATTCAGGGGTATGATTGGCTCATGGGTCCTTCGATTCTTTACCAGCTCAAGGCCCACAAACAGCCCGAGTCCTCGCACATCACCGATGCATGGGTGCTTTTCCTTGAACTCCATCGCCCTGTCTAAAAGGTATTTGCCCATCTTTTCCGAGTTCTCGATAAGGTTATCTTCCTGGTAGACCTGAATCACCTTCAGAGCCGTGGCGCAGGCGAGGGCATGTCCCGCGTAGGTAGCCCCGTGGCTGAAGAACTGCTCCTTGAATCTATCCGCAATGGGCTTCCGCACCACCGTGGCCCCCAGGGGAACATACCCGGAGGTGATCCCCTTTGCCAGGGTCATGATATCAGGGACTACTCCCCAATGATCCAAAGCAAACCACCTTCCTGTTCGGCCGAACCCACTCATGATCTCATCGGCGACCATGAGGATGCCCCACTTGTC
Source organism: uncultured Desulfobacteraceae bacterium (assembly GCA_964549945.1). Taxonomy (GTDB): domain Bacteria; phylum Desulfobacterota; class DSM-4660; order Desulfatiglandales; family B25-G16; genus B25-G16. The sequence continues at coordinate 43,359 of CAZJXD010000017.1, read as the reverse complement.
GCAGATCTCCCTCAAGCGCGGGAAATACTCCGGTGGGGGTACGATGATGCCGTTTGCACCGGTCACCGGCTCGAAGATAATGCCCGCCACCTTGTCGCCTCCCCCCTCGAGCTCGATGACCTCATCGATGTATTTCACGCACTGAAGATCGCACTCGGGATAGCTCTTTCCGAACATGCACCTGTAGCAATAGGGCTGGGGAACAGGAACCACTTCCGTTCCACCCAGGGTTTGGGCCCAGTTTCGAGGATCTCCCACCGACAGGGTCATGGCCGCGGCAGTGGCACCGTGATAGGAGCGGTACCGACCCAAGATCTTCCGACGGCCGGTATACTGGTGGCAGATCTTGATGGCAGCCTCATTGGCCTCTGTACCGCCGAGTGTAAGAAATGAACGTGACAGATCGCCGGGAGTGATCTCCTCCAGCATCTTTCCCAAAAGCGCCTTCGGCTTCGTGGAAAAATTGGGAGCAAAGGAACAGAGCGTCTTGGCCTGCTCACAGATCGCCTCCACGACCCGGGGATCCTGATGGCCGATGTTGTGGCTCACAAAGCAGGAGCTGAAATCCAGCCGCTCCCTGCCATCCTCGGTGGTAAACCGCAGCCCCTTTGCCGAAACAACCCTGAGGGGCGATAGGGAGGGGAGGTAGCCCCAGGAGTGGAATATGTTGTTTACCTCATAGGAATCCAGGTCTTCTTTGGTCGATGGAATGCTCTTTAGATCTAACATCTCTGCCTCCTTACTATGTTATGATTGGGATAAGAATTTAACTTTGCTAAAAACCATAGGGGCTTTCTTTAAAGAAAGGGAGCCGCACCCTTCTTGCAGAGGTACTGTCTATGCTATTTAACCCGTTAAAAAGCCCTTCCGTTTATGGCGCGTATGCTCGAGATAAGATTTTAGCTCCTTATTGAGGGGGGAGCCTAATTCCCCACCACTCTAATCGGGTCTACCTCTAATGAGCTTGGATACACCTTGAACTATTGAAGCGACGTGGGATGCGAATGCTGGATGTCCATCTGTTTGAAGCTTGGGGTCGCTAAAACCCAAGGCGAGTTCCCCCTTCAAGAATTCCAGTAATACTTTCGTGGGCCCAAAAAACCTGAAATCCTGGTCCTTGACATGCACTAATCCGGAGCCACCTGATAGTTTTCCCTGGCTAATAGTAAAGTGACCCCTCAAAGGGCTATCCGAGGCCTCGATGTTGACATGTATCTTCCCAGTTCTTTCTAGTACTGACATCAAGCTCTCAGACTCTAATACCGATCTCAATTTCTGGGATTTCAGAGCACGCTCGCCTACGCCTTCCCATAGGAGATCCATGAACTTCCCCGAAGCTTCAGGCACCTCGCTCAAAGACCTCGCAGCATCTATTTCCGCCAGTTTTTCGATTATCCTCCACAGGAGATTAGGAACCTCCTCCAGTGCCCTTCCAATGCCATATTTGCCTATTTCATCAAGGGTAAGAGGTAAAGCGTCTTTAACTTTTTCAGGAGACATTCCAGACATTTCCTTTATCTTCGCATTTATCGCCTCTTCTGGCATTTTTTCACCTCCCTATTCAGATCCGGCCTTTTCTACCCGGCACAGCAGCGCCCTACATTGCATGACCCCTATGGCAGGGTCGTAAGGGGGGTCAAGGCTCAACACGGCATTTATGTTTGATTCAAAGCAGCCGTGTTCGGGCCCTGGTTTCTCGGGGAACCACCAACCATGGGGCCCAGCCACAACATCCGGATGCATTTCAGGGACAAGCCGTGCCCTATAGGTAACACGCCATTGGCCCTTGAACTTGGGCGTTTCTAGGTACACCCAATCCCCTTCGTTGACGCCCAGTTTTGAGGCCGTTTCCGGATTGATCTCGAGATAGGGATGCGGCGTCCCCCCTCGCTGCCGCTTAATTTGCCTGCCTTCACTGTGCATGTAGCTCAGAATCCTGTAGTGTGTATAGATCAGAGAGAATTCCTGAAAGAGCGTGGGGGTGCTTACCGGGCTGTCCGGAGGCTCTCGGTAGACAGGTAGAGGGTCGTACCCCACCGCCTCAAAGACGGAAGAATATAACTCAACCTTACCACTGGCAGTGCCAAAAGGAGGCGTGCTGCTTTCATATCTTCTGAACAGCCTGGGGAATGTCATCCTGGAATCCGGTCTCTCGCAGAGCTCATCAAAGGTAATACCCAGGTACTTCAGCCTCCAGTTAAGCCATTCCTTAACGCTTCCCCAGGGAGCGACATCGGCTCCCATCTTTTTTGCGACCTCAATGGCCACCTCCCTGTCATCCCTGCATTCGCCTAGAGGTTCTACCACCCGTTTTGATGCCGTGATGTAGTTGGAAGGATACCCAAACGCGGCAACAAGCGTGTCGATTTCCTGATAGAAAGCAGCGGGAAGCACAATATCGGCAAGCTCAGCCGTGGGGGTCATGAAGAAATCCGAGACAAAGACAAATTCAAGCTTGTTTTTCATTACTTCCCATATCTTCCTGTTCTCTATCTCCGCAACGATGAGATTATTGCAAACACACCACAATGCCCTTACCCTCCCATCATCCATGGCTCGGATAGTGCCGGGGATGTCACAGACCCTGCCCTTGTGCATAAAGGGATATTCCTTGGCCCCTATCCGCCTTTCATCCACCTCGGCGGGACCCTTGATACCCTTATCCATGTCATAGGTATGCCAGAACAGGGCGTCACGATAGGTCCTGTAGTAAAGCAGGTTTCCCCCGGGGACATCGACGTTGCCACAAATAGCGATTAAGATCGATATAGCCCTCGATGTCTGAGTGGAGGTAACCTGTTGGGCACCGGCACCTAGTCGCACATATACGCATCCAGGTGTATTTGTCGCATACATCCTGGCTGCCTTAACGATATCCTCCTGGGATAACCCAGTAATTTCAGCGGCCCACTCTGGTGGATATTTTTGAACATGTTCCCTTAGCCTATCGAACCCTACACACCATTTCTCGACGAACTCCCTATCATAGAGCTCCTCATTGATAATCACATTCTGCATAGCTAAGGCCAAGGCCATATCGGTCCCTGGCCTGATCCTCAACCACAGATCGGCCCTCTTTGCCATGGGTATCGGCCGGGGGTCGATGACCATCAGCTTGGCACCTTCACGCAGTGCCCGGTGGATCACCCGTGCCTGAGCCGGGGTACCTACGTCTGGATTTGAACCCCAAAACACGATGCACTTCGCGTGCTCGTAGTCCGGGCCAAACTCATAGGTGATAGAATCTCCGAAGGTCACCCAGTTCTGAAATTCGTCTGGTGTTTGACAGGTGTACCGGCCCCAGTGAGTATTTGGGCAGGGCCATAGTCTCTCAGCTATCGATATTGCCTGGAGCCCTATATGCTTCTGGCCGGAACCGCACGAGATGTGAATGGCTTCTGGGCCGTATCGCTCCTTTATCTCTTTCAGTTTCCCGGCAATGGTGCTGATGGCCTCATCCCAGGATATGCGCTTCCATCTGCCCTCTCCCCTTTGGCCAATCCTCTTTAAGGGATACAACAAACGATCAGGGTGATACATGACATCGGGGATGGTCATCCCCTTGATACATGCAGTGGTGCAGGTGATGCACCGACGGGCCTCCGCAACTCCCATGTCTTCCGTGAAACCAAGCTCTACCTCCTTGAAGGAGGTGATGGCTTCACGGGGTGACAGGGTGGGCATTGCCGGGCGTGACTTTGAAGGCGTGAGGTCAGCAGAGATGACCTCTCGGGCGCGCTTGAGCACCTCACCGGTTGAAGGCTTCTGCCTCTCTGGCTCTGCACCACCCAGGTACCTGATGATGGAGGAGGCTGCCGTGCGTCCTGAGGCCATACTTTCTACCACCGTGCCAGCTCCTGCTACACAGTCTCCAGCGGCAAAGAGCCCCGGGATACTGGTCTCCAGGGTTGTGGGGTTGACTGCTGGAGTGCCATTCGGTGTGACCGTGAGTTGAGTGTCTCCCCTTATGGATGAGGTGGAGGGGCGCTGACCAATGGCCACAACTACCGCATCGGCATTGATTGAGGATTCGCTTGGCGGGCCCTCCTTCAGGGTCCAGGCAAGCTTACCCTCGGTATCGAGGTGTGTGGCGGCCACGGCCCTGAAATCGACGCCAGCTATCTTCCCCCTGCCGTTGTCTCTGAACCGCTGGGGAGCGAGGGCTGGGTGGATGGTAATACCCTCCTTTTCTGCCCTCTCGATCTCCCAGGTGTGGGCAGGCATGGCATCACGTGTCTCAAGGCAGGTTACGTTCACCTCACGTGCCCCCAGGCGCAGGGCTGTGCGGGCTGCATCCATAGCAGTGTCGCCGCCACCGATGATGACAACCGTGCCCTCAAGCGGGATCTTCTTCCCTCCTTTTACCTCTTGCAATAGCGGTAAGGCGTTGTAGACACCGCTCAAATCCGAGCCTGGAATACGCAAGGCCACAGGCTCCCAGCAACCAACCGCAACCAGGACAGCATCGTAGTCCCTGAGGAGCCCATCGATGCCGAGCTCTGTGCCAATGGGTGTGTCGGTTCTGATCTCCACTCCGAGGGCCTTGATAGAGTCGATGTCTGACTGGACTATGGCCCTGGGGAGCTTGAATTCGGGGATTACGTGGGCGAGCATTCCTCCCGGGAGGGGGCCTGCCTCATACACGGTGACACCGTAGCCCGCCCTGACCAGGTCGTGGGCTGCGGTGAGGCCAGCTGGTCCAGAGCCAATAATGGCTACCGTCTCCCTTTTCCTCCTTGCGACAGGGGCAGGGCTTTGCCCAGAGTTCAGGGCCCGATCACCCACTAGGCGTTTAATCCCCTGGATTGCAAGGGGCTCATCGATAACGCCTCTCCTGCACTCCAGCTCGCAGGGGTGGTGGCAGACCCTTCCGCACACCGAGGGAAGGGGATTGGTGTTCCGGATGATTTCCAGGGCCTCCCTGAACCTGCCCTGAGAAACGGCCAGGAGGTAGCCGGGGACATCCATCCCTATGGGGCAGGCCTCAGTGCAGGGGGGTGTCTGGTAGATCTGCCTCGCATCAGCAACAGCCACGATCTTTCCGGCTACAACCTCTACCATCAGGTGGCACTTCTGGTGGCAACGGAGACAGACTGTAGGGGCCTTCATGTTACTATCCTCCCTTCTTTAGGCCTTGTTCATGAAAAACCAACCGTGGATACCCCGTGCGGAAGCACGGGGTTCTTTACTCGCATCCTCGGCGTCACCGGCATTTGCTGCCTTGCCGATGAACTCTATCTCTATAGCCTCCCGGTTAAAGGACTCGCATATCACGGCGGTCATGTCCAATCCATGAATCATCATAGCTGCGTCCAGACCCTTGAACTCGTCAAGCATCACGACCTTTCCACCCGCGTTCTGGACAATCCCCTCCTCAGCAGGCGTCCCAAAGATCATCAAGGTTCCGTTTATCTCAGGCATGAGTCTAGCTAGGGAAATACCCGCACCAACGGCCGATGCAGCAATGATGTTGTGGCCACATGCATATCCCAATCCGGGTAGGGCATCGTATTCGCCTAAAATGGCCACTCTCGGTATTTCAGCTCTTCCTTTCAGGACAGCTTTAAAAGCCGTTGGCAGCCCCGCGATCCCTTTGGTGACCTCGAACCCGTTTTTTCCACATAGAAGAAACGATACTCCTCTCCAACCACTGGTGGCTTACAAAGGGTTTAGCAAATGAAAGACGCAAAAACTTCTTTTGGTATTCTACTCGGCCGAACACTTAACTCAGACTTCCAGGATAATCCCTCCATATGCTTTCCTTCAAATTCAAATAAGAACTCGCTGGATAGGTTGCCTTCCAGTATCGAGCGACCTCTACGCCTGTTGGGTTCCAAACAGCAGGAAACTCCTTGATATAGGTGATCATTTTTTCTAGTATTTCGAAACGATTACCCCATTGAATGAGATATGGATGAACAAAGATGGAAAAATACCTTCCCCTCCGATACGTGGCATCAAGCTCTTGCTTCCAATTTTGAAAAAGGGTCATTGAATTCTCAAGGCCGGAACCCAATCCAGGGGCAGGAAACATGAGAAAGAACTGATCATCGAAGTGGTAATAATAGGGCAAGGTCAAGATATGTCGACTGGTATGAAAATCAGTAACCCAATAGTGAGGGATGTCATCGGCCATGCCATTTCCCAGATACTCGTAGCCGGCGTCAATCAAGAGATCTACTGTATTGGGGCTCAGCGTCCCACCCGCATAGGGATCCCCCTGCCGAGACAACGAAAACCATCCCACCGGTCTTTCCCCGGATATCTGCTCCAGGATCTGGGTGGTCAGGTTGAGCCTTCTCTTTTCTTCCTCAATATCGAGTGTACTCACATCCTCGTGTCGATACCCATGACCTGCCACTTCGTGGCCCCTTCTGATGACCTCTAGCACGCTCTCCGGATAGGTCTCTGCCATGATAGCGGAGACCGCAAACGTGGCCCGCACACGATATTTTTCAAATAGATCTAAGAGCCGCCATATCTCCACTTTCCTTCCGAATTCTGCTACATGTCTCTCAATATCTTTTTGCTCAATACCATTCTTGCCTGCCTCTACATTGTAATCCACCACAACAGAAGCCACACACTGCTGTTTGTCTGGCCATTTTACCTCATCATCCCTTAGGCTCTTCTCATCGGTGATTGTGTAACCTTCTTTCCAAGGCATAACCTTTCCTCCTCTTTTTGTTAGAATTCTTGATCAGGCCACCAAGCTCACTGCCTCATTTCGATTCAGGCGAGGGAGGGAACCTGTCAATACAATATCGGGCCAATTCTTCACAGGTTGGGAACCATACCCCAGGCCTCTGTTTCATCTCAAGGATGAGTCTCTCGAGCATCGCGATCCTCAGGGAGCGGCCCGATACAAAAGGATGAAGTACGATGTTCATATATCCTCCCATAGTGTATAACCGCCTAAAGGCCGCCAACCAGATATCGTGGACCTTGTCCGGGGCTTCAAGCCGCTGACCCGCATTTCCACTCCCAAACCACCCGAAGTTAAAATACATGGCGTCATCGAGAACCAGATGAAGTGGAAGGTTCAGCAGGCAATTCTGTTCTTCGTCATATATATAGTAGGGAATATCGTCTGCACAGTTAGTAGATTGGTATATATAACCTTCTTTCTTCAATAAAGACATCTTATGGCCGCTTCTTGTTCCTACCGGTTTTTTACCCATAACTTTTTCGAGGGCATTGGTCGCTTTCCGAAGATGGTCTTCTTCCAGCTCGGACTCGGAGGGGGTGCGGTGCTCCCACGTATGGTTAGCCAATTCATGCCCCCGTCTCACGGCCTCTTCAAGGGAATCAGGATAGAGCTCGCAGATTCGGCCTGGTGTAAAGAGCGTTAATTTGATGTCATAGTTGTCAAAGAGATCCATGAGGCGCCAGATTCCAACCCGCCCGCCGAATTCTCCCTTTGTCAATTCCATGACCGGTTCGTTCCTGAGCCTGCGGTTTAGCTGTGCATCGAAATCAACGGTAAAGTTTACCCCCAGTCGGATGCCTTGTGGGTATTCAAAGTTGTCGATGAAAGCATACTTCGAAGGGATGTTTTCCAGCGCGCCCGTGGTATCGGCAGTCCCCTCTGTTTCGTTACTCTCCTTCTTATCCTGCATCATCAATTCCTCCTTATCTCTATCTTTAACTTGGGGTGAGATCATCTAGTGCCTTTATCGGAAATGACAAGCAACCCAATGCCCGGGCTCCATCTGCTCTAAATCGGGCTCTTTCCTTTCGCAAGAATCCTTTTTGAATGGACATCTGGTTTGAAAACGACAGCCTGGCGGAAGCTTTTCCGGGCTTGGGGGCTCACCCTTCAAAAGTAGCTTATCGTGTTTCCTCGGTTCCCCAACCTCTGGAATAGCCTCGAGGAGGGTCCTGGTATAAGGATGTATGGGATTTTCAAAGATCTTCTGAGTAGAGCTTGTCTCCACAATTCTTCCTAGATACATGACAGCCGTTCGATTGCAGATCATTCGAATTACACTCAGGTTATGGGAGATTACGATGTACGTGAGATCGAACATGTCTTTCAGATTTATCAAGAGCTCCAGGATCTTGGCCTGAACAGAGACATCCAACCCGGCAGTAGGCTCGTCAAATATGATAAGCTCGGGATTCAGCGTCAGGATGCGGGCCAATCCCAAACGGCGCTGCTGCCCTCCGCTGAACTCATGGGGATAACGATGCACATCTTCACCCCGAAGCCCCACGGCCTGAAGCAACCCCAACACCTTTTCATCCATCTCTGGCTTGCTCATGTGGGTGTGTATAATTAGGGGTTCACGAAGAAGCCGCCCAACAGACCACCAGCTATCAAGGGAAGCAGCCGCATCCTGATACACATACTGGATTTCCCGCCGAACCCTCCTCTTCTCCTGCGGGGGGAGATTGTTGATATTCCTGTTCTTGAAGATGACTTCCCCGCCGTCAGGCTTATACATCCCTAAAATCGTCTTCCCTAGGGTGGATTTCCCACAGCCGCTCTCCCCAACTAGGCCCAGCAACTCGCCGCTAAGGATGTCGAATGAAACATCGTCCACGGCCCTGAGCCATCCGATTCGTCGCTTCAGAAGGGCGCTCTTGACCGGAAAGTATTTTTTCAGGTTCCTGATACTCAAAATGGCGCCATTCACGAATGGCTCTTTCAAGTCACGCATAGTCACGTCTGATGCCTCAGGCCGATAAGCGGTTAAAACATCGCACGATGTGATCAGGGAAAATCTCCACGGCTTCAGGCACGCCCTCTTCACACTGGGGCAAGGCCCGGGCACACCTAGGGTGAAAACGGCATCCTTTCGGAGGGTTAATGAGGGGCGGTATATCTCCCGCTATCGTTCTGATGTTTCCTTTGGGGTTGGGCAAACTGTCCAGAAGGCCACTGGTGTACGGGTGGCAAGGGCTTTCAAAGAAAGACTCTACCGGTGCTGATTCCATAATCTGGCCGGCGTACATCACCGTGATCCGGTCACAGATTTCCCTTGCAACCGCCAGGTCATGGGTAATGAAGAGCACTGATGTCCGATACTCTCTTGCAAGATTCCTTAACAGAATCAGTATCTGAGCTTCAATAGTAACATCGAGGGCCGTGGTGGCCTCATCCGAAATAATAAGTGAAGGCCTGGATGCAAGCGCCATGGCAATTATGATCCTCTGGCGCTGCCCACCGCTGAACTCATGAGGGTATTTGTAAAGCTGCTTTTCCGGTGTGGGGATTTGTACGCTCCTGAGCATCTCGATGATCTGCTTCTTCATTTCCTTAGATGATGAGGGTACGATTTGCTGAACGAGGCCCTTTTTCTCTCTATTGTTTTGATTCTCGGGGTTTGCCTTGTGTTTTACGATGTCCATGAACTGGGTGCCGATCGTAAAGACCGGGTTAAAGGAAGTGCTCGGGTCCTGGGGAATAATGGTAATGGCCCGGCCCCTGATCTTGGTGTTGAACTCTTTCTCGCTCAGCTCCAGCAGATTTTTCCTCCTAAAATAGATGCTTCCCGATACCACCCTTCCACTCTGCTCTGGCAGGACCCTGAGAACCGTTCTGCCTATGGTAGTCTTTCCACAACCACTTTCTCCAACCAGACCCATAACCTCCCCTTCTTCGATGGAGAGACTGGCCCTATCAATGGCCTCTACTATGCCCTGATCGGTAATAAAATGGACAGAGATCTCTTTTACTTCCAGAAGGCTCAAATTTCTATTTCCTTCACTTCGCCTACTTTCTGCTTGATCTTCTCAGTTTGGGGTCGATGATGTCCCGCAGTCCATCCCCCATCATGTTGAATCCCATAACGACCACAAAGATCGCGAGACCTGGAAATGTAGCAAACCACCATGCATCCGGCAGGTACTCTCTGGAGTTGGCTACCATCAATCCCCATTCGGGTGTAGGGGGCTGGGCTCCAACGCCCAGAAACCCCAAGGTAGCAGCCACGAGGATAGTCATTCCCATGCCGATGGTGGTTCTCACGATAATGGAAGGCAGGACATTGGGAAATATGTGAAGGGCTATGGTTCTTAGATCATTAGCCCCTATGGCAAGGGTGGCTTCAACGAACAACCTGTTCTTGGCGGTCATGGTCTCTGCATAGACAATCCTGGTAAATAATGGCCAATAGGACAGGGAAAGGGCCATAATCACATTGGGAATACTGGGCCCCAAGGCTTGGGCCAGGGCCAGGGCCAGAATGATTTGAGGCAATGACAAGAAGATATCCGCTATCCGCATGGCCAAAGTAGAAAGCCAGCCGGGGTAGTAGCCGGCCAGTACGCCAATCACAATCCCTACGACCCCGGATATAGCTGTGGCGAAGAAGACTATGATGATGGTCACCCTGCTTCCGAATATCACCCTGGTCAGGATATCGCGACCCACATCATCTGTCCCGCACGGATGCTTGGAACTCGGCGGCTCCAGCCGAGTCATGATATGTGTTTTCGTAACATCTTTGGGATACGGTGCGAGGTAAGGGGCGAAGATGGCTGTTAGGATCAGGATCAAAACGATTACAGTCCCAATGGTACCTGAGATATCATGAAAGAATTTCTTAAGCACAAACCACATAGTAAGCACTCACAGGGACTCAACAATTCTTGGATCAATGTATGCCTGAAGTACATCCACAGTGATATTGATCAACAAAAAGACCAAACCGATAAAGAGAGTCGTTCCAATAATTCCCTCATAGTCAAAAAACATGATGACATCCACCATGAATGCGCCGATACCAGGCCAGAAATAGATATACTCAACAATGACGGTGTTGGCCAGCAAGAGCCCAAAGATCAGACCTACCTGTGTGACTGTTGCCACGATGGCGTTCTTGAAGGCATACTTGTATACAATCGTTCTTCTGGGAAGGCCCATGGATCGGTTGTACATGATATAGTCGCTCTGGAGCACCCCTAAAAACCCCGACCGGGTAAAACGGGCAAAGGAAGCCAGCCCGGGCATGCACAGCGTGAGGGCGGGCAGGACGAGATGGTGGAGAGCATCCAGGAGCAGTCTGCCATCAAGCGCCAGAATGGCGTCTATGACCATAAATCCGGTCACGGGGGGAGGAAGGGGACCGGTCATCTGTCCTCCGAGGGGAAAGATCCTCCAGAAAAGGCTGAATATGAGCTGGAGCATGATGCCCAGCCAAAAACTGGCAACCGCCACACCAGCGACGGTAAATCCCCGGAGGAAATGATCAATCCAGGAATTCCTTTTCAGCGCTGCAATAATCCCCAACGGAATTCCCAGAATTATCGCTATGGCCGTAGCCGTGATCGTCAGTTCAAAGGTAGGAGGTATACGCCTCTTGAGCTCTTTGATCACCGGTCGGGTGGTCCGGAGGGAGACCCCCAGATCCCCTGTTGAGAGTTTTTTCAAATAATCGAGAAATTGAACATACAGGGGCTGGTCAAAGCCATAGCGCTTCTCCAGGGCCTTTATCTGGGCCGGGGTAGAAAACTCACCAGCGATCACAACCACAGGGCTCGTAGGGATGAGCCTGGAGAGGGTAAAAACAAGGACGAGAAGCCCAAATAAGGATGGGATAGTCACAAACAAGCGCTTGATGATAAAGGCAACAATTTTCATGGGGATGGTTCACTTGGCTCCAGATCATAGGGCTACCCGGCTATTAGCCGGGAAGCCCTGCAGAGAAGATTTACTCACGCCACATCCCGTAGCGTCCCAGGCCAAGCCCAACGTCGCAATAGGGCCATCCGTGAACATCGGCCGTGAATACGCCATTTAGAAGTACGTTGGCAATCCAGATATCGGCGGCATCCTCGACAATCAACCTGCAAGCCTGCTCATAGAGCTTCTGCCTCTCTGATTGGTCCGGGAGGGTACTCGCCTTTATCAGAAGTGGTGTAACCTGTGGGTTGTCATAGAACGTTGATCCATCAAAAGACCCCTGGTATTCAGGGCTGTAGAACCTTCCAATCCAAGTAATGGGATCCGCAATGTGGGCATACCGCCAGTGCATCCATATGTCATGGGTGGTATCCCGCTTCCTGGCTTCACTGGCCAGCACCGACCACGGCTCCTCCTGAACCTTGAATTTCAGCCCCAGCTCAGAGGCTGCGTCCTGAAGGGTGAGGGCTGTGAGTTTGGTGATGGTTATGCCCTTCATCGCCTTGATCGTGACCTCCCGGTTGAACTCCTCAGGAGGGAGCTCTTTCTTGGCAATAGCCAACTCTTGCCTTGCCTTTTCCAAGTCAGTATTGTAAATTTTCAAGTCCTTGGGCCATCCCCACATATTGTTTGGAAGCGGGCCTCCTTTGGATCGGACCGCGCTATTTCTCATAACCTTCTCGATAAACGCATCGTATGGGAATGCATAAGACAGCGCCTTTCTGAAATGGATGTTGCTGGTCGGAGGCCTGATGTAGTTGAGCCGTATGAAGTATGTGCTCAGGCTGACTTTGGGAATCACCTTGGTATCGGGATCTTTTCTGATCTTGTCGAGCTGATCAGGCAGTAGAAGCACGTCTAGTGAATTCGTTTCGCCCTTGAGCAATGCCGCTACCCTGCTGGCGGTTTCAACAATTGTTTGGAACCGGATTTCCTTGAAATGCTTCCTGGCCCATCCCAGTCTCCAGTCCGGGTATTGCACGCCGTCCCATCCAGTCGCAGGGTCCCATTTCTTCAACATATAGGGCCCGGAGCCTGCTTCATTGTCCGTGAGCCACGCCGCCCCGTAATCGCCATTCTTGTCGTGTTTTCTCAAGAGCTTTGAGTTTACAATGGAAAGCATCGGCAATGCAGCAAGAAAATACCCGCAGGCCCTGCGGAGGTTAAACTGACAAGTATACTTGTCGATGACCTTCACCGTGTCTTTGGCAAAGATAGGGCCGAGCATGCCACAGACCTGCTTTTTCATCTCAATGGCCCGCTCAACGCTGAACCGCACATCTTCGGCCGTGATTTCGCTTCCGTCATGAAACGTGAGACCTTCCTTCAGGAAGACTGTATACTGCTGGCCACCGGGATCATCAGCCCTGTAGCCTTTGGCTATCCAGGGTACGAGCTTTGGTGGGCTGTCCTGATACAGGTAGAGCTGTCCGTACAGATTGAGCTTGAAGGAATAGGGGGCATGGTCGGCAGCCGTGTGAGGATCCAGGCCCTCGACACGTATGGGCCAGCTATGGATGCACTTCCAGGGTGGGACGCTCCCAATGATCTTGGCCCTAGAAGATCGCGGGAACACGGGGCCTGCCAGGGCCAAGGCAGCGCCAGCTCCTACACCCTTAATGAATGTTCGTCTTGAAATGCCTCTAGAACTACTCCTTTTCTTTTCCATGATAAACCCCCTTTTTTAATGTTGTTTAGTAATATACGTAAAGATTTCTTCGCTTCGATCGCAATGACACCAAAATCGACTTTTTTCGAAACTATCAAAACTTTAAAACAAGAATCAGGAAAATCTTAGCCTTTTTCCCATCTCCTTTTTTTATAAACATATCTATTTAAAATGTAATCGGTGTGTTCACCAAGTAAAGGGGAACTCGTATATATCTGAGGCTTTGTTTCACTCATCTTTATTGGATTTCCAATTATTCTGACCTCGCTGGCGATGGGATGTACTATTTTCTGAATCATTTCCCGGGCAATGGCAATATGAGGATCATTCACAATATGGTCAAGATTGTTGATCGGTGCAGCCGGGACTCCGTTCCTTTCGAGGGTAGAGATGATCTCATTTATTGTAAAATTGGCTGACCAGCGTCCTATTATTTCTGCTAATTCTTTATTATATTGAATCCTCTTGGCATTGGTTGTGAAACGTTTATCATTTATCAAATCTCTTCTGTTTATTGCCTCGCAGAATCTCTTCCAAAGATTGTCATTACCCACCCCTACTACAAACCAACCGTCTTTTGCCATAAAAGACTCATAGGGGGCAATGAAGTCATATTTGTTTCCTGATCGCTTTGGGATTCGTTTTTCCACTAAATAGATTTGTAAAATTGTACCAATAGCCGAAACCACGGAATCAACAAGTGCGACATCGATTTTTTGGCCTCTTCCATAAATATTTCGAGCTTGCAGCGCAGATAAGATTCCTATGGTACAGAAAAGCGCGGCCAAGATATCTGCAATGGCTGTCCCTGTTCTTGTCGGGGGACCGTCAGGCCATCCGGTTATACTCATAATGCCCCCCATAGCTTGACCAACAATATCATAGCCGGGTTTATCTTTATATGGGCCATAGTGTCCGAACCCAGAGATGGAGGCATAAATGAGCTGATTATTTATCTTTCGTATTCTTTCGTAGCCCAGCCCCATTTTTTCCATAGTTCCAGGACGAAAGTTTTCTACAAGGACATCCATTGATTTGATAATTTCTAAAAATGTATTGACGTCAGATGACTCCTTGAGATTTAAAACGATGCTCTTTTTATTTCGATTGAAATTGATAAAATAAGTACTCTGGCCTTCCTTAAAAGGAGGGAAGCTTCTGCTATCATCACCCTTAACCGGGATCTCAACTTTAATAACTTCCGCACCCATATCTGCAAGGATCATAGTACAAAATGGGCCGGCTAAAACCCTTGATAGATCCAATATTTTAATACCATCTAATGCCTTTAAGGTTTCAGATTGCTCATTATCCACTATATTCATCCATTAATTGTTATATTTGAGATCATTGTAATTTGCATTAAAACAGCAAATAATATACCACTAGAAAATGCCAGGGGGAAAATATTTATAAATAATATAAAATCAAATAGTTATCTATTTTTCCCGATACTGAAGAGAGAAATGAAATCCGCAATTATTCTAAAAAAATAGAATAAATATTCTGATTATTTGGAATTTTGTGAAATGATTTTTAGGGATGTAGCTTTTTATAAAGAGATGATAGTGAAATGCCTAAAGCTTGGCTTGCTTTTCGTTTTCCTTCTAAGGTATTGCCAAACCTTTGGATTGCTTGTTGAATCAAGCGCTTCTGGTGAGCTATCATTGATTCTTTAAGGAAACAGGTCTCAGAGGTTTCTTGAAAGATATCGGCTCCACCGACTACATTAGCGGGAAGATGTTCATGCGTTATTATATCATCACTGACGAGCACGCAATATTCAATTGTATGCTTTAATTCGCGAACATTGCCAGGCCACGAGTACATTTGAAGTATATCCATAGCCTTTTCTGAAATCCCGAGTTTCTTTTTTGCATCGATCGATAAGTTGTCAAGAAAGAAATTTGCTATAATGGGAATGTCTTCCGGTCTTTCTCTTAAGGGGGGAATATTGATTGGAACAGCATTCAGTCTAAAGTATAAATCTTCTCTAAAAATGCTTTTACTCATTAGTGATTCAAGATCTTTATTCGAAGCGCAAATTACCCGTATATCAACCTCTTTCTCAGTGGTTCCGCCAATCCTTAAAAAGCGTTTATCCTCTAAAACACGTAAAATTTTGGCCTGTTGGTCAGCATTCATATCTCCTATTTCATCCAAAAAAATAGTTCCGTGATTACCAAGCTCCAACAACCCTATCTTTCCACCCCTCTTCGCCCCCGTAAAAGCTCCTTCGCTATATCCAAACAACTCGCTTTCAAGCAAAGAAGGAGAGATGGCCGCACAATTCACCGGGATAAACGGTTTCCCCCTGCGATTGCTCGCGTGATGAATGGCATGAGCAAACATTTCTTTTCCGGTACCACTTTCACCCCGGATAAGAACATTCGATTTGCCATGAGCTGCCCTGATAGCTAATTCTTTAGTGCGTTCAATCGCAGGGCTTTCTCCCAAAATATCAGCAATAGTGTAGCGAGAGGGGAAGATGCTTCTAATGCTTCTTTTAATCTTGTTGAGCTTTAGAATCGACTTATCAAGCTCCCTCGCCATCTTCTTGACCGTTGTTATGTCCATGACAATGGAAAGGCCTCCTACGATCTTAGAATCAATGACAAGAGGACTAATGTTCACAACATATTCAACCGCTCCCTCCCTTCGGTAAACCCCTTCAATAGGAAGATTCTTCTCAATAACGTTAGGAAGCAAGGCGTGAGGTCTTACTTCTCGTATATACCTACCAACGATTTCTCCAAATCCCACTCCCGTAATTTCGGAATATCGGGGATTGACATAGCGAACTATGCAATTATGATCTGCGATAAGTATACCCTCATTGAGCTGACCTAAGAGAGAAGAGGAAAAATTTATTAGTTCCAGCAATTCAGGTGGGGTATCAGGCTCGTTTTTTTTGGTTATATTTTCCTTCATCATCAATTAATTAGAAGAATATTATGTAATCATTTAAGGTACCTACAAAAGCAGGTATGCCCTCCGGATATTAGGGCTGATTTAAGATACCAGAAATTGTTAGTCTTTTCAACGGTGCCCCCGGTAATCAGCCAACCAAGGAGCTCATCCACCTCTTCCATTCATTAGGGATTGAGACGGGTATAAATGAACGAGAAGTCCTCTCCTTGGCCGAAATGGTACAGCAAGAGCACTACAGCAGGATAAAGCTCACGGAAAACGGCTAAGAGAATTCGTCTGTTTTGAGCGGTATGGCACTCGCCTATAGAACAACGCCCCATCCCTTGCGGGGAGGGGCGTTATTTGAGCTTCACAATTGGAGCTATTTCCTCACCAACCGCTCCTGCGGCACCTCCGCCTTCTCGGGCCAGCCATCGGGGACCAGCTGCCCTGGTTTCTCGCCGAGCTTCTCCTTGGTGGAGGCAAGCTGGGGCCGCTTGAACTCCTCGCGGGGCTCCTTGGGAATCCGGCCGTTCAGGATCGACTCGGAGCGAAGGCGCCGGCCGATGGTCTTCTCCATGAGGGTGCCGATCTCAAGGATCCTATCGATGTCGATCCCGCCGATCTCTATTCCCATCTCATCGAGCATCACGCACATATCCTCGAAGGTCACCAGGCCCACCACGTTGGGGTCCTTATAGTAATAGGCGCCCGTGCCGGGCACTGGAGTGCGGTCCAAGAAGTTGGTGGGCTGGCCCCCAATTCCCCCCAGGGTTCCCTCGAAGATCTCTGCTCCCGCCTGGAGCGCGGCAAGCACGTTGGCCAGCCCCCAGCCGCGGCTCACGTGGAAGTGGGCCACGTGGAGCTCGGGGTTGGGGATGGCATCCAAGAGCATGGAGAAGTAGCGGTACACCTGGTCCGGGGGTGCGGAGCCGTCGTGGTCGGCGTGCTCGATGTCATCGGCGCCGATCGAGAGCCATCGCCTGGTGAACTCGATGGCATCCTCCAGCCTGGTGGGGCCAGAGATGGGGCTCCCCCAGATGGTGCTCACCGTGCCGCACATCTTGATGCCCGCGTCCTTACACTTCTTTATACAGTGCTCTGCCTCCTTCCAGTAGGCGGGAAGGCTGGTGCCCGAGTTGGCGAAGTGGTGCTCCTCGTCGGTGGACACCATCATGAGCACCCGGTCGGGACCGTAGCCCTTTTCCTTGAGCTCGATGGCGCGGTCCACCGCGGGCTCCCGGATGGTGACCGCGGTCCACTCGATGTCCTCTCGTTTCCGATTGCGCTTGGCGAGGCGTTTGAGGAAGATCTCGTCGTGTACCCCCTTGAGCACCTCCTCGGCGTCCCTGAACTGGGGCATGACCCGGGGGGAGCCCAGGTTGGTGACCTCCATACGCTTTACCCCGGCGAAGGCGAGCTCCTGGAGGTAGTAGATCTTGGCCTCGGTGGGGATCCAGTGCTCCTCGTGCTGGAGGCCATCGCGTATGGTGATATCCGCGAGGCTTACCCTTTTGGGCATTCGGGAATTGAGCTTAAAGATGTCATGTTCGCTCATCTCATATTCCTCCTTCCTATCCCCTTATTGATCTCGGGAGCAGCATCTGATGAAGGGGACAGATGCTCTGGGGGTTTTGGTAGCAAGATCGTGTGAATGCAATAAAATAATCTCTCAATTCCCTCATGGGAATGATCTCATCTACGAGACCGGTCTTTGCGCAGTAGATCGGCCTGGACTGGTCATAGTATTGCTGCGCAAGGGCGTTCATCTTATCGATCACCGGTTCAAGCGGGTTGCCCGCATCCTGCTCCTTTACCAACCTCCTCGCAAAGGCCGCAACCGAAGCTGTCTCCCCGTGCATCACGTAGATCTCGGTGGTGGGCACGCCCAGGGTAAAGGCATTGTTCCTGGTTGCCTGGGGACCTCCCATGATGTAGTGGGCCGCCGCCGTTCCCTTTCTCAACACTACGCACAACATGGGCAGCTCCGAGCCCTCGATGGAATAGATGAGCGCCTGCCCCAGGCCGAGGAGTTCCGCCTTCTCGGCGATATCGCCCACGTCAATACCGCTAGTGTCTTGAAACCATATCATGGGTATCCTGTCTCTACCGCAGAACATGACCAGCTCATTCATCTTGATAAGGCCTTCTCGGTAAAGCTTGCCACCGATACCCAGATATTGATTCTCCGCATACTGGGGATATCCTTTCCCCAGAAATCCCTGTCGATTGGCAATCACCCCGACCAAGAACCCGTCGATCTTCGCCAACCCACAGTAGACCTCAGGGCCATAGTCCGGCCTGTACTCCATATGTTCGCTTCCATCAAACACACGGGCTAACACCTGTTCAATGCAATAGGTCCTTTTTTGATTGATGGGCACGATGTAGTTGAGGTCATCTGCGGGATACATGGGATCCCTGGGCTCCGCCACCCTGAAATGGGAGGGATCATACTGGGGCATACCCGCCATGCACTCCCTCAGGCCACCGATAACTCCCTCCTCGGTGTCGAATACCTGCCTCATGAACCCGGTTTGGTCATGGTGAATTGTTACCCCTCCAGGTGGCACCTGCTTGAACTTCCTGGTTGCCTCTATAATCATCTCCGCGCCCTCAAGGTCAAATCCTCCTTTCGGGGACATGCCGCTCACGATTCCACCTCCACCCACTGCCATGTTGGATTTCTCGTGGGCGAAGATGAGGGCAGGGCTGATTGCGTGGTATCCACCCCCAGCTGGATTTGTTCCATACATGCCGACGATCACCGGTATCCCCTTTTGAAGCAGCTCGCTGTGGCGAAAGAACGTTCTTCCCCCTGATCTCCTCCCGGCGTATACCTTCTCCTGCTCGGTGAGCTTCACGCCACTACAGTTGAGTACCCAGACGAGGGGAATGCGCAACCGCTCTGCAATATCCTGGGCGCGAAACACGTGTTCTCGCTGGCCCGGGATCCAGGCCCCTGCGAGGACCTTATTGTCCGAGGCGATAATTGAGGCGTACCTCCCCGAGATTTGTCCTATTCCGGATACAACTCCCGTTGTTCCCTCCTGATTGAACTCCGGATCATAGAGGCTGTTCAAGGGCAGAAATGTTCCGGGATCCACCAATAGTTCCAGCCTCTCCCAGGCCGTCTTTTCTCCTCGCTTGTGGATCTTCTCCGCCGGAAGACCCGTCTCCTTTCTCCGCTCCACTGCCAGGGCTAGCTCCTGTTCAACCCCTGCTATCTCCTGGGCATTGGCCACGCCCTGTTCCCTCTCGCCTTCCTTAAGTTCCCTTCCCACAGGAGTCATCTTTTCAAAATACCCTCTCATCACCAATACCCCCTATAATCGGTAATCGGTTACCTTTTGCTCGAGTGTGCCTAGTATACCCGCCCGGAATCGCGGATCCCTGTAAAGCCTTGCGTCCGCCTTCATCTCGGTTTCCACGAATGCGATCTCATCAAATCGTGCTGGATCGTAGCCCTCAAAGAGCCCTGTTAACGCCTCTATCGACTGGGGCGCCAGCGGCCTTCCGATCTTGGCAATCTCATCGCTCACCTCCCTCAAAGGCCTCCCCCACAGACGGGAGTAATTCTCCGGGTTACTTCGTCTGGTTATCTCCTGGGCAATCTCCTCCTCGGTAGCCAGGGCCGCCTTGTCTTCCCCATCAACCTTTGGGATCTCCTCCGGCGGACACACGGCAAGCTCCAGTGCCCTCGGGAGCAAAAGGAGCCCCGCCTTCTCATTATGCACCTCCAACTCCTCCCGGTACCGTGCCTTATCTCCTTCCGGATCATCTGTTTTTTGCCTCTTGGGGAACGGGAAGGGCACCTCCACCACCTCATTATACGTTCCGATCTCCTTCAGCTGCTGAGCCTTCACCTCCTTTGCCGTCATGGCCATGTATTTCGCATTGGTGAGGCCCACCTTGACCAATGTCCTGCCTATCCCTGACCAGCCGGGCAGCAAACCGATGGTGGCCTCGCTGAAGCACAAACCGCTCCGCGAGTCCCCCACCAACACATCCGCCATCAGGGCAATCTCCGCAGAGCCGCCAAACCGTGTACCTCCTCCGCAAACCGCAATTACCCTTAGATATCCGGCGATTCTCCTGATAAGCCTATGCAGGGCAATCCCTTTCTTCAACCTGTTATCCGCCCAGTCAAAAAGCTGGTCGATCTCCTCCTCAGTTGCGCCGCTCCTCTCCTTCTCCTTTTTCAGCTCCAGGGTCCTGTCCAGTTTGGCAAGGCTTTCCTTTAGATCTCCCCCGGCATGTGCCGGGTCGTTGGCTCCGTAGAGAAGGAGAAAATCAAGATCATCCCTCTCCTGAAAAACCCTCTCTAATCCCCCCAGGTAGGCTTCCAGTTCGGGATTTCCAACCTGATGAACCGGTGGATTATAGTAACAGAGTATAGCACCAACTCTGCCTTTGAGCCTAACCCGGTCAATTATTAGGTATGCGTTGCCCTCTGACCATTCATAGATCGGCCCGAGATTCCTATACCCCCGGATCTTCTCCGATCTGACCAAGCTCACAGGTCCTTCCATTGAATGCCTCCTTTCAATCGATATCTTGGATTCTAACCGTTTGGGGACGCGAGGCCATAATCTAGTTATAACGTGAGACGATTTATAACTTGACAAAAGCTAAAACTTCTATATACTAAATATTAACCAATGTCAAACTTTTATTGAGTGTATGCCGATATTGTGCTCTTGCCCATCCACTTAACGCCGACAAGGAGGTCCCCTTAATGAGTTTGGGCTCACTGATTCGCAGATTTCGTAAGGAGAGAAGGCTCACGCTGAAGATAGTAGCGGAAAAGTCGGGTATATCCGAGGGTTTCCTGAGTCAGGTTGAGAATGATGTGAATTCTCCCTCTGTGGATACGCTGGTAAACCTATGCAATGCAATTGGAGTTAAGGCCGGAGATCTTTTGAACCAGGCAAATAACCAAGAGAAACTCGTCTTGATTCCCAGGTCTGAGTGGAACGATATCGATATCCCCCATACTGGTTTTATAACCCGGCGCTTTTTCTCTCCGGAAAACAGGAAGGTCATCGATAGCGCCATTCTGGTTATCGAACCAGGAAAATCCATTCCAGTGCGCAAGGGCATCAAGAACGGACAGGAATTGTTATGTATACTCAAAGGCTCCTTGAAACTGGAGCACGGTGAACGTACCATCCATCTCGCCGAAGGAGACACGGTTCATTACTTTGCAAACCCAAAAAAACAGAGCATCGCCAACGAAAACAAGGATCTCGCCATCGCGCTCTGGATAGGAACGATTTAGAATTAATGTAGCAGGCTATCCCCTTACAATGGCGACCATCCACGAGAAGAGTTCGGGAACCCTAAAAACCATGGTTATCCGGCCAAGCGCGCTGGGGGATACCTTGCTGCTGGCTCCTGCCCTCTATCAACTGACTCATGAGGTAGAATTGACATTAGTGGGGAGAAGGCCGGGCATTGATTTTCTTGCACCGCTCATCGAGAGATATTTTGACTATGAAAGGGGGGAGTGGCATACACTGTTCTCCAAAAAACCCAATTGTAGGGGGCTTCCCCCTTTAGATGTCGGGAGGATTGTTTCCTTTGTCACCGATCCCGATGGTGATGCATCGGAAGGCTTACGGGCATGCTTTGGAGATATCCCCGTCCACTGCTTTCGACCATTTCCCTCCAAGGATGAGAAAATCCACGTCGCGCACTATCTGGCCCAATGTCTTAATGCCTCCGGCCTGCCGGTGAACCCTGAGCAAGCCATCGAGGAGGCGAAAAGAACGCCGTTGCTTGGGGCCAAGGATCAAGGGAAATCAGAGCACACGGTAGTGTTACATCCCGGCTCGGGGAGTGAAAGGAAAAACTACCCTCTTGAATTCTGGCTCGACCTGGCACGGGATATTTGTTTAGAACCATTTCATAAAAAGATCGTGCTCTTGGGGCCTGCTGAAGGAGTACTCTACGAGCGATTTGAAAAAGAGCGATGGGATATCAGCACGGGGATTATCTCCTGCCCCCAGAATGAGGAATTGCGTTCGCTGCTCAACAGGGCCGCCTTATACCTCGGTCATGACAGCGGTATAACACACCTCTCAGCGCTTCTTGGAACACCGACAATAGCCCTTTTCAGGAGCAGTCATTATGGTCAGTGGGCCCCATTAGGTCCCCATGTTACGGTGATTGCTGATGGCGGGGATTATCACGCCATATTCGAGAGGATCAGAGAGAATATTCAAGGGAGCATTCGGCATCTCTGATAATCAGCTCAAAGTTTCGATTGCCAATTATGCTGTTATGGAGTAGATAGGGGAAGGAGTTGATATGGATTTCACGCTTTCAACAGAACACGAAATACTCAGAAATACCGTACGGGACTTTGCCGAACATGAGATTAAGCCCCTCGCCAGCGAGTTGGACGAGAAGGAGGAATTCTCCTACGAGACCATGAAGGCCATGGGCGGTCTTGGACTCTTCGGGATGTTCGTGTCCGAAGATTACGGGGGCCAGGGAATGGATTATATCGGCTATGTCATCGCCACCGAGGAAATCGCCAGGGTCGATGGATCCCACGCCGCCACCATTGCCGCCGGCAATTCCCTGGGCCTTGGACCCATCTACTATTACGGGAGTGAAGAGCAGAAGAGAAAATACCTCCCGCCGGCGTGCCGCGGTGAAACCCTTTGGGCCTTTGGATTGACCGAGCCCAACGCGGGCTCCGATGCCGGAAATACACAGACTACCGCGGTTCTGGATGGAGATGAATGGGTAATAAACGGGAGCAAGATATTTATTACAAACGGGTCAACTGATATTACCGCGGGCGTCATCGTGTTGACTAGAACAGGTAAGAGGGAGGACGGTAAGCCCGAGCTCACCACCATTATAGTCGAGGCCGGAACACCTGGATTTGAGGCCAAAACCATGAATGGCAAACTGATGTGGCGGGCATCCAACACAAGCGAGCTCTATTTCGAGGATTGCAGGGTGCCGAAGGATAATCTCCTGGGTCCCGTAGGCCATGGCTTCCATCACATGCTCGGAACCTTGGATGGAGGTAGGCTCTCGATCGGGGCAATGGGCCTGGGAGGGGCACAGGGTGCCTTTGAGTTAGGCCTCAAATATGCCCATGAAAGGGTTCAGTTCGGAAAACCAATAGTGAGCTTCCAGGTGAACTCCTTCAAATTGGCGGACATGGCCACGGAAATAGAATGTGCTCGACTTCTCCTCTATAAGGCCTGCTGGTTGAGGGATCAGAATATGCCCTTCGAAAAATATGCGGCCATGGCAAAACTGTATTGCTCCGAGGTCATGGGCAGGTGCGTTGACCATGCCGTACAGCTTCACGGTGGCTACGGTCTAATGAAGGAATACGATGTAGAGAGATTCTATCGAGATCACAAGCTCCTCGAGATTGGAGAGGGAACCTCTGAGGTTCAGCGCATTGTGATCAGTCGACAGATCGGCGCAGTGTAGTTGCATGCTAGAGAAAATACTCGGGAAGGATATCGCTGTCTACGTCAAGGTCCATCGCCTTTTGATAACAGTGGCGATTATCCTGACAGCCCTGGCAGCCATCTTCACCGTGATTCCCGCCTACCTTCTCCAGCCCTTTATAGACGAAGGGATGAAGGGTGCAGCGAATCCAGTTGAGTGGAGGATTCCCTGGCTCGCATTTCACCCTCCCCTTTCGTTTGAGAGAACAGAGCGGGTTCTCGTTACCGGCATCTCACCGAATCGCCTGCTCATCCTTCTCACCGGTGTTGCCTTCCTTTCGATCCTGTTCAAATCTATCTGCATTTATTTCAGCGAGCTTTCAGCGGCGGCCTTCTCAAACAGGGCAATACGAACATTGAGGATTGAACTGGCCGAAAAGTTCATATCCCTCCCCTTAATGTTCTATCATAGGCGAAAAAGCGGTGAGCTTATCGCAAGGGCTACTGCGGACCTCACGGTGATGCAGGGTTTCATAAGCCTCATCCTTATCGGCCTCGTACAGCAACCACTCACGGCAGCCGTCTTCCTCTTCTACCTCCTCCTGATGGATTACAGGCTCACTGTGCTGACCATTATCGTCATCCCCTTTATAGTGGGCCTGGTCAGGCTTTTCGGCCGCAAGGTCAAGAAACATTCCGTAAGGGTACAGGATGCCACCGCAGAGGTGACCTCGAGCTATCAGGAAATCATCCTCCTGCTCAAGGTGATTAAGGGCTTCTGTAGAGGAACCTATGAAGCCGCGAAGTTCGGCAAACTCGCCAATTCCCTTTACAAAAAGGTGATGCATTGGAATAGATGGCAGCTCGGAATCGGCCCAATGATGGATGTGAGCGTATTTCTGATCCTGCCAGCCGTGTTGTTAATAGGCAAGACATACTTCCATCACAGCTTAGGGGAAATCATCGCAATACTCTACGCCTTTGCCAGGGCATATTCACCTGTGAAGAACCTGGCCAGGTTAAACAATAATTTGAAGACACTCCAAGGGGCGACCACACGGGTCTTCGAGATAATGCACACGGAGCCTGATATTCAGGATAAGCCTGGGGCAAAGGAGATGCCGAGGCTGACCCATACCATAGAGTTCTCTCATGTGTATTTCAGCTATGATCCCGTGAAACCCGTTCTTCGTGACATCTCCTTTGTGGCAAACGCAGGGGAAATGCTGGCCTTTGTCGGCTCCACAGGTGCCGGAAAGAGCACCCTTCTGGATCTCATTCCCCGCTTCTACGACGTGGACTCTGGCTCCATCAGGATTGATGGAATGGATATCAGGGATGCAACCCTCGAATCCCTGCACGGTCAAATTGCAATCGTAAGCCAGGAGAGCCTCCTGTTTCACGACACCATAGCGAACAATATCAATTACAACGGGGGGCTTTACACCCAGGAAGATATCGAGAGGGCAACCGAGATCGCCCATGCCCATGACTTCATCATTTCCCTTCCCGGCGGTTATAATACCGTGGTAGGCGATAGAGGGACGCTTCTGTCCGGCGGGCAGAGACAGAGAATTGCCATAGCCAGGGCTATCCTTAAAGACCCGGCTATCTTGATCCTCGATGAGCCCGCCTCAGCCCTCGATCCGGAGAGCGAGCGTCGCATCCAGGAGGCCATCGAGAGATTATGTGGCCAGATGACCATCTTCATCGTCTCCCACCGCCTGGGCACGATCAGGAGGGCCGATCGAATCTTCGTATTGGAGAACGGCAGCATCGTCGAGTCAGGCACCCATGAGAAACTCCTTGTGGAAAACGGCCGATACAGAAGCCTCTATGACATTCAGTTCAGGCCCTGATAACCGAGCGTCGGTCTTTGTGCCCCCCATGATGCCCTCACCCGAGAAACCCCACAAGGGCATACGCCTCTTCTGGCCCTAAAGGTTCCCGACCAATGATACGTCTTCCCTTTAGCCCTGACACAATTGTGAAGGCCTCTTTTCTTGAGAGGCCTAATCGCTTTCTCGTCAGGTGTATCACCGATGAGCGTGGCGTACTGGATGCCTACCTTCCAAATCCGGGCAGGCTCTGGGAACTTCTCTTACCCGGCGCAACCCTCTATCTTCATCCCACGATAAACCCCGAAGGGACCTTTCCCTCCCAGAGGAAAACACGGTTTACCGTAGTTGCCGTGCAAAGGGAGGGATCGCCTATCTTCCTTCACACCCATATCACCAATCAGGTCGCGAGAGGTCTTATCGAAAGGGGAGCAATCCCGTCCTTGGAGGGTGCAGAGGTGATAAGGCAGGAGGTGGCTCGAGCCAGGAGCAGGTTTGACCTCCTTCTCAGGCACCACGGCAAAGACATCTATCTTGAGGTGAAGTCCTGTACGCTTTTCGGAAATGGTGTGGCCATGTTCCCCGATGCAGTCACCCAACGAGGGAGAAGGCATCTGCTCGAACTCGCTGAAATGGGAAGCAACGGGATCGGGTCCGCGGTTTTATTTATCATCCATTATCCCCACGTGCACTGGTTTATGCCCGACTTCCACACCGACTATGACTTCAGCACCGCCTTCTTGAAGGCAAAGGACCGCGTCATGATCCTCCCCGTTGCAATAGAATGGAACCCCGATCTCACGATTGGTCCTGAAGTCAAGAGCCTGGAAGTTCCCTGGGGTTATCTAAGGTCTGAGATACAGGACAGGGGAAGCTACCTTCTTATCTTGAGAATAGATCGCACCATGACGCTCGAGATCGGCCAGCTTGGCAAGCTCACCTTCTCGAAAGGTTACTATCTCTACGTGGGCTCCGCGATGAGCAACCTGAGTGCCAGGATCAAAAGGCATCGAAAAAAGAACAAGAGGCTGCACTGGCACATCGATTACCTCACGAGCCAGACAGGTGAGCTTGTGCCCCTGCCCATCAGATCCTCACGTAGGGAGGAATGTGAAATAGCTAAGGCCCTGTCTGCGATCATGCAAACGGGGCCAACAGGGTTTGGCTCATCTGATTGTCCCTGCCAAACCCACCTGTTCTTCTCCGAGACGAATCCCCTTCATATCAAGGCCTTCCACGATGTCCTCCAGAGCTTCAGGATGAGACATCCCTAAATTATCTCAAGAAATCTCGACTCTAATAAGACCTTGGCGAGATCCTCGGCGTTGGCGTTCTGAAGGCAGTAGACGTGGATATCGATTGACGCACTTCCAAGAGGTGAATTTTTATCAAAGGCTACGCTTCCAGGATCTCCCTCGCCCTCTCCAGCACTTGCCCAACATGGATAGATTTCAGACAGACATTGTCCCCGTCACAGGGTGAATTGCGGTGATTAAATGCTGTAAGGCAAGGCGAGCAGGATAGCGGCAGATGGAAAACAATTGCGTCCTTATCCAAAGGGCCATAGAGAGTAGGGGTTTCAGGCCCGAAGAAGACGATTGTCGGTACCGACGTTAGAGCGGCAAATTGTCCTGGACCGCCGTCATTGGTGATCAGAAGTGAAGCAATATGAAACAATACCATCAGTTCTCGAACCGATTTCGTGAACCCGGTTAGATCTGCGCAGTTCGAATTCTCGCACAAAGAAACAATCGCATTGGCAAGCGGTTTATCTTCCTTGAGGCCGATGATTCCCAAGCAATATCCGGATCGAACGAGCTCTGCTGACAGGCGACAAAAGTGATCCAAAGGCCATGCGCGAATAGGCAACAAACCTCCACCGGGATGTACCAGCACCAGCTTTTTGCCGGCACAATCGGGCAAACACGCATGCAGTCGCTGTTGCATATCATTGATTTCGCATCCTCTTATTGTGAATTCAGGCAGGCTTATTTTTTCGGTCACTACCATGCGCTTTGCCTTGGGCACGGTGGGCGATTCAATTGCCTCTACGAGGGTTATGAATTGCTGGGAGATATGTTGATAGGGATTGTAGAGCACCGGCCGATTGATAAAGTTGCCCCTATAGAGCCCCTCCTGCGTGTAAGGGTGAAATCCAACCCGGATGTCGGCACCGCTCAAAAAGGAAAAAATACTGCTAATTCTGTGGAATAATTCGCAATCGATCACGGCATCAAATTTGGTACGACGTATTTCCAACCACACGCGGATACTATCAGCCAGTAGTGTGTGCATTGATGAGGGATCGAGCGTGAGGATGTTGTTCTGGGGTACGTAATCCAGGATGTCTAAGATCTCTCTGTTTTTCTTGAACAGAAGAACGCTGATCGAGGCATCGGGATATTTACTCTTGAGGTGTTGAAACATCGGATAGGCGAGCACCCAGCTTCCCATCTCAGACAAAAGAATAATCAGTATTCGCTCTACCTTGGGCGACAGATCGGAGACATTCCTTTTGAAATGGAACAAAGAAAAAATACGACAGAGAAGAGATCCTATAATGCGGTCTATTTTACGTTGTGCGCTAATATCCATGGGTCATCTTAAATCAAGAATCATCAAGTGCTTGTCTGTTTCACCGGCATTATTCACCCGCATCCTGACGGTCCATGCTGAATCGAAATGAGCCGGGCTTCTTATAATTCCTGCATTCACTGTTCCGGCAGCCCGGCCCAAGCGCGAAGAACTCGTGCAATTCGGTGCATATTCTCTTGCGGTATCACCGGGTATACACAAATTTCCAGAATCGAAGCGGCACTCGGGCTGCTTCGCCCATTCCCCAGCCTTTCCGGATCACGGAAGGCCTTGAGCGTGGCGCAGTCGGCCATGTCCGTGATCTTCGAATCGATTCGATGCTTCAGGAGATAATGCCGCAAGCCATCTCGCTTTTCCGGAGCTACTCTCAATGGATAGTACACATAAATATGATTCCCATGGATAGAACGGGGCGCTCGAATGCCCGGCACCTCACGGAGGTTTTCGGTCAACACCTGGGCGTTTTTTCGGGCACCTTCATTGAAGGCGTCGATCCGCCCAATCTGAAGCAACCCAATAGCTGCCTGTAGATTCGAGAGGCGACCGATACGAGCCTTCGTGCTCATGAACTCCTCAAGCAGTTCATCCCCCACCGCCGAATCCATCAACGGCTGGCCAAAAGCACGCTTCAAGCGTAAAACCGGATAGGCCGTTACCCCGAAAATGAGCGGCCGGGTCAGCAACCATTCGACCCAAATAGACAATGCCTTTTTTGTGATGGTCCCCCTTGCCGACAGCGGTGTCTTCCATAGAATTTGCTTTGCTCGCCGGGCAATCTCATCATCAGCGGTTGCAATGGCCCCACCTCCGAAACATGGCATATTCTTTCCCTCGGCGAAACTAAATACACCGACGTCACCAAAGGTTCCCACCTGTTGGCTCTCGACCCTCACCCCACAGGCATGGGCACAATCTTCAATAAGCCTGATATTTCGCTCACGTGCCAGGGCCGCCACATCGCGTATGGGACAGGGCTGACCAAAAAGGTGCGTCGCGAGTATGGCTCCTGTCTTACTCGTGATCTTCGGCTCAATATGCTCTGCTCCGGAATTGAAGGTTTCAGGGTCAACATCGCAAAAAACAGGGCGATAACCCAGCATTTTTGCCACCATGGGCATCACCGGAAAGGTAAAGGCCGGAAAGATGATCTCTACCCCTTTTTCCAGTCTCAATGCTTCCAGAGCCAATTGAAACGCTGTTCGGCCTGAAGATGCACCTACTATGTGGGGAACGCCTAACCATTTTCCGAATTCCTTAGAAAATGCCTCAAGGGCGGGCCCTTCTTGCACCTCGCCACGTAAAGCGCAACTGACCACGGTGCGCAAGCTGCCCGGGGGAAGATTCACGCACCGTCGAGGTACGGCGTCAATCAATGCCATGGCGATCTTGTCCTCCGTGTCTCTCCTGTATGCTTTTAATTATCCAGAAAAACGAGCGAATTCGTTCACTGCCATGCCCTTGCAATCCACCTGCTTCTCTCTTCACCCCAACGGCCCTCAACATGACTTCCATGAGCCTCTTCTCCGGTCTGACATCCGCTAAAATATTTTCCTGATACCTAGAAGAGTCCAGAGTATATCCGGATTGTGCCAATAAAAAGCCGCATGCCGCCTAAAGTGATTAATGGCGAAGCCGGGGCGCAGAATATAACGAAGGTAGAATCTTGAGCGAAGCTTCACCAGTTCGTCGTTGGAAACACCGGCAAGGGGAATTACCGGGGCAGCATAATGGTACATCTTTTCGGGATGGTGATCGGCAAGCTGATCCTTATATTTCTCCCACGCGGCCGAGCCTGGATAGGGCGTGTAAAAGTGCACCTGTATGGTGTCAGAGTTCAATTCCATGGCGAACCTGATTGTTTGCTCAATTTCTTCCCTGGTCTCAGTTGGATTGCCGATGATATAATATGCATTTGTTCCGATGCCTAACTCCTTGGTCCAGCGGAAGGTCTGGCGGCAGAGTTGCAACCAGGGCGCAGAGCTTTCTCTTTTCTTCATGTCCTCGATAATTCTGGGGCTGCCGGATTCAACACCAAGCCCAAGCATGACACAACCGGCTTTTTTCATCAAGACAAGTAAATCATAGCTTACCTCATCTACACGGACGCGAGCCATCCATGGCATGTTTGAGTTCCGCGCGATAAGCTCCTCACACAGCGTTCGAACAAAACGCCGGTTTGCTGAGAAACTATCATCTTGAAATGAGCAGATGTTCACGCCTTGCTGTGCCAGATGTTCCATTTCATCAGTCACATTCGTTGCCGAACGGATGCGAAGCCTCTTGCCGATGCTGACCCTCATCACCTCGCTGCAAAATAGGCAACCGTGAGGACAACCCCGCGTGGCGATGAGATAGCCCCAGACGACGCGCCGGGGGACCCGTACCGGAAAGATGGATCTGTAGGCATTCAACTCCTCAGGCGTATACAAGGGAAAGGACAGACGATCCGGGTCTTCCACAAGAAAACGCTTACCCTCAGCATAGCACTTTCCATAGTGGCCTCTCCAGTCAGATCCGGATCCCCCGCTGTTGCGAATCCAGTCAAAAAGCTTGAAGAACTCCTGCTCAGGCTCTCCAAGCAAGATAGCGTCGTACGCCATCCAGGAGCTGTTCTGAGCATCGCGATTCAGATAGTGGCCTTGACCGATACCAATCACGAGAGGAACATCCTCTTGCCTTCTCAAAGAGGCCACGAATTCATTTGATACGTCAACGTCAAAGCTCGAAGCGGATATGACAATCAGGTCGGGACGAAGCCTTGCCACATGTTCCAGCATTCCCGAGATGCCCATCGGCTCAATCCAACAATCCAGCAAGTGTACGGTTGTATCCTGGTATCTTTCAAGACCCGCCTGAATGTGTTTCAGCGAGTAAGGGGGATCGAAGAATTGTGGGTGGTCCACGTCCTTATCCACCTCGGAGCTGACCCGCAAAAGCATAACCGAATCAAGTTTCACGAATCATCCTCCTGCCCTTGACCGACATCTCGAAGGACTCTGGCATACACAAATCCTCTGCTGACGCATCGCGCACGGCGCGAAGTCCGAGTCTCTCTCTTATTGCCCAGATCATTAAACCCGATCCGATGTGAAGCCAATAGTCAATAAAGCGATTCACCGCTGTCACTGAAACGGCCAGCAGGGAAGGCATACCGACGACGCGAAGACAACTGAACAGGGTGATTTCCACCACACCAGCACCAGAGGGCGTTAGGGGGAACCCTGTTGCAAGGAGCGGTATTATTGTTAAAAAGACGGCCTCTACAACGCTTAGCTTCAATCCGAAGGCCATTGCGAGGAAGAAGATCCACAGCGTCTCCATAGTCCAGATGGCGATCGTCAGCGCGGCAATGGGGATTGCTTCACTTGGGCCAGGCCACATACCCGTATGGAAAGCACGAATGACCCCCTGGATCTTTTCCGGCAGCCAGGCAGGCAGCAATCTTTTTAAGATGAAAAAAAATAGGATGATGAAGGTTGCAATGACCGCAATAATCCCACCACCAATCAGGGCCCAAAAGACCGCTTTGGGCAATCTGTCCGAAAATAGAAGCCACGATGCGGGCACCGCCAGCACAAGCAAAACCCAGGCATCCACCATGCGCAAAAACACGAGGGAGCCCATGGCTGCGGAGCGTCGGATCCCGCAATTTATCCGGGCCAAATGGGCCCCATAGACGTCTCCCAGCTTTGCAGGAACCACGTTGTCCACGGCGTTGTAAAAAAATACGAGCAGACCGAACTTTAGATTTCCGCACCTTATTGGCAAATGGGACAGGCAGCGCCGCCAGCGCATGCCTCGTACGGGATAAGTGCCATAATGGGAGAGCGAACCAAGCAAGAGAAACATCTTTTCACACCCTGCAATCTCGCGCCAAACCTTAGCCAAATCAAGCATCGATGCCAAAACGATAAAAATAAGAACGGTTATGGCAAGACTCAGATAGGTATGCCAGCCCCACAGGGCTGGGGGTTTCTCACCCTCTTCAATGGAGTTCGTGTTCTGCTTTTCAGTCATCTCAAATTCCTAGCCCTGAATCACATACTGCACGAGGTGAATTGTGATCGTTCAGGACTATATCTAGAAGCGGTTTCAAAATCCCATCTAAGTCCATCGATTCATAAATTCGGTGACGAATTTATTTACTCAGGACTTAGTGCTGAGTGAGCATTTGATCAACTCTGCTCATCAAAATACGTAACCGTATTTGCGAATCGAAGCACTAAGGCCCAATGGCTGTGCTGCCCTCGAACGTGATCCGAGGTTTGATACCACTTTTACCCATAAAAATCGACAGAAATAAGTCCCTAAGGGCTTTCCATTTTTTTCGACCACGAGCTTTTGAATATCACCGATCAACTCTCCACGCATTTTTAAACGCTCGTCCGCCATGTCCTCCATGCTTTTGCTGATAAGCAGTATAACTCTATTCCTATACATTTCTATCGGGTGCCAGTAGCGGTACATGTGACTGTTTTTCCCGAACAAGTGACCGCCGGTGGTGTCGCGAGCGGCTTCAGGCATTTCAGAACGATGTCGAGATCCAGCGATCTTTGTTCGATAAAACGCGATCCAGCCGGCCATCCTATCAGTATCCATGCATACGATAGCCGGCTTTTCTCCTGTTTTGCGCTCAAATGTCTCCACAATGGTTTCGACTTTTTGTGCCAAATCCTGCATCCCTGTACCGAGGAGTGTTCTCCGGGGATAGGGAACAGCCGGAAACCCCAGTACTAGATAGTGCAGCAAGGCTCCATAAAAGATGGGGACGATAATGATCGTGGCCAGCCATGCATGGCTGGCCCATGCAGCCAATCTCCCAGTTGTCTTGCGTTTATTCAAGGCCGTAAAGACAGCGATATACGGTAAGATCCCAAGCCAAATGGGCGCCGTCCAGTTCAACTTGATATTCCTGAAGAGGCTAAAGATCACGAAGACGGAAAGGGGGGAAACCGTCAGGGTGAGCAATAATCCATAGATCCGTCTGCTCTTCGGATTCCCGGTTTCAGAGATGACCGTTCTCCTGGTCGTTACTGTAGCAATGGCGCTTGCAAGGCCAGCAGGTGTCAGCAGGAGGAGCACACTGCCGATCAGATCGGGGAGATCGAAATCAAAGCTCCCTTCTAATCGGCTGGGGCCTTGAAAGTAAAAGGAGGCCCACTCATGTTCGGCATTCCAAATGATGACGGGCGAAAAGAGAAGGAGGACAAGCAGAAAGGCCAGGTAAGGCTCGGGTCGAAAAAACCACTTTCTGGAACGATGATCGACCAACAGGAACACCAGCGTCGCCACTCCCAAAAGGGCCATCGTGTATTTTGAAAGCATCCCGAGGCCCATGAAGATCCCGACGCCCAACCAAGCCGCCCGTTGTTCTTCGATCAGGGCGCGGTATAGATAATAAAGGCTCCCCGCCCAACATGCCAGCAGAGGAGCATCCGGCATCATTAACAAACCAAAACAGAAGAAGACGGGCAGCAGCGCGACGAGGAGAAGTGCTCTAACAGCTATCCGCGCACCGTATACGGCATATGTCAGCCTGTAGGCGTAATATGCAGTAATGGCCCAGCAAACGAGGGCGCCGAGCCGAACGGCGAACTCCGAATCTCCCAGTATGGTTGTGAACACCCAGATGAGCCATCCCACCATGGGGGGATGGTCCAGGTAGCCGATGTCAAGATGTTGCGCGTAGTTCCAGTAGTAACCTTCCTCATGGAGGAGTTCAAAAGGCCCACCATAGAAAAACCGCAACATTACCAGGTATAGGATTACAGCGATGCTGAGTATCCGCCCCCCATTACCATGCTCATTAACGTTCGCCTTCCGGGAAAGAACCTGTAAATAGATTCCTGAGAGGATGACAGCAGAAGAAACGGCAACGCTAGGGATAATGGCAACCTTCGGAGACCACCCTATAACCTCAACCAACGTCGCTAGGACCCCTCCGCGGAGGAACAGGGCAAGCATCGCAATGATCAGACATGCCGAAAGGCTCCGAGCGATCTCCTGCGCTGAGTTATCCTTCGGTAACCACAATATCCACAGAACACAGACGCTAGCAGATACGGGCACAAAGCTGATGACATGGGCTACGTTCCAAGAAATCCCTGAACGAATGGAAAGATAAAAGGCCGAAAGGTCAGCAGCGATCACCAGGAGAGCGCTAACGAATAAACGGATCCGATTATTTTCGATCTGCATCCTCTTCTGCCTGCCTCACGTCAATCCATGGCCCGCCCTGGTGCAACTTGATTTATGCAAGCTGTCAAGTATAATTCTAAGGAGGTTAACGCGGCATTATCCTCCACTATCAGGATGCGCAAGGTACGAGAATCTTGTGAATACACCAAGCCACCACCTTTATAGTATAGCATTATTGAGATCAAATTTTAGGCTAAGAATAAGGAAAGAGCTGGGGATCTGTCAAGGTCCGACAAAACGCTTAGAGAATTTCAACTCATTGTGCTGGTAATATAATTCCGGCATAATTTAAACTGACTGTATAATATCAAAGGAGATTTGGTCACATTGTCCACTATGCTGAATGTCGTTTGTATCGATAAAAGCTCTAGGGTCACTATTGAACCGATACACGCATAAAATCGGTCGCCAGGATAAGCTCACCCTGGTACGTGTTCCGGCATTGCCCCTCGATATCGCTCCTGAGGCACTCCGGATAAAAATGGGTTAAGACGAGCCTCTTGGCCCCTGACCTGGCGGCAATCTCGCCTGCCTGGGAGGGCGTGAGGTGCCCTTCGACGCCCTGCCCGTCGGGAAAGGAGGACTCAAGGATCAGAAGATCCGCACCCCTTGCCAGATCCACCAGTTCCTCACAGTAGCCCGTGTCACCTGAATAGACCAGGCTATTGCCCGAATTATCCTCTATCCTGAACCCGATGCTCTGGGCGGTGTGCCGTAAAGGCGCGGAGACCAGGGTAAAGCCATTGAACTGCTTCCTATCCCTTTCATCTGTGTCAAGCTCCTCTATCTCCATGAGCCCGGTGGGGAGATCGAGCCACCTTCCGTAGGGCCTCTTCAGGAGCTCCAAAAACCCGCTGAAACCCCTCGGGCCAATAATGGTAAAAGGCTTCCTCACCTTGAGGACCGGAGGGTGTCTTGTGGCGAAGAGGAAGTGGATGAGGTCGGCGGTGTGATCAGGATGAAAATGGCTGACGGCAACATAATCAACATCTTCGTGGCTGAGCCCGGCAACCGCGAGCTGTCTCACCGCGCCCGGGCCAATATCCATCAGAAGGAAGACCTTATCGATGAAAACGGCTATCGAGGGAGATGCCCTTTCAGCCAAGGGGACAGTCGTGCCCGATCCTAAAATAACGATTTCCATATGTTTGATACTTGATATTTGATATTTGAAGAAGATTGGCAATTAAACACTGAGATCGCACTCATCAAATTAACTTTCTTTCTTACCTAGTTTCGGGCCTCCAGTTTCCAATCAGCCCCACCTCCCCGGAATGGGCGTCTTGCAGAACCTGCACCTTCCATCCTCGATATTGAAGGTAGTGATGGCGTAACCCTTCCTATCGATCAATAGCTTGTGGCAGTGGTGGCAATAGGTATTGCAGGCATCATGACCGGGGACATTGCCGATATACACATAACGTATCCCCTCCTTAAGGGCGATACCCCTCAACTCCTCCAGTTTTCTCACCGGGGTAGCCGGCAGCCGGTTCAATTTGTAACGGGGGAAGAACCGTAAGAAATGAAGGGGATGATCCGGTCCAAGCTCCCTTACTATCCAGCCGCACATCCTCTTTATCATCTCGGGCTTATCTATGTACCCTGGCACCACAAGGGTGATGATCTCAAACCAGACCCCCTTTTCATGGAGGAGCTTAAAGGTATTGAGCACCGGCTGAAGCCTTCCGCCATTGAGCTTTCTGTAAATATCGTCTTCGAAGGATTTGAGGTTTACGCTGGCGGCATCCAGATATTGGCAGAGATCCTCAAGCGGCCTTTTATTTATGTACCCGTTGGAGACCCACACGTTCTTGATCCCCTCCTGCCTCGCGAGCTTCGCAGTGTCGTACATGTACTCATAGTACGACACCGGCTCCGAATAGGTGCAAGCGATGGAGGGCACATTTCTCTCCTTTGCCATCCTGACAACCTCGGCGGGGAAGAGCTCCACGTGAGAGACCTCCTCCGGTTTTCTCTGGGAGATCTCCCAGTTCTGGCAGTTAAGGCATCTGAGGTTACAGCCGGCAGCTGCTATGGAGAATACCTCAGTGGTCGGATAGAAATGGCTGAGCGGTTTTTTCTCTATCGGGTCAATATGAACCGCGCAGGGGTTGCCATAGGCAAGGGAATACAGCTTTCCCCCGATATTCACCTTTGACCTGCACACGCTCCTGTCCCCCGGGGTGAGGTAGCATCGATTCGGACACACCCCACACTGGACATCCCGGCCATTCGTGGTATAGTAAAAGCCCTCTATGGACCACTTCCAGGGCTTCTCGGGAGCGTCGTTCTTGAAAACGTGCCCTCTAATGTCGGCCTTCTTCTCCTTATCGTTATCGAACCAAAAGCAGTGTCCCTCGGTGGCAACCAAGAGGGAGAGAAGCCCCATCTCCTTCAAAAACTCTTTTCTCGTTAATAATCGTTTCATCTCTCGGGATGCGAGTTATTTATTGTGAGCAGTCCGCTGATTCATATTTTTTTAGCCGCTCACAAAACCTACCATATCTCATGAGAAATGCAAAAGGATATACCTTTCTCTTTGAATAAGGACGATAGTTAGCCTTTCAATATTACCACAGTGCTCGCTGCCTTTAGCAGGATAAGGGCACCAACTGCCGCCTGAACACCAAACAGCGGGATTAAAAGGGTTCCAATCGCGAGGGTTCCGGCGCCAGCACCAACGAGGTCAGCGGCGAGGAGGCCTGACGCAGGGCTCTGCTCCTCCCCTATTATCTCCGCGGCAACGGGAAACTGAACTCCGCACAGCATGGAGAAGAAAAATCCATACAGGAAAAAGACGAGTTCCGGCATCACGGACTGATAAAAGACCACCCACACCAGATAGGTCATAAGCAAGAGGATCATCCCTGCCTCTGCCTTGATGAGCATATCCCTGCCCCTCCTCTTCCACTTATTGCCAAAAATAGCACCCGGCAAGAGACCGAACAGGAACGAGGTAATTACCGCACCTACCTTGAGATAGATATAGCCGTAGAGCACCTGAAAGGAGAACAGGATCAACATCTCCACACCCATGACGGCAAACCCCGTTGAAAAGAGGACAAACTCCTCCTTTCTTATCACAGAGATATATACCCCAATCACCACGATGAGGAATGCGATGAACCAATTGGGGGAGGTCCCGTACTTTTTGAACCACTCCCGGAACATGATGTTCATGACCCTGGGTCGAAGGTCCGTGTTCATGGGCTCGTCCGGATCGATGGATTTATTGATGAACTGAATTCTCTCCTCTGTCACGTTTCCGTAGTAAAAACCCTCTATATAAGAGGTGGCAATGGATTTCCTTCTCAACTTCAGCGGGATATCGGCGGACAGCCCCCCATCGCTCGCAAGGAAGTAGATCTCCTCACCGGGGATGAGGAGCACGTTATGGAAGTGCACCTTAACCGTATTGTAGATAGAGGATAACTTCTTGGCCCTTTCCTCCGAGAGATAATTGGGGTTTGCCATGAGCGAGAATGACAGGATGCCATCCTTTGTAAGGATCTTCTTGCAAGAGGAGAAAAACTCGCTCGTATAAAAACGGTTTACCTGGAAGGTATCCGGCTCCGGAAGGTCCAGGATAATTGCCGAATAGCGATGAGGAGATTGAGCGATATATCTCCTTCCATCGGCAAGAACGGTGGTGACCTTCCCCTTGGGATCGAGCAGGCCGTAGCTGCGCGCCACGGTGATCAACGTGGGATCGAGCTCCACATAGTCAATGCGGCGAGGGGAGTATTTCAAGATCTCATCCAAGGTCTCGCCTATGCCTCCGCCCACGAGCAAGACATCCTCTATGTGATCGACCTGGCAGAGCGGGTAATGCACCTTTTCCTCTGCGGCGGTAATATTAAAGGTGGAGTAGGTTGGCGTTCCGGACTCCCAAATGGTGTACTGCCCCTCCTCCTTTGTAAGCACAATTCTTCCATAGGGTGATTCCCGGTAGCTTACAATATCCGGGCCATACTGGCTCACAAGCGTTGACAGCTCAAAGTCCTTGTCAAGGGCGAAATAAAGGAAGGCCACAACCGATACAACGCCCACGCCGAAGAGGAGATATCCCCTTGCATGGACAATAAGGACAAGGGAGATAAGGATCAGCAGGGATGAGGTGATGACGATGATCTGAAAAGGGCTCAAGAGATATACCAGGATAAAACTGAACAGAACCCCGCCTGCTATGTCACCGATATTGTCGGTGATATAAAGATGCCCCGAGGTAAATTCTCCTCCCCCCCGTCTGATAACGGAAAGCGAGTAGGGGAGTAGAAACCCTATCAGAAACGCATACGGGGCACTGAATGTGAGTATAAAGAAAAAGATGGGGTAAAAGCCCGGCGATTCTCCATGGATGAAGATGGTATCCCTGAAGGCCCTTATCGCGCTTATCTGAATCAACGGGAAAAACGCCGTTATCAGGGCGATAACCGAATAGACGGCAACCGACTTTTTGGTGAAGTATTTCGAGACAAGGGAGCCAAACCCGCCCACTATCAGCCAGCAAAACAGCACCAGGGAGATCGTGATCTCATTGCCCGCGAACTGTGAGAGAAACTCTCGCACGGTAATTATTTGAATAGCGATAGAGGATATCCCCGTCCCGATGACGGATATGACGATAAGGCTGGTGAGGTTCATGGAATCGACGGATGATAGAAGCCAAGTGTCAAATATTCGCCCTATCAATGCAAAACGGAAGGATCGCGTTATTTCGTCCTCTCCTCTTCAAAGGCCTGAACCTGATAAGTAGAGACCTGGAGTTTCTCTTTCCTCCAGCTATCGTGAGAGAGCCCCGCCTTCAAACAGAGGTGCGATAAGAACTCCTCTTTATCGGGAAGCTGGTCCCACACCTGAGGAAGAAACGTGGCCTCGTAGGGCCCCTTCTTTAAGATTACCCCATCCACTCCAGGCCTCAGCTTATTCAAGAGATCCTCGGCATCGGCATAGGGTAGTTCCTGGGGGGCGGTGAGTATGCTGATCTCGATCTCTATTTTGTCGAACTCCTCCCTCGTTAAGGGAGGAAATCTGGGATCCCTGAAAGCGGCATTGATCGAATTTTCCCTTATCCCCTCGATCAGTGTTTCACGGGGTATAATATGCCCTATGCAACCCCTGAGGTTGCCGTCAATGGTAATGGTTACAAAGGTGCCCAGTTGTTCCTGAAACTTCTCCGGCAGGTCCTTCCAGTTGATTCGGGGCTGCTCCACATTGTTCAACCTGTTTTTAATGGTACTTCTGGCCACAGACAAAAGGGATTCCCCCTCATCTTCAGACAGCCAATCTGCCGTGCCCATTGCTTTATCCCCCTTATTATTAGAGATACATGCCTTGCGCTCTCCCTTTCCCTGCTTCCGGCTGTCGCCGAAACACAACGTCCTGGAACCAGCCAGATCGAGAAGCATGAAAGCAAGGGCAAGGAAGAGGAGTCGTTTAAAAAGTCTTTTCTCGGTCACGGATGAATTGTTTGATTTGAGATGTCTACGGTGATATCCAAACATTTGAACCCTGAACCCATGAACAATTACAACCATCTGAATAGTATCTTGTATCATTTTGTGAAATCTGTCAAAATCATTTTTAGAATCCTTATAACCGTTTTTCATGCGTGAGCAAAGCCCTGGAGAGATGGAAATCCAAGGGATCCCATGCCACACATCACCTACCTAATAGGTCAAACCGTTGGGGCAAGAAACGGGCTTCTCGAGGAAGAGGTACGCCTCAAGGATATCGATCCCATGAATTGCCTCCATATAGTCCCATCACGCGCCATGGTCATGGAGCTGGAAGGCCAAGGGCCTGGCTCCATGAACAGGCGAATTGACACCCTCTCCTCTCTCATAGGAAGGATATTCTATGATGATATCTTCTACC
Organism: uncultured Desulfobacteraceae bacterium; assembly: GCA_964549945.1. Lineage (GTDB taxonomy): Bacteria > Desulfobacterota > DSM-4660 > Desulfatiglandales > B25-G16 > B25-G16. Next base: position 3,219 of record CAZJXD010000017.1, on the reverse strand, counting down.
AATCATTCAAGGAGTCCTCTTTTATGGATGATGCCATGAGGGAGGTGGCGGCACGCCTGATCCTCGAGAGGAGAAATACCACACTCGAGGGCCTACGATACTTTTTCCCCTTATTTACTCCTCCCACGAGAGCTGAAACGGTACCCGGGGTATACCGCCATATCCTGGAGTTCTTCTCGCTCTTGGTGAACAACAATTTCGAGGACGAATTTGTGGAGGCGCTCTCCCGCGCCATATTCCGATTGGACGAGAAAATGCCCGGAACCGGTGAGGAAAGGTATGCCCTTGACACGGATCTCGCCTTGCTCTTCGGCGATTACGAGGAATTCAAGAGGAGCAACCACCTGTATGATAATGACGATATCATCAGCAGCGTGCGATCCTTCCTCGCCGAAGGTAACCCTCCGAGCATCTTGAGGGATATCCATGTTCTGATCTTCAACGGTTTCACCAGCATCACAAGGGCTGAAGAGACAATTCTCCTGTATCTGTTCGAAAAGGTCCACGAGGTGATCTGGCCCCTTGATTACGACCTCGGCCTGGAGGATCCCATAACAGCATTTATAGGGGCGACCGGCCGCAGAGGAGATGCCGGTACCGGCCTATACGAGGCCCTCAGGATATTCTCATCCCTTGGCTCCCTTATGAAGAAAATGCAAGAGGCGAGATACCCCACCTCCATTAAAAGGGCGCGGCTAGAGGAGTTTAAAAATCCCTTTGCATCGGGGCTCTACCGATCAGGCGGATACGATAACCGAGTTGAACAGGCTATACACGTTAAATCCTTCAACACAAGGCTTGATGAGATAAGGGGAATCGCAGGCGAGATAAAAAGGATCTCAAGGGAGAGGGCGAGCCTCAATGGAGTGAAGGTCATATTCCCCGATCTGGCTGAGTACAGCTCCCTCATCTACGAGGTATTTCCCGCATATGGAATCCCCTTTAATATTACAAAGGGCCTGCCCCTCTCTTCATCTCCCCTGGCCAGGCTCTTTCAGCTGCTGCTCGACATACCCCTTAATGACCTTAGGAGGGAGGATATCCACACGTTTTTCACCTCCGGACTCGTTTCCCCTGCCACGAGAAATATGAGCGCTGATGATAAGGCCAAATGGCTCACGATCTTAGAGGAGCAGGGCGCTTTTTTTGCCGGCGAAAAAAAAGGGGGTAGAGAGATCTTCCCTGACACACAATCCGACAACGGGAGAACACATCCTAGGTGGATAGAGGCGGTAGATGTGGTCGCAAGGCAATGCGGCATTCAAGGAGGAGCAATAGTACCCGACTGGCTTTCCCGGGCACGGGACTACTTCTTCTCCTTTTACCGCAATCTCGCCCGGGAGAAGAAGACCCACATTCTCACTGAGTACTACCACTTCCTCCATCAACTGTACTACTTAAACGAGAACGTCAAACCCTTTGAGGATCTCTTGCGCACGAAAGATCCGAAAGCTATGTTGCAAGCCGTGTTTCGCCTTCTCAATTTGTTCGGCGTTCAGCGAAATATCCTGTTCCTGCTCAAGGATGAGACTGGTCTCAAGAGGGAAGCAGCTGAAAGGAGCATACGAAGGGATATCAGCGCCCTGAACACATTGAAAGACCTGGCCATCAGAACGGCACGGGAAATGGAGAGGGCAGAGCTGTTCATGCCATCACGCGGGACTACCCCATTACTTGAGCGCTTCAGAAGGGGACTTGCCGACCTCGTGAGCCGATCCAGGATCAAAGAGAGCTATGACAGGGGTGCTGTTGATATATCTGAATGGGCTGATATCATCGGCTGCTCCTTTGATGATATCTTTGCCGGCGGTCTCTGTTCGGATGAATTTCCCCTCAAGGATCCGGATGACTTCATCGTACCTGAGAGCTCAGCCCCCTATCTCAAGGGTGCGGACCTCACCGACCAATCGCTATTTCTTTTTAGTCACCTCCTGAGGAACTACAGGCAGGATCTCTATTTGTCGTATCCAAGGAGAATAGGGGATAAAGAGGCACAGCCCTCACCCGTACTCCTGGATATGGCATCCATGATGGAAAACCACGAGATCTCTCCCTGTCAAGGGACTGAAGCCCTTGAGCATAAATTTCCCTGGGAACAAAATCCCTACTTTACGAGCAGCGAAGAGCTCTTGAATTCGATCGAGGTAGAGCAAAGGCTCGCCGTCCCATCAAAGGAGAGCTCATTCTCCCATGAACATATTATCCTGGGCACCGAGGGTGTGCTCAATGAATCGATCTTGAGGGGTGTTAGGTGCCTGCTCGCGAGGAACTGTGCGGATGGCCTTTCGGAGTACGATGGGCTGGTCTCCCGCTCACCTGCCTTCCAGCGTTATCGTTCCGGCCTTAGGGGGCCCATATCTACCTCAAGGCTCGATAGGGTCGCCAACTGCCCCATGCGTTATCTCTTCCAGGATATTTACGGCATCGAGCCCTTTGAGGAACTCCAGGAGGAGCTCTCCCTCAGGGACGTCGGATCCCATGTGCATGCCATCTTAAAGCTCATCTTCGAGGAGGTAAAGAAACGCGGCCACAACATCGCCTCGGTAGGGCTGTCGAGGGTATTCGCCCTGGCCCGGGACATCACCACGAGGTATTTCTCTCCCCTTGGGTATCTGGACGGGCTTGATTTCTTCGAGGCCCAGAGGAGGGATATCACTGACGGCCTCGAGACGGAATCCACCCTGACCGACGAGGGGCTTCCGAAAAGACAGGGGCTGATCGCCCAACTGCTTCGCTTTGAAGCGCACCATCTCACCAACGAAGAGATCGTAGGCCTTGAGTACAGGTTCGGGGATGAGGACGCGAATCCCGTAGTTGTGGGCGGAACACCGATCCGGGGCTACATAGACCGGGTTGACCGGCGGGATGGAGGAGAAGAGGTGTACCTCATCTATGACTATAAAACGGGCAGGGCCCCCGGACCTATTGCGATCAAGAAGGGGCTCTCCTTTCAGCTCCCCGGTTATCTCTCGGCCCTGGCCGCCGAAAAGGATACGAAAGGTATCGCAGCCAGGTATTACCTGATCAACAGGAGGCTCCTCGCAGAGAACAACCCCCTTTCATCCCCCATCGGCTACAACCTCCAGCAAAGAGCAGGTATTGATCTGACCGGTGTCACGCTCATGGGAGGTTATGTCAACGCCCTTATGGATCTCCTGGAAAAGGGCGTTTTCCATCATTCCACTGACGAGCTCATGTGTTCCTTTTGCGAGTTCAAAT
>CAZJXD010000016.1:0-61671 GCA_964549945.1 uncultured Desulfobacteraceae bacterium | reverse complement strand
AAGAGTTCCATGCTGTTGTGCCCGCAAAAGGTGCAGATAGAGGCGGGCGATCTGCCCTCAGGGACATCCCAGTTCTCCGCATCTGGATGGGTGCTCAGGGGACGGGCGCCCGCCTGGATCATCGGGAACAAGCAGGCTCACAGCACGTGCCTAGTTCGGTCGCAAAAAAAGACATCCCTATCCCTCACTACAACAACGGCAGCCAAAACAAATGTCCACTCTTATTCTGCGGCGTTAAGGAAATAATCGATTTAACTATTGACAAAGAATTTTCTCTTCAATATAAAAGGCTCCATTAAAAAATGGTGCAGTGGATATGAAGCTTGAGAGTCTCTTAGCACAGAAACAACATACTATCCTGGAGAAATGGTTTGATCTCTTAGCGGAGAGCTACCCTGCCGATACCGCTGCCTTTCTGAAGAATCAAAAGGATCGTTTTGATAACCCGGTGACATATGAGTTCCGTCAGGGCATTGAGGGTATAATCGAGGCGATTATTCATGAAATGGACCGTGATAGAGTTGTTGAACATCTTGATAGGGTTATCAGCATTAGGGCCATCCAAGACCTGTCTCCCTCAAAAGCAGTTGCCTTCATCTTCCTGTTGAAGACGGCCATCCGAAAAGAGCTTCAACGGGAAATCTTGGCAAAGAGTATCTCAGAGGAATTACTGGAACTCGAGTCACGAATAGACGGACTGGCCCTTCTGTGCTTTGATATCTATATGAAACGCCGGGAGAAACTTTACGAGATCAGGACAAATGAGGCAAAAACACGGGTAAGCGGGCTCCTGCGAATGGCAGGGCTTCTTTCTGATCTGGAAAAAGAACCAGTTGAAATTGGCTAACTAGACCGAGGTGTGAAAAGGTGGGTTTTAATCTTGCGTTTTACGGTTCCCTTCTCCTTGTTATTATCATCCTCTTTCTCCCTGTCGCGGGGATTGGGGCAGGCATGGAGGTGGTCTTCGGGATTGTCATTCCTTATGTAGCGCTTTTCATTTTCCTTGCGGGGGTTATCTTTCGTATTGTTACGTGGGCCCGAACACCCGTTCCTTATCGGATACCGACAACCGCCGGGCAGCAGAGGTCCCTTCACTGGATCAGGCATAATAACCTTGAAAATCCTTCCAACCTACCGGGTGTGATAGGGAGGATGATCCTCGAGGTGTTTTTTTTTCGTAGTCTCTTTCGAAATCTACGGAGCCAATCGATAAAGGAATCGGGGAGTCCTGAAAGAAGAAGGTTTATCTATTGGTCTAGCAAGTGGCTCTGGCTCGGGGCAATCGCCTTTCACTATTCGTTCCTCACCATCTTGTTCAGACACCTGAGGTTTTTCACAGAGCCTGTCCCTTCCCTTGTCAACCTCGTTGCAACCATCGATAGCTTCTTCCAGGTGTATGTGCCGGATCTATACATGAGCAGCATCGTCTTTTTGCTGGCCTTGTTCTACCTTCTCTTGAGGAGGGTCTTTGACCCGAAAATAGGCTATATCTCACTCGCCTCTGACTACTTCCCGCTGTTCCTGCTGCTGGGCATCGGGATCAGCGGGGTGTTTATGCGATATTTCTACAGGGTGAATATCGTCGCCGTGAAGGAGTTAACCATGGGCCTGGTCACCTTTCACCCCACGATCCCGGCGGAGGACATCGGTTCTCTGTTTTACATCCATCTTTTTTTCATCTGCGTCCTTCTCGCGTACTTCCCCTTTAGCAAGCTCGGGCATATGGCGGGGATTTTCTTCAGCATGACCAGGAATATGGCCAACAACAACCGCGCGTCAAGACAGGTAAATCCTTGGGAATACCGCGTGAAGGTCTTTTCCTATATGGATCAAGAGAACCTGTTCAGGAAGGAAATGAAGGCGGCTGGAATCCCCTTGGAAAAGGATATCGAGGAATAGGAAATGACAGGTGTTCCAAAACCAGAAGATTTGATCAAGATAGACTATCGGCCTCCGGCAAGGCCATGGATGGATACAAAGCCTGAATTCAGGGAGGGAAACTATTGTAAGGCCGCGAACCCAAAATGGCTCGAGACCGTCGACTACCCGTACGCAAGGGAATGGTCGGTAACGGATGATGACTGGAAGCTCCCCGAGAACTGGAAGGAGATAGTGCTCGAGGGCATGCATGACCGGCTCAACAGGTTCCGTTCATTTCGGCTCTTCATGGACATCTGCGTGAGGTGTGGTGCCTGCTCTGACAAGTGTCATTTCTTTCTGGGCACCGGTGATCCCAAGAACATGCCCGTGTTGAGAGCAGAGCTACTACGATCGGTATACCGGAGGTATTATACCACCCCGGGAAGACTTTTCGGCAAGCTTGCCGGAGCAAGAGACCTCACCGAGGAGGTGCTCAAGGAGTGGTTTTATTACCTGTACCAGTGTACCGAGTGTCGGCGCTGTTCGCTGTTCTGTCCTTATGGAATCGACATGGCCGAGATCACTATTCTGGGACGCGAGCTGCTGAGCTCCGTGGGGGTAAACACCGAGTGGGCAATGGCGTCCATCGGCAGCTGCTACACCAGGGGAAACCACATCGGCGCTCCGCCCCACGCGTTCAAGGATATGGTCGATTTCTTCTGCGATGAATGCGAGGATGCAACAGGTATTCGGCCTCATCCAAGCTTCAACCGGAAGGGAGCCGAAATCCTTTTCATCGCTCCATCCGGGGATTACTTCGCTGATCCCGGCACTTACACCTTTATGGGCTACCTGCTTCTCTTCGAGTATCTCGGCCTCGACTATACCTTGAGCGGCTACGCCGCCGAGGGGGGCAACTTCGGGTATTTCATCTCCCATGAGATGGGAAAAAGGCTCAACCACAAGATTTACTCCGAGGCGAAACGGCTGGGGGTAAAATGGATTTTGGGAGGAGAATGCGGGCATATGTGGCGAGTGCTGCACCAGTACATGGATACCTGGAATGGGCCCGCTGACTTCCTCGAGGAGCCGGTATCTCCCATAACCGGGACACGATTTGAGAACGCGAAGTCCACGAAAATGGTTCACATCTGTGAATTTACCGCTGATCTTATTAAAAACGGGAAATTGAACCTGGATAAGAAAAGAAACGACCATATCGTGTTAACCTTTCACGACTCCTGCAATCCCTCTCGGGCAATGGGAATTTTAGAGGAGCCTCGCTACATCATCCGAAACACCTGCAACAACTTCTTTGAGATGCCGCCCAACACCATACGGGAAAATACCTTCTGCTGCGGGAGCGGAAGCAGCCTCAACCCAGACGAATACCTGGAGATGAGGTTCCGGGGCGGCCTCCCCCGGGCCAATGCCGTACGATACGTTCATGAGAAGTACGGGGTAAACCACGTGGGCTGTATCTGCGCCATCGATAGGGCCGTGTTTCCCGCCCTGTTCGAATACTGGGTCCCGGATATGGAGGTCACCGGTATACATGAACTGGTGGCCAATGCCCTGGTGTTCCCCGGAGAGAAGGAGAAAACAGCCGATCTGCGCGAAAGGCCGCTCAAGGGGGTGAGGACAGAACAAGGCGAGAACATAGAGGAGAAGCAGGATGGCTGATGAAACGGAGAAGATCAGAAATGCCTTGAAGGAGACCGGTTTCTTCAAGCCAAAAAAGCTCTACGATAGGGGCAAGGTGCTCATCGGCATCGTGGTGTTCTGCGTGTTCATAGGATTCCCCTTTCTTTACAACAGGGGAAAGGCGGCAAAGGTACCGGAGCTGGAGCTCGATACCCCTGCTATCCAGGCACTATCTAAAACGGAAAGGGTATGCGTCGAACCGAAGTCATATATAACGGACTACCACATGAAACTCCTCGATGACTGGAGGGACGAGGTCGTCCGGGAGGGCAAACGGAAGTATGTGGCCTCCACCAAAAAGGGTTACGTAATCAGCCTCCAGGATACGTGTCTGGGATGTCACTCGAACTACGATAACTTCTGTGACAGATGCCACAAGTACACGGGCACGAAACCTTACTGCTGGGACTGCCATCTCAACAAACCCAAAGAATGGGCGGCGGGGAGGGCCGAGGGAGAAGACTAATGGACATAGATAGAAGGGAATTCCTAAAGATCGCCGGTGCCTCCACCATCGTGGGGATTCTCGGGGGGTGGGCGGCTATTGAGGTGCTCGCCCCTGGTGAGTTGGAAAGACGGCATTATACGAGGCCTCAGGCAATGACCGCAAAAAGGTGGACCATGGTGGTGGATATGAAAAGGATGGATGAGGCAACTGCGCGCGATTGTATTGAGGCCTGCAACCGCGTCCACAACGTTCCTCTTATCGAAGACCCGAAAAGTGAGGTGAAATGGATCTGGCTCGAGCCTTTTAAGAATGCCTTCCCCGACCAGCATCAAGACTACCTTTCGGAACGATTTATCAAGAATCCCTTTATCGTGCTTTGCAACCACTGCGACAATCCGCCGTGCGTGAGGGTGTGCCCCACCAAGGCCACGTGGAGGAGGGAGGATGGAATTGTCATGATGGATCAGCATCGCTGTATCGGGTGCAGGTATTGTATGGCCGCCTGTCCCTATGGCTCGAGAAGTTACAATTGGAAAGATCCCCGCCCGTTTATCAGGAGCAGAAATCCAGACTACCCCACGAGATCAGACGGGGTTGTGGAGAAGTGCACCTTCTGTGAAGAGAGGCTTGCCAAGGGCCTTGCGCCGGCCTGCGTAGAGGTCTCCAAAGGCGCCTTGGTATTCGGCGATCTGGCGGAGCCTGCCTCGGAGGTAAGAGGAATCCTGAGGTCGCACTATACGATTCGACGGAAAGTAAGTCTTGGAACGGAACCCTCCGTCTTCTACATGGTGTAATTATGATCGAAAGGGCACTTACTGGCAGCAAGAGATATTGGGGATGGGTAGGCATTTTGTTTATTCTCTCGGCGATGGGCGCACTCACCTACCTCGTGCCGCGATTCTCCGGGGCGGAGAGCACCGGTTTGAGCAGGGATGTTTCATGGGGTCTCTTTATCGCCAATTACACCTTTTGCGTAGGGGTAGCAGCGTCCGCCGTTATGGTAGTCCTGCCGTACTACGTGCATAACCATAAAGAATTTGGCAGAATCGCGGTCTTCGGCGAATTCCTGGCCGTTGCTGCGATTACGATAGCCGGGTTGTTCATCTTTGTCGATGTCGGTCAGCCGCTGCGGTCCTTCAACCTCGTGCTGCACCCGACCCCCGGATCACCGCTCTTCTGGAACACGATTATCCTGCCCGTGTACATGCTGCTCAATTTGCTGATCGCCTGGACAGCACTAGAGGCTGAGGACAAATCAATCCCGCCGCCCTGGTGGATAAAGCCCTTGATCTATATCTCCATTCCATGGGCCATCAGCATTCACACGGTTACGGCATTCGTATACGCCGGCCTGCCTGGAAGGCCATTCTGGAACACCGCCATAATGGCGCCTCGTTTTCTCGTGTCGGCATTCTCCTCAGGTCCCGCCCTTCTCATCGTAATGTGTATCATAATAAAAAGGCTCACGGGATTTGATCCCGGCAAAAAGGCGCTCCAGCAGCTAGCGGTGATTGTGGCCTACGCCATGATTCTCAATCTGTTTTTCATAATCCTTGAATTTTTCTCCTCATTTTACAGCAGTATCCCCTTCCATACACAGGGGCTCGAGTACCTCTTCTTCGGCTTGGGGGGGCATGGAACGCTCGTTCCCTGGATTTGGACTTCTGTTACCTTTGGGGTGGTTGGTACCGCTCTTCTGGTGGTACCAAGCGTGCGCAGGAACGATGCTATGCTGGCGGCAGCCTGTATTATAGTTTTTATTTCGCTTTGGATCGATAAGGGTTTCTGCCTGGTGGTAGCAGGCTTCATACCCTCGCCCATGGACACCATCACGGAGTATGGGCCGTCTTTGTCCGAGGTGATAATCACCATCGGCGTTTGGGCGATGGGATTTCTTATGCTCTCTTTCCTTTACAAGATGGCCTTATCGGTAAAGGAAGAGGCGATAATTTAACGTATTCTGGCGAGGAGGTATTCTTATGGCAAGCGACTATTTCATTACGCTAATGCTGGATGATGAGAAGGTGAAAAAACTGGATGAGGTAGGTTTATCCAATCACATCACCGAAGAAAAGGGGGGCAAGGCAATTAAGGTTGCGCTCCCCCAAAAGAATAAGAGAAAGTTCAGCAAGGCCTTCCCCAAGGCCGTGCTAAACGATCGGACCGGTCAGGTTGAGGCTTTTCCGGAAGAGGCCGCCAATCTGCTCTTTGATGTAATAATCGAGTATAAGGCCTTGGATGTGATGCAATTCTTCCTCATGAAGGCCTTCAAGCCTCTCGCGGGAAAAGAGCTCAGACGGGCCGTTCATTAAGACTCTTTTTCTAATCCGCGGCCGTGGTGCATGAAAAACATAGTTTCACTTTCTCCAGTGACGCTAAATCCCCTGTGAGAAAAATGCACCTTAAGGCCCCAAATCTATCTCGAACGTAAAGGGGTCGCTATTTCATCGTGAGGAAGAGGCGCTCATTTTCGAGCGCATAGGAAACGCCGTTGAGAACGTACATCCTGGCGTTATAATTCCTGCCCTTTGAAAACCCTGGAGGGCAATTCCCTGCTCAAAGAATGCCGTGTTATCGGCATGACAAGTGGTGAGACGCCTACCTCCGCCCGTCCGGATCTCCGGGGCCACATGCGAGGGACTATATCGGTTACGGAAAACCCCTCTCTCTCGATACCCCCTCCGGCTTCCATTGCTCGTTGGAATGCCCAGGGGCATTGGTTTGAAAAAACGAACTGAGGCCCAATAATGCATCTGATTACCTTCACCGCTTCAGATATTTAGAATGGATTTGGAGCACTTCTCCCGGCATCCACCGCTGATCTGAAAACGGCCTGGCCGTGACGAGCGCACCGCCTGCCTCCCCCTGGATATGAACTGGCATTGTTGCTGTCCCTGCGTATTTTTGCTATATCTTAAGATTAAAGAAAGAGTATTATCATTGACCTAATTGGCGGCCTTACCCTTTTGATTCCCGAAAAGACCCGGAGGATCTCATATGACGCGTTTCACCGATTGGAAAATCCTTTTGGTAGATGACGAGAAAGATATCCTCGATATCATGACGATCGCCCTGGAGGATGCCGGGTATCGAGTAGTGACGGCACAGGACGGTGAGACAGCGATACGCCTGTGCGAAGAGGCAACTCCCCAGATCGTTATCACCGATATCCGCATGCCTGGGATGGATGGAATTCAGTTGCTAGAGGCCGTAAAAAGGGAAAATCCGGATATAGAGGTGATTGTCGCCACCGCCTTTGGCGATATGGATCTTGCCATCCAAGCGCTTCAGCTCGATGCTTCTGATTTTATCACCAAACCGATCAATGACGAAGCCCTTCACCTGGCCCTAAAACGTGCGCGGGACCGTTATACCTCAAGAAAGCAGCTTAAGGACTATACCGCGCTTCTGGAAAAGGAAAAGGCAGAAACCAGTCAAGAGCTGATAAGGACCTTTTTACTCCAGAAAAGCCTGATCGAGAGTTCTATGGATGGAATTATGGGCTGCGATAAAGACGAAAAGGTCATCACTTTCAACAGGAGTATGGAGAGGATAGTCGGCTATTCGAAAAATGAGGTTTTAAATAGGATGAGCCTGGATCAGTTCTTTCCTCCTGGAGAAAAAGAACGGCTCAAAAAAGAGCTGGCAGGGGAGAAATACGGCGGAAAAAACCGGTTATTACTTTTTGAGACAACGCTTGTGGGGCGTTCAGGAAAAAAGATCCCAGTTCAAGTCTCGGCAACCGTTCAGTTAAACCAAGACCAGGAAGGCGGGATGTTCTGTTTCTTTAGGGATCTTAGAGAAATCCGCAGGCTTGAACGGGAAGTTTCGGATCAAGCCCGCATACTTCACCAGGACAAGATGATGTCGCTGGGGAAGTTGGCGGCCAGCATGGTCCATGAAATTAATAATCCTCTTTCCGGAATTCTTAACTATCTCCGTCTGATGATCCGCACGCTCAGCCGCGGCCCCTTAGCCGAAGACAAAAGGGAAAAATTTTTGGGCTACCTTAATCTTATGGAAAACGAAACCAACCGCTGTTCTCAAATCGTTTCCAGTCTCCTCACATTCTCCCGCAGTTCTCCTCCTTCATTCGGGCAGGTTCAGGTCGAGGATCTGTTAAACCGATGCATTATTCTGAGCCGCCATAAGCTTGAATTGCAGAATATCCGGCTCGTTTCGGAAATCGAACCGGATATACCTCAAGTGGCAGGCGATTTCAACCAGTTACAACAATGCGTGATCAACCTCATATTTAACGCCATCGACGCCATGCCGGATGGGGGAACCTTACGCTTAACCTGCGGCCTTGACAATTCAAAGGACTATGTAACGATTAGGATCAGCGACACCGGTCGCGGCATTCCTGAAGAAAATCTCCCCCATATCTTTGAACCCTTTTTCACCACCAAAGGGGAGGGGTACGGACTGGGCCTCGGTCTCTCCACCGTATACGGTATTATGGAACGCCATAAAGGAGCCGTTGAAGTGGAAAGCCGATCGGGCCAAGGAACCACCTTCAAGCTCCGGATCCCGGTATATGGAACGAATCAATAACCTGAGGGTGCCTTTTCGCCGGGGCTCGATTCTCATACCCCGGCTAAGCACCGAATCCACGTTTAAGGTTTATGCCGAATCGCTTCATCTGATTCCACACGGTTACCCGGGAAACACCCAGAATTGAGGCGGCCTCGGATTGATTTCCATTGGACTTTTCAAGGGCATCGATGAGCCGTTGCCTCTTGACTTCCTCCCGGTTGAGGGATGTGGCTTTAACCATTTTCGATAGCTTCCTCTCCTGGCAAATGCTCGCAGGGAGGTGGACGGGCTGAATAATTTGTTCCTGGCAGGCGACAAAGGCATACTCAAAAGCGTTTTTCAACTCCCGCACATTCCCCGGCCAGGGGTACTCCATCAGGAGCCGCATGGTATCATTGCTGATCCCCTGAATCTTCCTGTTGTTTTTCAGCTGAATCCTGTGGAAGAAAGCCTCGGCAAGAAGGGGGATATCCTCCGCCCTCTCTCTTAACGGTGGTACGGTTATCGGAATCACGTTGATCCTGTAGAAGAGGTCTTCCCTGAAACGACCCTGATCAACGAGTCCCTTCAGGTTCTGATTGGTGGCGGAAATAATCCGCACATTAACGGGAACGGATTTGTTGTTGCCCACCCGCTCGATCACATTTTCTTCAAGGACCCGGAGCAGTTTCACCTGGGTGGAAAGCGGCAAATCCCCGATCTCGTCCAGGAAGATAGTCCCGTTCTGCGCCGCCTCAAACCTTCCCTGCCGATTCTGGTAGGCCCCTGTAAATGCACCCTTCACATGACCGAAAAGCTCGCTTTCCAGCAGAGATTCATTTAATGCTGCGCAATTGACCTTCACATACGGTCTATCCTTTCGCACCCCAACATCATGTATGGCTCGTGCCGCCATCTCCTTCCCCGTTCCGCTTTCTCCAAAAAGGATCACTGGGGCGTCAGACTGAGCAGCATTGACGATTAGGTCAAATACCCGCTCCAACGCGGGTGATGCACCAAGGATACCGTGAAAGCCGTTTTCGGCCCTGAGCTCCCTGCGAAGTTCGTCGATCTGGTTATCTCTCTCAACAATCTCCGATATATCCGTTACCGTTTCCACTGCACCCATCACCTTTCCCTGGGTGTCATAGAGAAGGGAGGCATTCTTTAAGACGTGGATATAGCTCCCGTCATTTCTCATAAAGGTGCATTCACGCATATCCAGCCTTCCGGTCTCAAATAAGGCGCACCAGTGAGTTCCATTTTTTCCGAGCACAACCTCGCAAATATCGCAATGTAATACGGTGCAGGCTTTCCCCAGCATCTCATTCCTTGAATGACCGGTTATCTTCTCAAGGGCCTTATTCACGGATACGATGGTCCCGCCCTTATCAACGATCATGACCCCGTCCTTTATCGTATCGACCACCGTCTTCCAATACGCATTCAACTCCTGTTCGAACATGAAACCCCCTCTTGTTAAAATTTAGCATATGTTAAATTTACTTATTTAACATTTTAACATGTAATGCAACAAAAAAATCAGGGCTGGATTGTGGGAAACGTATCTATAGGTTAGGGAAACACGGTGGTAAGAATAGCCTTTAGTGAAAAAAAAATGAGTAATCTTAGATCAATACGGTCGAACGCAGAAAGAGTAGTAAAGGCGCATTGAGGCCCAGTTATTCGATTGGCATCGACTTTGCTGAAATAGGTAAGTGGTCACTGAAGTAGGATCTCTACTTTGAAACCCAAGGCAGATTATTTTCTGGATCTCAGGGGAGCAATTTGCCCCATTTCCCTCCTTAAGGTCACTCAGGCGTTCAGGGAAATGAAGCCTAACGAGATCTTAGAAATACTGGTGCGTGATCCCGATACCCGAAAGGATCTATTTAAAGTGTTGCCGGACTTATCCTATGAACTGATCATCTTCGAAGAGATGGAAGAGGAGAATTCGGTTCGGGTTCAAATGAAAAAGGTAGGAAATAAATAAGTCTTTCATATTATTTTGAAATACAAGTTGAAGCCAGGTTAAGACATGGAAGGCTTTGTTGTGTGCGCTTAGGACGAGGGGGCGGAATGTCCATAAGAATCGGATTCTATATTTGTCATTGCGGGATCAATATCGCAGGTAAGGTCCGCGTGGAAGAGGTAGCTGCCTTCGCCCGGGGAATCAAAAACGTGGTAGTGGCAAGAGACTATAAATTTATGTGTTCGGACCCCGGACAGGAAATGATCGAACAAGACATCAAGGAATTCGATCTGAATAGGGTCGTGGTAGCTTCCTGTTCACCAAGGCTCCATGAAAAGACTTTTCAAGGGGCGTGCCGGCGCGCCGGGCTCAATCCTTATTTTTTCCAGATGGCTTCGGTTCGCGAGCAGGTATCCTGGGTGACCGAGGATGAAGATGACGCCACCCAAAAGGCAAAGACCCTTGCGGCAGGGGCCATTAACCGGGTCAACTATCACCACCCACTTGATACCCGCGAGGTGGGGGTCAACCCGGATATATTGGTGGTAGGGGGCGGCATTGCAGGCATGCAGGCAGCTCTGGATATAGGCGCTTCCGGCCACAAGGTATACCTGGTTGAGAAGGAACCCACTATCGGAGGGCATATGCTTCAGTTCGACAAAACCTTCCCCACCCTCGATTGTGCGGCCTGTATTGGTACCCCTAAGATGGTTGAAGTAGCTCAAAACCCCAATATCGAGCTGTTAACTTACAGCGAGGTGGATGAGGTGTCCGGGTATATCGGGAACTTCACGGTGAAGATCCGTCGAAAACCCCGATACGTAAAAGAGGGGATCTGTAACGGATGTGGAGAGTGCATCAATGTCTGCCCGGTGTCCGTTGAGAGCAGATGGGACGAAGGCCTGGCGAAACGCAAGGCAATTTACAGATCCTTTCCACAGGCGGTTCCCGTAACTTTTTGCATTGAGAAGAAAGATCGGTCTCCCTGTATGATCGCATGTCCGGCAGGTATAAATGTACAGGGCTATGTCCAGCTCATTGGCCAAGGTAAGTACAGAGAAGCGATCCAGTTGATCATGGAGCGGTTACCCCTGCCTGGGGTTCTAGGCCGAGTCTGCCCGCACCCCTGCGAAGCCCATTGCCGAAGATTGGAGGTGGATGAAGCGATTGCCATCCGAGATTTAAAACGCTTTGCCGCTGATCGCGTAGATCTGGGATCTCTCCCTCTGCCGGAAATTGAAGAACGCCCGGAAAAGATCGCCGTGGTCGGCTCCGGCCCTGCAGGCCTAACGGTTGCGTACTATTTGAGAAAAAAGGGATACCAAATAGTCCTGTTTGAGGCACTTCCGGTATTGGGCGGGATGCTTCGTGTAGGCATCCCTGATTACCGGCTGCCGCCAAAGGTGCTCGATCAGGAGATCAATCACATTATCCGTTGGGGAGTGGAGGTGCAAACCAATACCCGATTTGGATCTGATATTACCCTTCAGGATCTGGAGAAGGAAGGCTTTTCAGCCGTGTTTCTTGGAATTGGTGCACACGGCTCCTTAAATCTCGGCATCCCCGGGGAGGAAACCGCCGGAGGCCTTATCGATGCAGTCGGCTTTCTGAGAGATGTAAACCTCGGCAACCCCGTGGATGTTGGAGACCAGGTGGTGGTAATCGGCGGAGGAAACGTAGCGATCGATGCGGCAAGGGTGGCAAAACGGCTTGGGGCCTCAACCGTGACCGTTGCCTACCGCCGATCAGAAGTCGAAATGCCCGCCTATGAAGAGGAAATCGAGGGCGCAAAAGAAGAATCGATTCAGCTCTCTTACCTCATCGCCCCGAGCAAAATCATTGAAAAAGATGGAAGGGTTACGGGGATAGAATGTATACGAACGGAGCTAGGTCCCCCTGATGAAAGCGGGCGCCGTCGCCCGGTGCCGGTTGAAGGATCCGAATTTATCATCCCCTGTGATACAGTGATCCCCGCAATCGGGCAGACGACGGATCGTTCCTGGATCGAAAAAGAACCCGATCTGAAATGGTCTCGCCATAATACCATCAAGGTGGACTCCGAGACGATGCAGACAAGCATCCCCCATGTATTTGCAAGCGGCGACGCGGTGAGCGGCCCAGGCTCTGTAATCGAGGCAGTGGCCGGCGGTTATACTGCTGCCGAGGCGATTCATCGCTACGTCAACGGGGAAGACCTCACACGCTATGCTGAAGAGCTGGCGAGCGAGGTGATCCCTGGGCAGGATTGGCAGGAAATTCCCGAGGAACCTGACAGAGAAGCACGAGCACAGAATCAGTCCCGAGATGGTATGGAAAGGACCGCATCCTTTGAGGAAATTAATCTCGGTTTTTCAGAAGAAGCAGCCCATAAAGAAGCATCGCGGTGCCTAAACTGCGGAGCTTGCAGTGAATGCATGGAATGCGTGCGTGTCTGTGAGCCAAAGGCTATCGACCACAATATGAAGGCAGAGGTCTTGGAGGTAAAGGTCGGCAGCATTATATTGGCGACCGGGTATGACATTTTAGACCCGAGCCCCATGAAACAATTCGGTTACGGAAACTATCCTAACGTGTATACAAGCCTTGAATTTGAGCGTCTCAGCAACGCCACCGGGCCCACGGGCGGCAGGATTCTCATCAGAGACGAAAAAGGAGAATTTACGAGAACTCCCAATAGTGTCGCGATTCTGCACTGTATTGGCAGCCGGGATGTAAATTATCACGAGTATTGTTCCAGGGTATGCTGCATGTACGCGCTCAAATACGCCCATCTTATCAAGGAGAAGGTCGGTCACGATACGGCCATCTATGATTTCTACATCGACCAGCGCTGTTTTGGCAAGGGGTATGAGGAATTTTACCAAAGGTGCCAGGAAGAAGGGGCCACCTTCATCAGAGGCAAGGTGGCTGAAATTACCGACCAGGCGAAAACCCCGGAAGAAGAAGGAAAGCTCATCGCCGTTGCCGAAGACACGCTTCTGGGAAGTCTTCTGCGCGTACCGGTGGATATGGTGATCCTTTGTGTCGCCATTGAATCCCGCAAGGATGCAGTTGAGGTGGGCCGGATTTTCGGTGTTAACCGGGGCGCGGATGGGTTTTTCCTGGAGGAACACCCCAAGCTGGCTCCCTTGAACACCGCAACGGAGGGGGTATTTCTGGCAGGGGCCTGTCAGTCCCCCAAGGATATCTCCGATACGGTTGCCCAGGCATCGGGGGCGGCGGTCAAAGCCCTTTCCCTGGCAACATTGGGCAAGGTGGAGATCCCCCCGACCATTGCCTGGATCGATCCTGATATTTGTGCAGGGTGTCAGACCTGCATCGAACTCTGCGCGTATTCTGCCATCGAGTTCGATGAACGAAGAGGAGTATCGGTGATTAACGAGGCGGTCTGTAAGGGATGCGGAAGCTGTTCGGCATTCTGCCCGAGCGGCGCGGCTCAGGTTAGACATTTTACAAAGAAGCAAATACTTGCGGAGTTCGATGGGATCATGGATGCACTGCATGCAGTGGGAATGTAGCTTCAAGTTTCGAGTTCAAGCTTCAGAGTCTATTACTCTTGCCGTGCAACCAACGATTCGGGGCTCTGAACTATAGCTATGGAGGGAGGCGACTATGGAGGACTTTGAACCAACCATCATTGCTTTTGTTTGTAACTGGTGCACCTATACCGCCGCTGACCTGGCAGGGACCTCCCGATTGCTCTATCCCAAAAACGTCAGGTTAATCCGTGTTATGTGCACCGGGATGGTGGATCCTCAGTACGTGATCAAGGCCTTCTTGGAAGGTGCCGACGGAGTCCTTATCAGCGGATGCCATCCCGGAGACTGCCATTACATCAATGGAAATTACAAGGCCCGCAGGCGGATCAAGCTCCTAAAAGAGATCCTCCCCCAATTCGGCTTTGAACCGGAGCGTCTCCGGTTGACCTGGATTGGTGCGAGCGACGGGATCATCTTTTCCGAAATCATACGGGAGATGGTTGCCCAGGTAAAAGCGCTGGGGCCAAGCCAAGCAAGATTAACGATGGTAATCTAATCTTCATTTGTAACTTGTCATCTTGAACCTGTCTTGACCAGAAATGACCAATGACGAATAGCCAACGACTAATCCGGAGAAAACCATGGCAACAACAGGAAAAATCCAGGTAAAAGGCCAGGACCTTTTGGCATCCCTGGGGGAGTTTTTTCGCTCCATCCTCCAACAGGAAGACATCAGCGCATTGCTGGTCCCCCAGCGCCTTCCCATGAAGAACATGGTAATGCCCACGCTGGTGACAGATCCCGAGCGTCTGGATGGAATCGATCCTCTGTCACCCGCCTTTCCCATGAATGCCGCCAAGGTTGTTTCCAGACTTACCCGAAGGGCCATTGGCGGGAAGGTGGCGGCGGTATTGCGCCCCTGTGAGATCCGGGCATTCATTGAACTGATAAAACTCAAACAAGGACATGCAGAAGATGTGGTGCTTATTGGGCTTGACTGCCTGGGGGCATATAGAAATACCGACTACTTTCGCTTTGTCGGTGAAAACGTCGCTGAGTCTACCGTGCGATTTTACCAAAGCGTGCTTTCCGGGCAGGGGGCTGAGATCGATGGAGTTGATCTGGCGTCTGCCTGTAAGGCTTGCGAACACCCCATTCCCGATGGTGCAGACATTCTCATCGGCCTATTAGGAGTGAATACCAACGACTATCTTTTGGTCCAGGGGCAGACCCCGAAAGGAGAGGATCTTGTTGGCAAACTTGATCTGCCCTCAGCAGGAGAACCTCCGGCGCGTAAGGATGCCGTTGATTCCCTGATAGCGGAGCGAATGGCCTTTCGGGACAATATGATCGCCAAGACCATCGAGGCCACCGATAGCCTGGAAAAAATGACCACCTATCTCGCCAATTGCGTGAACTGCTACAACTGTAGAGTGGCCTGTCCGGTCTGCTACTGCAAGGAATGCGTCTTTGTCACGGATGTCTTTAACCATGATCCCTCACAATACTTGCAATGGGCCAAGCGGAAAGGGGTTATTAAGATGCCGACGGATACGGTCTTTTATCATATTACGCGACTGGCCCATATGAGTACGGCCTGTGTTGGGTGCGGCCAGTGTTCCAATGCCTGCCCCAATGACATT
This sequence comes from uncultured Desulfobacteraceae bacterium, assembly GCA_964549945.1. GTDB lineage: Bacteria > Desulfobacterota > DSM-4660 > Desulfatiglandales > B25-G16 > B25-G16. The sequence continues at coordinate 46,047 of CAZJXD010000016.1, read as the reverse complement.
CCGGTAATGGAGCTATTCCGTATGGTGGCCCTCCGTACCCAGAAGGCCTTTGATTACGAGGCCGGTCGAAGCGTTGAGGACGAACCGCCCCTTTCGGTATTCCGCGAAGATGAATTCGAAGAGCTGGTCGGCATAGCCGCAGCGAATGATTAATGGAGGAGCAATCCCATGCCAGAGGCAGCAATTAAGCTCGGAAAAAATAGGCAACGCCTTTTCATGGACAAGGTAATGGAGCTGCTTCCAGACGCGGGGAACCTGAACCTTTGTCTTACATGCGGGATGTGTTCATCTGGATGCCCTGCAACGGGTCTGGAAGATATGGATCCCAGGAAATTTCTACGATTGGCCGCCCTCGGAATGGACGATGAGATCTTGAATTCCAGATGGCCATGGATTTGCACAATGTGCCAGCGATGCATCTATGTCTGCCCCATGAAAATCAACATCCCGGAGTTGGTTTTTAGCGCTCGCGCCAGCTGGCCAAGGCAAGAGCGACCCAAGGGGCTCATCGAATCCTGCGACATGGCTTTGCGGAGTGATACCTGCAGCGCCATGGGTACGCCGGAGGATGCCTTTCAGTTTGTCGTGGAAGACGTGCTTGAAGAGTATCGAGAATCACAGCCCGAGTTCAAGGATATGCAGGCCCCCATCAATAGGGAGGGGGCTCATTTCTTTTTAAACCAGAATTCCCGTGAACCGGTAACCGAGCCGGATGAGATGGTCCCTCTGTGGAAGATTCTCCACGAGGTAGGGGCAGACTGGACATACGGAACCAAGGGCTGGGCCGCGGAGAACTATTGCATGTTCCTTGGCGATGATGAAAGCTGGGAACACATTGTGCGGACCAAGGTCAAGGCAGTGGAGGATCTCGGGTGTAAGGTCTGGCTCAACACGGAATGAGGGCATGAGCTTTTTGCGGTCCGGGCCGGACTCGAAAAATTCAATATTCCCCATAATTTTGAGGTTAAAAGTATCATTCAGTATTACGCCCAGTGGATCAGAGAAGGGAAACTCAAGGCGAATTCCGGCTGGAACAAGGAATTGAAAATCAAATTCACCCTTCAAGACCCCTGCCAGCTTGTTCGCAAGAGCTTTGGTGATCCCGTGGCCGAAGACCTTCGCTTTGTAGTGAAAACGGTCGTGGGAGAAGAAAATTTTATCGATATGGATCCTAACAGATCTAACAACTACTGCTGCGGAGGGGGTGGAGGGTTCCTTCAGGCCGGGTTGCCGGACGCGCGTCACGCTTTTGGTAAGAGCAAATTCGATCAGATCAAGGCGACAGGGGCTGCTTACTGCATTACCCCTTGTCACAACTGCCACTCCCAGATTCACGATCTGGCTGATCACTACCAGGGCGGATACCACACGGTGCATCTATGGACCATTATATGCCTCGCCATGGGGATACTCGGGCCTAACGAACGTATATATTTGGGAGATGATCTTAAGGATGTCTTGCTCTTTCATCCTGAGTTGGCGATGTGACCTAATCCAAGGGTTTCGGGCGGGGATTTGGGAATTCATAACGGATGAATCAAGTTGGGAGGCTGCATAATGAGTAGAAAGATCGGTACGGCCATGGTGGTCGGGGCCGGAATCAGCGGCATTCGAGCCGCCCTTGACCTGGCGGAGACAGGCTATGGGGTAGTACTTATCGACCGGTCCCCGCATTTGGGAGGGATTCTAAGCCAGCTAGACTATCAATTTCCCACCGACCGTTGCGGCATGTGCAAAATGCTTCCCATGGTGGATCGGGATGCATCCTCTCAGTATTGTCTTCGTAAAGGGCTTTTCCACGAGAACATCGAGATTCTCCTTTCCGCAGACCTTGTTTCTGTGGAAGGGGAGCCGGGCAATTTCCAGGTCATGGTGAGGCAGAAGCCCACGTGGGTTGACCCTGAGCTATGCGTGGGATGCGGGCAATGCCTTGAGGTCTGCCCGGTGGAAGTCCCGGACACCTTCAATGCGGGTTTGACCACTAGGAAGGCGATCTATCTTCCTGTTCCTCACGCGATTCCGAACCCGTACCTGATCGATTTTAGCGCATGCACTCGCTGCGGAGAATGTGAAAAGATCTGTCCCACCGGCGCTATCCGGCTGTCTGAACAGGAACGACAGAAATTTCGAATTCTAGTGGTGGATGACGAATTGATTGTTCGCGATTCCCTCAAGGAGTGGCTTGAGGAAGAGGGCTTTACCGTGGACATGGCCGAGTCAGGCCCCGATGCGCTTGGTCGGCTGGCCGAAAAACCGTATCATTTAATGCTCCTCGATATCAAGATGCCGGGGATGGACGGGGTTGAGGTGCTCCAGAAGGCCAAGGCAGACTTCCCCGATCTTACCGTCGTCATGATGACGGCCTATGCCACCGTTGAAACCGCCGTGGAGGCGATGAAAATCGGGGCCCTGGACTACCTCGTCAAGCCTTTTGATCCCGGCACGCTTGTCCCCATGATCCTTGGGATATATGAAGATTTTGAGGTGGCCAAAGCGCGTAAGATAGAAGTGGGCGCCCTGGTTCTCAGCGGCGGCACAGACTATTTTGACCCCTCTCAAGGAAAGAATACCTTTGGTTACGGTGTATACCCAAATGTGGTAACCAGTCGGGAGTTCGAGAGGATTTTCAGCGGCACCGGCCCCTGTCAGGGTAAGCTGGTACGTCCTTTTGACGGAAAGCCAATCCGGAGAATTGCATGGATCCAGTGTGTGGGATCCAGGGATCTGCAGATCGATGCCGATTTCTGCTCCAATATCTGTTGCATGTATGCCATCAAGGAAGCCCTGGTGGCCAAAGAGAAGACCCGTGGAGAATTGGATACGACCATCTTTTATATTGACATGCGAACCTTCGGTAAATCCTTTCAGCGATACCGGGATCAAGCCGAAACGGTCCACGGTGTTCGGTTCGAACGAGGACGTGTCCACAGCGTTGTTCAGGACGAAAACAGCGGCGACCTCATGATTCGCTACGCGGATCAAAGTGGTGCGCTCCATGAAGCGCGGCAGGACATGGTAGTCCTATCCATAGGGCAAAGGCCTGCGCCGGGCACCTCATCGCTGGCCGAGATGATGGGACTCGGCCTTAACCAATGGGGATTTATTGATACCGAGCCCTTTTCCCTGACAAGGACAGCCCGGGAAGGGATCGTTCTCGGCGGCGCCTTTTCCGGCCTGAATGATATCGGTGAATCGGTGACCCAGGCTTCCGCGGCAGCGCTTTCAGCCTCTCGCGTTATTCATGCCTCCGGCGGTGGGCTGGCCCCCGAACCCCCTCCCCGCGCAGAGCGTATTGATGTTTCACGGGAGCCCCCGAGAATCCTCGTGGCGGTTTGTACCTGCGGTGGAGCGCTTTCTGGATGTGTTGACCGGGAAAAAATCGATTCGGATCTGAAATCTGATCCTCTAGTGGATCGAGTAGAATTTCTCGAACAGACCTGTACTGCTAATGGATGGGAGAAACTGGTCGGCATTGTTGAGAAATATAGACCAAATCGGCTTCTCATCGGAGCCTGCCTCCCCTATGTGTATACACGAAGACTTAGAGAACTGGGCGATCAGGTGGGCCTGGATCCCTCACTCATGGATGTTGTCGATATCAGGACGCCAGCTTTTTCCGCCAACGACCTGGAAAAGAAAGAGATAGGCGCCATTGTTCAAAGCTGTCTTGAAATGGGTCTTGCCGGGCTCAAGCGGGTAGAGCCGTCTCATGTAGCCACCGTCCGGATTTGCCAGCAGGCGCTCGTAGTGGGAGGCGGAATTGCGGGAATGAGTGCAGCACTGGCTATCGCCGATCACGGGTTTCAAGTGGATCTCGTGGAACAGGCAGAGCAGTTGGGCGGAAATCTCAACTGGCTGAAACAAACCATTGAGGGGCATTCCACGCAGACACTTATCGATGAAACCTCACAGAGGCTGGAAAAGCACCCGCTGGTCAGGGTTCATACCGGTACACGTGTTCTGAGCTCGTATGGAGAGATCGGGCACTTTTCTACCACCATCGAGGATCCTAAAGGGCAAGCGCATTCACTGGAGCATGGGGTGACCATCCTGGCCACTGGCGGGACCGAGGCCGTCACCTCCTCATACGGCTACGGTACGAGCGAGGCTATTATCACCCAGAAGGAGCTGGAGATAAAGCTCAACGATAATACCCTCGACCCTGGCCGACTGGAATCGGTGATCATGATCCAGTGTGTCGATTCCAGAGAGGAACCGCGGAATTATTGCAGCCGGGTATGCTGCACCTCTGCGTTAAAACATGCTCTGCATTTAAAGGAGCGAAACCCTGAAATTGCCATCTACATTCTTTATCGCGATATGATGACGTACGGTTTTAACGAAACGTATTATACACAGGCCCGGAAGGCCGATGTGCTGTTTATTCAGTATGACCCGGAACGCAAACCCGAGGTTAAACCTGGGGAAGGAGCCATAGAGGTGACGGTCTTTGAGCCGATAATCGGAAGAAACGTCGAAATAGAAGCTGATCTAGTGGTTCTCGCAACCGGTGTGGTTCCGAACCTTCCGGAGGATCTGGCGGAAGCCTTTGGTGCCACCGTCGATCAGGACGGGTTTTTCCAGGAAGCCGAATCGAAATGGAGACCCGTAGATGCGCTGAAGGAGGGGATTTACGCCTGCGGCCTGGCGCATTCCCCGCGTTCCATTACCGAATCCATAGCCACCGCCGAGGCTGCGGCCCAGCGGTCTCTGAGCATCCTCTCCCGGCAATATCTGCCCGCAGGGAAGGTGGTGGCAAAGGTCCGCCACAGTATTTGCAGCCAGTGCGAACTATGTATCGACGCATGCCCATACGGGGCCCGATCACTCGATCCAGACCTGGGTCAGGTGCTGGTTAATCCCCTCTTGTGCCAGGGTTGCGGCTCTTGTGCGGCGGTTTGTCCCAACGGCGCCTCTGTGCTTGAGGGTTTTCATAAACAGCAGATGCTCGATATCATTGACGCGGCCCTCATTGATGACTCGGCGAACTGGTGACAGGGGGACCATTCTGGTGAAGGAGGCCTTCCATGAACCAGATTGAGTTGCCTGAACGCACCAGGAAGACTGTAGCTCATGCGCTTCCTGACCCGCTGGCGCCGATCCAAGACATGGTGCGGGCTTGCATCCAGTGGGGAACCCGCACAGGTTCCTTTCCGAATGCCTTTGCAATGGCCTGTCTATCACTCCCTTTTACGGATGCCAGTGTCTAAGGATTTCTAAGAAAACTTTGATAGTTCGATCAGAAAAAGGTATCATAAGCCATGTCGCCCTTTAAGCATTTTCGTCACAGACTTGTCGGGAAGCTTATTCTTGCTCTGGGCGTGTTATTGTTTTTTTCACTATTCGCCTCTATGAACCTCGCCATTCATTTCCAGAAAGGGCCCATAACTCTTGCCCTGGGAGCATGCATTTTTCTGATAGCTTTTGCCCTAATGGCCTGGTTGGTTTTAGAATCTATCAAAAGGCCCATCCATCGGTTGATTGGAGATATCCAGCGTATGAAAAAAGGGGAATATCCCGATGCAGTGGATATCGATAAAAACGATGAAGTGGGGCGGCTGGCTGTGACCATTTCCCAGATGGGAAAAGAGCTCGGCGAGAAGCAAGAGTCACTGAACAAGCAGCGGGATGAGTATCAGAGCCTATTCGAATTGGTGCCATGCATTATTACGGTTCAGGATAGAAACTACAAGCTTTTGAAATATAACCGCGAGTTTTCCGAAATGTTTGCCCCAACTCTTGGAGATTACTGCTTTCAGGCTTATAAAGGGCGGGATACAAAATGTGAGGATTGTCCTGTTGAGAAAACGTTTGAAGATGGCATGTCCCATTACAGCGAGGAGGCAGGAATCAATAAGGATGGCACCACAACCTATTGGATTTCAAGAACGGCTCCCATTAGAAACGGCAATGGTAAAGTAGTGGCCGCCATGGAAATGAGCCTGGATGTTACTCCCAGCAAACAGCTTGAAGAGAAGCTGAAACAGTTGGAGAAGAGATATCAGACCATATTCAACAATATCCCGAACCCGGTTTTTATACTGGACTTGGATACCTTCAATATACTCGACTGCAACTACAGTGTGTCCACTGTTTATGGATATACAAAAGATGATATTTTTAATCGATCGTTTCTTGATCTATTCAGCGAAGAAGAGAAAAAAGATCAGGCCGCCAAGCTAAGGTCAGCTACCGTCATAAATCAGGCAAAACATCTCGATAAAGAGGGCAGGATGATTTATGTCGATATCTGGGTTTCGCCTTATGAATATGCGGAGAAAAAGGTTCTTCTGGTTGTAACCAGTGATATCACCAAGCGACTTGAGGCCGAACAGCAGTTAATCCAGGCCAGCAAAATGGCAACCCTGGGAGAGATGGCTGCGGGCATTGCCCACGAACTGAATCAGCCCCTTTCGGTTATCAAAACCGGAAGCAGTTTCTGCATGAAGAAATTCAATGACAATATAGAAATTGATAAGGATACTATTTTTAACATCATCAATAAAATAGACACCAATGCAGACCGGGCCACCAAAATCATCAACCACTTGCGACAGATTGCTCGAAAGTCAGACATGAGCCTTGAGCCGATTCAACTCAACGATGTACTCAAGAGCGCTTCGGAAATATTCAGCCAGCAGCTGAAGGTCAGGGGGATCGATGTCATATGGGATCTTCAGGATAACCTGCCCATGGTTAAGGGAGATTGGGGGCGGCTCGAGGAAGTAATTATTAATCTGGTCCTGAATGCGCGTGATGCGATAGAGGAAAAATGGGGAGAAAAAGATCAGCCCCACGCCGAAAAGAGGATTACCCTGAAAACCAGGGAAACAGAGGACAGGGTAATGCTAAAGGTCTGCGATACGGGTGCGGGAGTGCCCAATGGGCTTTCCGACAAGATCTTTGATCCTTTTTTTACCACCAAGGAAGTGGGAAAGGGGACGGGGTTGGGGCTTTCCCTCAGTTACCGCTTCATCAAAGATTGCAAAGGTAATATCAAGGTTACCCCCAATCCTGGCGGTGGCGCTTGTTTTATTATCACATTCCCCAAACTGGGTTGAGGTGATGGAGCAGACGATCTTACTCGTCGATGACGAAAAAGATATCCTGGATATTCTGTGGATACCTCTTGCCGATATGGGGTTCACCGTCTATACCGCGGACAATGGGGAGAAGGCCCTTGAAATCTTCAAGGAAAAAAAACCGCCTATTGTGATCACGGACATCAAAATGCCCGGCATGGACGGCATCGAACTTCTGGAGATGATTAAAAGGGAGGATCCGGACGCGGAAGTCATCATTATCACAGGACACGGGGATATGAATTTGGCAATAAAAAGCTTACGGGAGGAGGCAACGGATTTTATAACCAAACCCATTAGCGTGATGGCCCTACAAACCGCCATTAATCGAGCGAACGAAAGAATTATCGTAAAGCAGAAACTGAAGGAATACACGGAAGCGCTTGAGGAACATCTATTGAAAAAAACTGAATTGCTCAAAGAGGCCGAGAGCAAGATTGAAGAAGAGGAAATTCGAAAAGGGTTTCCCGCGAATACAAAAGGCCTTGAGAACCTGTTTGATCGCCTTCCCTGTTATATCTCCGTTGTGGATAGTGAAAATAGGCTTGTCTTGATAAATAAGATGTTTAGAGAGGCTTTTGGTGGAGGGCCCGGTGATTACTGCTACAGGGTCTTAAGACAATTGGATGAACCCTGCTCAGGGTGTGCGGCCCAGAGGACCTTTTTGGATGGAAAGTCCTACCAGTATGGAATGGAGCTTACCGACCTCTCAGGTCAAATCGTCAATGTCCTCTCATGGACTGTTCCCATACGAGACGAACAGGGCGAGATTGCCCATGTGCTGGTTATGTCTACCAACACCTCTCAGATCGATGAACTTAAAGATCACCTGTCTTCCTTGGGCCTTCAGATCGGCTCCATGTCTCACGGCATAAAGGCGCTTTTAACCGGCCTGGAAGGGGGCGTGTACATACTCGGCTCAGGCTTCTCAAAAGACAACCGGGAGGAAATCAAAGAGGGATATGAAGTTGTCAAACAAATGGTGGGCCGCATGAGAAACCTGATCTTGGACATACTTTTCTATGCGAAAGGCGGGGAGCTTAAAAAAGAGCCGGTCGATGTTATTGAATTTGCAAATGATGTGGCCATGGTTGTGGAGCCGAAGATGAGAAACGGAAAGATCCGTTTTGTCAAGGATTTTAATAGATCGCTGTCAACCCTTACGGTAGATGCGGGCATGCTTAGCACCGCACTCATAAACGTGCTAGAAAACGCATTGGATGCCTGTGTTGATGATACCACCAAGGATTCGCATCACATCGTCTTCAGTGTAAGACCAGAGAAAGAACACGTGATATTCTCTATCCAGGACAACGGTACCGGAATGGACCGGGAAACCAGGGAAAACATGTTCTCTCTTTTCTTTTCAGCCAAGGAAAAAAAGGGGACAGGTCTGGGCCTTTTTATCACAGAAAAGATCATTCACCAGCACGGCGGGATAATAACGGTAGACTCGGAAAAAGGAAGGGGAACGCTCATCGAGATTAAGGTTCCCATCTGCTGAAGGGCAACCTCTAAACCATCCTGAATCCCAAAACTCCTCCACGCTGAGCCCCAAAAACGAGCCTGTATCGAACATCACCAGAGAAACTGACAACTGAGCATTGAGTCTCTGGGAAAAACACGATACTTGACTTGGAGGGAAAAGATACCTCAGTAAGAATTATCCCCTATCCTTGACTAAACACAAAATAGGCTATGGAACTCGATAACAACCGCTTATTGATGAAGGGTTTTGTCTTGATGAATAAAAGGCATATCAGCCTATGGTCCTCTTAACGATTCCTAGAACCTTATCCGGATCAAAGGGTTTGGCCACAAAAGCAACGGCATCTTTAATGGCATGATCGCCGTCGATTCCGCTGACCACCATTACGGGAATATCTTTTAATGCCTTATCTTTTCTTAGTTTCCGATAAAATCTTGGGCCCCATTCTCCTGGCATCATAAGATCAAGGGATATCAGATCCGGCCTCTCTTTTTTCACAACCTCGAGCCCCTCCATGCTGCTCGTGGCGATGCATGTCTCGTAGCCATTATTTCTAAAAAGGGTATCAAGGTATCGAGCATGAATTGGATCATCCTCGATGATCAGGATTTTTTTTGCCATGGCAGACCTCTGTTTATTCCCGATTTATGATTGCCTGATTATTATAAAAATACCCGCTCGTTATTTGCCAATAGCTTTTTTAATGTAACGGGCCTAACCGCACTCTTCAGGATTTGTTTCACAGCCCAGCAAAGGTACGAATCCCAGAATTGCGGATAAGAGGGGTTTGCGGAGAGCCTGTGCTGCCTACCTCTCCCGGACATGGCACTCGCCGCAGGTAACGGGCCCCCTCTTTTCTCCCCTTGCCTTTGTCCTTTTATGGCAGCCTATACACATGTTATGATATGCCTTCATGAGAGGTATGGCGTTACCCTCGTATGCCTTCAATCTATGACACTCTGAACACTCCTGCCCTTCTGAGGACTCATCGGCAATCTTCTTTCCATCCCTATATACATGATGACACACATTACATTCCTCAATCCCCGCCTTTTCGTTGTGTTCGTCATGTTCAAAAACAGCAGCAGGCCGCTGCCTATCTTTAAAGCCGCTGTCTTGTATAGTGTCCTCTTGCGAGTAAGTAAGCGTAAAGGTTAACATGGAGATCCCCACCGCCATTCCCATGTACAGGATTAAAGTCCTTTTATTCATTCCCGCTTACCCCTATCCAGGAAGAGCTAAGCCGCATCTTCACGTTCCTCTACCGCTGTGGGCTTCTCCATTACTTCGTAAAGTATATCACTCATGAACTTGATATGTGTACCGAGCTTGTAGTAGTTCGCGATGTCCTCAAGCCCGCTGTGGCAGTTGTGACAGGGGGCGATAACGACCTTCGCGCCTGTTGCGGCTATCTGTTCTGCCTTCACCCTGTTTCCCAAGATCCTCGTCATCTTATAGGGGGGGCCGCAGTTGATGACGCCGCCTCCGGCGCAACAACAGTAGTTGTATTCACGGTTTGGCTCCATCTCCGTGAAGTTGGCGCACATGGCGTTCACCACGTAACGGGCCATCTCATGGAGCCCCCTTCCCCTGACGATATTACACGGGTCGTGTAAGGTCACAGGCTCTTCATATTTCCTTGCGATCTTTATCCTGCCCTCTCGGAGTAATTCGTAATAGAGCTCGATGGCGTGCATGACCGGGATTGGCGGCATCTTCCAGCCGATCCACCGGTTGCCCACATCATAGACCGATCTGAAGGCGTGGCCGCACTCACCCATGACGATCTTCTTTACCCTCAGCCTACGGGCCGTCTCAAAGTGCGTTCTCTTCACACGCCCCATGATTTCGTTGTCGCAGGTGTACATGGCCATATCGCTGTTATCCCAGCCCGGCGTGGCCGGCATGGTCCAGTTTAGGCCAGCGGTCTCAAAGATAATAGCCGCTTGATATATCAGCAGGGCCATGAACTTGGGCTCCGGTGCGATAACCGAATACATGATATCCGCTCCCTCTTTTTCAAGGGGGATGCGCAGGCTCGGTATCTCAGACCGAGCCTCCTCTTCTTGCCACTGCAACGTGTCTGGCCATTCATCCTCTTTGATCCACATCTGGTTCATGGTGGTAGCATGGCTGTGGGCCGTATCCTGAATATACTGCGGCGTGACGCCCAGCATATGGCAGATCCGACGCACGGTGAGCATAAGATAACCTATATCGATCCCGAAGGGGCAATACATGGCACAGCGGCGACACACATTGCATTCCGTCGAGGCGATCACCGAGGCCCTTTTTACGAACTCCGGGGTGACCAATCCATCCTTCTTCAAGATCTCCCACAAGGTCTGCTTCACCTTGCCAACAGGAGAAAAGAGCGGGTCATTATCGTGGGAAAGGTAATAGTGGCAGGCCTCGGAACAAAGCCCGCAGTGGACACAGGTATCCACATAGACCTTGAGGCGCGAACCGGTCTCTCCCTTCAAGACACGCTTTACGACCTTTTGTATCTTTTCAGGAGTAAGCTTTGCAGCGCCTTGCTCCAGTCCCAGGTCTTCAGCTCCTTCTTCAACTCTCTCTGCGGGCTCAGTCATGATGTATCCTCCTTGAGAAGATCGAACGCGCGGCCAAGACCGGCTACCAATCCTTGACATGCCTTACGGCGCCAAACTCGGAACCCATGTAAGCTCTGGTGAATGGAAAGAATACCATATGAGTCAAACGGGTAAAAGGGATGGCAGCGAGCATGATCTCTCCTGTGAGCATGTGCAGGATAACCATGAACTCGTAGTCAAACCACTGGTGGTACGCGAGGAAACCGGTAATAAAGGGTGCCGCTATAATGGCCAGCAGAAGATAGTCGGACCAGAATGTGACGAACTTGACTTCCGGCAACGCAAGCCTTCGCCACAGAAAATATCCACAGGATAGAATCACAAGGACGGTCATTATCTCTGCTATTCGATCCGGGAGTGACCACCAGCTGATATTAAATGATTCATCCCAGAGGACGGCATGAGCCAAGAGAAAAACCGGTACCCCGATAAGGCATATATGGAACGCAAAGGTTACAATAGTGATGGTCGGATGCTTCCGTGAGTTCACGCTGCCAAAGGGGATAATCCAGTGGATGATCGAGCGCAAACTGTACCGCAGGCTCATGTAAGAAAAGATGAAAGATTCCTTCTTGTTAATCACCATGAGCATAGAGATCACCCGATACAAGCCGCCGCCAATAAAAACTATAAAGGCCGTCCATGCAAGCGGACCGCGGACAAAATCATAGATGTCATACATCTTCTCTCCGTCTGCTCCTTAACCCGTAATCTCGGCTATCGGCAGAACACGCCGATAGTATTTCCCTCCCTCGATAGCTCGGACCAGAACCTTGCTTCCATCTGGACTGAAGGCTGGTTCCCACAAAGCCAGGCACTCGTGCCTCCACGGTCTTCCATTTGTGACAATAGTGTAACGTCCGTTCTTTTCAACCTTAGCCGAAACGTTGCTGCTGTCCGGGCTGAAAACGGGAGACCACACCATCTCATAGGTATCTTCCCATTCCGTATCATCCACCATAATAGTCCATCGTTCGTCCTCTTTGCCAACGGCAGCTATCCTTGTTCCATCCGGACTGAACACCGCATCAGAAACAAGATCGCCGAAGGTCGTTTGCCATGGTTGGCAATCCACAGCTATGGTCCATCTGCCGAACTTAGGCGCCACAATAGCCGCTAGCTTTGATGCATCGGGACTGAACATGTGATGCCAGCACTGGAAAAACCTGCGATCCCAGATAATCTTCCCATCTTCTGCCAAGGTCCACTTTCCTTCGACCCTAACCGGTGCAACTACCGCTCCGCTCTTGGGATTAAATATGGGTTCCCAAACGCAGGCAAACGTCTCTTCCCATGGAACTCCATCAACGACAATGGTATAATCATAGAGGCTTGTTCTGGCTTCGGCTGCCAGCTTCTTGCTGTCTGGACTAAAGGCCATACCCCAGAGATTGACGAAGTTCCCGTCCCAGGCCTTGCCATCTACTGCTGCGCTAAAGCACCCCTCTTGAAACAGAATAATATCACCCTCGCCGAATCCCCTTGTTTGAACCACACCTCCTGTATGCCTGCCATCGTGGCTCATGGTGAGGTTTGACATGTTGGCGAACATGTTTTCCCACGGTTCGCCATTCACAGCTGCTCCGTACCGCATCTCCTGCTGGACGGCCACGGCAATATTGCTGCCGTCGGGGCTGAATTTAGTATTCCAGACGTAGCCGAAGGTATTCTCCCATACCTCGTCGTCTACAGCAACTGTCCATTCCTCATCTTTAGAGACTAGGGCCGTGAGTCGACCGTCAGGCCCAAACCGTAAGTACCAGATCTTGTCGAAGGCGTTCTCCCAGGCCTCACCGTTTACACATACGCTGAACTCCGTTTCCCCTACCTTTACGATAGAGGCTACTTTCTCACCATCAGGGCTAACCTGGAATTCCTCAATCCATCCAAATTTATCCTTCCACCCGTTAGTCTCCGTGATGAGCTTTTCACCGGTTTCCCAGTCCCAGCCCTCAGAATCAGGAGTTGTCATCTCTGTCTGCCGCCTCTCTAAGTGAATCCCCCGGACTCTCGCAGTTGGTGACTGAATGAAATATCCAAGGCCCAGGAGTTTCTAAAAGCCTCCAAGATCGTCTTAACGGACTATCGGAGGAACATTCTTTTATCAAATCGTAAAAAACACGTCAATAGAATAATGGCTTGCACAAGAGCCCGCCTTGCTGCAATGTAAGATAGTGCAATTTACCAGGGTTGACAGAATATAGCCAGGTGCCTATGCTTAGCTTGGGGAGAAGCATGGCGTAAATCTAGACTTAAGAGATATGATCAGAGAGGGGCAATATGAAACTTACTGATATCGTACCGCTTGAAAAATGGGTTGAGCTTGAAAGGCGAATCAACACTTCGCACGGCCTTAATGCCGCTATTTTTGATAAAGATGGTTTTAGGATAACTGAGTATCCAAATTGGGCTAACAGGCTGTGCCCTGTGGTGAAGGCCAACGAAAAGGGGCAGAGCTTTATCTGTGCTCTTGCCAATCAGAATATGATGATGCAGGCTATGGAGACAAGAAAACCCGTTATAGGAGAATGTGATGCAGGGCTTGTAAAATTAGTTGTTCCTATATTTCTGGGTGATGAGTTCATGGGAATAGCCGGGGGCTGCGGCCTTTTGCTTGATGACAGTGAAGTTGACTCCTTTCTGGTTAGCAAGACAACGGGCATTGACGAGAAAGAGATACAGAGTTTGTCGGATGACATTAATAAAATAACAGCTGATAAAGCTGAATCAGTCATTGAGTATATACAGGAACAGATATACCGCATTGTTGGAGGTTTTGGTACGCGGATACAATAAGGTACACCGCTGCTCATTGATTCTATCCGTACCTGGCCCGTTATTGAATTTGGCAGGAGATTTATTCCACTCAACCGCAATAGATTTTCTATTCATCAGCTTCATCTGAACCATTCGATTATGTTATATTAAATTTTTTCGATTATTTCCTTAACTCCGCAGAATAAAAATGGACATTTGTTTTGGATACCGTTGTTGCAGTGAGGGATAGGGATGTCTTTTTTTGCGACCGAACTAGGCGAGTGCTATGAGCTGGCTCTTTACCGATGATCCAGGCGGGCGCCCGTCCCCTGAGCACACCTCCAGATGCGGAGAACTGGGATGTACCTGAGGGGCAGATCGCCCGCCTCTATCTGCACCTCTCGCGGGCACAACAGCATGGAACTCTTCGGCGTCAAAAAAAGACATCCCTATCCTTACTAGCGCAATAGTTACGGAGTTAAGGAAATAATCGATAAACTTTTTTAGAACAGGTGTGATATATGGCAGATCCGTTGGATGAGGAGAGAGAGCGAATGAAGAGGGGTATTTTCGATGCCATGTCCCCTAAGCGCCAGCAAAAGATACTAAAAAAGGTGGGATATGAAAACTGGGATCCATTTCAGGAACCCAAATATCCCATTGATCTCAGAGAGCAAACAACGGAGCAAAAAGCGATGGCGTTATCCCGTGAATTCATTGAAGGCTGTGGCATCGAGCGGTATAGCGATGAATACATCAAGGCGGTCAGAGAAATAAGCAGGGGTCTCCTCGAGGATGAGGAGCGGTATAGGGCAATGTTTGAGTTTTGCTCCTGGTACCGCGATAAAAAAAGGGAGGCTAAATCATGATGACTCGCGTTTTTCCCGGGCAGCGGCAGCGATGAGCATGAGAACTGAAACCGCCAAAAACACCCGACAGAAATGCTTGATTCAGGGATGAATGATGAGAGATCTGCGGGTGGCCGTGGTCTGTATGCAATCATACTACGGCCAGATAGAAAAAAATTGGGAAAGGATCGAATCCTTTATTCGGGATGCGGCAGTCAATCAAGCTGACATCATATGCTTCCCGGAACTCTCCATTACGGGCTATACCATAAAAGAAAATCCCCTACCATTTGCTCAAGCTATACCAGGGCCGATAAGCGACCACGTAATCGCCCTTGCGCGAGAATACAAGCTCGTGGTAATAGCGGGAATGCTCGAAAAGGCAGAAGGGGATGGGATCTATATTACCCAGTTGGCGGCAGGCCCACGGGGATTGATCGGCGCGTATCGGAAGACCCACCTCTCACCAAAGGAAAAAAAGCCTTACACCCCAGGCCGGGAAGTGAAGACCTTCGCGTATAGCCGTTGCTGCTTTGGGATTCAGCTTTGCTACGAAGCCCACTTCCCGGAACTCACCACTATTATGTCCCTTCAGGGAGCCGAGATTGTCTTCTTTGCCCATGCCTCGCCTCACGGGATGCCTGAGGAAAAGAGGCAGAGCTGGCTCAGGCACCTCCCTGCCAGGGCCTTTGATAACGGCATCTTCGTTGTTGCCTGCAACCAGGTGGGGGAAAACGGAACGGGACTCTCATTTCCCGGGGTAATCATGGTCTTCGCTCCCTCGGGAAAGTCCCTTTACGAGTACGTCGGCGGGGACGAGAAGATGATCATAGCAGAGCTCAAGAAACACGATCTCGTGAATGTAAGAGGACACAGGATGAGATATTTCACGCAATTTCGACGCCCCGAATTGTACGGTGAGATATCTCGTGTGCAGTGATATAAAAACCTTGACATGCCCTGGGTAGTCGGATAGATACCGGGTAGCAATGAGAGAAATAATTGACCTGAGCCCTTATATATGAGGAGGAAAAGATGAATGACGAAAAAAAGGCCATATTAGACTTCTTCGCCAAGAAAAAAGGCAAGACAAAACTCTATTTCAAGGATATCCAAAAGGCCCTTCCAGATATGAAGCCCAGGCAGCTAAAGAAGATTGTCAACGAGATGATCCAGGAGGGATCGCTCACCTATTGGTCAAGCGGCAGTACCACACTTTACACCCTGCCCGATAAAGATGCCCTCGCCAGGGAAGAGGCCGGAATGAGCGATGAGGGCAAGGAGTAACGGACGGGACCTCGCCCCTTGCCCTCAACTAAATCATACCTAGACACACCCAGTCGGCTTGGGGAGTCCGGCCATCTTGCAGGCGCCCTTCGCCGGGCCTGACGGGAAAAGTTCGTAGATGTATTTCAGCTTGAATCCCGTCTTTTTCGTCAACAATCTGATCATTGGCGCGATACCGTTCTGTTTATAGTAATCCTGTAGATAGTGAATAACCTTCCAATGATCATCGTTCAACTGCTTTATACCCTCGATGCCTCCGACAAATTCAACCCACGCTTCATTCCAGTTTTTGAAATCATCGATAAAGCCGTCCTCATCAGTGTTCCATGTCTTTCCCTTAAATTCTACCGTTGGCATAGCTTCTAACCTCCTTTTTTGATTGCAATTGCCTATGCGTTAGCGCTTACTTCAGACCTAAGATTTTTCCCGTTTTCAATCCCCTTGCGGGAATCGAGTGAGGAATTCAGGTTGCTGAGTTTTTTTGCTTGAAGTACGGATTTAATAATCCTCTGCCCCCATCGCGGATCACCTCTTGCGTGTATATGGCTATAGGTGGCCAAAAGGTTTCCCTTACATACTCCATCTCTTTCGCCATCAAGGCCATATCCTCGCCGTACCTTGAACACAAGGTCTATATCCTCTGATTCCTTTATGACTGCCCTTGTGTAATGAAACTCATGCCCCTTGATGATTTCTCCTGCCTCGTAGTAAGGGTTTTTTCTTATCACCTCCAGTATAGTGTATCCATGTCCCTGAGGTTTCTCCTCTAGCACCATCTGCAAGGGAATGGCTCCCACCATGGGATAACTATTTCCATTAACGACAAGGGATTCTCCCAGATAGATCAATCCACCGCACTCTGCGTACACGGGCAGGCCCGCCTCAATCTTCTCTCTCAAGGAATCCCTGAATACCCTGTTATCGGACAAGGCCCTTGCCTGGGTTTCAGGGAACCCCCCTCCAATATAGAGGGCGTCGAGATCTGGGACCTCCCGATCGACAATGGAGTTGATCTCAACGAGGTCCGCCCCAAGATCCTTGAGATGATACAAGTTCTCTGGATAGTAGAACCAAAACGAGCTATCCCTGAGGTAGCCAATGCGAGGAGGGCTACTGGCATCAGGAATTCCTGACCATCCCTTTACTCCCTGGCTGGCTTCCACCCTGAGGGGCACTGCACCCTTCGCAATCCGCCATACCGCCTTCGCATCGAGGCCTTTTCTCACCGCTTCCCGTGCCCATTCAATAGCCCGTAGCGCATCATCTCTTTCTTGGTGCGGGACGAGCCCCATATGCCGCTCGGGGAACAAACCGCCCTTTAACTTGGGAACAGATCCTACCACCGGTATCCCGCAGCAGAGCTCAATGGAGCTCCGTACAATGGACTCCTGCCGTGAGCCCGCGACTCTGTTGAGTATCACCCCCGAGATACGCACATCCGGCTCAAAGCGCTGGCACCCCAGCACCAGGGCTGCAATAGTTCTCGTAGCCATGGTGACATCCACGATAAGGATGACGGGGGCCTCGAGCAACCTTCCCAATTTCGCGGTACTATAGGCCCCGTTCGGGTCTACGCCGTCAAAGAGGCCTCGGTTCCCCTCTATCAAGGATATGTCTGCATCTTGGGAGTTGGAAAGAAAGGATTCAATGATCTGGGTATCCGTCATGAGGAAAGGATCCAGGTTGTGGCACTCTCGACCTGCCGCAAGTGACAACCAACCCGCATCGATAAAATCAGGCCCCTTCTTAAAAGGCGAGACCTTGAATCCCTCTTTGCTCAGGTATGATGCGAGGCCAAGGGCTAAGAGGGTCTTCCCTGAACCTCCTCTTAGCCCGGCCAGAACCACTCGAGGGAACTGCCCTGTCATAATATCAGAGGTTTACCCGGTGAACTTGAACTGTGTGCTCTGTCGCCATGAAAGATAGGCAAAACGATAATCGTCGATCACGTGTTCCGTAAAGGGAATCCCGCATTTCTCATAGAACCGCTCCCAGCCTATCCGATGAGCCCAGTCACCGAGCCTCTCGTATTTCCTGGCATCCTTGGCGTAGGCCGTGAGGATATCCTTGATCGCCTTTACGGTGCTCTCCCACCTTGGCGGCTCATTGGGCAGAAATGGTATAACTACCTTTGAGAACTGAGGCTTGGAGATCCTGTTCGAGACCTTCCCTCCCACCAAGATGGCGACCCCATCGCCCTCTGCGTCTGCCATGGGCATTGCCGGGCACATGGTGAAGCAGTTGCCGCAGAACATGCATCGCTCGTTATTCACCGCCACACTCTTCGATCCATCCTTTCGTTTGATCGTCCTGATTGCTCCCGTAGGACACGCTGCGACCGCCAACGGCACCTCACAGAGCTTATCCACATACTCATCATCGATCATAGGGGGTTTTCGATGGATCCCCACAACGGCGATATCCGAGGCATGCACCGCCCCGCACATATTTAAACAACAGGCGAGGGAGATCCTCACGTGGGCGGGCAGTTTCATATCCTTAAATTGATCGAACAGTTCATCAAGGACTGCCTTCACCACGCCCGATGCATCGACCGCGGCGGTATGGCAGTGTATCCAGCCTTGGGTGTGGACGATGTTGGAAACCGCTGCACCGGTACCGCCAATGGGGAATCTGTTCCCCCTGCTTTCAAGGTCGTTTACTAATTCCTGGAGCTTTGATTTGTCATCGAGCAGAAACTCTATGTTGTTTCTGGTGGTAAATCGTACATAGCCGTTACAGTATTTATCCGCTATATCACATACCTCGCGTATATGCTCAACGCTCATAATGCGGGTCGAACCCGCCCTCACCGTATACAGCTCGTCGCCGGTTTCTGAGTGGTGGACCATGATACCCGGCCTCAAGTATTCATGATAGTCCCATTTCCCGTAGTTCTTCTTCACAATAGGCGGAAAGAACTGTTCGTAGTTCGCGGGACCTATATCCGTAATCCTGTCCTTCATCGGATCCGATGGATCGTAAGCCATATTCATCACCTCCTATCTCGCGTGCTTTTTTCTGAATTCATGAATATCCCTTGTGAAACCGCCTGGCACATCCCCTTCCTTCCAGAAGATGTAGGGATTCTCCCTTGGATGCTCGATCATCTGGGGAATTGCCTTGAGATCTGTTACCTCGAGGAACTCCTGAAGGCCTTTTCTTTGGATGAGCTCACCGATCCTTTCTCGGTTTCTGCCCTCTTCCATCCACCAATCCCACATCTTGTCCACGAATTCCTTGAATTCCTCATACGGTGGCTCCATCTTTATGAATGGTATTACCAATGTACACAGCTGAGCCCCTTCGAGGATGGGGGCCTTGCCTCCTACCAGTATGCTCGCCCCTTGATCAAGTCCAACTCGTAATGCCCTGGGCATGACATTGATGCAGTGCATGCACCGGTTGCATTCCTTGTTGTTAATCATAAGTTCTTTTCCGTTCCACGCCATGCAGCTCGTGGGGCAGAGGTCAATTACCTCTTTCTCTATGTCAAAGGCACCCCATTCTCGTCCCATGTGAGCTCCGGCATTGGGTTTGAGCTCGCCGTTTACATACGCCTTGACCGCCTTCTGGTCGATCCGAATATCGTCTCTCCACGTACCAATGATCGCACAGTCAGACCTTGCGATAGATGCGACGCAGTCATTGGGGCAACCGGATACCTTGAACTTCCATTTATAGGGGAAGGCCGGACGGTGAAGCTCATCCTGGTACTCCATGGTGAGGTCGGTGGTGATCGCCTGTGTATCCAAACAGGAATACTCACACCGGGCTTTCCCTACGCAGCAAGAGGGCGTCCTCAGGTTCGATCCCGAACCGCCCAGATCGGTATCCAGCTCATGGGTGAGATCAAAGAAGGTCTTCTCCAAGCCCTCTGTATTACACCCGAGCAGGATGATGTCGCCTGTTGAGCCGTGCATGTTGGTCATGCCGCTCCCATGTTCTTCCCATATATCACAGAGCTTCCGTAGATACGCGGTGGTGTAGAACTTGCTGGAAGGCTGGTTTACCCTCAGGGTATGGAAGGCCGCGACACCGGGGAACTGCTCCGGCATGTCCGAGTATCGTCCAATGACGCCTCCGCCATACCCAAATACCCCAACGATGCCACCATGCTTCCAATGACCCACCTTTTCCTTGTATGAGGCCTCCAGCTGTCCCAGAAGGTCATCGGCCATCTCGCTCTTCTCCGCCCTCTTCTTGAGGTCCGTGACAAAGCTTGGCCATGAACCCTTCTCTAACTCGTCCAATAAAGGTGTTTTGTGTTTCGCCATTACTTCTACCTCCTCACGTTTAGAATTAACCTTGGGTTACCTTGTTCAATCGCAATCAAGCAATAAACCTTTTTTTTATTCTCTCTTTATTTGCTTGTCAAACAAAAATCTTCCTTGACGAGTTTTTTCTTGACTTCTCAGAATCCTCTATAATAGAAATTTTAGAATAACGTATAACGTATACATTATAATGTATCTTGTTTCAAGATCTTTATCCATTCATACAAAAAGGATTTTCCCTCCATGGGATTCCTTATCTGGCAATTGAAGCCTTACCGTTGGCCTTCGAGCCCAGCCACTCAACTTGTTCCAATCAAGGGAGCTTGACATGCACTCGCACACGATATGCCTTAGATGTCATCAAAAGTGTCATCTGATCGCGGAGGTCGTTGATGGAAAGATTGTCGCTGTTGGTGAGGCCTCCCCGCAGAACAGAAAGGCCCCGTGCACCGAAGTCTGTCCTATCGGCATGGATGTGCCGGGCTATGTCATTGCAGCCTCGCAGGGCAAGTTCAAGGAAGCAATGCAGATCATCCGAGACACCAATCCGTTCCCTCTGGTGTGCGGACGGGTATGTAACCACCCGTGCGAGAGCGAATGTATGCGCGGCATCATCGACGAACCGATCGCCATTCAGTGGATAAAGCGCATGATCGCCGACCATGCGCTGAAGGAGGGGGAATTGCCTCCTCCCGCCAAGCGCACCAAGGGGCAGACTGTGGCCGTAATCGGTGCCGGACCGGCCGGGCTTACGGCAGCTCACGATCTGGTCAAAGCGGGATACGGGGTCACCGTGTATGAAGCAGGACCAGTGGCGGGAGGATTGATGGCCCAGGTCATCCCCGATTTCAAATTACCTCGTGATATGGTACAGGCCGATATTGACTACATCCAAGCCCTGGGTGTAGAGATCAAGACTAATGCCCCTATCGGTGCAGCCGGGCATATCACCATTGAACAACTCCTTGATATGAACGATGCGGTACTAGTCGCCACCGGATGCTGGAATCCCCTCTCGGTGGACGCCCTCGGCACGGACCTGGAAGGTGTCTATCATGCCTTCCCCTTGCTGCAAGACGCTAAACAAGGGAAGAAGATCGCTTTGACGGGCAGGGTCATCGTCATTGGCGGTGGCAATACGGCAATGGACGTTGCACGCGTCGCAAAACGACTGGGCGCACAGGAGGTACATGTCACCTGTCTGGAGCATCGCGACGTCATGCCGGCACATTCGTGGGAAATCGAGTATGCTGAACGTGAAGGTATTGCCATCCATCCCGCGTTGGCGCCCCAGAGATTCGTGAGCGATGGGGGGGAGCGGGTTACCCGTATTGAATTTAGCCGGGTTGCGTCGCTCAATGTAGATCCTGAGGGCAGACTAACGTGGTCGTTACAGGAAGGCCCTGAGAGCCACGTTGCCATGGCTGCCGATAGCGTGATTATCGCCATTGGGCAGTGCCCGAGCTTGACATGTATCGAAGGTACGTGTCAGCCGACCGTTACGTCTCGTGGCATGCTGGCGGTGGATCCCGAAACCCTGGCCACCGATGTACCGAGGCTGTATGCGGCCGGTGATGTGGTCGTGGGGGCCGGCAGCGTGGTGGGAAGCATCGCCGCCGGGCGCAAGGCGGCTTCCGCCATTATGAACCAGTTGGGTGGAGCCGAGGCACTTCACGAAAAAGACGGCATCACAGAACCCATGGAGCGTGCCAGAGACCGAGTGGGAGCAGATTTCCCTGACAGACGAGGGCGTCTGGAAATGACTAGGCTGTCATCGACCGAGTCCCTTAGTTCTTTTGATGAGGTCGAATGCGGGTTCGACGAGCCCCGGGGCATAGAAGAGGCCGGACGGTGCCTGAACTGCTTCACCGTGTGTATTAAGGGAGCAACGATCCCCGATCTCATGTATCACCCTGACCGGCTGTTGTATCCATTGAAGAGGGTTGGGAAGCGAGCGGAGGGCAAATGGGAGCGGATATCGTGGGATGAGGCCCTCGATACCATTGCGGGCAACCTGAAAAAGATCCAGGATACCTACGGTCCGGAGGCCATACACGTATCCTGCGGCTCCGGCCAGAAGCACATCGGGATTCAGGCAACCAAGATCGCGGAATGGCTCTGGCCGTGTCCCAACACACACCTAGGGCGCTATACGTGCATTCATCCCGATGTCATGTCCAACAGTGTCACCTTTGGTGACACCATCACGTACGAGTTCGGCCTTGACTATACGAATGCCAACCTCATCGTGTTCTGGGGTTCGGAACCTGATGTGGCCACCCCGGCTCAGGCGCGGGAGATCCACCGGGCGCTTCGGCGGGGTGCCAAGCTGATGGTCGTTGATCCCCGCCCGATTCCCATGGCCAAGCGGGCTGATCTCTGGCTGAGGATCAGGCCGGGAACGGATATGGCCCTGGCGCTTGCCATGCAGCATGTCATTATCACCGAGGAGCTCTACGACAAGGAGTTCGTTGAGCATTACTGTACGGGCTTTGAACAGCTTGCCGAGCACGTCAAGGACTGCACCCCTGGGTGGGCAGCCGCCATTACCGGCCTTTCGGTGGAGGAAATCGTCAAGGCGGCCCGCCTGTATGCGACTACGAGGCCGGGTGCCATCTATATACGGTTAGGCTCGGGTGCGCAGCAGTCAACGTCTACCCAAACTTGTCGATCGATACATATCTTGATCGGCCTCACGGGCAACGTGGACGTCAAGGGAGGCAATCTCCTCTATTACCGGACCTTTCGAGAGCACCTGTTCTGGCAGGCCTACCTCATGTTTTGGGGGATTAAGCCGCCTGCCGCGGTCAACGAGAGGCGCATCGGGGCCAGAGAGTATCCCCTCATGCACAAGCGCGCCATCTGCAACATCCCAGGTACCATCAGGGCCATGGAGGAGGGACGGGTGCGGGGGCTGTGGTGTGTGGCCAACAACCTGATCGTGGCCGAGGCGGACAACAAGCGCATCTGGGACATCATGCAGCACAAGCTGGACTTCACCTTTGTGTCGGATTTCTTCATGACGCCCACGGCGGAGCTTGCCGACATCGTGCTGCCCGCTGCGTTCTATCCGGAGTGTGATCTCCTGGTTGCCGCCTTCGGGTATCCCTCCAGCTATGTCACAGGGGCACGGAAGGTCGTGGAGCCGCGGGGTGAATGTCGGGATGACCGGGAGGTGGCCATCGAAATCGCCAAGCGTATGGGCAAGGATGTGTCTCCCTGGCACACGGTGAAGGACTACCTCAACTGGCGTCTGAAATATCAGGGGATCACCTATGATGAGCTCTGTGACAAGCCGGGCTCGCGCCTCATCTTTCCCCGGACCTACGAAAGGTTCAGGGACAGCAGCCCGCCCTTTTCTACGGCCAGCGGCAAGGTTGAGCTCTATTCATCGGTCTTTGAGGCCATAGGGGTGGACCCCTTGCCCGTGTTTCAGGAGCCGCCGGAGAGTCCCCTGAGCACGCCCGAGCTGTTCAAGGAATTTCCGTTGATTTACACCCACTACCGGCTGCACAGTTATATGCACAGTGAGGGGAGGCAGATCAAGCGGCAGCGCCAACTCATCCCGGAGCCGTACCTGGAGATGAACACCGACACGGCCCATGACCTCGGTATTGCCGATGGAGACTGGGTGCAGCTGGAGACCCCGCGATCCGCGGGCACGGCCTCGGTGACGTTCAAGGCCCGGCTGGTGGACGAGATGCATCCCGACGTAGTGGCCGGTCCCCATGCCTGGTGGATGCCGGAAAAGCCTCGTCCTGAGTACGGCTGCTTTGAGTCGAACATCAATGCCCTCCTGTCGCTCGATCCCCCATACGATCCGGTGATGGGGGTCCCCCAGATGCGCGCGGTTTTGTGCAGGCTCAAAAAAGCCGACGCGCAATAGGAGAGAGCAATGTCTGAGGAGATTATCAGGGAAATCGATGCGCTGGCGCAGGGGCCGGCGGACGAGTTGAAGCGAACGCTTCCTTCTACCCTTGAAAAGATCCGCGCCTTCGGCGCAGGCCGGCTGTTGAAGACGCATCCCGATGCGCTGGCCACCATCATCACCGCACTGCTGGCGGCGGGAGCCGCCGAGGTGCTCACCGCCACCCCTGCCGCCGCGGACACACTCATGGATGCCCTGTGGAACGGTGTCGAGGCCCGTGCAGCAGACATCCCTGATCTGACCTCCGCGCTCAAGAAGGTGGATCGCGAGATAGAGGTCAACATCGAAGCATCCGACAGCCCCCTCACCGGCCACTTCCACATAAAAAACACCGGCATTACCGGCGGACCGGGACTGGTACACTTCCGCGACCAAGACTACCGCTATATGGGCCCGACGGAGATCCTGCTGCAATTATTGCTGGGCGAACTGCCCATGGGCACCAGCAACCTGCAACTACAGACGGCCGGGCATTCTGGATTTTCACATCGAGTAGGTCCGGTGCTCAGGGGAATAACCACGCTCATAAAGGGGGTGAAGAACTGAGTGAGCCGAGCCTCGAGAATATCGCGTTGAGTGAAAGGGATGTGGGCGCTCAGAAAGTAAGGAACCCCTTATCCAGGTGAATAAGGAGCCTTCGCTTTTCAACGGCAAGCCTATTGATGATACTAGGGATTTTCGTTGCTCGAGGGCGTCAGCCAGATGGTCCTAGAAGCCGGCATCGAAGTACACGTTTTCTTTTGACACCCCCTGGCTAGTGCGATATATGGCTTATAGTAAGCCCAGGGAATGTCGATACCGTGGGATCTTGCCTTCTGAAAGATTAACCCTTAAAGAGGAGGTGTCACTATGAAAGCAGCCAGATTCACAGCAGTAGCCGCAGTTGTCTTTTTCCTCTGCGGAGTCCTTCTTTTTCAGCCTCATCAAGCCTATGCCGCGGGTACCGTGCGGGTTGCCCAGCAGTATGGTCTCTGGTGTGCCATCAACACCGTTGTGGTTGAGAAGAAGTTGATCGAGAAGTACGCGCCGGGCACGACGGTGATCGAAACCAGGTTTGCCTCTGGAGTCGATATCAGGAGTGCCCAGATCGCCGGCCGCCTTGAGGTGGGGATATCCGGGTTTGCCCCCTTCATCCTGGGATGGTCTAAGGGCGCGCCCACCAAGACATGCGACGTGATGACTGCGTACAAACATGAGCTATTGACCTATCATACCGATCTCAAGGATATCCATGATTTCGTGAAGCTTGCCAAGTCCAAGTCTGGCTTTAAGATAGGCCTCCCTGCTCCCGGAAGCTCGAACCACATCGCTCTCCAGTGGTATCTGAAAAACCACGGTTATGACGTTCGAACCCTGGATATGTTCCTGGTAAAGATGGCCCACCCGATTGCTTTTCAATCCTTGGTAACAAAACAGGTCGATGCCCACGTCACCAGCCCACCCTTCGCAGTGCTCGAGAGGGAAAAGGGCATGAAATCCCTGGCCGGTCTCTGGCCGAACCCCGGAGGGTGGATGCCGAACGCCCAGGTAGTCGTAAATGTGGACTGGGCCGAGAAAAACCCCACGGAGTACCAGGCAGTGGTAAAGGCTTACAATGAGGCCGCTGCATGGGCGAACAATAACCCCAGAGAGGCTGCTGAGCTCCTGGCACCAACGCTGAAGATGTCCGTTGAAGACACCATGAAGCAGATGGAAACCGAGGTGCGCTATGATGTCTCTGAGTACAACATCGAGGACCAGCTGCTCAGATACGCGGACTTCATGTACGAGGTAGGCCTTATAAAGAAGAAGCCTTCAAGACTAAGCGATTTTGCCATGCCCGAGCTTGTGAGGGCAGGCCATTGATGCATACATCTTTAGGACGCGGGAGGAACCATACCTTAGTTCCTCCCCGTCCCTGTTTGAGAGACGTAGAATGAGAAAAAGGGGTTCCCTGGCCCTTGCTACACAAAGTGCCCAATGAGTAGTGGAGCGTGAATCAATGAGCACGGCGGGATTCGGCAACACAAAGCTACAGGTCACCAATCTCTCGAAGCGGTACCCGGAGCCGCCCGTACAGGCGCTGAAGGGCGTGAACTTCCAGGTGAACGACGGGGATTTCTTCTGTATTATCGGTCCTTCAGGATGCGGAAAATCGACCACCCTGCGGCTGATCGCGGCATTCGAGAAGCCAACGGAGGGGACAGTTCTTCTTGATGGCAAACAGGTTAGAGATCCTGGCCCGGACAGGGCTATGGTATTTCAGGACCTGAATCAGCTCTTTCCCTGGAAGACCACCTTGAAAAACGTCGTCTATCCCCTCAAGGTCAACAAGCTCTACACAAACAACGATAATAGGTTAGTCATTGCACAGAAATACCTCCGAATGGTGGGGCTGAGCGAGAACTTCGATACCGCATTTCCCCATCAGCTCTCAGGAGGGATGAAACAGAGGGTTGCCATTGCGAGGGCCCTGGCCCTTGATCCAAAGGTTCTCCTCATGGACGAGCCATTCGGGAGCATAGACGCCCAGACGAGAACAGGCCTTCAGGTTGAGCTATTGAAGATCTGGGATGAGACCAAGAAGACCATCTTGTTTGTCACGCATAATATCGAGGAGGCGATCCTGCTCGGAACGAGAATCCTCGTCCTGGGAACCAATCCCGGAAGGGTCCTTCAGGTCTTCGATAACCCGCTTCCAAGGCCGAGGATCCCGACCGACCCGGCTTTCGGCAAATTCTGGGAGAACCTCTACAACCTCTTAAGACAGTAACATGGGTACACAGTGGGTTCCATCTCGTTTTTAAGGAGAACAATCTACCAGGCCTTATTCCTGTTGCTCCTCATCGCAATATGGGCCTTTTTGGTGCGAGAGCAGACATCGCAGATGACCATGCCGCCGCCCTGGGTGGTGGGAAAAACTTTTCTGAAATTCCTCATCTCAGGCGAACTGCTCTACAAGCTCTATCACACCGTGCTCGCCATAGTGGTCGGGTTGGCGGCATCCGTGATTATTGCCGTCATAATGACCACAGCTGCCCTGCTCTTCACAAGAGCAGCCTACGTAGTGGAGGTGCTGACTACCATTATGCACCCCATGCCGTCAGTGGCCATGATCCCCTTGGTCATCGTCTGGATAGGCATTGGGTTCTCCGGCGTGGTGGCCCTGACCATCAACTCCTGCCTGTGGCCGATCCTCTTGAACTCCTATACGGGCTTTCGAGCAGTACATGTCACTTACATGGAGGTGGGCCGAAATCTAGGACTCAGGAGATTTAGGCTGATCGGCTCGGTTATGATACCCTCAGCCCTCCCGTACCTCCTGGCAGGCTTCAAGGTTGGATGGGCGAGAAGCTGGAGGACGGTCGTTGCAACGGAGATGGTATTCGGAACCACCTCGGCCTCTGAGGGGATCGGCTGGTTCATCTTCGAGGCCCTCCAGTATGTGAACTTCAGCCAGATACTGTCCGGCATATTCGTCATCATTATCTTCGGGATGCTGATGGAGCGAGGGGTTTTCGAAACCATAGAGAAGAAAACGGTCATCAGGTGGGGCATGTCCAAGTGAGATCCCCTATGGAAACCCGAACTAGTTGAACGATTCGCCAATGGGCAAAGGTGAACAAGCCGTTGCTATTCCCCAGAGGATGGACCTGGGCCGCCTAAAAGAGTGGCTAACCGGCAAAACAGCCACCCAGCTGGCAGCCTTGTTCTGCCTTATCCTCCTGTGGGAACTCGTCTTTCGAGCCCAGATCGTGAGCGAGCTCCTGTTCCCCTCGTTCATCGATGTGATCTCCCAGCTCTGGCTCAGGAGCGGTGAACTCGCGCTGAGGGTGGGCGTGACCTTTAGCTACATCGGGTACGCAATGGCCATTTCCCTCGCTCTGAGCTTCATACTCACCTTCCTGTCCATGAGATCAAAGGCCGTCGCGAGCATCATGGAGATGATCCTGGCGACAATGCACCCACTTCCCGCCGTGGCCCTGCTCCCATTGTTGATAATCTGGTTTGGTCTGGGTTCACTATCCCTGCTCATCGTAGTGCTGAACTCCGCCCTCTGGCCCATCTTTCTAAACTCCTATACGGGATTCCGGACTGTTCACCAGACCTATATCGAGGTGGGCAGGAACATCGGCCTGAAGGGCCTTAGGCTATTCCGACATGTCGTCCTCCCCTCGGCCCTCCCGTATCTGATCACGGGCATCGAGATCTCCTGGGCGAGGAGCTGGAGGGCCGCCATTGCCGTGGAGCTCGTCTTTGGGGCGGCCACCACTTCAGGGGGGATCGGATGGACCATCTATATGTCCTACTTCGACATGGAAACTCCACTCATGATTGCGGCTATCTTCACCATTGCAGCGGTTGGCGTCCTCGCGGAAAAGCTGGTTATGGAGAATGTCGAGAAGAGAACCATCCTCAGATGGGGCATGATCCAGTTGACTGAGACCATGGGCGCCCAGTAAGCTGAGGTGAAATCGAGGAACTCCTGCCGCAGCTTTGATAAATAACACCGCCATAGAAGCCCAACAATGAAGCTTGAATTGCATATTCACAGGATCGCCAAGGTGGAATTCGGTGTGACAACAAGACTCCAAGGGCACACCTTATGTATCAATTCCGATGAGCTTATCGATGTCATATCCCGTGACGCCGGAGAGGTAGTGGCCGAGGTAGCCATTTGTCGTCCTGGCGAAAAGGCCAGGATAACCAACATCCTCGATATCGTAGAGCCCCGCACTAAATCCGGGGGTAGCGGAGGGGTATTCCCTGGGTTTTTAGGCCCATCGGAAAAAGCGGGAAACGGGATCACCAAGGTGCTTCAGGGTGTGGCGATTATCGAGGTCGGTGCCATCCCGCGGGTGCAGGAAGGCCTTCTCGATATGGGAGGTCCCGGCGCACGGTACTCCACGTTTGCCAACACCACGAACATCGCCCTTGTGTGTACGCCAGCCGCTGGAATGGAGATATCTGAATTCGACCAGCGTATACGAATCGCCGGGCTAAGGGCGAGCACCTACTTAGCGGAAACGGCCCTCCGGAAAGAGCCGGATGAGATCCAGATATTCGAATTAGACCTGGAAGACTCCACTATTGGCAAGGGAAGAGACCTCAATCGAATCGCCTACGTGTACATGCTCCAATCACAAGGGTTTTTACGTGATACCTTCTTCTATGGTCGCAGCATGAGAGAATTATCCCCTACCTTTGTTCATCCCAATGAGGTAATGGACGGGGCGATCGTGAGCGGCAACTACGTTGTCCCGGCCAATCGGAACCCCACGTACTTGCATCTCAACAATCCCGTCATAAGGAAGCTCTATCTCTGTCATGGCTACGATCTCCTCTTCAGCGGCGTGGCGATATGTAACGAGCAAAGCCGTCTCAGAGATAAGGAGCGCACGGCCCGTGAGGTCGCCAAAATCCTCGAAGGGCTGGGTGCGGACGGGGTCATCATCACCAAGGAAGGGGGAGGCAACGCCGATGCGGATCTGATGCTCATGTGCCGCACCTGTGAGTCACGGGGCATTCGAACGGTCCTCATGGGCAACGAAGCAGCCGGCATGGATGGTTCAGATCCATCGCTGGCTGATTCCACGCCCGAGGCCGATGCATTTGTGAGCGCGGGTAATATCGATGAGACCGTGAGGCTCGATCCTGTGGAAAAGGTGATCGGGCGAGGCATTTTGCCGGGGATCGAAGGGGACCTCAGAGGAGCTTTCACCGTGCCCGTTGCACGGATCAACGGTGCAGCCAATCTCTTAGGATACGGTGAGCTTGCCAGCAGGTTCTATTAGTCACTTCGTCTTACGATGAAAAGATCTCTCAATCCACAGCGAACCACTACTGAGAAAGAAGGAACGCATGATTCCCAAAGGCTCTTTCTGATAAATCAACCCGGTGCTTCGCCTCAGGATTATACATGAAAGCAACTATCCAAAGAGCCTGGGGATGTCTTTTTTTGCTCCATGCCCTAGAAGTAATGCACCGGCAGACCCGATAAATCGGGGCACCGACCGCCCTGTCGTATCATAGTCAAATCCGCGTTGCGCGTGTGCCCCGATTTACGGGGTACGCTGAGGCCCCCTGTTACAGGGCATGAGACAAAAAAAGACATCCCCATGCTCTTTTACACACTGGTAGTTTCTCAGAAGACCAATACGTCTTTTACTTTCCATCCCGTTGCACGCCCATCAGAAGACCGTTTGATCCTCTATCCCGGTCGCCATCGCGCGGAGGGCCTTGTCCACGAGCCCTCGCCGCAATGAGCGCTCCGCTTCCCTTGATTTCCCGGGATCACCCAATGGATGCGGTATCGCCACCGCCGGTACGATCCTGTTTGCCCCCACGGTTTTCGATATGGGAATAATGGTGCAGATATGGGCTACCGCAATGCCCGCCCTCTCTATCTCCTTTGCCATCGTTGCTCCGCAACGAGTGCACGAGCCTCACGTAGAGGTGAGAATGACGGCCTTTACCCCATCGCTGATCAGATCCTTTGTGATCTCCCTGGCGAACCCCTTTGCGTTGGCAATCGATGTCCCATTTCCCACCGTGGCATAGTAAAAGGGGTAGAGCGATCCGATCACCCCTTCCCTTTCCAGGTCCCTGAGCACATCCAGGGGAACTACGCGATGGGGATCCTCGTTGGCATATGCGGGATTATACCCGCCGTGTACCGACTCAAATGATTCAGGGCCTAGCTCTTCTAATCCGCGGATATCATATTTGCCGTATTTCGATGCACCGGATGATTCTATATGATCCGGGTTTCCCTTCGGGAAAATCCCCCCCGTTGTTATAAGGGCAACGGTCACCTCGCTGAGCTGTTCCAGAGGGGCCAATGGCTTCACGCGATCGAACACGGGCATGGGGTACTCAGTGGTAAAAGGCTCCCCTTTCACTTTCCTCAAGAGCATCTCGACCGCCCTCGTCGCTCCTTTTTCAGCGGCAAAATAGTTCCTGCGAATACCCCTCGCAAGGCAGCCCTCCTCCTCTGAAGGCCCAAGAGGCTGCCCTCTTACCAACTTCAGGGCAAGGCCAGCCATCTTCTGGGCTGCCTCCCTCATGCCTATGCTCGAGGCCTTGGTCTCGACGATATAGACGGACTTTCTGTATAACTCAACGGCAGGGTTTTCTGAAAACATACCCGTTACCGTGGGAATACCCACATGTTCAAGGACTGCCTCGCATATCGTTCCGCACGCCATTCCATACCTTCCCGCATTGAAGGCCGGGCCAGCCAGCAGTAGATCGGGGCTGTAGCCCCTGATAAGTTCGAGCAGCATCTCCATGGCCTTCTTAATATGCTCGTTGAAGTAGTTATCGCCGCAGATCACGGTTCCCACGATCTCGGCCTCTTGGCCGAAGATCTCCTGGAAAATATTTCCGGGTCCAATGGCCCCCTCTCTTTTCAAAGGCCTTGTATCGGCCTTATCCTCCCCGCCGATCTGACCGAAGAACTGATTCAGGTAGTGAACAACTCTCATCCTTTATCCAAAACGATTATTGCTGAGACCTTATAAAATCATCCCAAGGTTGTATTATGCGTGACATGACGGCATGTGATATGGTTGTCCTTGTTAACACAGAACTAGTCAGGAGCGTCGATCGGGCTCCCTCACCACCGGATACGGACTCATTGTCTCAGGCTTCTCTAATCCATCCCCCATCATCAAAATTGCATCTAATCTCAATGCCGCGATCTTTACAGTACGCTTTCCTTAATAGACCTGAATCCCGGCTTGATCACCAAGTATCTTTTTGATGGATTCTAGAACTGACAGAAGGGTCAATTTGCCCGTAACGCCTTTAATCGGTGTTCTCTTTGTTATGTGGATCTCCGTCCCCTTGCCCCTTGCGTCAATTTCAATGGACGCTTCGTTGAGTGTTGGGTCTGCAACAAGAACAGACCTCGTTCGGTCAAAGCCAAGAACAGCTAGAGCTAAGGTGGCATGAGAATTCACATTTTTCGGATATAAATGGCAAACTCCGCGAGTAGGTCCATCATACAGAACAGTTTCCTCGGTGATTTCCTCCTGCTTGATTCCCTCAGCTCGTTGAAAATCGAGGTTTTTCGGATTCTTCCGCATGGTAATTGTAACATCTTCCCAGGTATCTCGCCCGTCCTGAAGACCGTCCAGACCGAGAACCCCACCATGAGGGATGTAAAGGTGCGTGCCGTGCTCGAGACAAGCCTCCTCAATTCTCCGCTCGAGATCAGCGTCGGCAAGGGCTGAGACAGACATGATCATCAGATCTGTGTGCGATAATACAAGCTGCGCATACTGGCGAACAGCATCTGGGTGTGCTGCCTCCACTACCAGATCTGGACTTTTGCTGGGTAAATCTTCTAAGCCTTTCATGATAATCTGCGCGGGGAGCGACTCTATCAATTTTTCGTTTATCTCATAGACAAAAGCTAGTTCCAAATCTAGTTGCGGATTTCGTGTAATCTCCTGATAGAGAAACGAGCCTATTTGGCCATATCCGATAATTCCAAGACGTTTCTTTTTTCCAGTGCTCATTTTCTTCCCCCTTTTTCTGTTATTTGTTTCCTGAAGTGATTGAGCAATGAATTAGTGATATATGGGAATTACAAGAGCTATTTAGTTTTTCAGCGCTGGATATCTTCTGCTGCGATCTGTGCAAAACTGATAAAGACCTCTCAGCATGTATCTGCCCATTGGGACTGTACCCTTCTTTATCATAGAGGCCTGATGTACTCTATCGAGATTTCGTTTGGTCCCTAATCCTTTTTATAGCCCGAATTAGCTGGTCTGCATCATCTTTCGTCGTATAGTAATGGGGAGCTAAGCGATTAACCTTTTCAACGCCCAGTTCTTTAAACACTGCTGAACCAAGTGAGCTCGATCGAACAATGATCTTGTGATTATTGTCTAATTCTTTGACCAAGAAATCAGGATCTAACCCCTTGATCCTGAAGCTGATCACTCCTGCCTGGATTTCCCTTTGTTTAGGACCGTAAACGATGCAACCTAACTCCTCGAGACTTTGAAATAGATACTCCTGCATATCTGCGCAATGCCGGCGAACTGTTTCCATTCCAATCTCCTGCCAATAGTCTATTGCCACACCTAATCCGATGACTCCAGAAGTATTGAGGATTCCCGCCTCATATCTCTTCATGCCTGGATAAAGCTGATATTCAAAATCGCTCACAAGTTTGGCGGCTCCCGCACCAATCACCACAGGATCCAATGTTTCTATCAGTTCTCTACGGGCATAAAGTGCCGCGGTACCCTGAGGCCCGCACAAGTGCTTGCGGCCGCAAAAGTTTAAGAAATCGCATCCGATTTCCCCCGCATCGATCGGCATACGCCCTGCTGTTTGCGCAGCGTCGACCATGGTTAACACGCCGTTCTGCCTGGCGAGGCCACAAACAGCCGCGGCATCTAGGATCGTACCATAGATGTTGCTTGCATGGCAGAGAATAATAAGCTTCGTTTTTCTTGTGATGAGCTTCTTGTATTCCTCAACATCCACCCACCCATGCGGATCTGCCTTTATGAGCTTAAACACGATGCCTCTTTGCCTCATGAGACGGAGGATGGGCAAATACGAAGCTAAATGGTCTATGTTGGTACCGATAATCTCGTCGCCCTCCTCGAAGGGCAAGCCTTGGATCACCATGGCGATGGCCTCTGTAGTATTCTTTGGGTATGCGGAGACTTCCTCAGGCTGCACCTTGATGAGTCGAGCGACGCTTTCGATAGCCTTTTTGACCTGAGCGTTCGCCTCAATGGCAGGGCGGCAAAAGCTGAGTGAATAGTTCAACGGTCTGCGCTCATAGTATTCTACCATTGACTCTATGACGGGGCTCAACGTGGGCCCAACAGCACTGCTATCCCAGTAGGTATAATACCTAAGGAAAGGAATATCCCGCTTTACTTCTTGTGGTGATTTCATTGTTGATCGCTACTCCTTTCTTTTCCACCTTCATGAACTACAAAAAGTTGTTTTTGAAAAGGTGCTGGCTGATAATTTGAATTTTCCCTTATTGCTTTAACTCCGCAGAATAATAATAGGCATGTGTTTCCTTGACTTAGCACCATCATAATTTCTGAGTTCAAGTAATAGGCGCAATAGATTAACGTCTCCGTTTTAACGATCCTGTATAAATGCATTTGACTCCCCTTAACGGGAAAGGCCCAAGAAGTCTCCTTGTAGAAATAAATCAGTCTTTTTTACATCGTTACCCGTCAGGTATCTTCGGGTTGCGAGATAGCAGAATATGATATCTGCGTCAATACATATCTCTGGGAATTCCACAGGAAGGCTCAAAAGACACAGTTCCAGATATCAACTCCTCCGGGTATTGGCTTTGCTCAGGGCTTTAAAAAACCTCCCTACTATTACTCCAGCCCAGACCTAGATAACTTTAGCATAACATAATAATCTAATCCTCCTCACTACGGTAGCCGTGCGTGTTTTCGCTAGGGATTACCATTGTAACCAACCGTCTATTATTCGCAAATATAATAGTTTCCGAGACAGGAAACATGCAAAACTGAGTTGGAGATGGCTTACATTGGGGGGATTTCAGAAACAACTTTTCATAAACAAGTTTATCCTTGACAGCAATGCGAAAGAATAATAGGTATACATGTCTATAAACCCAAATTTAGGAGGTGTTCAATGAGAGGAAAAGGCATCTTAGTGGTTTTATTTACCTTGTTCTTGACAGCGCTGTTTATGGCACCGGCCTTGACCATGAATTGTATTGCCGCAGACAAGGTTGTCCTTCGGTGGGGGAGTTCATCGGTGGGCAGCACTGGCTATAACTGGTGTGCTGGATTGACTAATCTAGTCAACAGGTATACAGACTATGAGGCTAGTGTCGTACCCTCCGGTGGTTCAGCGGCGACCGTGCGTGCCATAAATAGGAAGCAACGCGAATTTGGCTGGGCTGCCGGGTATGCCGTTTTTACGGGCTATACTGGTACGAGGGAATTCTCTAAGGATGGTAAGCAGGAAGTGAGATTGGTTGCCAAGGCTTATGATGCGTGTTTTACGCTTGTCGCTCAGCCAGGCATAAAAACTGTTCATGATTTTAAGGGCAAGGTTTTTATGTATAGACGTAAGCCAAATCCACACTGGACCCTCTTTGGAGATGCGCTTTTGGAGGCTTACGGATTGAAGCCCGATGAAGATGTAAAATGCCCATATTCTACAATGACAAAGGAAGTGATTGATGGGGTAAAGATGGGCACTGTCGATATAGGCTTGGCTGCAGGGGGAATACCCATGGCTGCAATCATGGAGTTGACCGAATCCGGGGTGAGACAATATAATATTATTAGCTTCGATGAGGATAAGATAGCGGAGATAGCGAAAGAATATCCTTTTTATAAGCCCATGACCATACCCGCGCGGACGTATTCAAATCAGGAAAACGATGTTCACAGTATGGCCTATAGCATGACCCTGGCCTGCCGTTCGGACCTTCCAGACGACGTCGTATACAATGTTACCAAAGTCATATTCAGCCATTTTGATGAGTTTGTCAAAATTCTGCCAGCCGCCAAGAAGGCGGGGTTCTCTGCGGAAGCCGCCTGTAAAAATCCAGAAGTCCCCATCCATCCAGGCGCAATAAAATACTACAAAGAGATTGGTGCCTGGAAAGACTAAAACTCCATACCAAATCCCTCTGACTTAGTTTTGGAACTAGTAATACTCCGGGGCAAAACGAGTAGCCATTTGTCCCGGAGTTTTACTAATAGGTATCCAGAGAGAAGGCAAACACTTTTCTCCGTTGGGCTCTTTATCGAAGGGGTTAAAAAGCATGGCAAGATTGGTGACCTACATTACCATCATTGCCGCATTTTACCATATAGTGGTAGTAGGTGGAGTACCCACGTTCTTTGGTGTCTTTATCTCGCCACTGATCCACCGCGCTATTAGTCTAGCCTTCGCCCTAATTCTTTTGTATCTGCTTTTTCCTGCTCGCCCAAACAAAGCAAAGGGGGAAAGCATAGCGTGGTATGATATCGGCTTACTTCTCTGCGGAGTTATACCCCTTGTCTTTTCAATAGGATTTCAAGATCAGATCCTCGATTATAGCCTTTATGGAATCCTGGACTTCAAGGGTACAGTCCTCGCTTTTGCTCTAATGGCAAGTGTCCTTGAGGCGTGCAGGCGTGCGAGTGGGAGCGTTGTTCTACCCAGCCTATTACTGGTAAGCTTTCTGATCACTATATACAGTAATTACATGCCGGGGCTGTTCCATGGTATGGGTTTCTCCCTCAATGAGATAGGCCTCATTCTTTACGTGAGTCCACATGGGTTTTTTGGCATACCCTTACGAGTGGCCAGCACTATTGTTATTATGTTCATGGTATTCTCTCAGGTACTTCGAGCGACTGGAGGCAGTGACTGGCTCATTAAGGTGGCCCTTTCCCTCGTGGGCCGTAGCAAGGGGGGACCAGCGAAAGCTGCGGTAGTGGCCAGTGCCCTATTTGGCACCATATCGGGTAGCCCTTCGAGCAATGCCGCAGCTACGGGTATTGTCACCATTCCGTTAATGAAAAGGATAGGTTATAGTCCTGAGTTTGCTGGAGCGGTTGAAGCGACCGCCTCAACAGGAGGGCAGATATTGCCACCAGTCATGGGAGCCGTGGCCTTTGTAATAGCTGAATGGCTGGAAATAAGGTATGTAGACGTAATTGCAGGTGCGCTAGTGCCAGCCCTTCTCTACTTTGCTATACTGTTTTATGGAGTCGATATAAGGGCCAGACAGAGAAATCTTCAGGCAATGCCGGAGGGAGAAATAGAGCCCTTCTTTCAGGTAATCAAACAGGGCTGGTTCTACGTCTTGCCCGTAGCAACACTCGTATACCTGCTTGTCTTTCTCCAATATCCACCAGAAACCTCGGCGCTGGCTGCAATAGTTGTTATGTTCGGGATGGGCATCTTTATTGATAAAGATAGAAAGAGGCTTTCACTGCCATCATTTCGAGATGCATATCAACGCGTAAATGCGATGGTATACAGCATGGGTGACGGCGTCAGGCTCTGGTTCAGAGTGGGCGTCATTTGTGCAGCGGTGGGCATCATTGTCGGATGCTTTACCCAGAGCGGGGTGGGCCTTAAAACCGCGGCCTACATAGTGGAAATTTCCAGAGGAAATTTACTTTTCGTCTTACTGCTTGCCGCATTATCTGCATATATATTAGGTATGGGAATGGATACCTTACCCCTTTACGTTACCATGGCGATTCTGGTAGCTCCCGCCTTGG
The DNA here is from genome assembly GCA_964549945.1 of uncultured Desulfobacteraceae bacterium. Lineage (GTDB taxonomy): Bacteria > Desulfobacterota > DSM-4660 > Desulfatiglandales > B25-G16 > B25-G16. The sequence goes on along the minus strand of CAZJXD010000016.1, from coordinate 8,532 downwards.
ATGAGTTAGGCGTAAATCCCCTTAGCGCTCACCTGTTTGTCCTTTTCTGGGGCCTCACCTCTCATATAACCCCTCCCGTTTGCTTGGCTGTGTATGTTACTTCAGCAATTGCCGAGAGCAACATCTGGAAAACGGGTCTTGAGGCTATGCGGCTAGGAGTCGTCCTCTTCGTCATACCATTCGCCTTTGTTTATTATCCTGGCCTTCATCTGGCGGGCTCCGCTGCCGCAATTTTCCTGGATACAATGAGGACTCTCGTGGCGAGTGCCGGAATCGTTGGCGGACTGACCGGTTTTTTTGGAAAGAAAACGAACTGGGTGCAAAGAACCCTGCTTATGTGTGGTGGCGTTATCCTCTTGATTCCTATACAGTATAGCTGGATGGTGGGAACAACTATAGTAGCCGCAATAGGGCTCTGGCAGTGGTCACCCAGGCTGAGATCTTCACGATGAATACTCACATTTTGTAATGGCGTGAAAAATAAGGAGACTAACAAGATGAATAAGGATCTGCATTCATTTATAGAACATCTGAAGCACGATATGCCCGGACACTTGATTAGGGTAAAAAAAGAGGTTGATCCCGAGTTCGAGATTCCCGCCCTCTTGCAACACGTTGAATCTCGAAAGAGACATCCCGTCATGTTCTTTGAAAGGGTTCGCAACCTAAAGGGAAATCTCTCTGAATTGCCCGTCCTCATAAATCTCTTTGGATCAAGGGAGAGACTGGCATATGCGATTAACTCTACTGTCAAGAGGCTTCCTTTTGATCTCGTCGAGAGACAAAACCCGATTCCTCCCGTAGTAGTTGATAAGAATAAGGCCAAGGTGAAGGAAGTAGTGCAAACAGGTGACGGAGTGGATCTTTTTGAGATACCATTCATTACGCATAACCACATGGACCTAGGCCCATACATCTCTTCGGGAAGTACGTGGGTAAAGGACCCCGACACAGGAAGGGTCAACTGCGCGGTTATGCGCATCTATATTGCGGGGCCCAAGGACATAGCTATGTATATAACCCCCACTCGTCATACTTATCACATATTTATGAAGTACAAGAAGTTAGGAACCCCTATGCCAATGGCCACGGTGATTGGACATCATCCGACGTTTTTCCTGGGCGCCCAAACAAAGCTTCTGGCCAATGAGCCGGAAATCATCGGAGGAGTCATGGGGGAACCCCTTGAACTTACTCCTTCGGAAACGTGGGGCGAAGAGATGATGGTGCCCGCACAAGCCGAGCTGGTGATCGAGACAGAGCTCTCTACAACTGAGCTTGTCCCTGAAGCACCTTTCGGGGAGTGGCCCGGTTACTATGGAGGCCAGAGACTTAATCCTTCCGGTGCAGTAAAAGCCGTCACACGGAGGAAAGATGCCTGGTATCTGGATCTTATGCCCGGCCATGCGGATCATTTTTTCATGGATACCTCCATCGTGGAGGCCTATCTTTATAGCAGGATTAAAGCGGTGGTAGATGGCACAATTGCGGTACACATGCCAGTTTCAGGGTTGGGAAGGATGCACGCTTATATCCAAATCAAGAAGACAAATGAGGCCGAACCCAAAACGGTGATTGCCGCCGCTCTCAGTTCCGACTTCCGAATCAAGCACGTAATCGTGGTGGATGAGGATATCGATATTTACGATGAGGAGCAGGTCCTCTGGGCGGTTGCTACACGGTCGCAGTGGGATAAAGATCTTGTGGTGATATCGAACATGATGGGCACTCCACTCGACCCATCCTGCGAGTGGGTTTCAACGGCAAAAGGTGGTATCGACGCCACGAAGCCAGCCGATCCTCATAAATTCTCGGAAAGGCTTGCTTTGCCGAGCTCGGTTTTAGAGAGGATGAAGTTAGAAGATTATCTAGAGCCAGAAGACCTCAAACGGCTATAGAATCAGGGAGGATAGAAGATGCAGAAAGTGTATTGGATAGAATGCCCGGCTTGCCATAAAGAGTATTACTTGCATAAATTGACTTATGAAGCCGCCACCTCTAACCCTGATCAAAAACTGAAATGCCCATTTTGCAAAAAGGAATTCGCCTTTAGGCAAACTGCCGTAAAGAAGTAACACGCCCTGCCATGCAGAGCTGAGCGCTTTACCTTGGGGTTGAGTTAGTCGAAAGTAAGGGGTTTGAAGTGCCCCCAGATGCCAATTTGGCTCGTAGAATATTGGCTAATTCCTCGGCCAATGTAATCTTATCATACTGCTTAAGGAGACCTTCTAACAAGGCCGGGGCCACCAGCTGCACTTCGTCGTTGGGACCTGGGAGGGCAATGAAAGTGGTCCAATCGAGGGTGCCGACAGCAATCCTTACTCCATTTTTTGTGTGTCTCCCCTCGCCGGAAGCGTAGTAAACAATGTAAGGAGTTGCTGCACTCGGGTCAAGACTTAAGATAGCCTCAACAATATGATCTTTCGCCTCTGCTCCCACTCCTCCAGTAGTTATTACTAATCCATAACCCATATCTGCGGCACCCCGCAAAGCATTCACTACTTGGTCGAAACGATCCTCCAGCGGCTCGCCCTTGGTCAATTGATACCCTGCAGTTTGTAAGAGATGGATTAAGAAAGGGCTATTGGTATCCTCAATAGTTCCTTGAATAATCTCCTTGCCTGTGGGGAAGACAATTGCTCGGTAATGGATGGCGGTATTTATCTGTTGGTGGATTTCTTGGACGCGTGCTGGAAGTCCATCTGCATAGTCTTGGTTAATATTAACTAGGCCCAAGATCCCTTCAGAATGTATAGTTGTCTTCTCAGAGACAGTCACACCGGCAATGGTATCCAAAGCCTCCAACAAAGCTTTTTGCTTGCCCACTATTTGCTCAAGGCTCACCGACGTTTTCAAGATATCCAGGGTAATGGCTTCAGGACCTACATCTACTACAGCCACCTCAGCGCAGGTGAGCCCTAATATTGGCGCTACAACCTCAGCCACTTGGCTCAGGTTTACGTGGTTTAGCTCGACATCCTTAATAAAGAGCTCGGTTTTTTCAAACAGCTGTAGCTCTGTCATTAATCGCCTCTGTTACGGTAACATCATAGCGAAAATCAAGGAGGGGAGCATCCAGAACTGCCCGCCCAATGTCTACGATATCCAAGTCTTCATGCCGCAACTTGTCAAGGTCCTTTAGCCTTACCCCTCCAGCAAAGGCTATCTGAACGCGATCCCGGAGCCCTTCCCGACTCAAGATGGTGGATACCTTCCTCAAATCACCGATGCGGCCCGTATCTACCATTAAAACCCGGGCTCCATATCTCGCGGCCGTTTGGGCCTCTTCTGCTATCGGACCGGTCTCACCCCGTAACTGGATTACTATCTGCCGGCCCGGTACCAAATTTGAGGCCCCAAGGGCTTTGTGTAGCGAACCAAAGATACGTATATAGTTTTTATCCAGGTAAAGGAATGCCCCTGGGAGAATGCGAATGTGTGCACCCCCTACCGCTATGGCATCACGGAGCTCCTGTTTTATCTTCAGCGGCATTTTCTTCCAAGCTCCACATACGACCTTTAACTCACCTGCTCTGCTTAAAGCTTCCCGGGCAGCAGTGGCAACACCGGAAGGCTTAGCGAGTACACCAAGTAAGATGTCTTCACCGCGAACAACCTGCACTGGATTACCCGTAAGCGTTGCCACAATCTGCCCTGGGCGGGTTTCCGATCCAGAGGTCGCATAAACTCTGATTCGAAGGCCCAGCTCTTTGGCTTGGTTTTCCAGTTCTCCAATACCTGCCAATACCCCGTGTTCATTAGATACGATTGCAGCCCGGACGATCTTGTGCATAACTCCTTTAAAAAGATCTTGGGGTACATCGAGTGCTTGCTGTTTGAGGGGCTTCTCAGCCATTGTCGCCGCCCTCCCTCCCCTCCCTTTTATGCCCGGCTCTTTTGCCCGGTAAGACGCTTCTTCATGGATGCGAAATCCTTTACCTGTCTAGTGAATGCATCCCAGATTAATGACGTAGCTGATACAGTGAAGTACCGAACGCCCAGTTGCCCCATGCGAGCCAACAAAGACCAATCAGTGATATGGAGCCCGGGCACTTTGCCCGAAGATGAAATAGCCGAAACAAGCTTTTCTAACAGGGGAAGCATTGCAGGATCGTTCGGCGAGTTATATCCATAGGCCATGGACAAGTCGCTCGTGCCGATAAAAATGACGTCAAGACCCTTTGTTTCTAAGATGTCAGCGAGATTTTCAACGCCTTTCTGTGATTCGATCTGAATGCCGATGACTAGTTGTCGATGTGCCAAGTCCCTCACCAAGGGTCGAGACCTAAATCCGTAACCCGCAGCTCGAGTCGTTGAACCATAACCCCTTGTTCCTGCTGGGGCAAAACGGCAAGACTGGACAACGGCATACGCCTGGGATCCTGTTTCCACCTGAGGAATCTGAACACCGACGGCACCTATGTCCAAGGCCTGCTGAATTAGTCTAGCGTTTAACTCTGCAATCCTTGCCACGCAAGGCACATTCACCGCAGCAGCGGCTCGCACACAGTCCTCCATGCGCTCTATGCCAAAAGTCCCGTGTTCGATATCCAGAATGACGAAATCATAACCTGCATGGCCGAGCATCTCCACCAGGGGTGGTGAGGGTATGCCCAAAAAACTGCCCAATAAAATATAGGCGTTCTTAAGAACCTTATCTTTAAAGTCCATTATGCAATGTGGCTTGAGGGATTATGGTTTCTATGGCCGAACCTTTTTGCCCTCTGGCGGAGTATCTGGGTGCAGATAATCCTCCCGGATGGGACTAAACACGTCCAGGTTCAATACCGGTTGGTTGCTAGTTGACTGAAGGCCATGCGCTACATTGGGCGGAACTAAAAGAACATCACCCTCATTCATATTTATCGCCTCATCGCCCAGTGTTACTCTGGCACTTCCTTGAATGATATACAGCAATTGCTCGTGCGGGTGGTGGTGCACTGATGCTTCTGTTCCAGGCATAATTTCATTTAATACCATCATACATTGTTCTCCGCTGAAAACTCTCCTGGTAACGCCCTCTCGGGCCTGAAAGCGTCCTATGCTCTTCCAATTAGCTTTAACTGCCATTTTCCCTACCTCCTCAATAGATATTAATCGCACGCCATGATTTCAGTAATGCAAACCTTAATGGGATATCTCCTCTAAAGATGTTTGCCGCACAGAACATCAGCGCTCATTTTATCCAATCTAAGACCCACTCTCTTGAGTAATGCCTCGTTGTTTCAGCCACATAGGCATCAATACTTCGTTTACCTCTCGGGAAACCCCTGATGCCAGTCGGTGCATTTCTTCCGCCAATGGCTCACTGACGTTAAATCCTCCTAATGCCCCATCAAAGGCCAGGATGTTCTCCGTCTTGGCAAATCGCTTGGCAAAGTCCACAGCCTTTCCCAGATCCTCCACCTCTAAGGCGTAGTCCATGAACATGGGCATCTGCTCACAGGCCCGCAGTAAATCAGCCTGTTTCCCTATCACAAGCGTTGGAAACTGTTGTGCGAAAAAGGTGCCTGGGTAACCCCTTGAGCAATAGTTGATTATCAGCGCTTTAATGGCAGGGTCAGCCGGTGGTATTCCGTCCTTTAGCGGCATGGCACCGCTGTAGAACGCATCAGTGTAGCGTGTGAAAGGTGTAAAGGGGATGTCTAGGTTAAATTCGTCTAAAGTTGCATTTACGAAATTGCCAAACAGAATGCCTCCGGCAGTGGTGTAAGGAATAGGGCCAGGGTAGTCGATAATCAGTATGACTTCCTTGATACGCTCCAGCAAGGTAATAATCTTGCCATACCACGACAAGTTTAGACGGGTAAAGTATCTATCCTGTTCCACTAAGTCATTGCTCCCGTCCACGCCAATGATCCCCGTAGGTGCTACTTGAAGGATCACCGACCCAACAAACTTCTTCTGAACAAAGGGTGACTCGTAAATCAACCTGGCGAGTAAATTAGATGCCCTAGGTCCCATGCTTTGATGGAAAGCAGACCTCGTCTCAATGGTTGCGTAAGACATGGCAAATGGTTTGAATAGCCTGGTGATCTGTCTGTGGTGATGAAGCTCCCGGATATCATTATTATGAACATGGATGATCCATCGCGCAGTGTAGGCCTTATGGATGCCGTACAACACTCCGACTTCGGTCTGAATAGGCACACCACGATCCACAGGAGCAATGCCCTCGGCCTTGCCCGCAAAATACCTATCCAACTCAAAGCGTTTGATGTATTCATCGGATTCACGAAATCGGAGTCCCACCCCTGCTCGCAGATAGATCTTCTCCGTGCCACAGCGGCGTTCCACCTCGTCACGCACGGTTCTAATCATTTCGGCGTATGCCTCGCCGCCGTAAAGGGTAAAGCCATGATGTGACGCCAAGATATTGACTGAATCGCCTCGCCCAATCTTACTTAGGTCAACCTTTCCCAGCGCTTTCAAGGTGAGCTCCCGTATCACCCGGCGTACCTCAGGGGGAGACCCCGACCGGATAGGTCTTGGTGAATCAGGGAATAGGTCAGCCACCCTAACGGAAGTCATGCCCGGTAAGTCAGCAACCCGGGCCTTCAAGTGTTGAGGATCTATGTTATATAGGGATACCCGGGGTTCTGCGGGTTTTAAGACAGAAGGCTTCGGCATTTCTACTCACCTCCTGGGTAGAATTTATTGATGACCTGCAAGTCTTCTTTAAGGAAATACTGCCGCCCATATTTCTTGTGAATTTTCGGTGGAAGGCTCCATATAGACACATCAATTCCGTACCACTGGTATCCGGGAGCCTTCGTAAGCTCGACTCCCGCTGCCCTGAGAAGACGGATTATTCCCGTTGCGCAAAGAACGCCACAACCGGTACGGGCCCCCGTGGCCCTAGAGATATCTTCCGGTGTCTTGGCTCCTTGCAAGATCGACGCGACTACCTCTTTGGCCTTTACCCTATGGCAGAAACACACAAGCTGATCGGGATACATATGGGCCCCATGGCAAATCTGGGCCACCTCCTCTTCAGAAACGTCATTCATGTTTACACCAACCTGCAACGGTGAATCACGGTCCACCATTGTAACGGCATATTGGGGGCAGCGCAGAGTGCATAGAGTGCAGTCAAGACATCTTTGCTCATCCACTGTGGCCAATCGTCCTCCTCCTTCTCTTATGAGGGTGATTGCCTCAACAGGACAAATCTTCACGCAGATGCCGCACCCATTACATTTTTCCTCGTTCACAACTGCTAATCGTCTTGCAATCCTCAAATCGTAACACTCCTTTCACCTTCGGGGTTCACTGCATTGTTTCACGCGCAGGGGGCAACATAAGAAATAAGGCTCTGCGCGTCAAGTCTCTTCTGGAGAGCCCGTGCATCGAGAAAATAAGCTCCAGATATCTATCGTATTAACCATAAGGATGCTATGGGTATTCTAAAGTAATATTTTCTCCATGAATTATTCTCCTGATGCTATAACTGCTTAAGGACTTCTGGCTCTAAGAATTCTTCCAGCTTCATTTTCTCCAGGACCGAACTCGGCAAGGCAAGCCGTTCCGAGAACTTATGAGGATCGGCTGGCTTCGTTGCATCAATACCACCTTTAGTGGTCGAAATAAACTCAGTAGAAGGATCAAGTATGCTACCCATCATGTCCGGTATCACCACAAGGTCTTTATCCCACTGCGACCGTGTAGCAACCGCCCAGAGGACCTGCTCCTCATCGTAAATATCGATATCCTCATCCACCACGATGACGTGCTTAATTCGGAAGTCAGAACTAAGAGCGGCTGCAATCGCCGTTTTGGGCTCGGCCTCATTTGTCTTCTTGATCTGGACATACGCATGATACCTTGCCGTCCCTGACACAGGTAAATGTACAGCCAGTGTGCCGTCAACCACCTCTTTTATCTTACTATATAGATATGCCTCAATAGTGGGAGCATCCAATAGGAGATGATCCGCACGGCCGGCCATAATATCAAGATACCATGCATCTTTCCTTCGGGTTATGGCTCTCACTACAGCAGGCGGATTAAGCTTCTGACCGCCATAGTATTGGGTAAACTCTCCGAATGGCGCTTCCACCTCCATCTCGGTTGCGGAAACCTCCGCTTCTATAATGATATCTGCTTGTGCGGGCACCATCATCTCTTCACCCCACGTTTCCGAAGGAGCAAGTTCAAGGGCTTCGCCCATGACTCCGCCTATGATTTCCGGCTCATTGGCAAACAGCTTTGTTTGGGCACCCATGTAAAATGCTGGATGATGTCCGATGACAATGGCTAATGGCATAGAAAGGCCTAATTTTTTATGCTTTTGAAAATTCTGCCGGGTATGCCCAATCGGGTTGAAATTCACAACCAAGTGGTTGGACCCAGCTACATAGATCCTTATAATCGTGCAGTTCACCCTTCCGGTATCGGGATCCCTTGTCCACCCACTTCCACTGGTAATATACGGACCTAAATCCATTTCAAAATGAGTAACGATAGGCAGTTCAAGTAGATCCACTCCGTCACCTGTTTGCACTACTTCCTTCACCTTGGCCTTATTCTTAT
>CAZJXD010000015.1:0-62045 GCA_964549945.1 uncultured Desulfobacteraceae bacterium | reverse complement strand
TTTCTAAAAGGGGATGTTAGTTCCAAAATGATTTGACAACACAGTATAAAGTAAAATATGGGACGTAGTTGACTATATTGACAAGATTATCCAGGTTTTCGTTACAAATAAAAGGGGGCACAGCCTTCAATAAACCACTCTCCAAAGATAGCCCTTACGCGGGTTTAGTGAGGATTGAAGAGTGCTCCTTCCTCATTACATCCCAGACCTGATCGAGCAGCTTCATAATGTAAACCCACTTTCAGTATATTTTTATTTGCTGTAATATGAAGCTGCAAATAGGCAGCAAATAGGCAGTATCATCTAAGGCACACCATAGCTAAAAGCACATCTACGTTTGGTAGCTGGAGAAGGAAAGGAGGTTCATATGGGTGTCATGATGCAGGGGTTCTACTGGGATTGCCATCACAAGGAAAACATGGTCGAGAAGTGGTGGAACCATGTAAAGGAAAAGGTGCCTGGTCTGGCGGCCGCTGGTTTCACAAGCTTGTGGCTGCCTCCAGCACAGAAAGCCGATGCTCGCTTGGGCATGGGCTACGACCCATTTGACTACTTCGACCTGGGTGAGTTCGATCAGAGGGGAGGCGTTTCCACCGGTTTCGGCACTCGCCAGCAGTTGATGGATCTGATTGAGATGTGCCATGCACATAAGATGCAGGTTTACGCGGATGTTGTCTTCAACCACTGCAGCGGGGGTGACCAGGAGCCAAATCCAGACACTGGGGTGCCCTACTACACCCACTTTGCACCCGCCAGCGGCAAGTTTCCCCGCAACTATGCCTGCTTCAACCCAAGTCGGTTCGAGTCTTGGGATGCCCATGAGCGATTCGGAGGCTTTCCAGACCTGTGTCATCGCCATCCAGACGTATATCGCTGGCTGCTGGAGAACGCACGCTTTCTCATCGAGGAGATCGGTTTCGACGGATTCCGCTTCGATATGGTCAAAGGATATGGCGCATGGTTGATTACGGCATTGCTCGAATACCGTTACCAGCCGAAGGACGGCCGCCTCAATGTCCGGGATGCCATTGGATGGGAGTTCTGGCGTCCGTTTGGCTTTGGGGAATCTTGGGCAAGCGATCGCGAAATCAGCGATTGGATCGAGGCCACCAACTCCTGGAGCGACAATCCTGTGAGTGCATTTGACTTCCCCCTGCGATACAGGCTTAAGGATTTGTGTGACAAGCCCACCTACTCTCTTTACGAACTAGTCCGTCCCGGAGTGCTATCGATCGACCGACCATTCCAGGCTGTAACATTTGTTGACAACCACGACTTCCGCGGAGGTGATGCACCCCCAATCATTTGCGACAAGATGCTTGCCTATGCTTACATCCTCACCCATCCGGGATACCCGTGCGTATTCTGGCAGGATTATTTCGGCTACGGGCTGGCCCTACCCGGCCAGCCAAGCGGCATCGATGCCCTCATCGCCGCGCATGAAGCATATGCCGGCGGCGCTTCCATCCCCCGCTACATCAGCGATGATCTCTACATCATGGAGCGTGTCGGATGGAATGGTCAGCCCGGCTTAGTTTTCGTGCTTAACACGCGAATCGATCGTTGGCAGGGTGCCTGGATCGATACGAACCGTAGCGATACACTTTTTAAGCCGGTCGCATGGCGGGGAAATGCGAGCCTGGACGCGCCGTTGCACAGCCGCAGCGCCTATGACGCCCGCGCGCAATTCTGGGCTCCGCCTCGTGGGTATGCGGTCTACGTGCCAACATAGTCTATCGCGAGGCATCACAGGAGAAGAGTGAATGGACAAAAGCCCCAGATATGCCTGTGTATTGCGTAGGCTCAAAGGAAATTACAGAGCCTAACCAGCAAAATGCAGCGGACCCGCCGGTCCGTGGGCAGTCGGAAAAAAGTAGCTCCAAGAGAGTCCGTGCCATCTAGGCGAGCCGCTGATTTTGATTGTTAGGCGCGGAGAATCAGCGGAACAACCGATGAACGTTGACGGAATCGATCACATTGTTCTAACAGTAAAAGACATTGACACAACTTGCGCCTTTTACAAGAGGGTGCTTGGAATGAAGATCGTCATCTTCGGAGGAGGCAGAAAAGCATTATCGTTTGGTAGCCAGAAAATCAATTTACATCAGCACGGAAAAGAGTTCGAGCCAAAGGCAAAAAACCCAACCCCAGGCTCTGCTGATTTATGCTTTATTACATCAATTCCAATTCCTGATGTAATCTCGCATTTAGCATCATGTGGCGTTACGGTGCTTGATGGCCCAGTTCAAAGAACCGGCGCAAGAGGCCCAATCGTGTCGGTGTACTTTCGTGACCCAGACATGAACCTGATTGAAGTCTCCAACTATCAAAACGCCTAATCGGGTAAGGGGGGCTCTAACTCGCCCCCTCCCCACACCATCCGCCTTAGCAATGCTGCTATGGCGGGACAAGCCCCTAGTTTGGGTCCCCTTCAGAGGCGGGCAAGCGCAAGTGGCTGTTCACGAAGACTATCGGGCCGTAGCCGGATAAATCCGCCTTAGGCGGATATGCGAAGGCGGGTCACCCCATTAGTTCACGCCCCCGATAAACGCGGGATCTTCGACATGCCGGGTGTACACATCGCTCCAACTGATCTCTATTCCGCTGGCGCTTAAAAGAGGCAGGTGATTTCAGCGTTATGCCTCAATGATAAAACTTGACAAAACGTACGTAATGACGTACTCCTAAGACAAAACATCCTATTGCATGAGGGGTACATTATGCCGACACTAACTGCCACTGAGGCAAGATCAAAGCTTTACAGGCTTATTGACAAAGCAGCATCCTCCCACGAACCAATTATCATACAGGGCAAGCGCGGTAACGCAGTGCTTATCTCAGAGGATGACTGGCGCGCCATACAGGAAACGATCTATCTTCTGAATATCCCCGGTATGCGGGAATCAATTCGGGAAGGATTAGCCACTCCAATCGAGGAATGCACCCAGGAACTTGACTGGTAATGTGGCAAATCGTTTTCACGAAACAGGCTCAAAGAGACGCCAAAAAGCTGTCCGGTGCCGGGCTGCGTCCGAAAGTCGAAGAGCTCATTGAAATCCTGCGTGAGAATCCTTATAAGACGCCCCCACCATTCGAAAAGCTATTAGGTGATTTATCCGGTGCCTTTTCCCGGCGAATTAATATTCAGCATCGGCTGGTCTATCAGGTACTTGATAACGAAAAAGTGGTTAAGGTCATCAGGATGTGGACCCATTACGAATGACCAGGCATACCATTGCGCCTTCAGGAGGACCAAAGAAACGCGCCGCTGAAGAGCGCCATTAGCTATATGAATTAACATAGTTGACTATATTGAAAAAATTATCCAGGTTTTCGTTACTAATCAAAGGGGTCAGGTCGCAGCATTCAACAAAGCACTTTCTCAAAGACAGCCCTTACGCGGGTTCAGTGCGAATTGAAGAGCGCTTCTTCTTCATTACATCTCGGATCTGATCCAGCAGCTTCATACCACCATCTCCATTTCAGTATATTTCTATTTCAATATTCCGAGTATTCCCAATACATTTAATCTATTTAAGTATTCCAATAATTGTTTCTTTTTACTGCAATACAAAGCTGCAAATAGGCAGCATAATTTAAGGATCCACTTTTCAAGGATTAAAGAAAGTAAATCAAGCCGATATAATCGCCATTGACAAATCGGCCGAATAATTTTTCACTTGTTTTGTAGTACTGATTAGCTTTGCTTACAAAGCAATAAAACGTATGGGGGGGATTTAATCATGAAAAATCAATCATCCACTTTTACAGGGGCCAGTCATGTAACTCAAGCAGACAGGCTCTACTATCTCGACTGGTTTCGGGTCTTTGCTATGTTCTTAGTATTCCTTGTTCATTGCAGTAAAATTTTTGATTATGACACAACAGTAGTTTTTAACACGGTTCGAAGCCCTGTTCTGTCGGTTTTTAGAGATCTCAGTCTTCTTTGGATTATGCCGCTTTTTTTCGTTCTATCAGGGGCTGCGGTTTTTTTGTCTAAAAGGTCTGACAAAACAGGGGAATTTATCAAATCGAGATTCCTGCGCCTTCTCGTTCCCCTGATTTTTATTGGTACGTTCATAATCAATCCACTCTATGTTTACATTGAACGGTTATCCAGTGGCCAGGCTGCCAGCAGCTTTTTCCAGTGGTACCCGCGATTTTTCGATGGCATGTATGGATTTGGCGGCAATTTTGCGCCTTTGGGGCAGGGAACGCATCTCTGGTATCTGGAATTCCTTTTTATCTACTCATTGATACTTCTTCCGCTATTTGCTCGATCTAAAAAACTGGGCATAAGCTATCTTTCAAAACTATCAATCCATTTTGAAAAGCCTTGGGCATTGTTTTTTCTCTTCCTGCCCATTTCTGCAGTCGCAGCAGCTTTCGAGATTATTGGACTAGGGGGGTTGAGAGTTATGGGAGGCTGGGATCCCATATCCTATCTATTGTTCTTCAGCTATGGATATCTTATTTTTTCTAATGAGAAAATTGGGGAGACGATAAAAAAGTATAGTCCGATCTACCTCTCGGTGGCCATAATTCTAACGGCACTGTTATTGGACTCGCGTTTTGGTGTTAATTTAAAAATCCCTGGATTGACCAGATATGACCTGCTAAACGACGGTGCGCTATTGCCCATCAATCAATCCTTGTGGGTAGCCGTTCAAGCATTGAGGGGATTACTTGGCTGGTGCTGGATTATCGGATTATTGGGTCTTGGCCGCCGATTTCTGAATTTCAACAATAAATTCCTTGGTTATGGCAACGAAGCAGTTCTCCCATTTTACATACTTCACCATACGGTAATTTACATAATCGGTTACTATGTAATTCAGTGGAGTGGAAATATTGGAAGCAAATTTTTCATTATATCTATCACTTCATTCACCATTATTATGGCGATTTATGAGATTCTGATAAGGCGATTCAATCTGCTTCGTTTTCTATTCGGGATGAGAATAAAAATTGATTCGAGAAACTGGCAGACGGCTCTGTACGTTATGTCTGGTTTATCCTTTGTCTTAGTAATGTTTTTGATGCTCGTATCCTTGAGAACGGAGAATATGTCACCGCCCCCAACGAAACCGGGACTTTACGTCAACGAAGAGCTTGGTTTTCAATTGACCTTTCCAACAAGCATGAATGAACAGGGCAAGCTCACCTCCTCCGATGTGCTTTTCCATATCAAGCACCCGGAAAAAACGATGTTTTTAAAGATTCGGAAGAATGACATTCCCGCCAATCAACCGCTTGATCCGCAAGCCGGAAAAATATGGATAAAGAGGATAATGAGAAACTTGGGCATGAAAGACCCGGAAGTTCTTTCGACCGAGATTTTTACCACGCCGGACGGAACCAAAGCCTTGTACGCCGCCATAAAATTTAAAACCAAGTCTGATTCCCTGGTTGGAGCCTTTGCCTTCGCCAATAAGAATGGAAAAAGATTATTTTTAGCCGGCTATAGTGATGAAAAGCTTGAACCACTGGAGCAAATCATGAAAAGCTTGACGTTCAAGTAGGCGTTTGCTCTAAGCTATCGACCAACTCATATTCGGAGGACGACAGTATTTCCGATTTGATATTTAATATCACAATCGTCCATATTCTCTTGAAGATGGAATAACATATTCATTCGCAACAAGTGTATACACGGATCTTTTTCGTCGCAAGCTCCTTAAAAGTCCGGTGATGCCCGCGTTGGGCGGCGGACGGATCGCCCGGGGAAATGCCAATTACAAGGAAGCATAATCATGCAAGAACGAAGATATGACGTCGACTGGCTGAGGGTTATCGCCATGTTGGCCATCTTCCTCTTCCACTGTACCCGCTTCTTCGATCCAGAAGGGTGGCATCTGAAGAACACGGAGCAAAGCGAGCTGCTCTTCGTGTCGATGCGTGGTTTGGTTTGGACCTGGTCAATGGAGCTCTTCTTCCTGTTATCGGGAGTTGGTACGTGGTACTCGCTCATGTCCAGGCGCGCCGGGGCGTATATATGGGAGCGGGTCAAGCGGCTTCTCATCCCCCTGTATACCGTGGGTTTCTTTGTCCTGCTGCCGATCCAGTTCTACTTCGAACTGTTTACCAATTCGGGATATCGCGGCAACATCTGGCAGTTCATCCCGCGCTACCTCGACCGCCTCAACCTCCCCGGTATTACCCAATGGCCCAGTACTTTGCTGCCCATGCCTTTTTCCGGACATTTGTGGTTTCTCCAATATCTCTTTCTGATTTCGCTGCTGAGCCTCCCACTGCTCCTCTATTTGAAATCGGAACAAGGACAGCGCTTGGTCGCGAGACTTGCCGGGTGGTGTGATAGCCGAGGCGGCATATTCCTCTTCGTGATACCGCTGTCCCTGGCGAGCACCGGACTCCAGGGGCTTTTCGAAACTCGTTTTAACTGGGCTGATCTTCTCTGGTATGCGATATTCTTTGTAATCGGCTATATGATGGCGGCTGATAAACGCTTTACAGTGAGCGTGAGGAGACATGGGTGGATATGCCTGGCGCTGTGGATCGTCGGCTTTGCCGGAGCAGGTCTGTTAGTGTCAGTATTCGGCTATGACCCATACCCGGTTAAAGAATCCTTCTCGTTGGTATGCGTGTTCTTTCACATCGTATGGACCATTACGAGTTGGAGCGCGGTTGTATTTGTTTTGTACATTGGAGCCAGATACCTAAACACGAACAATAAATTCCTAGTCTACGCCAACGAGGCGGTGCTACCTTTCTACCTATTCCACCAGACGATTATTCTTTGCGTCGGTTGGTACGTGATACGCTGGGACATGGGCATCCCGATCAAGCTCCTGATCATCGCCGTGGTTTCCTTCCCCTTGATTATGATCCTGTACGAACTGTTCGTCAGGCGCTTCAACACCATTCGTTTCTTCTTCGGCATGCGACCAAAGAAGAAGCCGTCAGCAACGCCTTTCCCGCGCCCGGAATGGACTTCCGCCAGATTGTAAAGCGACCAACTCGGATTGGTGGCGACAGAGAACGTCGCTGCCTAACCTTTAAGGATTAAGACGACTTGAAAAGTCGAACTCAGTCAAATGTTCAAGAAGCTTTGCATCAAAAAGGGCTGAGAAGCCCCTAAGGAGGCGCTTATGACTCCCCTTCCCCACGCCACTCCCGATTTAGGGTCTCCGACGTAGCACTCGGTACTCCTTCGACAAGCTTACCCAGGAAGCACATAAACCCATGGTCCTACTACCTTTTAGTCCGGCAGGAGATCGCAGAAGCAAAACGAATCTCTTAGAACCACCTCGCCCACGGAGACGTTTATCTTCCTCGTAAAGATCGGCCCGTTGAACACGAATGAATGGAATTCCCCGTTCTCCCCGCAGGGATCAACGCCCGATGGAAGCCCTGAGATAAAATCATGATTAATCTCCCTTCCGATGAAAGATGGATCGAGCACCCGGGAGTCCACGCAAGTAACGATTGCCTCAAATCCCATACCGATAAACTCCCCGGCGAGCTCTGCCGTGTCCTTCCTCCACAGCGGAAAAACCGCCTCCATTCCTGCTCTCGCCAGGTTCCCCTCACGATACTTCCTCACGTCCTCAAGAAATACATCGCCAAAGGCAACGGAGGTAACGCCTCGCGCTCTGTACCTCAGGAGCACCTCCTCCATCCTCTGTTCATAATCCTCGTTTGTCGACTCGGTTGGGATATAAACCGTTTCCAGGGGAAAGCCCAGGGATTTCGCCTGCTGCTCGATTAAAATCCTCCGAACCCCGTGCATGCTGACCCGGTCATAGGTTTCCGTGATGGTGGTCAAGAGGACGACAATCTCATACTCACCCGTGCCCTGAATCAAATAGCAGGTCAAGGCGCAATCCTTGCCGCCGCTCCAAGAGAGAATGATCTTCTTTTTCATTGTAGGGAGAATTTACCTCTTGCTGGCATTGATGGCCAGTTTCGTAACATATTTCACCAATCGAGGAGTCAGGATTCCCCGTAAATTGATGTGATCGAGCTCTGGAAGCATCTCGCCGTTATAAAGGAGAACCAGGCCATCTATGAGGGGCGGCTCCAGGTGGGGTTGCATAAAGGTTGCGGTAAGGATATAGAAGGTTGTCTGCCCGCCACCAGAGCCCTGGAAGAAGTACTTCATTGCGTACCCATCAGGATCAACCATATTCACCGTAGCTATTCGAAGGGGGCGGGAAAGATCGCCGACTTCATCTATCCTCACCACCTCAAAATGAATATTTGTTGCCTCTCCCGTGTACGTGCTTTGAAAATAGGTCTCAGCGAGATGTTCACCAAGGCCCTCGAGCGCATCCTTGAGCGATGTGCCAGGGGGCAACCGAAAGGGCCGGGCATTGCCTAAAAAATGCTGAGGATCGGCGGAGAACGTGTAGAGTTCCAGCTCACCAATACCCTGAGATGGCGCCTGAGCGGTCTTTTCACAACTGTTTAAAAGACCTAGTCCCACCAATAGCGTCGCTGTGATCAACGAAGAGAAAATCAGACGTCCCATGATGTAACCTCCTCTGAGTATCCAGGATCCCCTCCCACCGGAGGAAACCCTCTGTTGCCCATACCTCGAAAGGCCGGTAAGATCGCACGATTGATCACCTCTCTCCAAGGGCCTCTCTTATGGCTTCCCTCGCAAGCAAACGAGTGGAATCAAGCGTTGGGAGGGGACAATCGTTCGGGTCCACGATAAGGGGGATTTCCGTGCACCCGAGCACCACGGCATCACACCCACGGTCCCTGAGCTTCCCTATCACCTCGTTGAAATACAGCCGGGATCTCTCGGGGAATAGGCCGTTTACCAACTCGGTGAGTATTATCTCGTTGATATGCTCTCGGTCTTCCTCTTCCGGGATCTCGCTGGTGATATTGAAGCCCTTGAGGGCATCGGGATACACGGGGCCCACCATGAGATACTTGGTTCCCAGAACCCCGAGGCGTTTGAATTTCCTCTTCCTGGCTTCCTCCCCAACGGCCTCAGCGATATGAAGCCAGGGAATCGTTGATCCGGATTTCACGATATCAAACGCCTGGTGGATGGTGTTGTCGGGGCACACCGCGAAATCAGCTCCCACCCGCTCTACCTTCTCGGCAGAGGAAATCATGAGCTCCGCAACCTTGCCCCAGTCCCCGGCCCTGATATGGACCATGTATTGGGAGAGAGGATAGGTATGCATGGTTACCTCGGGATGGGTGTGTTCGCCCATCTCTTTGGGTGCTTCTGCACAGATAGTCCGATAACACAGCGCCGCTCCCTCCGCGCTGCACGCCACAATGCCGATGTGTTTTGCCATCCTACACCCCTCCTTTGCAAGCGATGTCAGTAGAGCGCAATTACGTCATGTCACACGAACGGTCATCCTCGGAAATCAGGCGTCAATGGTAATACTTCCCTCCATATACCTCACTGCGCTGCCCGATATGGTCACCCTATCCCCACGATCGATGCAGAATAACTCCCCGCCGCGCCTCGAGACCTGGTAGGCGTGCAAATCATTCTTGCCCAGCCTTCGTGACCAGTAAGGCGTCAAGGCACAATGGGCAGAACCTGTCACAGGATCCTCGTCAATCCCTAATGACGGGGCGAAAAAGCGGGACACGAAGTCCACCTCGTCCCCGGCGGCAGTTACAATCACCCCTCGCAGATCCAATCCCTTGAGGGTCCCCATATCTGGATTCAGCCCTCGGATATCCCGCTCGCTTGCGAACACCACGAAATAGTCCTCAGAACATAAGACCTCCAATGGCTCTCCTCCCAGCCCATCGAGAAGTTCTCCGGGCGGTGAGCATGCTTGGGGTGGCTGTGACGGGAAATCCATGGAGAGCAGTCCTTCCTCCCTCCCCACACTGAGCGGCCCGCTTCTTGAGCGAAAGGTGACCTCATTGATCGCCGGGTCAAGGTAGTTGAGGATCACGAATCCCGAGGCCAAGGTGGCATGGCCGCAGAGATCAACCTCGGCAACGGGAGTGAACCAGCGGATGCGGTAGCCCTCCCTTTCCCTTACGAAAAAGGCCGTCTCGGAAAGGTTGTTCTCCTGGGCGATGGCCTGGAGCACCTGGTCATCCAGCCAGCCCTCAAGCGGGCATACCGCTGCGGGATTACCGCGAAACACATGGCTGGTAAACGCGTCGATCTGGTAAAGGGGGATCTTCATTATGTAGCCTCCATCTCGGATTCCGGATCTTCAACACTCAAAGGCCCGTTGGTTTTGATAGGCCCAATGCCTTAACAAATGCTACGCATGCCTGGGAGCTCGAAAAAAACAATTGCACCCTGAACGTTCGTCACATAGAATACCCAAACCGCGTGAGGTAGGTCAAGATACTATCTCCTTTATAGCCGGGATGATCCCTATTTTAAAAATAAGATTCCGTTGGTCAGCCACATTCTCATGACGAAAAAGCAAATGTGATTCTCACATAATGCCCTTTGTTTTATTGACCTGCAACATCTGGAAGGTGAGCCGCTATGCAGGACGACAACGTGTTTCGAATTCCCTACGGAGATGGTTCCCTTATGGCCGAACTGCCCGAGAGGACGAGGATTATCCGCCAGGAAACGAGGCCACTGCCTCGGCTGCCTGATCCGGCCAAGGCGGTGCGCGATGCGCTCAGCTCCCCCATCGCTCACGAGCCTCTCTCCAAATTGGTGAGCCCGAAGTCCACGGTTACCATCGCCTTTGACGATCCCATCGGGTTCGCCCCGACCCAGAGGGAGCCCGACTTTCGCGGCGTGGCCATAGGGGTGATTTTAGAGGAATTGGAGAGGCTGGGCGTTAAGGCCGGCAATATTAGATTGATCTGTGCCGTGGGACTCCACCGAAAGTGGACCACGCGGGAGCTCGGGAGTATCATCGGCGAGGACCTTGCCTATCGCTTAGGGCCCAGCAGGCTTCGTAACCACGATGCCGAGGATAGGGAAAACCTGGTCTTTCTCGGGGAGACCAAGCGCGGTCAAGAGGTGGAGGTAAACCGTGCGCTCATCGACTCGGACCAGGTCATCTACGTGAGCAATCCATGGTCCCCATTTAACGGAGGTTGGAAGTCGGCCGTGGTCGGGCTCGGAAGCTTCAGGAGCATCCGCCACCACCACCGTCCCTTTCCCAAGGCCTCGGGGAAATCCACCATGGATCCAAAGCGCTCCGCCTTCCCGAAGCTGCTCAACGAGATGGGGGAGGTCATCGAGGAAGAGCTCGCGAAAAAGGGGCGCCGCTTTCTCATCATCGAGGGCGCCATGAACAACGCGTACCCGCAGGAGTTGGTGAAGGTGGTGGCAGGACATCCGCCGGAGGCCCATGAGAAGGCCCTGGAGATCCTCCAACGCCAGCACGTAGTTGACGTGAAGGGCCAGTCCGATGTGGTGGTGTACGGCATGGGCAACAATAGAGATCCTTACAGTAAAATGTCCCTTATCAACCCAATCCTGGTGAGGAACCTGGGCATGTCTTACAGCTTCGGCCTCTTTCAGAACATTCCCCTCGTAAAGAAGGGGGGAATTATCGTGCTCGTTCACCCATGCAACGATCAGTTCGATGCTGTGAAGTACCCTTCTTACGTGGAGATGTTCGAGAAGCTCATTCCTCATACCCAAGACCCCTTCGAGCTGTGGAACCTTTATGCAGAGGAGTACGCCCATCGACCTGAGTTCGTCCATAAATACAGGTATGGGTTCGGCTTCCATGGTGTCCATCCCCTCATCCTGTGGGGACAGGGGGCCTATGGTTTCAGGTACCTCGGCAAGGCCTTTCTCGCCGGGGCCACGGACTTTACAACGGCGAGATTGCTCGGTTTTGAGCCCTTCTCCACCGTGGAAGAGGCAATAGAGGAGGCAGAGAGGCTCATCGGAAAGGACTGCACCATCACCTACCCCGAGATGCACGACAGCTTTATCTGCAATGTGGTGGAATAATCCGTTCCAGGGATAAACGAAACTTTCATCGGTATCGTTGAAGGACCCCGCAGCGGCTCGACTTGAGCTCGCCGAAAGTCTCGCCGAAAGATTCGGCGTCAAGTCTCGCTGTAGGGTACTTTATTTCTCTTCATACAACGATGGATGTGAGATGAGAAGAGAGGAACAAGAAATTACCGACAGGGCAGCTATAGAGGAGATCATTCGCCAATCATCCGTGTGCCGACTCGCCTTATCTGAGGACAATCGTCCATACGTCGTGCCCCTTTGCTTCGGGTATAAGGACAACGCACTGTATTTCCATACGGCTCAGGAAGGGAAAAAGCTGCGTATCCTGGAGAAGAACAATCGGGTATGCTTCGAGTTCGATATCCTTCAGGAATTGGTGAGGTCCGAAGAACCCTGCGATTGGGGCATGAGATACCTAAGCGTGGTCGGGTTTGGCAAGGCCTTTGTTATCGAGGATCTGGAATCAAAACAGAGGGCCCTTGACACCATCATGCTGCACTACTCCGGAAAATCATTTGCCTATAGAGAGGAGGTCATCCATAAGGCGGCGATCATAAAGGTGGAAATCGAGCATATGACCGGAAAGAGGTCCAGGCTCTAGGGGGGATCTCGATCCCCAACAGCCATCGGACTGCTCTGAGCTCACCACAGCATATAGATCTTGAAAGAAAGTTGCTATCTCTATATTATGAATAGATTGATTTACGTAACGATTTTCGGCCTTCTCCCTGATGTACAGAGAAACGTTAGACCTCGAGGCCGTCGGAAATGAGATTGCTTTTTTGCCTTTTGGGGCTCGTGCTGATTGTCGAGGGATTGCCTTACCTGGCATTTCCCGACAAGATGAAGAGATGGCTCAGTCAAATCCAGCAGGTTCCCGATAACCAATTGAGGGTGATCGGCTTCATCGCCATGTGTTGTGGATTGCTTTTAACCTATATCTTTCGGTAACAAGGGAGATGTATAGCCTGGAAGATTACGACTATCACCTCCCCGATGAACTCATCGCCCAGGAACCGGCCCCGAGAAGGGATGAATCAAGGCTTCTGCGCGTGGACAGGTCCACCGGAAACCTCGCCGATCATCGTTTCTTCGGTCTTCCTTCGCTGTTGAGAGGGGGTGACCTCCTGGTGGTGAACGATGCTAAAGTGGTCCCTGCCAGGCTCTTCGGCCAAAAGGAAACAGGAGGTCGGGTGGAGATCCTGGTTCTCGAGCACCCCACTGGATCGCCTAGAGGTGATCCCGACGAACGATGGTGCTTGCTCAGGGCATCGAAGAGGCCGAAAATGGGCAGCAAAATACTGTTCCCCGATGGCGTAAGGGGAACGGTGAAACACGTTGGAGAGGAGGGGAAGGTTCGGCTCCGCTTCGAGGGCGCCCACACGCTTGACTATGTGTTGGAAAAAAGAGGTTGCCTTCCCCTGCCCCCTTATATTAAAAGAGACGGCAATGATAGAAGGTCGAAGATTGACGAGGAGAGATACCAGACCATCTTCTCACGGTTCCTTGGTGCGGTGGCCGCACCTACTGCTGGCCTTCACTTTACCCAGGAACTGCTCGACTCCCTTCAGGCCCGAGGTGTAGAAATATCGAGCATTACCCTCATGGTCGGGTACGATACCTTTAAGCCTGTCAGGGCAAAAGACATTCGAGAACATCGCCTGGGCGAGGAGGAATATTCCATAGGCCATTATGCGGCCAATGTTATTGAGCGCACAAAACGCAATGGGGGAAGGGTCATCTCCATAGGCACCACCGTGGTGAGAGCCCTGGAGACCGCATTTCAGAGAAAAGGGAGAATCGCGGCCGATTCCGGAGCCACGGATCTTTTGATATATCCTGGATTCAAGTTCCAGGTGATTGACGGGCTTCTCACGAATTTTCATTTGCCCCGTTCCTCGCTGCTTTTCCTGGTGGCGGCCTTTGCCGGATTTGAGCTGGCCATGAAGGCCTACCATTGGGCGGTGGAAAATCGATATCGCTTTTACAGTTACGGTGACGCGATGCTGATAACCTGAATGAAAGTGTCTAACGTTGCAAATGCCTAACGTAAACTAAAATCTTTGATACCTCTCTCACCTAAATCTTGATCCTATTATCGACCATTAAGAGGGGCCAAAATTGAAATTCAGCGTTGTAAAGCAATGTACATCCAGCAGGGCCAGGCTGGGGGAGCTGGTCACGGACCATGGAACCCTCGAAACCCCTGTCTTTATGCCTGTTGGCACATTGGGGGCAGTCAAAGGGGTATCTCCTGAGGAGGCCAGGGATTCGGGCGTTGAAATCATCCTCGCAAACACCTACCACCTCTACCTGAGGCCGGGTCACGCGCTGATCGAGAGGCTCGGCGGTCTTCACCGTTTCATGAACTGGCCAGGCCCGATACTCACCGACAGCGGAGGATTTCAAACCCTCAGTCTCTCCAAGCTCAGGACTATCTCACCGGAGGGGGTGACCTTCCGCTCCCACCTTGATGGATCTATCCATTTTCTCGGGCCGGACAAGGCCATGGAGATTCAGGGCTCCCTCGGGTCAGATATTGCCATGACATTGGATGAATGCACCCGCGCCGGCGCCGACCGCGATTACGTGCGAAACTCCATAAGGCTCACCGAACAGTGGGCCCAGCGATGTCTCGAGCAAAAGAAGAATAACTCACAGGCCCTGTTCGGGATCGTGCAGGGTGGGGTCTATCCCGATCTGAGGGAGGTGAGCGCACGGGGCTTGGTGAGCCTGGACCTTGACGGCTACGCCATCGGAGGCTTGGCCATCGGGGAAGATACGCACACCAGGGAGGAGATAGTACGGCTGACGAGGGAATTTCTTCCCGATGAAAAACCCGCCTACCTCATGGGAGTGGGAACACCGGAGGATATCATCGAGGCGGTAAAGATGGGCCTGGATATGTTCGACTGCGTGCTTCCCACCCGCAACGCGAGAAACGGTATGCTCTTCACCAATACGGGGAAGCTGATCATCAAGAACTCCCAGTACGCGGAGGACGACTCCCCTATCGAGCAATGTTGCGGGTGTTACACCTGTTCACATTATTCACGGGCCTACCTGAGACACCTCTATCTCTCAAAAGAGATACTGGCCAGCAGGCTGAACACCATTCATAACCTCTACTATTATAGCCACCTTCTCTCGGGAATAAGGGAGGCCATAATGGAGGATAGGCTGGCCGAGTTCAGCCGTAATTTCTACGCCCGGAGGGTAGAAAATCGATATCAGAGCGAGGCAGAGTCTTTATAACAACAAAATGGAGGAATACAGATGTTTGATCTAGCGTACGCCATGGGAACCGGAGGTGCCGGAGGAGGACAATCAGGCGGTTTGGGTGCCTTCCTGCCGCTGATTATTATCTTTGCCATATTCTACTTCCTGCTGATCAGGCCCCAGCAGAAAAAGGCCAAGCAGCACAAGCAGATTCTCTCAACCCTTAAAAAGGGGGACAGGGTCGTAAGCTCGGGTGGTCTGCATGGCCTTATCACCGGATTGTCCGATGATGTGGTTACCATGGAGATATCCCCAAAGGTGAGGGTTAAGGTTTCGAGGGCTTCTATCGCAGGGGTGTTACGAAAAGTAGAGGGCGAAAGCTAAGTGCTTCGATTCGCAAATATAATAACCTATTTTTTCAAAATATCTGTAGCGGATGCTCACTCAGCACTAAGTCCTGAGTGAGTAAATTCGTTACCGAATTTATGAATCGATGGACTAAGGAGTGAAGGGTGACCAAGAAACTGAAGTGGCGAGGACTCATTGTTCTTTTGGTAATGGTTATCGCGCTAATCTATCTCACGCCGTCCCTCAGTACCACGTTGCCCACGTGGTGGCCTAACATTCTACCCGAGGACAAGATACACCTGGGGCTGGATCTAAAGGGTGGTATCCATCTCATCCTGGAGGTGCAGGCCCAGAAGGCGGTGGAGAGCCACCTGGAGCGGATGGCTGAGGATATAAAATCCAGCCTCAGGAAGGCCAAGATCAGGTACCAAGAGCTGAACAGAAGCGGACCGGATAGGATTGAACTTACGCTTCTGAGGAGTGAGGATATCAAGGCCGTTGAGGAGATGGTCTCGAATACGTTCCCAGATATGTCCGTTAAGGCCGCTTCCCTGAGCCAGGGCGAGCCTCGCGTGGACTTAATCCTTTCCCAGCAGGCACAGCAGCACATCAAGAGAATGGCGGTGGATCAGGCAGTTGAAACCATCACGAACAGGATCGATCAGTTCGGCGTGACCGAACCAGATATTCGACCCCAGGGCAGGGACAGGATTCTCGTCCAGCTCCCCGGCATCAAGGACCCGAAACGGGCCATCGATATCATAGGCAGAACCGCCCAGCTGGAGTTCAAGCTGGTTGACGAGGACAACAGCGTCGAGGAGGCGCTCAAGGGGAACATACCGCCGGGTGACGAGATTCTCTACCAGATAAAGGGTGAGCCCGGCTCCCAGACGAAGATCCCCTTTCTCCTGAAAAAGAGGGCCGTGATAACCGGCGAGTATCTGACCGATGCGAGGGTCCAGATCGATTCCCGTTACAACGAGCCCTATGTCTCCCTTACCTTTGACTCTAGGGGGGCGAGGCTCTTCGAGCAGATTACGGGTGCGAATATCAAAAAGAGGTTGGCCATCGTCCTGGATAACGTGGTCAACAGCGCACCGGTCATACAGGACAGGATCGCCGGTGGTAGGGCTCAGATAACCGGCAGGTTCACCATGGAAGAGGCGAGGGATCTGGCCATCGTGTTGAGGGCAGGAGCACTGCCCGCGCCAGTGAAGATCATCGAGGAGCGGACCGTGGGCCCCTCTTTGGGAAAGGACTCCATCGACCAGGGACTCAAATCAATGATAATCGGGGGCCTGCTCGTGATACTGTTTATGGCATTCTATTACCAATTCGCGGGGATCATCGCTGATCTGGCACTGTTGCTGAACATCATACTTATCGCAGCAGGGCTGGCTTTTTTTAGTGCCACCTTAACATTGCCCGGTATCGCGGGCATAATCCTGACAATAGGCATGGCGGTAGATGCCAACGTGCTCATCTTCGAGAGGATCAGGGAAGAGCTGAGGTTGGGCAAGACCCCCCGTGCTGCGGTTGACGGAGGTTACAGCAAGGCCTTAGTGACTATCCTGGATGCCAACATCACTACTCTGATAGCCGCCCTGGTGCTCTTTCAATTCGGCACGGGGCCTGTAAAGGGATTTGCCGTGACCCTGAGCATAGGCATCATAGCAAGCCTCTTCACGGCAATCGTGGTCACCAGGCTCGTCTTCGACTACCTCATCGTCGAACGGGGATGGAGGAAAATACGCATCTAAAGAGAGTAAAGCATGGAATTCATTAAACCGAATACTAATATCAATTTCATTGGTCGAAGAAAGATTGCATTTCTCCTGTCAGGTGCCCTGATAGCGATGACTGTCATCCTGTTGATCGCTCGGGGCGGTCCCAATTACGGGGTCGATTTCGCGGGCGGCATACTGATACAGGTGCGGTTCAATCAAAAGGTCAAAACCGACGATATCAGGGATGCCCTGCGAGCAATCGCCATGGAGGACAGTTTTATTCAGGAGTTCGGGGAGAGAGGCGCGAATGAATATCTGATACGGGTGAGCAAGGCCGATGTGGATTTGAGCGCACTTTCCAAGGAGATCGATCAAGCCCTGCATGGCGCGTTCGGGGAGAGGAACGTTGAGGTCAGGAGGGTCGAGATGGTGGGGCCGAAGATCGGGAAAGATCTAAGAGAAAAGGCCCTCTTTGCCATCTTCTATGCGCTGCTCTTCATGGTGATCTACATCTCCGGCAGGTTTGAGTACAAGTGGACCGTGAGCATCATCATGACCGCCTGCCTCGCGTTCGGCGTTTACATCATTGCCACTATCGGATTAAGCGTGCTCTGGCTGATCTTGGTCGCACTGGTTATCACCATCGGGATGTGCTGGTTTCTCCAGTTGGAATACGCCCTCGGCGCCATTATTGCTTTATTCCATGATGTCATCATCACCATAGGGGCATTCGCGCTCACCAACCGGGAAGTCAGCTTGGCCGTGGTGGCCGCACTCCTCACCATAGTGGGCTACTCCCTGAATGACACGATCGTGGTGTTCGATAGGATCCGGGAGAACTTCAGGCGGTATCGAGGTCGCAACTTGCCTGAGGTGATAAATCGCAGCATCAATGAGACGCTCAGCAGAACCCTGCTCACCTCAGGAACTACCCTTATCGTGGTCGCATGCCTGTTCGTCCTAGGAGGTGGTGTCATCCACGACTTTGCCTTTGCGCTGCTCATTGGCATAATCGTCGGCACCTACTCCTCCATCTTCGTGGCAAGCCCCGTGCTTCTGATATGGAGCGGTACACCCGGGGAAGGAGGTGGTGCCAAGGGCAGGAGGCGCAGGAAAGGAAGGTAATTGGCACACGGCGAAACGCCATACCGAAAAAAGCAAAGAAGGGCAAGGGCTATCCTCCTAGGGGCAGCCCTTTTTTCATTCGCATCGCTCTACCTGCTCATCGGTGGCCCCGGCAGCACCTCTCTCAGGGACCGGCTTCGAAACCTCCTTAGCCCGGCTCCCGTATTTCACCACATGGTAATCTCACACAACGGGACCGAGAAAAGGCTCTTCCCCGGACAGACCCTCTACGCCCACCCGAACGACAGGCTCAGGATAGTAAAGGTGGACACCTCAGTGCCCTTTAACAGGGGTATAAGGCTCTTCTGCCAGGGTTTCGACGTAAACGCCCTCCAGGAAGAAACTGCCCTTGCAGAGCTCCTTCCAGGCAAAGATATCTTTCACCGCTATAGCTACACTATACAGGTCAAGCATAAAAACGAGCTCATCGGTGAACTCAGCCTGACGATCGCCCCCTTGCCCGAGGATTGGTTGGAGAAGGCGAACAGGATAATCGATGCCAAGAAAAGGTTGGCCTTCCTGGAATCGGCGGTCGAGGAAAATGCCGATGATATGCGCCTCAAGCTCAGGCTTGCAGAGGAGTATCTGACACAGAAGAGTTGGAAGCAAGGGGCGAACACATTAGAGGAAATACTCCAAACAAAAGATGATCTAGCCCTCATGAGAAAGCTGGCGGAGGCCTATGAACACCTCCATAGGTACGATCAGGTAATCACCGTCCTGAGAAAGATCCTCGCGAAAACCCCCGATGACCTGGAGGTCAGGCTGTGCCTCGCGGAGCTCCTCGAGAAGAAGGGCAGAATCAAGGAAGCCATAAGTGAATACACGAGGATACTGCCCCAACTAACCGAGACCGAGCAGATAGTGGTTATGAAGAACATGGGGTACCTGTCATTTAAGATCGGCCAGAAAAACGATGCCCTCCAGTGGTATCTCAAGGCAGCCAAATATGACAAGAATGACCCAAATCTCTACTACAACATCGGCTCCATATACGATGAGCTCAAGAAGCCGGAGCTGGCCGAGAAATACCTGCGCGTGGCGCTTGATCTCAGAAAGGATGATATCGAGGGCAGGCTGCGGCTGGCCAGCTCCCTCCTTGAGAAGGGAAAACTGAAGGAGGCGAAGAAGTATGCCGAGGAGATCCTCGCGAAAGACCCCGACCACCTCGAAGCCCTGACCATCTACGCGAATATCCTGGAAAAAGAGGGGGATAAGAAGGCCCTGAGGATCGCCTATGAGAAGATACTGGCTCATGACAAGAGAAACACCACCATCCTCTTTAACCTTGGGGTTCTTGAGACAGAGGCAGGGGACGCGAATAAGGGCATCTCCTATTTCGAGACGATCCTTACGATCAATCCCAAGGATATAGAGGCGAGGGAGGCGCTCTTCGATATATGCCATAGGTTTAATAAGGACGATCTCGCCTATACACAGGCCGTGGAGCTACTCAAATCAAAGCCAAATAAGATCACTTTATACAAGTATGTCTTTGACTACCTCATGGCTCGTAAAAGATTCGATGAAGCAGCCAACTCCATTCGTAAGGGGGTTGAGGCGAATTCGAAGAACTACGAGCTCCGTCAATACCTCATCCTTGCATACCTGAGCGCGAATAAACTCGAACTCGCTGAAACGGAGATGGAACAGGCCCTCGCCCTGAAACCAAAGGACACCAAGCTCCTTCACCAGCTGGCCAAGCTCAAGGAGGATAAGGGTGAGCTGGAGAGCGCCTTTGAGCTCTATAAGAGGATCCTGAAGATCTCCCCGGACGATGAAAAGGCAGGAGATGCCTACCTCAGGCTCAGGCTGGAACTTCTGAGCAAGGGAAAACAGGTTAAGAGAATGTCGGCGCCTGAGAGAGGTGCTCGCAGAAGAACCCTTAAGATCTCAGCGTATACCATTTAATGGAAGTTTAACTCTAGTGCTTCAATCTAAGGCACCCTATAGTCGGCGTTCACAGAATACTTAAGGAGGAAAAAACGCTATGGGCAATTTTCATGACCTTGTTTTAAAGAACCGTAGGTATCGTCGCTTTGATGAATCATACGTAATCTCACGGGAGGGGCTGGTGGAGCTCATCTCCCTTGCACGATACACCGCCTCGTTAGCAAATCGCCAGCCCCTCAAATACCTCCTGTCCGCCGACCCCGAGACCAATGGCCGGATCTTTCCCTGCCTCGCCTGGGCCGGGTATCTCAAGGATTGGGATGGCCCCGCACCAGGGGAGCGCCCATCGGCGTATATCCTAATCCTGCTCGACGAGACGATCGCTAAGGATGCCCTGTGCGACGACGGCATCATTGCCCAAAAGATCCTTCTAGGCGCAATGGAAAGGGGCCTTGGAGGGTGCATTATCGCCTCCATTCAAAGGGAGAGGCTTGGTTGGGAACCGAAGATCCCCGAGAACTTCAAGATCCGTCTCGTCCTCGCCCTCGGCAAACCAGCGGAAAGGGTGGTCCTGGAAGACCTCGAGCCCGGGGGTGACATCCGTTACTGGCGCGATGAGGAGGGCATCCACCACGTGCCGAAACGAAAGGTGGATGAGCTCATCGTAAAATGATGCCCGGCTTGGGGCCAGAGGCACAGGGGAAAAAGCCATCTCCATGCCCTGGTTGTCCATGATCGCTTACGCGATCTTCCTCTCCCACTCAAGGGCCGTTTTACAGATAAGGGCGAGATCGTCGCACTGCGGTCTCCAATGGAGATGCCTCAGGATCTTGGTGTTGTCGGCGATGAGAATGGGGGGATCGCCGGGCCTTCTCCCTGCCTCTCTCACGGGAAAAGAAACTCCGCTCACCTCTTTCATGGCATCGATCACCTCTCGCACCGAGCACCCACGGCCATATCCGCAGTTAAAGACCTCCGAGCTGCTGCCATCCCTTAGATATTCGAGGGTGGACAGGTGCGCGGAGGCGAGATCCTCCACATGGATATAATCCCTCACTCCCGTGCCATCAGGGGTGTCGTAATCCGTTCCATAGATCTCAAGATACGGCCTCTTCCCGAT
The DNA here is from genome assembly GCA_964549945.1 of uncultured Desulfobacteraceae bacterium. Taxonomy (GTDB): domain Bacteria; phylum Desulfobacterota; class DSM-4660; order Desulfatiglandales; family B25-G16; genus B25-G16. Next base: position 40,708 of record CAZJXD010000015.1, on the reverse strand, counting down.
CGCCGCCTGGGCAGCCCTCTTGATGAGGTGTGTGGCCTCGGGGAAATTCTGACCCAGCTTCCCATCGCGCGATGCCCCGGCCACGTTGAAATATCTCAGGATGCCATAGTTGAGGTCCTCTTTCGTTTGGGCGGTATCGATAAGCACGGTTTCGCTCATGAGCTTGCTCATGCCGTAGGGATTGATGGGGTGGGTTGGCATCGTCTCCCTTATGGGCACCTCCTCCGGGATTCCGTAGACAGCCGCAGTAGAAGAGAAGATGAAATATCTAATCCCGTGTTGAACCGCGCACCTGATGAGCTCGACCGTGTTGATGGTGTTGTTCGAGTAATACTTCAGGGGGTTCGCTACCGATTCCGGCACGATAATCGAGGCCGCGAAGTGCATAACCGCATCGAATCTCCTCTCAGAGAAAATCTTAGAGAGGGCGTGAACGTTAGAGAGGTCCTCCATAATCAAATCCCCGGAGAGAACCGCTTTCTTCACCCCTGTGGAGAGGTTGTCGATGACGGTGATCTCGTAGTTCGTCTGATCTCCTAACTGCTTTACCACGTGACTTCCGATATACCCTGCCCCACCGGTAACCAAAACTGATGTCATGAGCTCATCTCCAAATTGGCTTCTATCCGCACGTTCAAGCCTTTTAGATTAATACACCGGGAACAAGAATTATAATAGTTTCCCAAGGGATAAAATTCAATAGGAGTTCTGCAAAGGGAAAGCAGTTTTGTTCAAACAATCAATCATCCCAATTTCCTTGACAATAATTCCCATTTTTCTATAGTCAACAAAAACCGGGATAAAAAGAGCTGTACCAGCGGGGCGTGACGCCATGGATATGGATCAGACACCATTTGATATGATCAAGATTCCCAGATCCTATATGAACGAGGAGGTGGGAACGGTGAGAGAGGTGAGGGGTGAAAAGGCCCTGGTGATGACGGACCGGCAATCCATGTGTGGCCAATGTATGGCGAAGGACTACTGCCATATGCTCGGGGGCGGCAAGGAGATGATCGCTGAGGCGTTCAACCCCATCGGCGCGAAGCCAGGAGATACGGTTAAGATAGGAATTCCGGCCGGTACGGTGGCCAAGGCCTCTTTCGTGGTTTACATGATCCCTGCCATCGGCATAGTGGGTGGAGCAGCAGTGGGATATGTTGCGGGCAAATCATCCGGCGTGGATTTCAATCTCACCACCCTTGTGGGATGCCTGGCGGGGTTGGGAATATCGCTGATCATGGTGAGGCTCTTGAGCAACATTTTAGGCGAGAGGCCTTCCTACCAACCGGAGATTATTAGGATTATCACCCCTGAAGATGACTCCTGCGGGGAATAAGGCCTGAGGTACGCGCCTCTTTGTGTTTTGCTGAAACCACCTTCCGACACGTAATCACCTCTGCCTTGGCAAGCCCTCACCATTAGCCCTTGTTATCCCTCTCAACGGCATCGATAAGCAGCCCGAAGATGTCCGGAACAGCGGAGAACACCCTGTTCCAGTTCGATATTTGGGGAGCCTCGAAGGGTGTTTCGAGATACTGCTGACCGGCGCTCACGATGCACCTCACGAATGCCTCGGCTGCGCTCCCCTCCCCGTGCCTGTCGTAGGTCAGCCCGTTGATCTCGGAGTCACACTCATACCGCGCAATGAGGTCCTGGGCGATCCTCAGGTAGCTCGCCCGTAAGGTCACGAATATTTCATTGGTGAATGTATGCCCCATGCTCGCCAGGGTCCTGAACAGGGTCTTCGCGATGTCCGTGCCCATCTTGAGCAATCCCTTGTTGGGGTCCTCAAGGGTCAGGGGTTGATGCTTGTGTTCGTAGTTATCCGAGAGGTCAACCTGACATATCCTTCGGAGGGCGCAATTCCTGTGGATCTCGGCCAGAACCCCGACCTCCAATCCCCAGTCGCCCGGAATCCTGATCAGGTGTGCCACATCCACATCCATGGAGAATTCCCCCGCGAGGATGTACCTGAAGCTGTCGAGAAAATCGAGAAACTGATTGGAGCCCAAGGTCTCCTTGAGGGCTCTTATGAGGGGGGTAACAAATACACGAGTTACCCTCCCGTGCATCTGATCAGTAACCCTGGTGTAGTATCCCTTGCAGAAGTCAAATCCAATGTTGGGATGGGCAACGGGGTAACAGAGCCGCGCGAGCAGATCTCGATTGTAGGTAGCGATATCACAATCGTGTAATGTGATGACCTGGCTATCCTCAAGGCCGAGGATATATCCGTATGCGGTCCAAGCGGACCTTCCCTTGCCGTCATCACCCACATTGATGCCTTTCTCCGCGAGCAGCGCATATATGTTTCCAATCGTTGGGCCAGTGCACCAGATCAACTTCGGCCGCTGGGGAAGTGCGGAAAAAACCCTCTTCGCCTCCTTGAACTCCTCCGCGTTTGCCCGTCCCACGGTGACGATAATGTTCTTGAGGTACGGCACGTGCCGGAGTTCCTCGATTATCTTCGGGAGGCCGGGGCCCTGAAGTTCTACGGGGATGTAGGGCAGCACAAGGGAAATGGGCCTGTGCTTTGTGGCCTCTACCAGCTCAGCCTCCAGTTCCGCGAGACCCCTCTGCTTGAGCCGATGAAAGGTTGCGATCTCGCCGTTTTGAAAGAAATCAGACATTACCGCTCCCTCCTGCTGTTTGCGAATATAACCGGTTCATAAGGCGAGTTTAGGGACAAGTAACTCAATAGGGGTTTGCGATGAGACGGCGAGTTAAAATGAGTCATCATCTGTGCTCGAATCGAGATTGTACCCGGCCTTCTTGTAATTTTCCAGGGCCCTCTCTTTCAGGAGCTTGTCTTTTGTTTTGTGCGAGTATTTATCGGCTAGCTCCGCGGCATGGCTGTAAAAACCAGCCTTCTCATAATCGGCTATCCTTCGCTCCGTACTTGTATCCTCCGGTGATGAATCAACCACCGCAGCATGACACCAGGAAATAATCCTTTTAACGTCCTTTCCGCAATTCGGGCAATGAGCAAGGGGATTTTCATCGACGCCCTGGATGTACTCAAAGCCCTCGCGGCACACGCTACAGCCCTTCGAGGGTATCTTTGCCTGGTATTCGTAAATGGGCATAAAATCCTTTTTCTATTTGCATAGTAGCCTTCTTTATATCACAAAATTGCCCCACATTCTACTCCCTAAAATAAGGACCACTCAGGGAACCATCCCCTTTGCGCATACCGTCCATTACCCTGCCGGAACACTTTGAGCGAATCCAGCCATAGCGAGCTGAGATTGGGATTGACATTTCTGCCTCAGGGGACTATATGTCCATCTCCTTGAATTTCACATGCACAGGGATAGAGGCGCCTCAGGGGGAGGTTTCTATTGACTTTGCCTGTAAGTTACGGTAATTTAAATTTGTATTGGAAGATTGGAGGTTTGGAATGTACGCGGTCATCCAAACGGGTGGTAAGCAGTACAGGGTTGCGCCGGGCGAGGAGATAAAGGTCGAAAAATTGGATGGCAATATAGGCGATGAGGTGTGCTTCGATAACGTATTGCTCGTCTCAAAAGATGATAAGGTGACGGTCGGAAAGCCCGTTTTGAAAGACACAAAGGTGGTGGCCAAGATCACCAGTCACGGCAGAGGACCAAAGATAGTGGTCTTTAAATATAAGAAGCGGAAGGGCTATCGAAGGAAGCAGGGTCACAGACAGGATTACACCGGGGTAAAGATACTCCATATTGAGGAATAGATTCGTTTCTCGTTGCTTGTTGCTTGTCAATATAAATGAGAGCAACTACTCAGGTTTATAGACTGAAGGCAGAAGTCCTTTAGGGATAAATCGATCGTTGCAAACTAAATAACCTTCAGTCTTCAGCCTATTCACCTGAAGAGATACAAATGAGAAACGAGGAACAAGAGGGGATAGAAAGATGGCGCATAAAAAGGCAGGTGGGAGCTCAAGGAATGGCAGGGACAGCGCGGGCAAGAGATTAGGGGTAAAGAGGTTCGGAAGCCAGCTCGTGAAAGCCGGCTCGATCATCGTCAGACAAAGGGGAACGAGCATCCATCCGGGGAATAATGTGGGGGTGGGCAATGACTACACCATCTTTGCGAAAATTGATGGGGTTGTGACCTTTGAGCGATTGGGAAAATACAGGAAGCAGGTGAGCGTGTACACCCCTTAAGCGAATAGAGGTCCATGGGCTACAATGCCTATTCTAATTAGGCATTTTCCCTTAAATATAGAGAAAAAAATTCGAAATCCGAATACCGAAATTCGAGCCAAAGTCAAAATTCAAATGATCAAATGCCCAATGCCAGGTTTCTTGGTGTTTTGCGGGCATCATAGATCTCTATATTGGTAATTGTCTCGAATTTCGTGGCTCGGATTTTTTTGCTCAGTGAGCACCGTAGGCCAAATTAATATTACAGATGCGGCAAGTAACGAACCGCCTGGAGCGCACAAAGCAAGCGAAGGCTGTTCTATCTTTCGCTGTTGGTTCACTCTGGCAACCTGTAACGACTAATCAGTTACGAAAATATGAAATTCATTGACGAGGCCGAGATCACCGTAAAATCCGGTGATGGAGGAGCCGGCTGCGTAAGTTTCCGAAGAGAACGATTCTTACCAAAAGGTGGGCCCGATGGAGGCGACGGCGGAAAGGGAGGAAACATCCTAGTCAAGGCAACGAGAAAGTCCCATTCTCTCTATGACTTCGAATCCGGACGCTACTTCAAGGCCCAAAACGGCAGGGCGGGGAGCGGCAAGAACAAGTCAGGCAAAAATGGTCGAGATGCCCTGATTCTGGTCCCATTGGGAACAATGATAAGGGATCTGGAAACCGGTGAGCTCCTGGCCGACCTGGTGCTCGACAACCACCAGGTAGTACTGGTTGAGGGCGGAGAGGGCGGCAAGGGAAACAAGCACTTTGCCACCTCCACGAACAGGACCCCCAGGTTTGCCCAGGAAGGCCAGAAGGGAACGGAAAAAAGGCTCAAATTAGAGCTCAAGCTCATCGCCGATATAGGTATCATCGGTCTACCAAATGCGGGCAAATCTACCCTCCTCTCTCGTCTCTCCAGCGCGCATCCCAAGATAGCCGAATACCCCTTTACCACCATTACGCCCAATCTCGGGGTCATGATGTTCGATGACGGGCAATACCTGACCCTCGCCGACATACCGGGCCTCATAGAGGGCTCGAGCAGCGGAAAGGGGTTGGGTCACAAATTCCTCCAGCATATCGAACGAACCAATATCCTGGTGCATGTGCTGGATGTCCATCGCTCGCATTTTAAAGATATTCTCAAGGATTACTCAATAGTGCAGGGGGAATTAAGGGTCTACCATCCATCATTGATCAACAAGGATCAGGTGATCGCGCTCAACAAAATCGACATCGCCTCCGTGAGCCGCGGTGATCTCGAGGAAGCGTGCCACCTTTTCCGCGAAAAAGGGCATGAGTGCCAGGCGATTTCCGCCCTTACCGGGGAGGGCCTCGACGAGTTCAGGGAATTACTAAGGCAGAAGTCCCTGCCAGATCGGTAGGCTCCATGGCCACTTGGGGGAATACTTGACCAGGGCAGATATCAGTGATGTTACCGATGAACGGGGGCGTCTCTTCGATGCCGAGCCTGTCATGGGGATATCGGCTCCGCCTGCGAGTGGGGCGGTTGGTCTGATGGAGCCGTTTGCCATACGCCGCACAGTATGTACATCTCTACTGGTGGAACCATGAAATTAGGTATACTGGGAGGCACCTTTAACCCGATCCATTTAGGCCACCTAAGGGCTGCTGAGGAGATAGGCGAGGATTTGGCACTCGACAAGGTGTACCTCATACCATCCGGAATGCCGCCGCATAAACCTCAGGCCCCAATCGCCGATTTCTCTCATCGCCTCGAGATGGTGAGGTTGGCGAGCGCAATCTCTCCCCTGCTCGAGGTGTGGGATATCGAGGGCATAAGGGGTGGGTTTTCCTATTCCATTGAAACGCTCCGGTCTTTTCACTCCTCCTTTGGTCCCGGCCTTGAGCTCTTCTTTATTATCGGCACGGATGCCTTTCTGGAGATAAAGGCATGGAAGGACTTCCGAAACCTCTTCAAATACGCATCATTTGTGGTAATTAGCCGACCTGGGTACACAACTAAGAGGCTTATGGCCTTTCTCGATTCCCTCAATGTGGGCTTTAGGCGGAGTTCGAAAGGGGAATGCTTCCGCCATCCTTCGGGGACGGTGTTATTGCGGAGGGATATCACGCTGATGGATATCTCGGCGAGCAAAATCAGGGAAAAGGTAGGGAAAGGGGAATCTATACGATTCTTGGTTCCGGAGGCAGTAAGGGAATACATAGAAAAGGCAGGTGTATACAAACTTAATGGATCCACTCGATAAGGCTCGTATCTGTGTGAACATACTCCTCGAGAGGAAGGCCGTTGACCCCGTTCTTTTCGAGGTAGGGAAGCTCACATCCATCACCGATTACTTCCTCATTGCGAGCGGTAAATCCAGCAGGCAAGTACAGGCCATCGCCCAACATCTTCAAAGGAGGATGAAGGATGAGGGATTCAGCCTTTTCGGCGTAGAAGGCGAAAGGGATGGCCACTGGGTGCTATTGGACTACGGGGATCTCGTGGTTCACCTCTTCTACGAGCCGGTACGAGAATTTTATGATCTGGAGGGCTTGTGGATCGAGGCCCCGAGGGTGGAGGTGGAGACCCATGTTGATGAAGTTCAGAGGTAAGCATCTCCTCATCGCTACCGCATTGTTGTTCTTATTGAACATCTCAATTGCTAGCCCCCTCTGTGCATATCTGACCCCGGAGGAAGAAATTGACCTTGGCAAGCAGTTTCTTGCAAGCATCGAGTCCCAGTACGAGATCGTCGACTATCCTTACCTCGTCCAGTATATCAATGACCTCGGTACCTATATCGGTCGCCACATAGAGGTGCCGTATTTCTCTCTTCACTTCTACGTGGTAAAGGAAAACATCATCAATGCGTTTGCCGCCCCTGGGGGCCACGTATTCGTCTTTTCGGACCTCGTCCTCATGCTCGATGACGTCGATGAATTGGCGTGCATACTGGCACACGAGCTCGGCCACGTGAGTGCCCGACATCTCGCCGCACGGATAGAACGATCGAAGAGGATCGGTATGGCCACGATGGCTGGTATCTTGGCGGGGATTCTCGTCGGAGGTAAGGCGGCGGGAGCCCTGGTAACCGGCTCCATAGCCGCAGGCGCTCAGGCGGAGCTGGGGTACAGCCGTGAGGATGAGAGGCAGGCAGATCAGATAGGCTTTAAGCTCGCCGACATCTCGGGCTTTGATCCCGGTGGAATGGTAAGGGTGCTAAAGAAGATCCAGAGGGAACACTGGTATGGTGGAGAGGCGACTCCCCCCTATCTGCAGACCCATCCGGGGGCGACGGAGAGAATGGCCAATATAGAAGCCATGTTACAGGGATACGTGAAGAAACCCGATCCCGATCAGACGAAACAGCTGCGTGCCCGATTTCCTCTCTTCCGGATCATGGTAACGGCGCTCTGCATGGAAGCCGAGGATGCGAAAAGGGAGTTTGCCGAAAGGCTCCGCAGTGATCCCAAATCCGCTCCTGCCCATTATGGACTTGGGCTTGTCCTGGAACGAGAGGGAAGGATCACCGAGGCCATCGAGCAATTTCGCCAATCGTTAGCTGAGAACCCCGACTCCACGGAGGTGATGTTCTCCATGGGAAATTCCTACCTTAGCAATGGACAATACGAGGAGTCCCTGTCCATCCTGCAAAAGGCCCTTGCGCTCGCCCCGCGAGACAAGGAGATCTTATATCTCTATGCCCTGTCACTTCAAAATCTCGAACGCTATAGCGCGGCGGCGAAGATCTATGAACGGCTCACCTTTCTTCCACCGGTAAAAGACAAGGTCTACTACAATCTCGGCATTGTGTACGGGCGTCAGGGCAGCCTGCCCCTCGCACACTATAACTTGGGGATCTATTTCACCAAACTCGGTAAGAGAAATGAGGCCCTCTTCCACTTCAGAAAGGCGGAGCAGCTCGCAGCGGATAATCCCGCGCTGAGGGAAAAGATAAGAAGCGCCTTGGGGGATCTCAACTAACTCTCGTTTCTCGTTCCTAGTGTTCTTATCAGCAACCAATGACGAGCAACAAGTGCCGAGTAATATTGACAACATCATACCAATATCGTAAGGGTACACCATAGCGCCACCAGCTATGACCAACAATTCCATGAGGAGGAATGCGAGATATGCCCTTAATGACGCCGGAACAATTCGAGAAGAGCTTGAAGAAGGTAACGCCGCGCGTATTCATGAACGGGAAGAGGGTCGAGAGCGTGCTGGCCAATAAGAACACCAGGACAGTCGTGGAGGCCAACAAGGCCAGCTATTCCTGGGCCCTGGACCCCAAGTACCGGGACATCATGACGTGCTACTCGCCGCTCATCGATGATACCGTGAACCGCTACACTTACGTGAGCGCGAGCACCGAGGATCTGGTAAAGAAGGCCGAGGCAGGGACCTTCACCGCCGAGATGCTTGGAACGTGCATCTACCGTTGCGTTGGTTACGACGCATTTCATTCCCTGGCCAGTACCACTTGGGAAATGGACAGGGACCTGGGAACGAAGTACCACCCCCGGTTTCTCGAATACCTCAAGATGGTCCAGAGAAAAGACCTCTCGGTGGCAGGGGCCCTCACCGAGCCACGGGGAAGGAGGGACGAGAAAACACCCGAGTGGTCCGATCCCTATCTGTCGCTCAAGATCGTTGATAGAACCAATGAGGGCATTGTGGTGCACGGGGCCAAGATCAACATAAGCGGCGCCTATGCGAGCCATGAACTCGTGGTGCTCCCACAGGCGGCCCACTTCAAGGGAGAGGAGGACTACGCAGTGGCATTTGCCACGCCCGTAGATGCCAAGGGGATCACCTTTGTGTGCCAGTATACCCCCTACTCCGCTGAGAGAGATCTGGCCGATGATCTCGAGGAACTGGGCAACCCCCTCTTCGGCCAACGCGAGACCTCCATGGTGATCTTCGACAACGTATTGATCCCATGGGAGCGGATCTTTCACTGCGGGGAGTACCCCTACTCGGTGAAGCTCGTAACCCGCTTTGCAAGGACCCACCGCATGACCTGCGGCGGCACGTGCAAGGTGGGGTTCATGAACCAGATTATCGGCGCCGCCAAGCTGATCCAGGAATATAAAGGGCTCGAGAAGGCCGCCCACATCAACGAGGAGTTGATGGAGATGGTGGTATTGCGGGAGACAGGTCGGGCCTGCGGCCTGGCAGCCGCCCATAGGGGTGGCGAGGAACCACCGGGATCCGGCGTGTATCTGCCCGATGAATTGATGGGGAACGTCTCAAAGCTCAACGTGTGCAACGCCTTCTGGAGGGTGATGGCCCTGGCCGGAGATATCGGCGGCGGGCTGATCGTGACCCTGCCCTCGCTCAAGGAGCTCAAGAACCCGGAGGTCAAGGACTATGTTGAAGAGTATTACAGCTTCGGTTCCGACGAGCCAACGGAGAACGTTATGAAGGTTCACAAACTCCTTCAGAATTGGACAGCAGGGCTTCACGGGGTGGGGACCTGGCACGGCGCAGGGCCGGTGATGGCCCAGAAGATCATGCTCCAGCGGGTTATCGACTACGAGCACGAGAAAAACCTGGTTCGGCGAACGCTCAACCTCAAGGATAAGGGCAAGAACAAGGACAGGGGGTAAAAGGGTCATCATTCTTCCGGCTATCATCGGGCTCCACACCTCAATAGGGAGGCCTCTCAATGGAAGGGTATACCGGTAGACAGCGCGTTTCAGCGGCCTTCAAGAAGACATTCACCAACCAGGAGATCCATATCGATAGGACCCCCGCCTATCCTATCATGGGACAATGCAATGCCCAGCTCGTTGGGGCCACCATACGGGAGTTTTTGCTGGATCCCAGGGTATTTGTGAAGGCACAGGTTGCTGCGTACGAACGCTACAGGCCGGACATCATCGTTATGCAGGGCGATCTATTGATGGAGCCAGAGGCCATGGGAAACGAGCTTAAATTCCCGGAAGACAGCATGTGCATTTCAACCAAACACGCGCTGGAGGACAAGGGAAAATTGAGCAGCCTCGCGCTCCCCGATCCCACAAGGGATGGGCGCATGCCAATCTACTTAGAGGTCATAACCGAGACCAAGAGGCTGATCACCGATTCAGTGGTATCAGGCGTGCTCGCCGGTCCCTGGACTATCGCGATTGGCCTGAGAGGTGCCACCGAGCTCATAAGGGATGCGCTAAAGGACCCCGATTACGTCCATGAACTGATGCGGTTCTGCACCCAGATGTCCATTCGCTTTGGCGAGGCCTTCTACCCGCTCAAGGCGGGTCTCAGCTACTCCGAGGCCCCTGCCTCGTGCAGCCTCATATCCCCCAGGCTCTACCGCACCTTCATCTTCCCCTACCACAAGCAGATCGTGGATCACTTCAAGGAGAGGAAGGTAGGGGTAGGCCTCCATATCTGCGGATATGCCGATCCCATCTTAGAGGATATGGTGAATACCGGGGTAACCAACATCAGCATCGACGCGCCCACCGATCTTAAAAAGGCGGTAGAGGCCACCAGGGGAAAGGCCGTGCTAATCGGAAACGTGAGCACCCATCTCTTCTTCACCGGAACCAGGGAGGAGATGGGGAATGCCATAAGGACCTGTATTGATACCGCATCCAATGAGAGCGGCTTTATCCTGGCCTCGGGGTGCGAGGTGCCGGGCATTGCGCCGCCGGAAAAGGTAGACTGGTTTATGGAGCTGGTAAATGCATATTATAACCTTTAAGCACCCTGTCTTCGTGTGTAAGAATCGAACGTAATCGAGACTTCCCCTGGAAGCGCCAGATCCATCGCGATCTCAGCGCATTTGAGGATAGCGAACGGTATGGGGCAACTGGCATGGCAACCTGCCTTTTCCGATAACGCGAAAATGATATTCTTTCGGGGCGGGACAAAGATATCTTTCAAACCCAAAGAATGCAGCATTTCATTCAACTCCATCACTTGACTACACGCGCTTTTTATAGCTACACGCGCTTTTTGGCCATCCTCCCTTTTCACTTCAATTACGGCTTTAAAGCCGCAAATACCTGGCTCTACTATCGATTTACACATGATTAAAAACCCAATCAATACACTCCATGCATCGAACACGGTCCTTTTTATTTCTGATGGAGGATTTCGTCTGGAACTATGCCCTTAAGATGAGGAAACTCATCGGTCATATGAGGGATCTGCATGGCCTCCATGAACTGCTGTTGAAAATCCTCCTCCACCGTGAGCTCTATGTATTCCACATTCCTTGAAACCCACCTTGCCTCCTCCCTCTTGCCGCGGTTGAGGAGCGCTACCCGTGCGCCATCGCCCGCGGCGTTTCCCACGGAAACTATTCTTTCGATCTCGCAGTCGGGAAACAGCCCCATGATCAGCGCCTTCTCCCGGTCCACGTGGGTGCCGAAGGCCCCGGCGATCTTCACCACATCCACCCTGTCGATCCCCATTCGCCGCATCATCAGCTTGCAGCCGCTGTAGAGCGCCCCCTTGGCGAGCTGGATCTGGCGGACGTCCTTCTGGGTGATCACGATGTCGGCGCCAATGCTCGTCTCCTCGGCCCAGGCAATGACAAACTCCGGCTGAGCAGTCTCATTGTTTTTCCGGTAGCGATTCGATTTCTGTGTGGGATTGAATCGCCCGCTCTTCAGTATCACCCCTGAACGGTAGAGCTCAGCGAGCACATCGAGGATCCCGGATCCGCAGATCCCCTTTGCCCCCATCTCATCCGGTTTCGAGTAGCTCCTCCAGGCATCCCTGCCGATCACCTTGTAGTCCACCTCGCGGGTGTCTGGGTCAATCCTGATGCGCTCGATCGCCCCGGGTGCAGCCCTCATGCCGAAGGTAATCTGCGCACCCTCGAAGGCGGGACCCGTGGCACAGGATGAGGAAATGAGTTTGTTTTTGTTGCCCAAAACCAGCTCGCCGTTGGTGCCGATATCGATGATGAGCTGCATCTCGCCCTTCTTGTAGGGCTCCTCTGCGATGAGCACCCCCACGTTGTCGGCCCCCACAAAGCCCGCCTCGTTGGGCAGCACGTGCACGTAGGCCGACTCATGGATGGTGATTCCCATATCCCTCGCCTTGATATCCATGCTCCTGTGGATCACGGGGGGAAAGGGAGCCACTCCCATGTACCCGGGGTTGAGCTTGAGCAGGATGTGGTGCATGGCGGTGTTGCCCACGATGGTCATGTCCATGATATCGGTGGGCGTAAGACAGGGATAGCCTCCCTGATCCGTGCGCATGCCCTCGTCCTTGGGCGGATGGGTGGCCTCGCACGCCTGTACTACCAGGCTGTTGATCCCCTCGATAATGTCACCATGCATCTTCTTCAGGCCGTCCTCGTGCATCATGTGGTAGGTGATGCGGCTCATCACGTCCTCGCCGTACTTGCACTGGGGGTTCATCATGGACACCGTCTCGACCACTTCCATGGTGGCGAGATTGCAGAGGTAGGCGGCCACCGTGGTGGTCCCCACGTCAACCGCCAGGCCGTAAGAGTCCTTGTGCTCTCCCGGCAGGATCCGGATGATCTCCTTGTCCATCCACACGGCCGCGGTGAGCTTCCCCCCTGCCTCACGCAGTCGATCAGGCAGGGAGATCAAACAGCGGTAATCGATAATGAGGTCGTTGAGCCCGTGCCTGGCGCTGAGCTCATCGAGGAGGCGCTCCAGGTCGCCGGTGGGCCTCTCAAAGGTGGGCGCCGGTACTTCTACATAGTAGTATTTCACCGCTGGATCCCACTCGATGGGGATATCCCTGGCCGCCTTGCTCACCACTTGCTTGCCCGCCCTGGACTCCTCGGGCACGAAGATAAGAAGATCTCCCTCAACCCTGGCACAGCACCCTAGCCGGTAGCCCGCCTCGCGTTGTGTGGGGGTGATGAACTTCTCCTCCTCTTGCTGCCACGCGCTCACGTGGTCTCCGCTCGAGCGGATGCCGAACTTCTCGAAGTACCCCTCCTCGATTCTCACCTTGCACTTGCCGCAGACCCTTTTCTCGCCGCACAGGGTCTCAATGTCAACGCCCAGTTGCCTGGAGGCCTCGATCACGGTGATCCCCTCGGCCACCTCCCCCCTTCTCCCGGAGGGCTGGAAGATGATCATGGGCTGTTTTCCCTTGACCATTCAACACTCCTCGTGCTTGTGCATCTCCCTCAACCGGGCAATCATCTTGATGGCCTCCTGCACGGCGTTTCCCGCGGAAGCTGCATAGCCGTCGGCCCCAAAAAGATCGGTGACATCCTTGGTCACGGGCGCACCTCCCAGCATGATGGCCACGTTTGGGTTTTTGGCCTTGATCATCTCCACCACCTTCTTCATTCCCATCATGGTGGTGGTCATCATAGCCGAGAGGGCTACGATCTCCGAGTCGGTCCGCACCTGTTCTTCCACGAATTTTTCTAAAGGAACATCCTTGCCAAGATCGTGGACGGTGAAGCCCGCCACCTCGAACATCATCTTGATAATGTTCTTGCCGATATCGTGCACGTCGCCCTGCACCGTGCCGATCACCACCTGGCCCTTGGCGCTCTTGCCCACCTCCTCGGGCCTGATGTGGGGCTTGAGGATATCGAGGCCCGCGTAGAGGGCATCGGCGCACAGGAGCAGCTCCGGCACGAAGTACTCGTGGGTATCGTAGAGCTCGCCCACGATCTCCATGCCCGCGGCGAGCCCGTTCATGACCGCATCGTAGGCGCTCAGGCCCTCCTCGATCACCCTCTGGGCGGTCTGCCTGGCAGAATCCTCATCCATATTCACTACCGCGTCGCTGAGGGTCTTGGCAAGCTCATCCCTCAGTTGCTCTTTTGCCATCCTTCACTCCTCCTTCCCTATGGGTTCGTTTCCGCAATCGCCTAGAGCCTTCCCACCGCGGGTGAGGGCTTCACGCCGTATTCCCTCACCGCTCGAACAAAGGCCTCCACGTTCTCCCTCTTGGCCTCGGGCCAGATATCGCACCCGGGCCAGACCGCATCCACTCCGCACTCGATGCACTTCCTGATGACCCCTTCCACCCGGGAGGCATCCATCTGCACCAGGGTTTCGTAGGGGTTGAAGTTGCCCAAGAGCAGCACCTCATCCCCGAGCTTTTTTCTCGACTCGGCAACGTCGTTCTTCTGATCCACGCTGAGGGCATCGGCGCCGGTCTCGTTCATCATCTCGATGATCATGTCGGTGGCGCCGCAGATATGGAGGATCGCGGGGGATCGCAGCGAGGAGAAGACCCTCGTGAGGTTCTCCATGACAAACATCCTCCACATCCTCGGGGAGATAATGTCAGTGCCGGAGCCCATCTCCCGGATAGTCATGTAATCCACCCCGATCTCCTGGTAGTGGCATGCCACCGTGATGACCAGGTCGGTCATCTCGGAAAGAAATTTCTCGAAGCGCTCCTTGTCCTTCCTGAGCCCCTTGAGCAGGACATCGAGCTCAAGGATCTGCCCCGCCATGGTGAATGGCCCGAGCACCCACCCCCCCACGGCAAATCTCCCGTTTGATTGAGAGGAAAGGAGTCCGAGGGCTTCGTCAACTAGGGGCATCCGTGCCCTGGTGAGGAAATCCCCCGCGAGCTCCACCTCATCGAGGGTCTGCCACTTGGAGGGAACCGTGGGATAGAGGATCTCCTCGGTGTCCGTATACAGGCTCACTCCCCTTCCCAGCGCCTCCGGCACGGTACACATATCGTAGGGGATGACCACCGCGTCAAAGCCGAAGAGCTCCGCGCTCGCCATGGCGGAGCCGGCCATGTACTCCGCTGAAGTGTGTACCTGGGGGAATCGAATCCCCAGTTTCTTAATGGCATCCACGGTTACCATCCCCTGACCGCTGAACACGGGCATGGTATCGATGGGCTCCCCCTTGAAGAGCCTTGCAACTCTCTCCTTTGGCGTCATGGTGGTCATGAATGTACTCCTTTTCAGGGTTATCGATTACTCCTGAACCCGCTCATCGATTCCGGTCACCTCTCCGAACCTCGTGGTCACTGCTCCCCAAGATATCCCCTTAGTTGATCCACGAAATCGGGAAAGAGCTTGTGCAAGGGATGGCTCTCCAAGGAGGGTAGCGCCTTTGTTTCCCCAAAGCGCAGGGTAGCGGTGAAAGCATCGGCCATTGCCACGGCCGGGAAGAGCCTGCTGGAACCTCCCATGGGGCCTGAGAAGAGCATATCGTGGTAAAGGGTAGCGGCCAGTCCCTCCAGTGCCGCATCGGCCCCTGCCCATCCCTTGAATCCCCATAGCTCCCTGGCAGCCTTCCATATATACGTTCCATTGGAGGGGGCGCTCGCGCAGGGAAATCCCCACTTCTCCTTGATGAGTTTATTGGCCACCGAGCACAGGGCCACCGCAGGGGCGTTCATGGCCGAGGTATCCACCAGGATGCTCTCAAACTGAGCGCCTGTGTTTCCTATGGCATCCAATAGCTTCTGCGTGCCCGTGATGCGCCCGGTGGGCATCTGATCCTCCTGATCGAAGGCCACGAGGAGCACATGCTTGACACCAATATCTGAGATCTCCCTGATCTCTACCTCCAGGTCCTTCTCCCAGATGGTGAGGCTGTTGTAAAGCATCCTGTCCAGAAGCCCCTTTTCAGCACAGTACCGTGCCCCCTCGAGCTTGGCCTTCATGCTCCAGGCATCGATAGAGAAGGGCATCTCGGTGACGCTCGTCACGAAGTCAATATAGGTCTTAAATTCTGCACCTGTGTTGGCAACGATATCTGCCATACAGGGTATGCCCGTCTGCCCTGAGAGGATCTCGGTCGTCTTCAAGAGCTCCTCTGCCCTCTCCCTGTTGAATCCCTCTTTCCTCCTGGGGCCCTCAAAGACCCTGTCTCCCCTCTGGAAGAGGGAGGGCACGAGCACCGTGGGGTACTCGCCCGGCTGTCCTCCGATCTTTACGCCCCCGATCTCGCAGACTTTTTGTTCGGTGCTAAACAGAAGCATAGAAACTGCCAATCTTAAACATTTGAATGCCGAAAAAAAATTTTTATAAAATCATAACGCGAATACCCCGCCATTTATGGCGGAGATAAAACGTTATCCTTTAAAAGATAGCGAAAATTGTTCTGAAAGCCCCGCCTTTTAAAGCAAGGATAATTTACTTTGCCTTAAAACCAATCAAATCCCTTATTCCTATGTTCTATATGAGGTCTTTAAAAGCCCACAATCCTGATCTTCTCAAAAGAACTTACCCTCTATGTCGTAAGAATCCATGGAACACAACTGACCATCAAAGGCTTCGGCTCAGGGATCTAGAAACGCTCAACCTCAAAAAAACCGTGCTTCCCTCCTCAAAGAAGCGTTCCCACAATTGTGGAAATATACCTTTCCCGCATGGGCCAAACAATATCTGGATCAATGGTTTTGATGGGCCATTCATTCCAGATTACAACCACTGAGAGGTGTCACATGAATTATTCGGCGCCACCACGCTGACATAATGAAGTAAATAAAATCAAGAATCGATAATGGTGCGATAGAGGCTCTTAATAACAAGGCAAAAGCGATTAACCATAGAGCCTATGGCTATCGTACCCTGAAAACATGTAAACTCGCTTTGTTACCCATGCTGGGCAAGCTCCTAATTGTTGATTATTCCTCACCTTGTGGTCCAAGGTGTGTTAAGACCCCATATATCCAATGGTTTCACTGGCTTTGTAAGTAGGCCATAATGGCGAGATCGCTCGAATAAGTGTGAGCCAGTTGCCAGCATTGCATTAAAGAACCACATCAACGCTTGAGTTACCTCCTTTGGGCGCTCATGTGTAACAAAATGCCCAGAATCAAGCACGAGGATGGCTTCAAGGCCAGGAATATGTTCTTCCATACCGTGAGCGTATTCAATGGGTTGGCGTGGATCGTGTTCACCATGAATGTAAAGGACAGGAAAAGTGAACTTGGAAAAGTCCACTGGCTTATTTTTAGGAATGTCTCGAAAATAGCGAGGAACAGCCTCAGCGACTCCCGGATGCGAGAGTTCGGCGACGATCTCCCTAATTTCCTCCTCATTCGGACGAAGCTCCGGCTTGCAGGAACTATCAAACCAGACGCGAATATAAGCATCAGGCTTTTTCATAAGCCGAGTCATAGCTTCTGGATTCTCTGCGTTCCAATGGTGGTGCATAGAGTTGCGTGGATCGTATCGGTGTACCGACGAGCAACATCGTACAAGGCGTTCAATCCTTTCTGGAATCTGCGTGCAAATATTGTCGCAAATTCTGACCCCCCAGTCGTGACCTACCAGACGGAAGCGCTCGATGCCCAATGCATCAAGGAGCTGGATCATCTCACTCGCTACATTATTTGCTGTGTAATCGCCGTCGGATTTATCGGACTGGCCATACCCTTTGAGGTCTATTGCAAATACTCTGAACTGTTTAGCAAGTATTGGGATCTGGTGGTGCCAGCAGTACCAGCTTTCGGGAATACCATGTAATAAAATGACTGGGTCGCCATCACCCATCTCTACCCAGTGCCATTTCAGCCCCTCCACCTTCTTGATGTGATGTGTTAATCCACTCATTTTAACTTCCTTTCTTTAAAGAATCTAAATTCAAATAGGTTATTGACTTCCCTCAGCTTTCTATATTTATTGTATTTGCTTATTTTCAGATACAGCATATAGTAGGACAAAAAATAAAAGGTATTAAACCCCAGGGCAAGCCCTGGACCCTATTTTAAACGGCAACCCCGCCGCAAGCGGTCGGGGTATTGAAAATTTAATAAAAACACTATATAAAAAATCTTCTGCAGTTAACTTAAAACATAAAAATATAAAAAATACCACTACTGCCCAAAATAAATCAAAATTGACCTTTTTGAACAGATAATTATTTGATTTTAATGATGTCATTTGCGAGTAAAAATTCTGCTTGTCTTAGATTGCAAATGCTGTCTAAAACCTGCAACATTTGGCAACTGAGCATTTTCAATACAAGATAAGTCCCTAAAAGCTATTAGATAAGGCATTTAAAGAACCCTCAGAGATTCCAATATAGTATTCGATTGATTAAAAGGTTCAAATGCTGTACAAAAAAAATCGATTTTGGACAAGAGTGAAAAAATACATTACTCAATAAAAACATATTGACTATTTCATATAATTTATTCTAATCTTTAAAATATATTTTATGAATTTACAAGAGAAAAATTACAATTTTCTGCTTATTGTAAGTACTTGAGATTCGAGATTGCTTTTAAATTAAGGGAACCAAAGACCCTGGCAGAGAAAATCGCAAAAGGTTTGAGGAAGGAAATCACTTCAGGAAAACCGCAACCCGAAGAGAATATTAAAGAGATCGAGATATCAAGGAGTCTGGTGGTAAGCCGCTTGCCCATTCATGAAGCTTTGCAAAGCCTTCATCTTGAAGACCTCGGGGGGCATTTTGTACACCGAGAAAACGATCGAATGAAATCTTCCATTGAGGAACACTGTGCAATTGTCTAGGCACTAAAGAGAAGAGACAAAGACCTTGTTGAGAGATGTACTAAGCAACATGTGAGAAAAGGGAGAGATAATTTTCTTAGGATGATTCAAAAAGCCTCAGCACTTAAGTCTTGATTAGAAAGACTCTATTCGACATATGCGAGTAAATCATGAGTAAGCGCTAGAGTTTATGCTCAGGCACATCCAAAGAGGTCTAAAAGGCCTCTTTCCCAGTATTTTCGATTGAAGCGATCGTAGTGGAGAAAGTATTTTTATGGTTTCCTTGAACGTAAAACAGATGGGCGATGGGCCTTGATTGCAACTCCATAATGCAAACCCAACGAAGGAGTGAGGTATGAAAAGTGCTGTGGGGTTTATTGGACCTGGAACAATGGGAAATCCGATGGTGAATGATCTCTCAAAGAAGGGTTCTCAGTCTTGGTTTATAATATGGTTTCGCAAAGGGTGAAAAAGCTTGCCCAGATTGGTGCACATTTTGCCGACTTGCCAGCCACGCTATGCAGGGGAGTGCCGGTTGTCATTCCGATGCTTCTCGATTATCCAAAGGCCTTTGAAGTTCTCACAGGCCAAAGAGGACTCTGTAAAGCTGAACAAAGAGATCTCTTGTTGATAAACAGCAGTACAAAGAGTCCACGATTTGGGAGTGAACGGGCAACCATTGCCAAAGAGAGTAAAATAAGGCTCCTTGAGGCTCCTGTAATAGGAGTGCAATTAATGACACTCTTTAATTTCTTATTAGCGGTAACGAATCTGATTTTGAGGAGGCTCGAACAATCTTGGAAGCTACGGGAACTAAGATTTTCTTTATCGGATCTCATAATGCAGCGTATACCGCCAAACTTGTCAACAACGTGCTGAGTATTGGAACTAATGCTCTCATCTCAGAAGCTGCCCCCATGGGTCTCCGGGGAGGACTTGACCAAAAGATGGTATTATCGCTCCTGCTTCAAAGCTCCGCTGTCAGTTACAGAGAAGCTCCCTAGGATGATTGAGAGCAATTTCACAACGCGTTTTGCCATCGATATGGCATATAAAGACCTTTTTGTCTTACCGACCAGTAAAGAACTCCGTGCTCCCGAGCGGGGCATTCAAAAATCAAACTTGAGCTGCGAGGGGGTTTTTCCTCATGACGATGGTACTGGATATACTGTTTAATCGTATCACGGGTCACTTTATCCCCAACCGTTTGTACAAAATACCCATCATCCCAAAACTCCCCTCCCTACAATTTCCTCTTCACTTCCGGATGCCGTCGAAATATCTCCTTCGCACTCACGCTCTTCAATATTCTCACCATGTCCCCAACACAATACTTCAGCGGGATACTCGTAAATATATTTACATGATCCTTAGCTATTTCCATCTCAACAACTTAATAATCCCTGGCGCTCAGTATCTCCCTAAACAATTCGTCCACTACTGCTCATGCCTAATCCCTAGTAACCCATTTTCGTTACTTGGGCGCCTACACGAGATGATATCTGGTATCATAAACCGCGTGGCTCAAATGCCTCAGCTTATGCAAAAAAACTTATAGTGAATGTAATTAGCGACAAAAAGGGCCAACAACGCCATGAATGGGGCACGGGTGGGAGCGTTACTCCTTTTTGTCTAACTGGCCAATTGCCAGTGAAAAATTATGCGACCAACCTCTTTCCCGAGCACGAAAAGATGGATGGCCGGTATCTGAGAACCCACTTTGAGGTGAAACGCAAGCCATGCTGGGCGTGCCACATGAATCACTGTTCATATGCGAGGGTAACTGAAGGTCCTTATGAGGGGTATGAGGGAGAAGAACCAGAATATGAATGTATTACTGCATAGGGATTCCTGATAGGAAATACGAATTTAAGAGCTGTGGTGATGCTGAGCGATGTGACGGATCGGCTGGGAGTGGATGTCAATGAAGCAGGCTGGGTAATCGCATGGGTCATGGAATGTTACGAAAAGGGCATCCTCAGCAAGAAACAGCTCGATGAGGTTGACATGAGATGGGGAATGTAGAAGCCGTAAAGGAGATGCTTTTTAAGATAAGCCGGAGAGAGGGATATGGGCTTTATTAGCAGAGGGGATGAAACGAGCCGCAGAGCACATAAGGGAGAGCAGAGAATATGGGAGTATACACTATGAAGGAGGCTACCTCCGGGGGTCATGGCCATCGGGGGAGGTGATATGAAATGCTAGATACGTGCATGTCAACTATTAGCACGATTGAGCCACCCGAGAACCCGTACCTACACAATTATTTGGCATACCCCCTGTAGGCATTTCGTTTTCTCCTTAGGAGGTCTCCGCTTCAAACGCAAATATCAATGGCCGGTTAGTATTTCTCGATGGGCTGGTGGTGTGTGCCTTTTGTGCGGGTGATCCTGAATTTACAACCGCCACCGTCAACGCTATTACCGGTTGGGATCTGAGCCCCCAAGGTACCCTTCATATCGGAAAACGAATTGTGAACCAGCTTCGGGTATTCAACCTCCTTCAAGGCCTCGATCCTATGACTGAATGTCCGTCTCCCCGATATGGATTTACTCCGACTGATGGCTACATGAGGGAACATTGATAATGCTTTACTGGAAATGGACGATGAGCAACTGCTATGAGGCCATAGGGTGGGATAAGGAGACTGGAACACCCCATTCACATACTCTCATGGATCTAAGTTTGAACGACATAATAAAGATTTACAAAGGAGGCTATAATGGTAAAGCTCACGGAAGAAGCCAAAGGAGCAATCGCTAGAATCCACCCTGCAATGGTAGCCACAGCGAGCATCACTGGCAAGCCAAACGTTTCCGCAAAGGGCTCGCTCCGGCTCCTCGATGATGAACACGTGGTGTTTGCAAACATCTCTTCCCCCAGAACCATCGCTAACATCAAGGAGAACCCTCAGGTGGCGATTATCTGTTTAGATGCTGAAGCCCACAAGGGCTGCCGCATATGGGGACAGGCAGAAATCTTCAACTCTGGTGAACTCTTTGACACAATCACTAAAGAATTCGCTGAGAGAAACAAGGAGGTGAAGGATGTGGTGAAAGTGTCTGTAGAGGAAGTGGATACTTTCTAGATAAAGAAAGTTTTCGTCCGCATTTTCATAAATGTTTCGGCAGAAGCCTTAAGAGAAACGCCAAATAGATTATAAGCTAAATGAATAGGCATTTTGACCTGCTTTTATTATTCTAATACCTCAAAGGAAGGACGGATACTAATGAAAATAAAATTATTGATAATGCCATTAGCAATATTTATGGCCTTTTATCATTTTCTTTACATATACTACCCTTTTTTAGATTACTCTCGATTATGCATAACCCATGTGATTTTTGCTATCACAATTGTATACTTATCAAGAATAAATAAGGTACATAAATCATCAAACAAAATGTGGCTAATGATATTACTTGTTGCGACACTCATCTCTCTTATTTACATTTACACGCAAGCCGATCGACTGGAACTTGAATTTGGCATGGGACTATCCTCGTTTGACTTTTACGCAGGCCTATTAGTCCTTTGTTTTATCATAATAGTTGTATACCTAGTATGGGGGCTAGTCTTTCCATTAATAGCTTCGATTGCAATTTTATATTTCTTCTTCGGTCATCACTTGCCTGGCGTTATGGGTTTCATAGCATTGGGGAAAGAAGATGTTATGGATTACTTAGTCACGGGTATTAGCTCCGGAATTTTTGGATATCTTATTCCTATTTCTACAGGATTAATCTTCTATTTTATGGTATTTGGAGGAGTCTTAGGTGCAACGGGTGTTTTACCTTTATTTTTGGAATTCGGCAAATGGCTTGGGAATCTCTTCAGGGGAGGAGCATCATTGACTGCACTTGTCGGGAGCTCCCTAGTGGGTTCTGTCACCGGCGTAACTATTGCAAATATAGCATTTACCGGAAGTTATACAATCCCGGCTATGAAAAAACAAGGATTTAATCCACCCTCTGCAGCAGCCATCGAAAGTGTCGCATCCTCCGGCGGACAACTAATGCCGCCAATTATGGGCAATGCCGTGTTCCTAATGGCTGTTTTGCTGGGTATTCCCTATTGGAATATCGTCGTTAGAGCCCTAGTTCCCGCTTTCATTTATTATTTTATCACTTGTATAGGTATTATGCTACTAATAAATAGATATGATGTAAGGCCAAAACATGAGCCAGTAGATAGGAATTTAATTATATGTCGCACTCCCTTATTCTTATTGCCGATATTTATTCTAATGGTATTACTCTATCGAGGAATTTCCCCAGGAAAAGCAATATCTTCTTCTTTTTTTGCTCTTACTGCCATTGCGATAATTTATCAAATTTTGAGGCGCCTTAGAGTGAAATACTTCGTTTCTTCTGGGCCTCAAATCAGTCTAAAGGATTATTTTGAAGGAGTTCAAGATGGAGTCATTAGAGGCTGTGAAGTAGCAATTGCTATAGTAGTGATATCTTTAATTGCCCAGACTGCCATTAGTACTGGTATGGGTTCGAAGTTAGGATATTTTCTCATGAGCTTATCGTTTGGGTACCAATCGCTGGCTCTTGTTATGATTATGATGGCATGTATCATTCTTGGTATGGGCATGCCTACCCTTCCTGTTTATGCACTACTATCTATGGTTATGGTGCCTACCCTTAATAGGGAATTAGGCATAGATCCATTTAGTGCCCATTTTTTTGTATTCTATTTTGCGGTGTTTGCGGGAATGACACCGCCGATAGCTACTGCTGCTCTTGTCTCTTGCAAGATAGCATTATGCAGTTTCTGGAAGGCAGCACTTCACGGATTCAGGTTGTCATTACCTCTATTCTTTGTTCCTTTTGCATGGATAAGAGAACCACAGATTTTAAACGTTCTTGATATGCGATTCAGTGGAATTATGATGTTATTTGTGATACTTGTAAGCGCATTCACGATAGGAATGGCTACCTATGGATGTTTTTTATTTCGTTTAAATTATTTTGAATATATAGTATGTATTATATCGCTATGTTTCTGGATTGCATATATGGTATTTATAAATGACAATTGGATAATTCTTATAGCTATTTTTATGACATTAACAGTGGTCGTTTCACAATTCTTCAGGCGGGCGAAAACTAAAAAAGAAAGCACATACTGAGAATTAGGCTGTTCAGTATTGTTGATTGGCGATCAACGGTCATTATTTATGGCGGCACCACTGTATAGGATAGTAGCTGCGTGATATTCTATTGACATCTTTTGGTAATATTGTTAAACTTTTACTAAATAGATGGTATATTTAAATGTTAACATAGAGGCAGTTTAAACTCGGAATGGATTCTAATAAGTATTAAAAAATGAATGTTATATGAGTATTTCTTAACCAAATAATACTTAAAATAAAAATAGTTACATATGTAGGTAAAGCCGAATAGAAAATTAAAAGGAGGATAAAATGACTAGAGAAAAAAAGGCAATGTTCGTAGTATTCAAAATGAATAAGAAGATGAGCACGAAAGAATTCAGGGATTTATTCAACCAAGGGTATCAGACTATGTTCAATTTACCTGGGCTTTTCTTCAAGACTTGGTGGGTCAATCAAGCAAAAAGTGAGTGGGGAGCATTATACATATTTGACTCTGAACAGGACCTACAATCGTACATAACATCAGATCTATGGTTGAATAAAATTCCGGCAAGATGGGGAGGCAAGCCTGAAGTTACTATTCTCGAGCCTGGACCTATCATAGCCAAGAAGACCATTACTCAGCCTGGCCCATCGTGGTTGACCGAAGAGTAAGAGACAATATATACAGATTCTTAAGATAAAATATCCATTAACATAATGGGATAAATAATCTTCAAGCCATGAAAAATAATAAGGAGGTAAGAATTATGATAATTGATGCACGAAGTCGCCCCCCGTATAAGAGTCTTGATCAAGTACTCGCTCCTCCGCCAGGAGCCACAAAGCCAGTACGACCTAATCCAGTACGAGCAGGATATGACCCGAAGGAGGCCATGCCGTCAATGGTCCAAAAGTCCTTAGAACTATACTTTAAGGAAATGGATGAAGCCGGTATTGACAAGGGAGTGTTAGTTACCAGACGAGCAGGTCATCGCCTGATGGGGAATGAGGATGTGGCAGAACTGCGTGACAAATACCCAGACCGGTTCCCAGTGTCCCTTGCAGGAATTGACGTGAACCAAGATATCTTAGAATCACTAAAACAAGTGGAGCACTATATAAAAAATATGGATTTTAAAGGGATAAATATGGACCCTGGCTGGTGTTCTCCACCCCGATATGTAGATGATAAGCGGATTTATCCTATTTATGCCAAATGTGCGGAACTGGGTTGTGTTGTTTACCTTACCGCAAGCCTAATGCAGGGTCCAGACATATCATATGCGGATCCAGCAAGAATCCAGCGTGTTGCCAACGATTTTCCGACATTGAAGATAGTAGTTGTTCATGCAGCGTTTCCGTATACCAATGAAATGCTCGGCGCAATGATTGCCAACTCTGCACTTGGTAATATTTGGGCCTTGACTGACTTCTTCATATCCATCCCGGGATTTTCTGGACATCAAGACTGGGTGGATGCTGCCAACAACTACATGGGAGACCGGATGATTTGGGCGGCTTCTTATCCCGTGAGACCTCTAAAATTAGCTGTTGAGCAGATCAAAGCTCTTCCTTTTACACCAGAGGCATTAGAAAGACTGTTGTGGAAGAATGTGGCTGAGCTATTTGAGATAAAGATTTAATATGGTTCGAAGCGCGCCACTAAATAGCTATAGTCGAAAATAGTGACCTAATTATGGTGACAGAAGTTTACGGCAGATGATCTAAAGGAAAGCAGCCTAAGAAGCCCAGGATTGGCCGAATCGCTACGGATCGTGGTGATGTGGGTACTACCCCGGCTTTAGAATTATTTTTTAAATGAGTGCAGATATATCATATCAGATAAAAACTACTGAACCTTCTTTCATGCTATCCGCTTTCTGGTATCGAGAAATGTCTCGGTGATTGATATCCAAGATTGATACAAAAAATATCCAGTCAGAAAAAAGAGGTTCTTGTCTATGTCCGAGATAACAACACATATGCTTTCTCAATTTGTGGCTAATTTGGAGTATGCACAAATTCCCAGAATAACCATCGATCATCTTAAAAATTGTATCCTCGACACGATTGGGTGCGGGCTGCACGGTTCTACCACAAAAGAGGGACGGATGGTCGCAGCAGTTGCACTTGATTGGTCTGAGAAGCCAGAGTCAACTATTTGGGGAATGGGTGCGAAGACTGCTTGCCTTAATGCAGTGCTCGCCAATTCAACAATGGTTGAGAGTATGACCCTGGATGATCTCCATCTCAAAGCCACCCTTCATCCTGGCTGTGTTGCGGTGCCCACTGCCTTCGCTCTGGCTGAGCGTTTAGGGGAGATAGATGGCAAACAATTTCTTACGGCGGTAACTGCTGGATATGAAACCATTATTCGCGTAGGAATGAGTATAATCCCTTCTGCTCGTCTTCGGGGCTTTCATCCCGTCAGCATTTGTGCCCCTTTCGGTAGTGCCGCTGTGGCCGCAAAACTTTTGGATCTTGATCAAGAAAAAACTCTCCACGCGATCGGTTCGGCTGGAACCATGGGGGCTGGCTTGATGTCCGCGGGGATTGATTCAATGGTACAGCGAATGCAGGCAGCCCGGTCGGCTCAGTCCGGGCTGGTAGCGGCATTGCTGGCAAAGGAGGGTTTTACAGGGGTAAAAAACGTACTTGAAGCTCCTTATGGTGGATTCTGTAGCACTCTTGCAGACAATTATGGCCTTAATAAAATCACGGATGGGTTGGGAGAGTTTTTTGAGACCGATGAGGTATGGATTAGGCCGTACGCAGCGGCCGGTGTAGTACATGGACCTATCGACGGGCTTAAAATGATAATGGAAGAGCATCACTTGAGCCCTGAAACATTGGAAAGTGTCACTGTAAAAGCCAATAAGTCAGTGACCTTACATAGTGGCTGGGATTACAAACCCGAATCTGTAATCACCGCTCAGATGAACATACCATATGCGCTTGCAGTTGTGCTGCTCGAAGGAGATGCCTTTGTCGATCAATATACGGAAGAGAAGATTAAGGATCCCAGGATTTTAGAGTTAACTAAAAAAGTTAGTGTCGTTCATGATCCGGAGATGGATAATCTAGGCCCGGAATTTGGCTATTGGACGAAGGTGGGAGTTAAGACCAAAACAGGACAAGTGTTTGAAAGGTCAGTTCAATACCCTAAGGGTTCTAAGGGTAATCCCCTTACCCAAAGCGAGCTGATGAAGAAATTTATCATTTTGGGTTCAAAGGCGATAGAGGAAGAAAAAGTAGTAAAAATCATCGACGTGGTACAAAATATTGAAAAAGAGAGCCGAGTTTCGAAAGTAGTCGAACTTTTGCAATAACTAATCTTTAAGGAAGATTTAAGAGAGAAAGAATCGCCATTCTAGTATACGCAGGAGTCGGTCTTGTGGTTTATTTCTGATGAATACCTTCAGCCAGTCTAGTAGGAAAAATTTTTTATGTATTCTAGAGTAAGGGCTATGCTAAATGAAAAAATCATCTGAGATTAAGGATACGAAAAAAGTAGGCTTAATTGGTACAGGCATCATGGGAAAGCCCATAGCCCTCAATTTTATCAAATCAGGATATGACGTACTAGTCTATAATCGTACAAAATCCAGGGCCGATGAGATAATTAATGCTGGGGCTGAGTTTGTCGATTGCCCGAAGGAACTGGCACTACGCGCAGACATAATAATTACAGTATTATTAAATGATCAAGTAGTCACAAATATTGTGTTGGGAAATGGAGGTGTAATCGAAGGAATTCAACCTGGGAGCCTTTTGGTTGATATGACCACAGTATCTCCCAATACATCTCGCAATCTCTACGAACAGTTGAGGGATAAACAGGCTGATTTTTTAGAAGCTCCTTTGATTCGGGGACCCCGTGGTGCCAAGGAAGGTACTTTAATGATCCTAGTAAGCGGAGATGAAAATGTATTTATAAAATATAAGGACCTTTTTCAAGTCATCGGTAAGGATATCTATTACCTTGGCCCTCCTGGTATAGCGACAACGGCAAAGGTGATACATAATTTTATTTCTCATGTCAATTTAGCTGTCATTTGTGAGGCGTTAGCTTTAGCTAAGAAGGCGGGATTGCAACTTGACCTTTTTTTTGAAATATTAGGGAAAGGTGCAGCTAATAGCTATGTATTGCAGGACAGAGGGCCCGGTATCATTAATAGAACGTTTGATATAAAAGCGATGGTTGAAATTGCATACAAAGATTTAGGTCTCGTTCTCGAGCTTTCTGCCGAACATAAAGCTTTAACAATTTTTCCTGCAATAGTAAGGCAACTCCATCAGATAGCTATCGGTATGGGCTTGAAGGATAAGGATGCTTCAAATCTTTTCAAGGTCTTTGAAAAAATTGATGGCATCGTCTAATCTACTATTACGCTATGCATATTAATTTTTAACCGTGAATGCGATAGAGATAATCGGCGACTTTATTGTTAGTGAGCGCTAAATTCTATTCCCTGCTTATTGTCTATTTCGATCCTTTGCTTTAATTTTACATATGTTTTGCTTTTGATAACTGCCCTAGATCGTTTCCTGGTCGCAGAAGTCTTGCCACAAATTTTTGGGGGATAATTTCTTTCCGGCTTAATTTTATAAGGAGGACGAATCGCATGAAAAGATCAAGTCTTTACAACCCTGCTTTGCTAAAACTCGAACTGCTTAGTCTGGGCCTTCGTATTAGTGACACCGCAAAGGAAGAGTTAAGTAAGCGTCAGAAGGAGCCGATGATGATTCGCGCAGGGGTCGGTGGTAGCGGAATCGATATAATCCTAGAGAAGGAAGTGTGGACAAATGCACCTGTTGAAGAGGAATTTGCTAAAACATCTCCTTTTTTATTAGAGACAAGGGAAAGTGAACTTATAATAACAAAAAAAGGTGAATTTATACAACGAGTCTCACCTGTTCCGAGGCCGGCATATTATGATAAAAAGACATCTAAGGGCATTCCAATGCAAAGAATCGGGAGAGTTCAAGGTGATTTCTTTGCAGTGGGGATTGATAATGCTTGTTTTTTTTGGGGCGATCATAGTGGAGAAAAGGGAACAAATTGTCGATATTGCGTTATTGGTTTGAATAAAGAACAAAGAGAACAGACGCACAAAACCATTGATGAGGTGATAGAAGTTTACAGGGAGGCTTTAAAAGAAAAGTATTGTCGTCATATTTCCATTTGTGCAGGTGCTTATGGACCGCCTGACCGTGGACACAAGATACACGCTGAGTATGTGCGAGCGATAAAAGAGAATTTTCGGGGAATAGATTCATGGGTGCGCATCTGTCCGGCACCCCCCGAAAACGAAAGGTATATAGATTTATTGCTTGAGGCCGAAGCTGATCATGTGGGTTACTGCTATGAGATTTATGACCCAGAGATCTATGCAAGGCTTTGCCCGGGTAAATTCAAATATGTGGACAAGGGGATAGCGCATCAACAATACGATCGGATGCTTAAATATGCTGTCAGTTTGATGGGAAGAGGTACAGTTCACTCGAATATAATTGCGGGCCTTGAGCCTAAAGAGAGTACAGCAAAAGGACTTGATAAATTAGGAGAAATGGGTGTAGTGCCACGAGTAATTGTTTTCAGACCATTGAAAGGAGCACAACTCGAAAAATGGACTCCACCAACGAGAGCCGATTTGGTCTATATTTATCGTAAATTTAAAGAAATTATTGAGAATAGATATGGGCTGGACATTTTATGCCCCGGTTGTGCACGAATCGAAGTAGGGACGAAGTTCTATTTAGGTGTTGGACAACCTTTAATGCCACCGATTACCGACGAAGATCTAATGAGGGCAAATTTTTCAAACGAAGAACTGGCTGTGGCATATGGAGAAAAATGAGTGATCTTATTTTATGTAGTTGAGCCTCCCTGAGATTGACTTTATCTTTTGATATAGATAGAAGCAAAAAGCCTACCCGTGCAAACTGTAATAACATTGTAACTATCTACCCAGATCTCTCAGCCCCAACTCTCTCCTTTTAACAGCTGGTTTCCTGTTACATAGATCTAGCTTTCATCGCATTAGCTCATAGGCAATTGATGCGGTCAACAATTCTCGAGCTATGCTAATTATTCCCCTTCTGCTGCCTTAACCATGGCCTTAATATTTTCTGGGGGCGCTTCGGCAGGTATAGCACAACCGCTTGCAAGTATGAAATTAGAAGGACCCATCGCACAAATAAGCTTTCGCGACTCTTCATATACCTCATCAGCCTTTTTGAAGGTAAGAGTGTCTGAAGGATCGAGATTCCCTATTAGGCAGACCTTATTCCCCAGAACTTTTTTAGCGTACACAAGGTCAACCTTATGATCAAGGCTCAATCCATCGACACCTGTTAAAGCCAGTGACTCTAGCCTGTCAGTGGTATCACCACATATATGCATTATTACTTTGACGCCCATCTTCTTTACAGCTTCTACTACTTTCTTTGTGTAGGGAAGGCCAAATTCCTCCCATACCTTGCGTGAAATAGCATCCCCTGATGAAGTTGGATCAGCGATGTATATGATATCAGCACCTGCATGCACACAGGCGATACCATAATATATCTGGCTTAAGGTTGTAATCTCCAGCAACTCCTTTAGCCTATTTGGTCTCTTATAGATATCCCTCATTAAATCCTCAAATCCCCGCAACATACTTGCATGTCGAAAGGGTCCCTGAACATAAGCAATTATCGGAACCAGCTGGGCACACATCCCTTTAAGTTGCTTTGTCCCATGTAGTATCAAAGGAAGTCGACCATCGGTCCAGGGATTTGGAATCCTCAACTTAGGCAAATCCCTTTCATAGTCCTTTACAGCGAAATCTGCCACTGTAGGGGGACCATCATCTGGAATTTTAAGTTTGCTTCCCATTGCCTCTGATTCTGCATGAATACTTGATAAATCTCTTATCGTATCGTATCCGAATTTCTTAAGGCAAAAATATTGAGCATACACATACTTACCCACATCTTGCATTATCTCTGACCCCTTAAATCCTGCTTGCCGGATTACCCAATCCTTGACTAAGGGGAATACCGGTGTCCTGTCAGGTCTCTTATGTTCCAGAGCCGTCATTATTCTTTCGTATGAGTTCATTTGGGCGTTCTCTTATGTACGATTAATTATTCCTAAAAAATTGTAAAAAAAGCCATAAAAAAGTCATCTTTATAACAATAAGTTTTGGCAAATGACCTTAATACTTCAGAGGAGACCAATTCCTCTGTAAGATTTGAATAACTTTTTATAAAAGCCCTGTTAAAGAATAGCGTTGCAGTCGAAAAGTGGGGGTAATTTTAAAACATGCTTTCTAACGATAACGACTTATAATGTATCTATATGTAATTTAAGTGTTAATCAGTCTCGAATTGTGATACAAGAAGGGTATTACTCCTTCCATTAGCTCAAAAGTATTATTGAAGGGGTAATACCCTAGAAATCTAAGAGGTTATTACCATTACTTTATCAGTCCAGCCTCCTTATAAGCCCTTAATGCTCCTGGATGGAATTCTTCTTCTGACCGCCCCATACACAAAAACTCTGGAGTTCCGAGAGGGCTTAGCACCTTATGGTATCTTTGAAGCTCCCCACCATATTTGATGACGAATTTGACAAACTCATAAGCAATTTCTTCGGGAAGCTCAGCGGAGCATGATACATGGGAACGATCCAAATATATTTTTATAGGCCTTGGCTGATGCCCCCCCAAGGTATTGGGAGGGAGCTCTTTATAACCCAGCACACCCTTGGCCTTAGCGATTGTTCGGTCAGTGGTGGTAAGCCAATACACATCTATTTTTCGGGAGATCAAATCATTCATAGGAGATTGGTGATAAATATTTGAAAAATCATAATTTGCTACTTCGATAATACTACAAACATCAACAGCACCATCTACCATCATTTCTGGAGCTTTTTTTGGACCCAGAAAGTCTATCTTAACATTCGGTACAGGTGGATCAGCATACTTCTGTAATACAAGCAAATGAGTTATTGTGTAACCGGCATTCCCGATAGTGCCAAGGCCTACTCGCTTCCCCGCTAGATCCTGTTCTGTCCTTATCTTAGGATCCATGGTTATCAAACCAAAAAGGTTATTGCAATAATTGAATAGAACCTTTACCTTTTCCCTAAAGTCAGGAAATGGTTTTTTATAAATGGACAAACCAAGATGTGCTAATCCTACATCAAGCTGTGACGAACATGCGATTCTGTTCTTCCACGCGGGGTTAGTCAACATGTTATAGGTGCAGCCCGCACAGCCGGGTCCCTCAGCGTTAACGATCCTTAGCCAAGGATGTTTCGCACGGGTCAATTCCTCAAGTCCTTGTCCCATAGCATACATTGTTGATCCCATCGGAGCTCCCAGCATCATAACCTTCACCTCCTTGTGGGATGTGGACGCAGCAGTTGCTATGGGAATATTCCCGTAAAGCAGTGAAATTGCACAAAGCAGAACCAGCAAATGCACCAAATGGATTTTATTGTTTCTCATTTTTTTCCTCCTCTTTTTAAGTGATTCATGATAAAAATATTACATTTTATTATAGCCGACTAAAAAATTTTTAATCTTTTTTCATTGGGCTTCTTAAATATCATTTCTTGGTGCCCATTGCTTTTTGACATCAAGTTAAGAAATTTGGAACGAAGGCTTTAACAAATCGAATTCGAACTATTTCTGAGACAATGTCTCAAATTAAGCAATCATTACACTACAAGAAGCAATTTGGTTTACGTTAACAATTGAGTTTATCGAATTATTTGTCAGGATATTTTGATAAAAACGATTCACCTCCTTTCTAAGATGACGCTGTCTTTTAAGATTCTCTTTACGGCGAGATACAATGGTTTCCTTCAAACCATTATGGCACTGCTCATGGGTGACATAATCGATTCCTGAATGCTCATGCGCTGTATTCCATTAAGAGAAGTATCTGTTAAAATACGTAATGGCCTTCTCACGATCCAAAAAGCGACCAGGATACTCTGGAGCCATTTTTACAGCGCTAAACGCTGACTCCACAAAAGGATCATCATTGGGAGTTCGTGGTCTGGCAAACAACTGGAGCATACTATAATCCCTTTTAATTTTGAGAGAGGCTGTCTTTTTTCATTATTGTTAGGGCATCATTCCCCGGAGAGCAGAAGGGGATTTCATTGAATAAATCCCAGGTCTTTATTATACTTACTTACGGTTTCCGAAATAGCTCTCGCGTTTTTAATTGGGGTTTGGAGCGGGAGAGCACATGCTGGTGCAACACTATCAACTCCCTCTTCAATAGCCGTCATAACTGCTCTTTTTACATCGTCAACAGTTCCAAGCATCAAAACATCAACAGTTGGAATATTTCCGAATAATGCCATTCGATTACCGAAGATTTCCTTTACTTTTTTCACCCTAACAGCCGGCCCTTCGAAGGAGAAGGCGCAAAAACCACTTTCAACAATGGCCTCGAGAGCCTGTGTAGTATCGCCGCATATATGCAACACAACACGCCCTTTTATTTCTTCGCTAAGCTTTTTGTAGATAGGAATAATAAATTTCTCGAAGGTCCTATGACTGATCAGATTCCCGGAAGCGGTTGGATCTCCCATTGAGATCACATCAGCCCCATTTTTAAACATGAGATTAGCAAAGCGTGAGACTACATCGGACAATTGTTCCAATAGATCTTGGAATAACGATGGTTCCTTAAGGGGCCAACGCATAATTTTTTCAACTCCAAATAAATGACCCATCAGAGTTAAAGGAGCACGGAGTCCGCCGTAAATAGGAACCTTATCCTTATACTTCTCACTTAATATGTTAAGGGCTTTAAAATGAATATTAAAACGTCCTAATTTAAAGAGATTTGGTGGGATAGCGAAGGAATCAGGATCATCGAAAGCTGGCTTTCTAATATATACAAAGCTTTCCCTGCTTCCCATATTCACATCAGCTCCGAATGCTTGGGCCTCCATACCGGTATCGAGGCCGGAACGAACACTTTCAAATCCTAGGAGGGTGTACTGGCTTTCTCCTAACCTAGTCATTAGCGTTGGATCCATGTGAGCATCAGGCCAATAGACATTTAGTGTGTCCATTGCTTCCCATATAACATTTGTTGTGCTGCTGGAGCAAAAAACCTCTCCAGTTCTCTCACCATCCAGCATCCTCAAAATCCTTTCTCGCTTGGACGCTTCCATGTTGCTTTCCCTTGATTATCTTGAATTATGATGCAATTTGTTGTTTAAATATCTAATCAAGTAGCATAACTCACCATTTGAAAGATTGTTCAAATGAGTTATTTTTATTAACTGCCTAGAGAATATTTTCTCCTCTAATTGATGGCTCATCTGTCCAAGTTTATGTTGGTCAAACAGATTCAGGGTTCATAGCCTTGACTTTTAATGTAATTCCCTTTTGCTTATCGAGCTGATTCCAGTGAAACTTGTGGAGTGGAAGACGGACCGGATACTGGGCAAGTATTCTTGAAAATTTACCTTCCCAGATTTTCTCATTGCCCGACCAAGCCTCAATGACCGCATTTCTGAGAGTGTGTTCCATTTGAATAGCAAACCCAGTAGAAAACCATGAAAGGGGCTGTCGTTGTATTTGAGTTGGTACGATTCTTTGCGGAACCACATAGCGGATCGGGCACTCAGTTTGGATGGATATAGATTCATCTATAGAAGGTTCCCCTGATTTTATCCTTTTTAAAATGTTCTTTGCAGCCCTCTTTCCTTCAAGCGCGCATAAATCATGCATTTCGGCTCCCCTGAGAATATTTCCAGCAGCAAAAATATTAGGAACTGATGTCATTAGATTCGCATCAATGACAGGGCCAAACGT
Organism: uncultured Desulfobacteraceae bacterium; assembly: GCA_964549945.1. Taxonomy (GTDB): domain Bacteria; phylum Desulfobacterota; class DSM-4660; order Desulfatiglandales; family B25-G16; genus B25-G16. The sequence continues at coordinate 6,261 of CAZJXD010000015.1, read as the reverse complement.
TGACAGATCTTGTTCGATTGAGGTACCCTCGATCAATGGTGAATAGGATCGAAATTTGCCAGTAATGATGACCGTGTCACAGTCCACCCGAAAACTCTCTCCATTATTCTCTTGCTTTACTAACTCAACCCCTTCTACCCGTCTATGCCCTAGAATAGCCTTCACTGAAGTACCTTGGTATATGGGAAAATGGTAAAGCCAACTCATCGCCTTTGCAATAAAGGGATAAGAGTGGATCTCCGAATCTTCTTCTACCATGCCTGTAATGGCGGTTCCGGCACGCTTGAGAGTGAGTGCACAGGATAGAGATACGTGTTCGCTGCCGATAATGAGAGCACGTTTTCCCGGTTTTAGATGGTCACGATTGACTAATTCCATGAGCGTCCATGTAGTAAAAATGCCAGCCGGACGGGTGCCTGAAAGAAGTCTGGAGGCGCGCGGGCTCTCGAAGCACCCAGTGGCGAGAAGTAGGAAACGACTCTTATAGACTTTTAAACCCTGTGGTGTCACAATATCTAATTGATGTGGCTCTCCCGGATTCCCTGGAGTAATATTTATGACAGTTGCCTCAGTGTGAATCTCGACTGACGTCTTTCGGATCAAACTATTCAGTTTTCGGGTGTATGCCTCTCCTGTACGAATTCGTTTCCTATCCCGTAATCCCCATAATAAAAGATGGGAGTTACGAGGAATTCCTCCCAGTTCAGGCTCAGCCTCAAAGAGAGCAATTTTCAATTTCGATGCTTTCGAAAGCTCCAGACAGGCCGAGATGCCTGCCGGCCCGCCTCCAATGATCGCAACATCTAGAAAGAACGTATTTGTATCTCCCATATATAACCCTCCATCATATTGCATAATTCGATTTATAGCCCTTTTTGGTAATTGTATTAGGGGGTATATTCAATTCCCTTGCTAATATAGCTGCAACCCTTGCGCTGCAGAAGTTTCCTTGGCATTTCCCCATACTTACTCTTGTTCGAAATTTTACCCCGTCTAGTGTGGCAGCGCCCCTTTTAACGGCTTCAACAATTTCTCCTTCTGATACGCTTTCACAGCGGCAAACTACCCGTCCGTACTTACTATCTTGGGCGATAAGCTTAGCGCGATCATCATTGCTCAGCTCACGAAATCTGGGGATTGCCTTTCGATTTGAGATAAAATCAGGTTTGCTAACCAATTCGAGTCCAGCATCAGCAAGCATTGTCACCACATGCCGAGCCATCGGCAGTGCGCCTGCGAAACCCGGCATCCTAATCATTGCATTGATAAATCTTGGATTATCGGGAGGGAATTCGACGATATGCTCCGTAACATTCCGAGTGTTAAGTGGTCGTACTCCACCATAGCACGCAATTATATCCTTTACCGATATAGCGGGGACCAACTGTTTGGCCAACTCTATGGTCTTAACTATCTCTGCACGGTCAAAGCCTGAATCCTCTGGGTTATAAGTGAGTGTATAAGTCCCGCATTGCACCATTATATTGCCTTCATCACGGACCTGTATTGTTCGCATTTTGCCGGGTACATTTGGCCGGCGAACCATCCCTTTTATCAATCCCTTCAGGCGCTTATCTAGAATTACGAACTGAGTTTTAAAGAACTCCAGGCCCCAATCACGTGAACCACCCATATCGGCTATTCTTTCTCCGTTTCCACCGGCAGCGTTAATAATAAACCGGGTCTCAATTGGTCCTTTAGCCGTTTGCACTATTTGATATCCGTCTCTCTGAGATATTCCGGTGACCTCTGCGTCCAAGACTATTCTAACCCCATTTCGTTTCGCATTCTCCGCCAGTGCTATTACTAATTCGGGATTAAAAACATCCATCATGATTCTCGTGGCATATAGGCCTTTATCAACATTTTTACTCACATTTGGCTCGAGGTCGTGAATTTCGTTCTTATCTACTTCTTTGAAATCATGGTATATTTCTTTACCATATGCATTTCCAATAGCAGTGGATAGATCACGTATTTTATTTAAATCTTCGATTTGATCTTTCCCTGTTGCTACCATGAGGTACGGCAAATACCTCCATTTTATGTCTAAATCTTTAAAAACCTGAGGCCATTCCTCAAAACCCTCCTCGCACCATTTCAACACAGGCCTACCTGGATCGTATAAAGCAGTTAATGGAGTGCCAGGTTGCAGCACTAGGCTTTTTAAAATAAGCGAATTAGCCATGTTCACACCTGTATAAATGTTCCCCTGAGTCTTTTTACTCTGCCCAGCACACAACTCACCTGATTTTTCTATTAAACTCGCCTCTACTTGATATCTTGACAATTCCCTTGCAATGGCTGCTCCTGTAATCCCTCCACCGATTATTAAAACATCTGTTTCGAGAATATTTTTTCTAGCCATATCTTCTCCCTCCTTTTAAAAGGATGTTAAAATAACTTTTTTCTCTTAATGCCGAAGCAACATACATTTGCTGAAGTCATGGATATATCATGTTGATATGCATTATAACATTACCCTTTTTATTTTCAATAATATTTGCCTTTCTTGCCTCGACGATTGCGCATTATTCCTAAATGGAGGCCTCCATTCGCTCATTGTTTCGGTGTACAAAATATCAATGAGGCCTTCAAGATGAAGGCTTTGCAAGGCTTCATAAATGGGAGAGCGGCTTACCACCAGACTCCTTGATATCTCGATCTCCTTAAGCTTTTCTCTGGGCTTCAGTTTTCCTGAAGTGATTTCTTTCCTCAAACCTTCTACAATTTGCTCTGCTAGGGTTTTAGGCTCCCATAATTTTAAAAACTTAAACGTTAGATATCCGCAAGAAGCAAAGAATAATTTTTTCTTGAAAGCTTATAAAATTTATTTTAAAAAATAAAATAAACTATATGCAATAGTCAATAATTTTTTGTTGTTTTTTTATTTTTTATAGAACACTTCAACCTCTTCTCCAAATTGATGAGAGATCCTTTCTATCTCTTTGGTATCCACACAGATGCCAGCCACCTCTTTTATATCTTCATGCCAAAGGCCAAAGCCTCTATAAGCTCCAACTCTGCTCATGATCCGCCTCAGCCTAAGACTAAAGGAGGCTCCTACAATATCTAGAGCACTATCCTTTTAACAGCATCCTTTCCTGCATTGCTGATCGTAGTAAGGCGCCCGTCTCACCCTCACGGGGCCGAGAACGGTGAGGAGTTCTTTATCTCGGTAGTCATTGAACTGGTAGCTATGCCCCCTCTCGCAAGGCAAGGTTCTGTCTTGATAATCACCACTATCTGAGTTTAACAATTTCTCCAGGATCATACTGCCAACATGGTGCATGGAAGAACAAATATGAATTTCAAGGTGGTACAAGGTCAAGGTGGCTGAGTCTTTCTTTATCTCTCAAAGAAAAATCTACGATACGGGCAACCTCTTCCTGTATTTCCTCCTGAAGTGTATCTGTAATCTTTTTTTCAGTTCCTCCGCCTCGTTGTTACCCTCTATTTCGGGCACAGGTCGGAGATCACAGATCTTCTCATTCAATTGAACGATTTCATCTCAAAGCCTTAAAAAATGCCGATAATTGGCAATTTCTTCCATGTACTTTTTTAGTTCAGCGTCTAATCTTACATTCTTTTCATAGCTCTTTCCTTTGATAGTGGTATTCCATAAATATTGTGGGCCGTGGCCAGGATGCATTTTTTTATACAGATACAATTTTTCTTCCCACATTTTCTATAATTGACAGAGATTGTCTCCCGTCTAAAGTCTCCTATATTCTCTAACTTCTTATGCAGAGATTTTCTTTTAAATTCCGTTTTTTTAAGAGATTTTTTCATAAATACTAATATAATTTTAGTGCTCATGCAGCAATCAAATTATAGGACAAAAAATACTTTTATCATTTATCAACTGTGCCCATTTATTTCGCAGATCTAGTGAATAACGTACAGTGAATAAGAATACACAGTCGGTGAGCCGGTGATGCCGAATTGACAAAGGAGTATCCCAAAACGTATACTGCAGGTACTGTGGTGAAGATGAAAGACGGGAGGAAGCTCAAGGCGGAGTCCATCTTCCCGCCTTGGGACCCCGTGAACCTCCATGAGCAGAGAGGAGGTGATCACCAAAATTCAGGCGAACCGCAACCTATGTCATCGACGAGGGGCGCATGGACCAGCTTATCGACCGGGTGGGAAACTTGAGAAGGAGGAGAACTCTCCAGATCTGACACCCCTGCCGCACCTGTGAACGATTGTGAGATGAGGGCCTCATGGATTAATAATGGAGATTCATCCTATGAGTAACAAAAGGGAGAGAAGTGGTAAAGGAGGACTCTAGGATATTGCTCTTCATCTGCTCGGAGGATATAGAGGTTTGATTGGAGCGTTCAAATGACTCAGTCAACGTGCTGAATGGAGAGTTCCAAAGGATGGCCTATCTGGGCAATATCAAATACCTATGGGTGCGGTGAAGCAATCGATCCTTGAGGATTTGGTTCGATGTGCACCTTGGCGTCAAGGAGGGGGAGAAGATCTATCTCTACCTTGACCCGGAAAAAAGCAAGATTATTACGGATCAGCAGGAAGGGAGGGGACTCGAGATGGAGGAGTTCACGTCATCCAAAAAGGCGAAGGATTGGTGGAACAAAAAGCGGATAGAAAGGACCGTAAATGCCCTTAGGAAAAATGAGATGAATGCTCTTTGCTTCGATACCCTAGAGGAAGCCGCGAACCATGTTCTGTCAATGATTCCTCCGGGGGTATCCGTCGGATTAGGTGGTTCGGTGACTGTTAGGGAAATGGGGATTGTGGATGAGCTCCAGAAAAGAGGTCACGAGATCATCGACCACTGGCAATACGATGAGGCGGACCCAAAGCAGCTTCAGATGCAGAAGGCCATGCTTACTTGTGATGTGTTTCTTACGAGCACCAACGCCGTCACACTGGACGGGGCATTGGTGAATTCCGACGGGAGCGGGAACCGGGTTGCGGCCATGATATTTGGGCCCAAAAAGGTCATCGTGATTGCAGGGGTGAATAAGATCGTTTCTACCATCGATGAGGGTATCAGCCGGATACGGAACGTGGCCACCCCTAAAAATGCCCAGCGGAAGCAGTTGGATGCCCCCTGTGGACAAACGGGCTACTGTGTAAACTGCAAGGGTCCAGAGCGAAGATGTAGGATCACCACGATCATCGAGAAATTGCCTCGTAAACGAAAGAGCGAGGACTTTACGGTTGTATTGATTGGCAAGAATCTTGGCTATTGAGATTTAGAAACTCCGGCTAGATGAGTTCATAGAGAAAGTGGATCACCCTAATAGGAATACTAGCCGTGTATACAAGCTAAGATCTTAAAATTTGTTTCAAGTTTTATTACGATACCTTATTAAGGTACGTAAAGATATCGATTAGTTTATCAATCTTCCTGTCGACTCGATCAAGGGCCTTTCTTGGGGACTGTGGATAGGGAGAGGGCTCGATACCGGTTATAGCAGTACATGTTGGTCGGAACTCTCAAGCATTGAGTCGTGTGAAAAACCGACATGCCTTCCGGGGTGAGAAAATAACAATTCGTGTGAGATGTTCAGCAAATGATTCCCTTGTGAGAAAGCCGTCTCAAGTCATAAGTCATCATGGTTTGTTTGTAGTCTATATCAAGGAGGTCTGACACATGGTTGTGGAGCTCAGCATTGCGGAACATATTAAGCAGGTGAAAAACAAGGTGAGGGCTATAAACAGGGCCATGACCCGGGAATCACCCAGTTTTAGTCCTGGAGCCGGTTGGCCATCGTGGCTGATGGTAGGGGTGAGTACCCGCTCAATGGTCTCAGCGGAGAGACCGCAGTTGTGGCTGACCCGTTGGATATCTAAAAGACGTCGGTTGATATTACGACCTATGAGGCTAAGATAAGCGAGATTTCGGAGATCCTTTCCGATACCGAAATCCTTGTCATCATTGATGGTTGTCTCTGTTCTGAGCTATCGATTCTCTTTGAAGTATTGCTTCACTTGAGACTTCTTGTAAGCAATATGTAGGCTAGCCTGGACACAGTTGTGGATGACACAGGTTCCGAAGCGTCCAGGAGTGCATGTGGTACCCTTACGGGTAAACAGTAGTTGTATTCTGTCAAGGCGACCCTGATCGAAGTTGTCCTCGATCACCCCTTCAAAGAACTGTCGTCCTTGAAGGAGGTGGTCAAAGACGTGGGTCAGGCTCATCTTAAGCTGCCACATAGAATAGAGAGGTGATGGTGGTCGCCGGTAATCTAAAACTCTATCCCCCTCCTGGCCTTTATCCCCCTG
>CAZJXD010000014.1:0-62443 GCA_964549945.1 uncultured Desulfobacteraceae bacterium | reverse complement strand
GTTTGTGGTGAAACGCAACTTACCATACTTTAGGGGGAGGCCTTAAATAGTATCATGCTGTTTGAGAAGGACTGGTTTTTCCGCTGGCGCTTCAAAACCAGCCTCTCAACAGCCCCGTTCCCCCCTCGCTCCGCTCGGGGGGAATGCGGAGTTAAGCCGCATTAGGCCACACAACCTGAAAGCGGGAGGGATAACAACATGAAGCTGGGATACTCGCTGCTACTGGGTGAACATATCAGTGCACAGTCGATTGAATACTCGGACTGCAAGACGTTTCAAATCGTGTGTCCCAATTGCAAAGAACCAGTCTTTAAGGTGTTCAGATCAGTTCCACCCCCCGGAATCCATTATTTGTCTCACTACGAAAAAGACAAGGCCTATGAAGCCGAGTGTGAGTTGAGGGTGGCTAGCTTGGGCGTCAGGGAAATGGAAACCGCTAATGCGCTCTCAAGGGGACAACGGTTAGAGTATTTCCTGTCCGTCATGCGGAGTTCCATCCTAGATGCCGCAAGCCGGATCACGCAATTGCCACGAGAGAAAGCAGAGAAACAGATCAACTCTATTATTATGTCTTCTGGTGCACAGAGGATGAAGAATGCCATTGTGAAGAACCTCGCTGAAGAATCTCGATCTCCCGACATCTTAGAGTATCGCATTAGCTACGCTTTCAACTTTTGAGAATCTTTTGGGGACGTTCTTTACTTTGATGAAATATTTTGATAATGCTAAGTATGTTATAAAGGGGACGCATGATTATGCCACGGCAGGCGAGACTTGATACACCCGGAACCCTCCACCATGTGATCATTCGGGGAATAGAAAAGAAACCCATTGTCGATGATGAGAAGGATAGGAAGGAATTTGTTCTCCGAATGGGTGATCTTGCAACAGAAGAGAAAACTCCTATTTATGCCTGGGCGTTACTGACCAACCATGCCCATATTCTAATGAGAAGCGGCCCTCGGGGGTTATCGAAATTCATGAGACGCTTTTTGACTGCGTATGCCGTCTATTATAATCATCGACATAAGCGACATGGTCACCTTTTTCAGAACCGATATAAATCCATCATCTGTGAAGAAGATGCCTACTTCCAAGAATTGCTCCGCTATATTCATCTCAATCCGATACGGGCTCATCTCGTCCCAACTATGTCAAAGCTCGATGCATATCCCTGGTGTGGCCATGGAGTGATACTGGGCCGGAGAAAACATGATTGGCAGGATAGAGACTATGCATTAAGCTGGTTTGGGAAAAAAGAGAAGGAGGCCAAAAATTACTACCGCCGTTATGTGCAAGAAGGAATCCCTTTAGGAACTCGCCCCGAGTTGGTAGGTGGTGGGTTGATTCGTTCTCTTGGCGGTTGGTCCAATGTGCTCTCTATGAGAAGGCATGGGGACAGAGCGTTATCGGATGAGAGGATATTAGGCGCTGGTGATTTTGTGGAGCAGATAATCAAAGAGGCAGACGAGCTGGTGAAACGACAGCTGCCGGAACACAGTCAAAAAGACATAGCAGTAACTATCATTCAAGAGATATGCAATGAGCGAGAGGTAAACATAAAAGAGCTTCACTCCGGAAGCCGTCGCCGATTTGTTTCTGAGGCAAGGAGGATGATTGCCTGCAGGCTGGTAAAGGATTATGGGATACCCTTGTCGGAAGTTGCCCGGCATGTTGGGGTTTCCACCTCTGCTGTATCGAAGATGATTGGCAGGGAAGGGAAATAATTCAACGAAATCAAGGACGTCCCCAAAGTTTCTAATATGCTTTTTATACAGTATATGCTATATTTGAAATAAAGAAGGGACATAGTATGCATGCAAATGACCCGTCGCATAACAGGCTTGCCGTCCTTATTGACGCGGATAACGCACAGCCCTCGATAATGGAAGCGCTCCTTTCAGAAGTGGCCAAGTACGGCCTTGCGAGCGTAAAGCGTATTTATGGTGACTGGACTACGCCGAGCCTCACAGGATGGAAGTCCGTCTTGCTGGAGCACTCCATCCAGCCGGTTCAGCAGTTCCGTTATACGGTGGGGAAGAATGCAACAGACAGCGCAATGATAATAGATGCAATGGATTTGCTCTATACGAGACGTTTTGATGGATTCTGTCTTGTATCCAGCGACAGCGACTTCACTCGTCTCGCCTCCCGCATCAGAGAGGAAGGTCTGCTCGTGTATGGATTTGGGGAAAAGAAGACCCCAAAGGCTTTTGTATCCGCGTGTGACAAATTCATCTTCACTGAGGTTCTTCGGTTCCAGGATAGTGCCGAACCTGCCGTTAAACCAAAGACTGCAAATGAGCTGAAAGGCGATACCAAATTAGTAGCCCTTCTCCGAAGTGCCCTTGAGGCGGCTTCCGATGAGAGTGGATGGGCTCATTTGGGTACGGTGGGCAGTAATATCGCGAAGCAGGCCCCAGAGTTCGACCCCAGGAACTACGGCTTTAACAAGCTTGGGGAACTCGCCATAGCCACCAAACTCTTCGACGTGGATGAAAGGCTCCAGAGTGATGGTCATTCCAGATCAATCTACATTCGCGACAGGCGAAAGAAGCCCAGCAAATAGGTTTGAGCCTCTCATATGGCATGTGCTTTAGATGCTAAGGTAGTACGAGAGACAACATGTTGGGCAAAACAGATGCCAGGCCGCAGCATTCAACAAACCACGTTCTCTAAGACAGCCCTTTATATTTTAAATTGATTTGTCTTGAGGCCCTTGCCCTCATTACCAGCCATAGGAAAATAGGCCTTTTTGGCAGCACAATCTTCAAAGTGAGCGATAAGGTATCTATTGAGCCATGGCACGAAACGATAGGGGACACGTTCGAGGTAAATCGCCTCTTGACTTTTCCGCTATACGTGTTACAGTGTCTTACCATGAACACATTAACCATCAGATTACCGGATGACCTCAGGGCTGATCTGCAAAAGCTCAGTCAGGAGCAAAACAAACCAGTGAGCGACATCGTGCGGGAATCTATTCGGCGATACGTTGCTGTTGAGAGATTTCGCGCGCTTCGAAAAAAGACGTTGCCTTTTGCCGAGGCCCAAGGTCTCTTAACCGATGAGGACGTGTTCAGGGCCATTTCATGAAGGTTGTCCTGGATGCCAATGTGATCGTCGCTGCCTTTGCTGCTCGCGGGCTTTGCGAATCCGTTATGGAGGTTTGCCTCAGTGAACATGAGATTGTGCTTTGTGATGAACTCGTAGACGAAGTTCTGAGAAATCTCCGGCTAGAGATCAAACTCCCTCCACGCATCGTCGATGATATTGGTGAGCTTCTGCGTGAGCATGCGAGTATGTTCGATCCGGTCCCTCTCGCATCGGATGTGTGCCGCGATCCTGACGATATCAAAATACTTGGATCGGCAGTCGCCTCCAATGCCGATTACATTGTTACCGGTGATACAGACTTGCTGGTCCTGGAAAGCTTTCAGGGCATCCCAATCCTGAATCCACGGTCATTCTCCGACATTCTTCATGGAAGAGAGGAATGAATGGCGCATCCAAGGCTGAAAAAGGGGTCAGATGTGCTCTTGACTCATCTAAAACAGTAAAGCGCGACCTTAAATATTTAAATAATGTGACATACCGTATCATTGACCGTATGGTGCAGCTATGCCTCGGATAGCCCGATTAGATGCCCCCGGTCAAGGGAAAGGTGAGGGAGATTCTTACAGAGTAGGCACCCGCTTCGGTTCCAGTTTGAGGGAATTCCGAAAGACCTTGAGCAGGTTAACGCTTTGTTCCGATATTTTTTGAGCATCCCATATAAGTCCATAATAGAGGATGCTTAATCTGGTCTTGGATGATCCGTTCTGTATCCGTTTCACCTGATTCTCAGCAAACTCCTTGGCGAGTTGTTTGAGCTTTCTGTTTTTCATTATGATCGCTTTATAATTCGTTATTTCTCTTTTTAGTAGTGCTCTTGAAGCACTTTCCAGCACGTCACAAAGGCGCTCCATGATTTCCGTCAATTCTTCAAGTTGAACTTCCGCCAAACTTTTATGCTGGTTTTCTACATGTAAATAAGACCGGATAATTATATCTCTGTGGGATTCGGCAATCTCCTGAAAGACACCAATAATCAGAGCATATTCCTGAATGTCTGTTACTTCTTCTTTCTCCAAAAGCCTCAGGGTCTTAAAGATGTTAGCGATAATCACATTTGCCATTTTTTGGATTCGTTCCGTCCCTCTTCTCACGGTTTTTAATACACGCCGATCCTGATTATAAAGGCCCCTGTAACAGGTATCTAAGGAGGAATTGACCTGTTGCAGGAAATAGCCTCCATGTTCAAAAGACATCTTCACCCCATAGGCTGCATCGCTTAACCTCTTCAGATCAAACACCTCAATCTCTTTTGCCTCTGTCTCGAGTCTGCTATGGAAACGATAATTATGCCAAATGAGAAAAACAGAAAAGCCACAGAGGATCAGAATAGCGGGGAGGCGAAAATAATAGATCAAAAAGGCATAAATCAGCGAGAGAGTGAAAGCGGAAAAGGCCGTAAAGAACCACCCCCCTATCACGTTGATTACTCCCGCTACCCGATAGACCGCGCTTTCTCGGCCCCAGGCCCGGTCAGAAAATGAGGCACCCATAGCCACCATAAATGTTACATACGTGGTAGAAAGGGGAAGTTTGAGCGAAGTAGCAAAGGAGATTACTGCGCTGGCGACCATGAGATTGACAGAAGCCCGCAACAAATCAAAAGAAGGGGGAGTCTCTCCTTTGGAGGAGGAAGGTTTATACCTCTTTGGATCTAGGCGCCTGAAGATCAGTTTCCGAAATGCCTCGGGAGTCATCCTACTCATTGTATCAGATAGAGATAGGCCCATACGCACGATGGTTCGGGAAATATACGAGGCACCGAATCGTTCTATTCCCTCGTCCTGACGTCCAAGGCTGATCTCTGTCTTGGTAACCGTGCGGGCCTTGCGAGAGACCCAGAGTGTAACCACCATGATCATGCCTGCTACAAGCAGAAGAAGAGTGTTGGACCTGACTGGTTGTTGTAATGCCTCCATTGTCATTGATAGAGGATCACTGCTTCCCTGTGCTAGGCTGTATGCGCTCAAGCCTGCGAGAGGGACGCCAATGAAATTGACTAGGTCGTTTGCAGCAAACGACATGGCAAGGGCAAAGGTGCCTGCAAGAACAATGAGTTTCAGAATGTTGATGCGGGAAAAAAGCAGCAATGCTTCCAAAATAATCGCGGAGCCCAAAAAACTGCCCAGCAACACCGCAAAGGCATGTGTTTGGAGCCATGTCAGGGTCTCGGGGCTGATAAATGAAGCGCCTTTAGCTCCCTTTATCACTATGAAATAGATAATGGCCGTGAGGGCACAACCACCCCACATAGCCCCATAGCGCCTGAGCCTTTTTGAGTAATCAAAGGTGAAAATAAGACGCGTAACAAATTGAACAAGCGCGCCAAATATAAAAGCGACAACAACCGAAAGCAGGATCCCTGAGATAATTACAAATGCCTTGTTGATATTAATGTAGGTTTCGAATGATGAGATTCCTGCTTCCGTTTGCATTATCTTTACCAAAGAGACCGCGACCGCTGCCCCCAATAATTCAAAAACGATCGAGACTGTCGTTGATGTTGGAAATCCGAAGGTATTGAATACGTCAAGGAGGAGGATGTCGGTCAACATTACAGCCAAGAAAATCACCATGATCTCCGACATCACAAAATATCTCGGATGGAATATACTCTTTCTTGCGACCTCCATCATGCCGCTTGAAAAAGTAACCCCGGCCAATATTCCCATGCTGGCGATCACAAGAATGACATAGCGAGGGGCCGCCTTTGACCCCACCGAGGAGTTTAGGAAATTAACTGCGTCGTTACTTATTCCGACGATCAGATCTGATATTGCAAGAAGGAATAAGATAATGAGCGCGAAAACATACAAGTCCATAATAGTCTTCAAACAGTGTTCACAGAATCAAATCCCGGCTACCACGGTCGCTATTGACGACATTTCATATAACATAGACTTGGCCCCAACCCAAGGCCATTTTCGTTAATGAAATTGCTAAATGTGTGAAGTGGGCTTTCATGTGTGATATAAAGTGGTAAAGCGTCCTTAAATAATTAAATATCTTTGCAATGAAAAGAGGACCAGGTTGCAGCATTCAGCTAACCAATTTTTCAGACATAGCCCTTGGGATATTGAATTGATGTGGTTTTGAAGCCCTTGCTTTATTAAGAGCCGCAGGAAAATAGGCCTTTTCGGCAGCACAATCTTCAAAGTGAGCAATGAGGAATGTATTGTGCTATGGCACGGGATGATATTGCTCTTCGCGCCCCCCGATAAGCTCGGGATCTTTGAGGTGAAGGGCGTACACCATGTAACCCACCGAATCCCTATACACTGCCTCCCTTTGACAATTTCAGGACTTTCAGCTCCATAGAGTCAGGTGATTTAGGATTTATGACTAATAGAACCATATAAATAGCCATATAAAAAGATTGACAGAAGTTGTCGATTCGGATAAGTCGGAGCTTCAGGATCATTGGAGCCGGATATTGGCGAAAAGGAAAGGACATTTATGAAAGGGAAAATAAAATACACAGATGAGCCGATTGGAAAGGTAAGGGTTATCAGTGATTTCCTTCCTTCGCCTCAGGAATTGGCCTTAAAAGATGAAACGGTTAAGGTAACCATTTCGCTTAGTAAGGCCAGTGTTGATTTCTTTAAAGAAGAGGCGAAGAAGCATAATACCCAGTATCAAAAAATGATTCGCAGACTCTTAGATGAGTATGCAGCACACCAATCTTAGGTCATCCGTAATCGTATATGCACTTTGAAGGAAAGGATAAAAGATGATTAAGGGCAAGAGTTATCTATTGTTAATTTTTTTGGCCGTGATCGCAGGATGCGCTGCATCTATGCCGCAAGCAACTATCTACCAAGTGCCGCTCAGCGTCCCTGATATGTATGTTGATGTGTATAAGCCTGATAAGGCGTACAAAGGCACAACCCTGTTTGCGGACAACCATAGGAAAGACCAACCAAGGATCATAGAAGTGGATATGAATGGGAGGATTATCTGGGAATATGTCCTTCCCTATAATCTAAGGGCATACAATAATCCCGGGTTTGATGTTGAACGATTGTCCAATGGCAATATCCTATTTGTTTTACCGTTAAAGGGTGTGTACGAGATTACTCCTCGCGGTGATTTGGTGTGGTCTTATCTGGACAGAAAGGTGAGTCACGATGCAGATCGCCTGCCAAATGGCAATACCCTCGTCGTATTCGGCGGTTTTGATGGAAAAAATGACATCCAGGCAAAAGAGATTAATTCGAAAGGAGAGATTGTGTGGAGCTGGAAGGCAAAGGATCATCTGGATACTGCCGAGTATAGAGATATTTCCGATCAAGGCTGGACCCATGCAAATGCCGTTTCAAGGCTCGAGAATGGCAACACATTGATAAGCTTGAGGAATTTTAATATTGTCGTAGAAGTAGATCCTGACGGCTCAATCGTGAGGACTATCGGCAAGGGCATTTTTCACTATCAACACGATCCCGAGGTGTTACCAAATGGCAATCTCCTTGTAATGAACCACTCAAGGCCTAATAGAGCGATAGAAATCAACCCGAGGACAAACGAAGTTGTGTGGGAATCCAGGGGTTTTGGAAGAGAGATGTCCCCGGTTAGAGATGCCGGTAGGCTGCCAAACGGCAATATCTTGATTACAGGAACGACAAAGATCCTTGAATTTGCCCCGGATGGAGAGCTTGTTTGGCGACTTAATCTGGATGTGACGTTTCGAAATCAGAGAGAAGCACCGGCGCTGGGCTTTTACAAGGCTCAGCGAGAATGAAAAGCCCGTGGATGTAAATGGGGCGGGCATAGGTAATTACGTATTTGGATGAAATGGTGATTTGCCCAATCGGGCAAGGGGGAGCTTCTAATCGGCATCTACGACTCGCCCGTCAAGGAGAGAGAAGATAAAAAAGAATCTTAGAACAGTATGGGCAGGATAAAGAATCGGAAACAAAGGGGATTCAAAATCCCCAGTCCCTCAGCAGCTCCAGCATCCTTGCCCGGTGGGTGCCGGGCCAGTAAAACCGCCCGCATGAGGGGCAGAAAAGAATCCTGTCCTTATGCGTGGTGAACACGTAATCGGGCACCTGCTCCCTGGCGGCCTCCTCTTGGGCCTTCTCCAGGGGCGAATTACACCGTATGCATCTGCGAAAGTAGCCTGCGCGATCCCGGGTGAGCCCCACGGCTCTATCAACTACCTCCAGTTGATCCTTTACCAGGTCGCGGTCCACGAGGATCGAGTTCTCGTATTGGATCGCCCTCTCACGGCTCCTCGTGAGCAGCACTCTGCCCTCCTCGACCAGCTCCCGTAACCTCTGCTCGGTGTAGTGCGGCTGGTACACCGTATCGTATCCCATGATCCTCAAATACCTGGCCAGTGCGCCGAGCATGCTGTCAACCACGAAGGGCATATCTCTGTTCCCCCGCAAACCGGGCAATGGATTACTGCTCCCGATGGTCTTGCTGGATGATCTCAACATCCGGCGGAGGATTCAAGTGGAAGATCTCATCGGGAACCGGCCTGTTGATCTGGAGTGATTTATATCGAATCTCCAGGTGCCTCTCATCTCCCTGTGCGACGCTGATCTTCGAGGGATAGGGCTCCGGTGTTCCCTCTTTGGACTGAGACAGCACCACCGTAAATCCCTGTCCGGGAAGATGGATGGACGCGGGGAGGGAGAGGCCTGAGCGAAAGGTGATTGTCTCCACGGCTTGGCCCTGCCCATTAAACAGGGTGATCTCGTTGGGCCTCAGGCTTTCTACCTTTCGATGGGGCAGAATCGGTATCCTTCCGGAGAGGATCACCCAGGCCGCATCCAGATCAAGTTTGAACAGGAAAAATTGCTTCGTATCTAAATGGCTCGATGGTCCGCTGTAGAACGTGTGATCCACGAAGGAGAGGACCGAGGTATTCTGATTATCGGCTACGATGTAAAAGAGCGGCTTCCCCCAGGTGTGGGTGACCTCAAGCCTTACGCTGGACGGCCTTTTACCCACGGCGAGGAGGTTCATATCCGTCTCCTCCTGCCCTTCCGTGAACAGCAACTTCCCCATCCCTAGAAAGCTGGACACCCCATCGGCCTGGGCTCGCATCTGGGAGACGAGATGACGGGCTTGATCCTGGGAGATGGGCTTCGCCGGGGGGAGAGGCCGAAGCGGCGCACATCCCATGAGCGAAAGGAAGACGAGGAGAATGATGATATGAGAAGGACGAAATCTTCGCCCTCTACGCCCCCATCCCCCCTTTGGCAGGCGCGGTGCATGAGATGCGGTTGGTGTCCTGCGGGGGCTCGGGTTCCACGCCAAATGCTTTTTCCCTGTTCCATTGTGCCATGAGATCAGCTCGTGCGCCCGATCAAAAGAGGCAACACTCAGGGGCCACGAGGTTTCAAGCCCTCTCACCGGTTCTCGCCCTTGAGATGCTCCTTGACATCTCTGATCTTCTCCTTCAGCCTCTCTTTATCCGCATTCTCCAAGGCGAGCGACTTCTCGTAGCTCTTGAGAGCACTCTCGTATTGCCCCTTCTTGAAGTAGACATCGCCCAAATGCTCGTTGATGACCGGATCATCGGGGTTCAGCTCGACGGCCCTCTTCAGCTCGATGAGGGCCCTATCGTAAAGCCCCTTTCGAAAATAGACCCACCCAAGGCTATCGACGATGTAGCCGCTGTCGGGCTTGTACTTCATGGCCCTCTCGATCAACTCCTGCGCCCTATCAAGGTGAATGCCCTTATCGGCATAGGTATACCCGATGTAGTTGAGGGCGTCGGCGTGCGTGGGATCAATGGTGAGTATCATCTCCATTTGCTTGAGGCACTCATCACTCCTCTTCAACTTATCCAAAACAATCCCCATCCTATAGAGAAGATCCGTATCCCTCGTGTCGTGCGCTAAGCCCTCCTTCAAAACGCTCATGGCAGCATTGTATTGCTCCTTGCCCTCATAGAGCGTGGACAGCATCAAGTATAGCCGAGGATTCCCCTCCTTGAGGTCAATGGTTTTTCTGAGAAGCCCTATTGCCTCATCGGTTTTCCCCTGCCTCTGAAGGATGTAAGCCATCCGAATCCTGGCATTGATAAAGTAATCGCTCTCGGGGGTGACCAGATTCAGGTTTTCATAGGCCGCCTCGAAATCCCCCTTCTCATCAAGGGCCGAGCCCAGATAGTACCTGGCTTCCTGATCCTCCGGCCATGCAGCAACTATCGAGGTAAGCTCCGCGATGGATTCATCCAGTTTTCCGTACTTGAGGTAAATGAAGCCCAACCTCTTCCTCTCCTGGTCCCCAGGGCTGATATTCTTCTTTATCTCCTCTATGGCTTCCTCTGCCAATTTCTCTTGGCCGGTCTTGTAGTAGAGGGATATCAGTCCCTCGCTCGCAGTCGTGTTGGTGGGCGATATCGCCAATATCCTCTTATAGCACTCGATCGCCTGATCAAGCTTATCCGTTTTGTCGTAGAGAACTGCCAGATCGAAGAGGGCTGGGAGGAACTCCGGATTTATCTCAAGCGCTCTGAGAAATGCCTTCTCTGCCGAACTATATTCATCGCGCTCCAGATTGATCCTTCCCACGTAGTAATGGGCTATGAGGAGCTCTGGATTATCCTTGATGAGGATTGACAGATGCCGTAGTGCCGAATCGAAGTCCTTCAGCCTGATAAAGAGCGTGGCGAGCTGAAGCCTCGCCTCCGTGTTTTTTGGATCGCCTTCGAGTATCTCCCTGTATTGGGATATCGCCTGCTGGAATCTCTGAAGCTGTGAATAGATTCCCGCTAAAAGCTTCTTCGCATCCATATCCCCTGGGTTCGTGATTGCTGCTTTTTGGGCAAAACCCAGGGCCTCTTCCCCTTTGCCTTGTTCGAGCAGGACTTGAGACAACTTCATCAGTAAGTAGGCGGAATGCTCGTCGTCTTTGAGGGCCTCCTTGAGTTGGATCTCCCCTTCCTTGTAATCGCCGTTCAGGATCGCGATACAGGCAAGGGCGTAGCTTTGATAGGCATGCTGGAGGGCATCATCCCCTTGGCGAGCGATCCCTCCCGATGGGTGAATGGCCTGGTTTTGGGAAGTATCCCATTCCACCGCCACACAGGAAAGCACCGGTGTAACGAGAAAAAGCAACAACCAAGACAATATCGACCTCAGTTTCTTACTCATTTAAGAGATCCGAGAAATTTTCCTCAAAATCGGGAATCTTCTCCATCAACCATTCCTTTGACTTCTTCAGGATCTTCTCCTGGATCTGCCGAATCCTCTCCCTCGATATGTGGTATTTATCCCCAAGCTCCTGAAGGGTTAAGGGGTGATCCGCTAATATCCTGTTATCGAAGATATCCCTCTGTTTTCCAGACAGGGTCTCCCTGAATTCCTCCAATTTCTCCTTCAGCAACTCCTGCCGTTCCCTCACCGATATCTGTGTGTCCACATCCATCTCCGGAGAAGGAAGAAATGAGCCGTAGTCCTGCCTGGAGTCCTCCTTCACCGGAGCATCAAGCGATACTTCCCAGCCGCCGAGCCGTTGTCCCATTTCTATAATATCATCCTTTTTTACGTCAAGGCGTTCGGCAAGGAGCTTGGGCTCGGGATTATAGCCCAGCGATAAGAGCCGCTCCTTCTCCTTCGCGAGATTGAAGAAAAGCTTTCTCTGGGCCTGGGTGGTACCTATCTTGACCAGCTTCCAATTCTCCATGATAAACTTCAGGATATAGGCCTTTATCCAGAATGAGGCGTAGTAGGAAAATTTGATGCCCTTGTGCGGATCGAATTTCTTCACCGCCTGTATCAACCCCACATTTCCCTCCTGGATAAGATCCAAAAGGTTCTTCATCCAGAACCTGTGAAAATCCATGGCGATCTTCACCACCAGCCTGAGGTTTGCGAGGATGAGCATCTTGGCTGCTTCCTGATCGTTCTGCTCCCTGTACCTGATTGCGAGCTCTACCTCCTCCTCCTTGTTGAGAAGCCTGTATCTCCTGATCTCCCACAAATAGGCCTGGAGCGGATCATAGGCGACCAGGGAACTCTCTTTATCCCTCGGACCAGTCCTCGTGTCGTGCCGGTCCTCGCTTGCGAGATCGCCGATTTCCTTCACGGTGCTCTTCTTTTTTTCCCTCTTTTCCTTCATTCGTTCCTTGGGCACGTTCCATATCCGAGTGGATGAGGAGGAATCTGGGCTCTGGTGGTGGGCAATGGGATGACCAATTATGAGTCTTGAATACGAACTCTGAGGTATCTCTTCTTTCCCGCTCTCAGCAAGATGGCGTTGTTCCGGATATAATCAAATCCAATCTTCGTTTCAAAGGAGGGAATTCGCTCTCCATTGACATAGGCACCCCCCTGGGATATTAACCGCCTCGCTTGGCTTCTCGTTTTACAGAGTGACGTATTCTGAAAGAGTATATAGGCCTCAATGCCGTCACCTAGCTCCTCAAGGGTCAATGAATAGGTGGGAACTCCCTCGAGATCATCACCGGTCTTCTCTCCGAACAACTGTCCGGCGGCGCTCCTGGCCTTATCGGCTTCTTTCTGACCATGACATATCTTCGTCGTCTCGTAGGCCAGCACCTCCTTTGCCCTTCGTATGCCTTCATCCTCTGGCCTGGAAAGCTCCTCTACCTCATCCATGGGCAGAAAGGTAAAGTAGCAGAGAAACCTCTTTATATCCCTGTCATCTGTATTGATCCAGTACTGATAGTACTCGTAGGCTGAGGTCAGTTCTGGATCGAGCCAAATGGCACCCCTGTGCGTTTTTCCCATTTTCTGTCCATCAGCGATCGTGATCAAGGGAAAGGTCAACCCATGGATAACCTTTCCCTCGAGCCTTCTGGTCAGATCGACACCGGCCAGGATATTTCCCCACTGGTCATTGCCCCCCATCTGTAGGAGACAGTCGTAGTGTGTAAACAGATACCAGAAATCATAGGCCTGAAGGAGCATGTAGTTGAACTCCAAGAAGCTAAGCCCTGTTTCCAGCCTCTGGCGATAGCTCTCTGCGGCCAACATCCGGTTGACGCTGAAATGCCTGCCGATATCCCTCAAGAACTCTATGTAGTTTAGGGGAGTCAGCCAATCCGCGTTGTTGACCATGAGGGCCTTTCCATCGGTGAAATCGATAAACCGTGAAAGCTGTCTCTTTATGCCCTCGGCATTGGCGTCGATCTCCTGCCTCGACATCACGCGTCTCGCCTCATCCCTGCCGCTTGGATCTCCCACGAGGGTCGTTCCAGCCCCTACGACCACAATTGGTCTATGCCCCTCTCGCTGCATATGCACGAGCGACATGATGGGAAGCAGGCTCCCTACATGCAGGCTTTTCGCGGTGGGATCGAAGCCTATATAGCAACTAACCGGCACATTCAGCAGTTCCCTGAGGCCGTGCTCATCGGTTACCTGTTCGATAAATCCCCTCTCCTTGAAGATATCATACACGTTCCCCAACTACTCACCTCCACAATCTCTTCTCATTGCACCCACGTTCCTCTCACTGCTCGGTTTTCGGCAGCTGTAATCTCACTACCTTTCCCTCGGCACCGAGTGTGCCGATTTTCTTACCGTTCAGGGAAAACTCGATTCCCCCTGCATTGCCCACCAGGATGTCAAAGCCCTTGTGTGCCGTCCACGTAATGGTATCGCCCGGCTGAAATAGGTACTCCTTGACTGGCTGATCATCCACATAGATGGCAATCCAGGTTCGGTTCCTCACATTGGCGGTGAGACTGAATCGCGGGGGCGGGGGGTTCTCCGCCTTCTGTTGTGCAACCGTGGCAGCTTCGGTGAGATCCGTTTCCTCAACGGATTCTGACCTTGAAAGGGACTCTCGCTTATCTGTTTTCGCCTGATTCCCCCTCTCCTCCCGAACTGCCGCCCCCTCCTCTTTTCCCATGGGTGCCTGGGTTCCCAGGTATTGAAAGGCCTTGTCCACGATCGAGATATTCTCCCGGCTAAGAAACATGATACTCGCGATAAAGGCCAGCGCCAGAAGGGAAAGAATAACCATCAGAGGCCACCGTTTTTTCCGCGGACTCACCTGCTTCAAGAGCTCTGATTTATCCCCCTCGAGGGGTGAAATCCTCTCATAGAGCTCGAGCACCATCTTCTTATCCAGCCCCAGGAACTCCGCGTAGGTCTTGAGAAAGCCCTTCACAAAGACCTGTGAAGGGAGCTCGTCCCACCGCTCATTTTCCAATGCCTCAAGGGTATGACGCCGTATCCTCGTTACCCTAAATGCCTCATCGAGCTCTATTTGGCGCTCTTCCCGTGCCCTCTTCAGCAGCCTTCCCAGGCCCACCTCTTCCACGGTTTCGCTCTCAGCGTTGCTGGGATTCGATGGTTCCACTTAAAATACCACCTTGATAAAGGATTCCTCCCTGAGCTTGCTCAGCCAGGCAGCATATTTTTCCTCAACCTTACCCTTGAAGAGGTTCGAATAGATGGCATCGCGCACCTCTTCAAAGGGCTTAATTCCTCCCTTTCTCTCATCGATGAGTTGCACTATCTGAACCCCGTAAGGGCACTCATGTATCTCAGTATATTCACCCGGGGAGAGTTTTACTATCCTTTTTTTAAGGGAGGGATCGAGTTGATCGAATGGTATCCAACCGAGACATCCCCCTTCTGATCCAGCAGGTCCCTGGGAATATGCCTTTGCCATGTCGGAGAAATCGCTGCCTCCCTCTAAGTTCCTCACTATCTCCTCGCCTAAATCCATTGCCTTCGCAACCGCCCCTTTATTAGCTGGATTTTCTATCTTTAGCAAGATTCTGGCCAGCTTTACCTTATGGGTCTCCGAAAATTGCTCGATATGGTCCTGGTAGTAGTTCCTCAAATCCTCTTCCGTGATCACTATCTTGGATTTAACCTCATAGTCTACCAAACGAGCACGCTCAATGTCCCTTTTCATCTGCTCCTTATACTCCTCCAGCGTGATGCCCTCTAATTTCAGGGTATCGAGCAGTTCCTCATGGGTGAGATTGTTCTCCCGCTTCACCTTCTCAATCGCCTCATCGATATCCCTATCCGTGACCTTTATCCCGCGTTTATGGACCTGCTGTTCGGTGATCTTTTGATTGATGAGATTATTCAGCACGGCCCTGCGCACCTGGTAGAAACGATTCTCATCTCGTAGCCTCAAATTCGCAACGCTCAGGCCGGTCACCTTTTCGATCGAGTTATTGAGCTCATAGAGGGTAATGATGTCGCTGTTCACCGTAGCTACCACTCTATTGGTTATCTCCGCGCGGAGATTGGATGTGGCTACCGTGCATAGCGTACACAGCACAGCGAGGAGAAAGGTCCTGCTGAGCTTGCCGATGAGCCTCCTCGATCCCCTCGACCATGGAAAAGACATCTCACGATAGTACCTGGAGAACCCGGATCCCCTGCATGGGATGGCCCGGCATTGCCATGATCGCGCGAAACTACGAGTGATCCTCATTCGTCGTCCTTATCTTATCCAATAGGGTGTAGTTCACGGTAACGGGGTAGTGCTGCCTCAACTCTTCAAGCCATCGGGTATAATGACTCTCTCGATCATTGCGAAGGAGCGTCTCCTCTATCTCTCCCATCACCTCAAGAAGGTCTTTCCTCCCGGCGAGCTCTCTTTGTAATACCTTTATCACATGGAAGCCGTAGTCCGTTTGGATAATTGGGCTTATCTGCCCAATTGGCAGTGAAAATGCCGCCTCAGAGAGGGCTTGGGGAAGCATATCCTTGCTGTACCAGCTCATTCCACAGTCCCCCTGGATACCATAGCCGAGGGAACGGCCCTGCACCATCTTCTCCATGTCTTCTCCAGCCTTGATCCTGGAGAGCAAGGCCTCCGCATCGCTCCTCGTGGCAGCAATGATATGTACGAATTTCACCCGTGGTGGATGGGAGAATTCCTCATGCCTCTGCTCATAGTATGATCGAATCGCCTCATAGGAGATGGGTCCTACGGACTTGGTTTCCTCCTTGACGATCTTTCGAATCAGGAGCTCTTCCCCTAATCTTTGCTTCCACTCATTATAGTCTATGCATCTCGTCAAGAGGGTCTCCTTGAAGCTTTCCTCCGGATAATCTTTCATTATATCCTGTACGGCCCTCTCCAACTCGATCTCATCCAACCTGATTCCCTTTTCCTTTCCATACTCCAGAATAAGGGAATCATCCACGATCTTGTTCACAAGGCCATTGATGGATGACCACACAACGCTCACTGTGATGCCATTTTCAATGGAGGTGAAGTTCACGATTCTGATAATATCCTCTCCTGTGATCGACCGATCACCCACCTTGATCACTGTGCCCTGATTTGACCCCGTGTTCGTGGAGCACGCCGACCATGAACAAATCAGAATCAAGCCCAAGAATGAAACGATACGATGCCTCATGGTACCCGGATAGCCCTTGAAAAACGAATTAAGCTACTCTAACTATCTTAAATTACAGCTTTATCAGTTTATTTGCAAGGACAATTTCTCCCTGCCACCGATCTAAAGGTGCATTAACCTTTCAGAGCACGAAAAAACCCGTCCACTATCTCCTCGGCCTCCTTGAGAATCGCCACGGAGCCCCTTTGGCTGCTCGCAACCCTGAGCTTCCAATCCGATAGGAAGCGGAAATGCTTGGGATGGCTCATCGCGTTCTCAACCAGGTGAGAAGGAGGGAGAGGGGCATCCTTTGAGAAGGTAAAGACCATAGAGGAATCCGAAATATCGAGCCGCGTCGATCCAATCCTCTTAAGGCCTACCTTGATCCTGATAATAGCGAGCAGATTGGTCACCTCTTTCGGTGGAGGGCCAAATCTATCCTCGATCTCGCGGGCTATCTCCTCCAATTCGGCCACCTCCCTAATAGTAGACAGACGCTTGTATAAGTCAAGCCTCACATCGCTCTCCTCGATATAGCGGCCGGGGATGAATATGGGCAGATCGGTATTAATCTCAGGGGATATCTCCTCCTGCCAGACCTCTCCCTTGAGCTCCGCCAAGGCCTGTTCTATTAAGGTCAGGTAGAGCTCATAGCCGATGGCCCTGATATGGCCCGATTGAGTGAAACCGAGTATGTTTCCCCCTCCCCGTATCCTCAGATCGTGCAGGGCAATGTTAACCCCTGAGCCTAATTGTGAAAAATCCATCAATACCTTGATCCTCTTCTGCGCATCACCCGTGAGCGTGGCGTGATCCGAGATCAGGAGATACGCATAGGCCTTCACATTCGCCCTTCCCACCCTTCCCCTGAGCTGATAGATCTCGGCAAGCCCAAAACGATCGACATCGTGGATGATGATGGTATTGGCGGAAGGAATATCCAGCCCCGAATCTATGATCGTGGTGCACACCAGCACGTCCGTCTCCTTTGCCAAGAATCTCATCATCGCCCTCTCGAGATCCCTCTCCCTCATCTGTCCATGGGCAATGTCGAACCTGGCATGAGGCACGAGAGCTCGCAACCTGTGGGCCGTTCGATCAATCGTCTGAACCCGGTTATGGACGAAAAAGGCCTGTCCTCCCCTGTTCAGCTCCCTCTCTATGGCATGCGATATGATGCCCTCATCGTATTTTGCCACGTACGTCTGAATGGAGAGCCTGTCCGCGGGAGGAGTCTGAATAATGCTGAGATCCCTGACCCCCATCAGGCTCATATGCAGGGTCCGCGGTATGGGCGTTGCGGTCATGGCGAGCACGTCAACGGATTGACGAAACTTCTTCAATTTCTCCTTGGCCCTCACACCGAACCGTTGTTCCTCGTCGATTATGAGAAGGCCCAATTCCTTGAACTCCACGTCATCGGAGAGGATTCTGTGGGTCCCAATGATGATATCGATTGTTCCCATCCGTACCTCACGCACTACCCGTGCCTGATCCCTGGGAGAAATAAAGCGGCTGAGCACCGCAATCCTCACGGGGTGGGAGCCGAAGCGCTTTGAGAATGTCTGATAGTGCTGCTCTGCCAATACGGTGGTTGGCACGAGAATGCCTACCTGCTTGCCATCGGCAACTGCCTTGAACGCAGCCCTCATGGCTACCTCGGTCTTGCCGAATCCCACGTCGCCACAGATAAGCCGGTCCATTGGCCGCTCGAATTCCATGTCCGTGAGCACCTCATCGATGACCTTGCTCTGGTCCGGGGTCTCCTCATACTCAAAGGCCGCCTCGAATTCCCGGTAATAGGTATCCGGTCTAGAGAAGGCAAATCCCTTGAGGAACTTTCTCATGGCATAGAGCCTCACAAGGTCTTTTGCTATCCTCTCTATTGACCTCTTGGCCTTCTTCTTTGCCATCGCCCATGATTTCCCGCCCAGACTGTCTAACGGTGGACTCTCATCGTCCACTCCCACGTATTTCTGGAGGATGTGTATCTTATCCGCGGGGAGGTAGAGTCGATCATTATGTGCATAGGCAATAATCACAAAGTCCCTTGTGCGGTGTTCGACCTCCCTCTTGGAGAGGCCCTCAAAACGGCCGATACCGTGTTCTTGATGAACGACCAAATCCCCCGCCTTCAATTGGCTGAACCCCGTCCATGGAATTGCCTGCACCCTGTAGCGCCCGGGCCTCCCTTGCTTCCCAATCTTCTCGCCGAATATCTCATCCTCGGTGATCACCACGAGCCCTGTTTCGGCGAACCTGAATCCCCGGGAGAGGTACCCCAAACAGATGAATAGGCCTTTCCCCTTCTTGGCCGCGGACCACTCCGGCAGTATGTCGTTGACCTGGAGATGATAGTTGAGCAGGATCTCCTTGAGCCTTGCCGCCTGATGCTCCGTCCTGCATATGAGAATGACCTGATCGCGCTGCTCGATCCATGCCGTCAATTTCTCGGCCAGGGAGGCGATGGATTCCCTCTTGCGGTGCATATCCATACCATCATACTCTATGTTCGGCCGGAGTAGATCGGTGAAATCAACCGCCAATTCCGCTCTGCCCATGGCGGGGTCGATACGGAGGTTCATGAAATCGATCCTCGAATATCGGTCTATGGATCGCTCAAGCTGCTCAGGGGGGACAAAGAGCGGCTCGGTCTGGGGAAAGGGTTTTCCGACCTCCACCGCCTCATCCCGAAGCCTTGCCGCCTCCCCATGGAGCTCATCCAGCACTTCCCTCGCCCTCGAGGAAAAGCTCTCCGATTCAAAGATACACAAGAGCCCCTCTCGGGGGAGGTACTCGAAGATGGTGTCGAGATGGGAGTAAAAATGGCCAAGCCACGCCTCCTGTCCGGCAAACCTCTCTCCTCTCCTCACATCAGCGGGCAGCCTTCCCATCGATCTGGCCCTCCTGACAGCAGAGGTGCTGAGGATAACCTCACTGGCGGGAAGCACGGTCAGCTCCTCGAGCTCGGTACTGGATCTCTGGCTCCCGGGATCGAAGAGCCTGATGGACTCCACCATGTCTCCCCAGAACTCGATCCTCACCGGCGACGAATAGAGGGGAGGGTACAAGTCGATCACGCCACCGCGCACCGAGTAATCACCCCGCTCCTCCACCAACGAGGTCCGAAAGTATCCGAGGGCATCCAGGCTCCTTATGAAAGCATCCCTGTCGATCTCCTCATCGAGGGCAACCAGATCAACCGAGGAGAGCAGCATCTCCCTGGGCAAAAGGCACGTTACGAGCGCCTCCAACGAGGTGATGACCATTGGATTATCCAAAGAGGAGAGCGAGTACATGGCCTCTATCCTCTGACTTGTCAGCTCCTTCGGGGGGCTCAGGCCCGTGAGGGGGGATATGTCATAGGAGGGAAAGAGAGATAGGTCATTCTTCTTGGGCATGAGTCGGTGGTTCTGAGTGGCGAGAAAAAAATCCAGATCCTTATACAATGCCGACGCCTCCTCAGAGCTTGGAAGAACTACCAGGCATGGATGGGCTATGTCGGCACGAACCTGAAAAAGGAGATAGGCCAGCGCAGAACCTCTCGCTCCGGCTACTTCTATATGGCGCACCCCTTGCCTAACCGCCCTCTTTAGCCTCGTGAGATTATCCATTCTCCCTGCTGTTACCTTCTTTATAGAAAAAGACGATGAACGCTACTCATACCGATTGGCGAGCTCCAGGGCCATCCTTTTCTTTTCCTCCAGATCCGTGATACGGTGAAGCACCAGCACCTGGTTTTGGCTCGGTCCAGCCCCCTGAGCAGTGGCCACTCCATGGAGTCCCGCAACCCAGTTTTGAAGGAACCTCACCATCCTCAGCCTCTGCTTCGCGGGTACCGCGGATTTAAGGTACTTCTCTACATACTGATTTATCTCGGGGTTTTCCAGCTCTCGCTCGCTCGGCATGGTAACGGCAATACCCCCTGCAATATCCCCAGCGAGGGCCAAAAGCTCCCAGAAACCATCGTTCGTGTTCAGTTTCGCGAGATTACTCATTGTCTCATCCGGCATAAACACCCCGGATCCTATCGGCTCCTCCTTTCCTAAATGGGCAGCGGTAATGGCACAGGCCAGGGATGTGGAGCTTAGCTGGATCATCCTCGTGATTTTATTTGTGATGTGGGATACCCTTGAAAGGCCGTGGTACTCGGCGATAAGCTGGGTTGCACCGATAATGAGATCCATAAAACCTACCTTGCACGCCCCGCCGCAATTCATCCTGTGGGTCTTGGCGAATCGTGAAATGAATACCTGGGTGTAGTCAATCTCGCCGCACATAAATACCCTCTCCCAGGGAACGAACACGCGATCAAAGACAATAAGGCACGTCTCCCTTTGACCGTATACGGGGTTTCCTATGAGGCGTATGTCCTCTGCATGCTCCCTCTCCATGCTGTACGGATTATGCTGCCCTATGTAGGTCACCCCATCGGATCCATTTGGTATTGCGAAGGCAACCGCATAGCCTTCCTCGCCATTCCGACAGGATAGGCCTGGCAGGATCAAATTCTCATCAGCCGCATACGCACCGGTTGCGTGCTGTTTCGCGCCGCTCACGATGATACCATCGGATTTCCTTTCAACCACATGGACATAGGAATCCGGGTCCTGATCAAGCGGCCTCTTGCTTCTATCCCCCTTCGTATCGGTAACAGATCCGCTTACCACCAGATCGGCACCTTGTACATACTTCAGGTATTGCGTAAACCTTTTATTATATTCCGTTCCCATGTCCTCATCCATCTCCCATGTGGTTGCCGCCAGAGCTGGGAGCATCTCATTTCCGGGGCACCGGTAGTTGCAGGTTCCCAGCTTTTGGCTGCTCAAGCGCGCCATCTCCAGCCGTTTCTCAATATCCTCCGTGCTCTGATGGATGTGCAGGCTTCTGCTGATAGCCTCTCCGGTGAGATGAGATCTTGCAGCCATAACAGCAGCGCAGTGCGGGTCTTGTGTTAACTCGTAGACCCTGGCCGTGGCATCAATAACCCCTCTGGTGATCGGATGTGCACAGAGATCATCCACTTTTTTCCCTCCGATAAAGAGCCTCGGCCTCAGCTGAGAAACCCTCTCTCGGTACTCATCCTCCGTTATTATCGCCATCTTCCATGCCTCGAGTTTTTCGGTATTTTCAATAAACGAAGAGACTAT
Organism: uncultured Desulfobacteraceae bacterium; assembly: GCA_964549945.1. Classification (GTDB taxonomy): domain Bacteria; phylum Desulfobacterota; class DSM-4660; order Desulfatiglandales; family B25-G16; genus B25-G16. The sequence goes on along the minus strand of CAZJXD010000014.1, from coordinate 40,876 downwards.
AGATGAGCTGCTGCTCCTGGTCAAGCTATTAAGGGATGGGCTTCCACTGGTGGGCGCATGGATTCATCATCTTGGAGATCTACTGTTATGTGATACGATTATGAACATACTATACCGTAATGGGAACATTGACAATAGGCTACGCCGTTCTTATTTTTTAGGTGAAATTGTGAGTGTAGGAGGGGAGAGAGCCATGCGTTTTGATAAATTTACGCTTAAGGCCCAAGAGGCAATTCAGAATGCTCAGGAGGTAGCCTCACGAAAGGGCCACCAACAGATCGAACCCGAGCATCTGCTCTACGCGCTTCTGGAGCAAGGGGAGGGCATAATCGCGCCCATTCTCGGGAAGATCGGTGCGAAGGCGGATAGCATACTCCAGGATGTGCTCGAGGCCTTGGATCAAATGCCCAAGGTAAGCGGTGCCGGATACGGGGATGCTTACATATCCCCCAGGCTCAAGGCGGTGCTCGATCGGTCCCTAAAAGAGGCTGCCCAGATGAAAGATGAATACGTAAGCGTGGAGCATATCCTCCTGGCGATCCTGGAGGATAGCGATGCAAGGGCAGCACGGATTCTTATCTCCCATGGACTGAGCAGGGACACTATCCTGAAGACACTTATCGATATCAGGGGCGGTCAGAGGGTAACCGATGCAAACCCAGAGGATAAATACCAGGCCATAGAACGATTCAGTCGCGATCTCACCGAGATGGCTTCAGGTGACAAGCTTGACCCGGTGGTGGGCAGGGATGATGAGATCAGAAGGGTGATCCAGGTCCTCTCCCGAAGAACGAAGAATAACCCGGTACTCATAGGTGAGCCGGGGGTGGGAAAAACTGCCATAGTCGAAGGCCTCGCACAGAGAATCGTTCGCGGCGATGTTCCCGAAACATTGAAGGAAAAAAGGGTGATAGCCCTGGACATGGGCGCGTTGATCGCTGGAGCGAAATATCGAGGTGAGTTCGAGGATAGGCTGAAGGCCTTTATCAAGGAGGTAACCGAGGCAGAGGGTTCCATCATCCTGTTCATAGACGAGCTCCATACGCTCGTAGGTGCTGGTGCGGCAGAGGGGGCGGTGGACGCTTCCAACATGCTAAAACCGGCCCTTGCCCGGGGCGAGCTCAGGTGTGTGGGTGCCACGACCACCAAGGAATACCGGAAATACATAGAAAAGGATGCCGCCCTGGAGAGGCGCTTTCAGCCAATCATGGTAGAAGAACCCAGTGTAGAGGACACCATCTCCATTCTCCGCGGCCTCAAGGAGAAGTACGAGGTTCATCATGGGGTGAGGATCAAGGACTCCGCCCTGGTCTCTGCGGCTGTGCTTTCCAACAGGTATATCACCGACCGTTTTCTCCCCGATAAGGCAATTGACCTCGTTGACGAGGCAACCTCCAGGCTCAGGATAGAGATTGACAGCATGCCTTCCGAGATAGATGACCTAAAGAGGAAGACGACCCAGCTGGAGATAGAAAGAGAGGCACTCAAGAAGGAATCGGACAGCGCTTCGAAACAGCGGTTGAAGAAGATAGACGAGGAACTCAAGGCCCTCAAAGGCCAGGCCGATGAGATGACGAGCCACTGGCAAAAGGAGAAGGATATCATCGCCCAGATAAGGGAGATAAAGGAGAAGATAGACTCGGCCAAGTCGGAGGCCCAGGTTGCCGAGAGACAGGGAGATCTGGCAAAGGCAGCAGAGCTTCGATACAGCACCATATTGCAGCTGGATAAGGCCCTCGAGGAGAAAAACAGAGAACTTACTGAGCTTCAATCCAGCAAGAAGATGTTGAAGGAGGAAGTGGATAGCGACGACATCGCTGAGGTGGTATCAAAATGGACCGGCATACCCATAGACAGGATGATGGAGGGCGAGCGGGAGAAGCTGCTCAAGATGGAGGAGAGGATTGAACAAAGGGTGGTAGGACAGAAAGATGCGGTGGTTGTGGTGGCCAATGCCGTTCGCAGGGCACGCTCAGGCCTTCAGGATCCCAACCGGCCAATCGGCTCATTCATCTTTCTCGGGCCCACTGGTGTCGGCAAGACTGAGCTCGCCAAGGCCCTGGCCGAGTTTCTCTTCGACGATGAGCAGGCCATGATCAGGATAGACATGTCGGAGTATATGGAGAAGCACTCTGTCGCGCGGTTGATAGGCGCACCGCCGGGATATGTGGGGTATGAAGAAGGGGGATATCTCACCGAGTCGGTGCGGACACACCCCTATTCGGTGATCCTCTTTGACGAGATAGAGAAGGCTCACCCGGAGGTCTTCAACATCCTCCTCCAGATCCTGGACGATGGCAGGATGACCGACGGCAAGGGCAGGACCGTGGATTTCAAGAACACGGTCCTGATCATGACCTCCAATATCGGGAGCCAGATCATCAAGGAATTCGCCGGGAGGGATAAGGAAAAGATGACCGCGGGCGTCATGGAGATGCTTCAAGCGACGTTTAAGCCGGAATTCCTGAACAGGATCGATGAGACGATACTCTTTAACTCGCTCGGCAAGGAGGAAATCAAACGAATCGTCGATCTACAGATAGGGCATCTGACAAGGAGGCTTCAGGACCGCAAGATAAGCCTCAATCTAACGGACGGAACAAGGGAATTCCTGGCAGATGTGGGATTCGATCCCGTGTATGGAGCCAGACCTCTCAAGAGGGCCATCCAGCACTACCTAGAGGACGAGCTGGCACTCAAGATACTGAGTGGCGATATTCAGGATGGAGATACGGTAAACGTGAGCGTCGAGCAGGGAAAGATAGCGTTTCATTAAGGAGTGGGCGCTCAGTTGCTCACAATCAAAAAAGCTCCTAGGGCTGGCCTTTCAGCCCTTTTCCTTTTGACACCATTTTCGCTCTCTGATAAACATACAATGATGTAACAAGCGCTAGAATTGATTCATAGCTCCAATTGCTCTGGCAACATGAAGGGGAGGCGCAATGATCGGGGTAAGGAGGTGCACCAGGTGCATTCTTCCTGATATCTATCCTTCTATCACCTTTAACGAGCATGGCGTCTGCAACTTTTGTCTTGAAGCCGCGGAAGAAAAAGACACGCCGTCAAGGAAATCAAAGGATGAGTTGGACCGGTTGATAGAGAAGCATAAGGGAAGAAGCGGAAAATACGATGTGATCGTGGGCCTGAGCGGTGGTAAGGACAGCAGCTATGTCGCGTACTATCTGAAGAGGGAATACGGCCTAAAGATATTAGGGCTTCACTACAACATCGGATATAGCTCCCCTTACGCAATTCAAAATCTCCAGAACCTGGTTGAGAAGCTGGATATCGATCTGTTCTCCATACGACCACGGGGAAGTTTTCTGAGAAGACTATTCGCCCACTTCTTGCGGGAACGGGGTGAGTTTTGCTCTGTGTGCAACAACCTCGGCTATCTTTTCGCGGCCAGTTCCTCGTGGAATCAGCGACACTCCCTCGGTTTCGTCCCCTTGATGGTAGGTGGGTGGTCAAAGCGGTACGAGTACCAGCCGGGCATCTCGGTGACCTCAATGCAAAACTTCTTTGAGAATCTTACCCCGGAGCTGCTCGAGGAACTGAAGGCGCAGCCGTTTATCGATGAGAAAGTCATCTCCTGGTACATGGGCGTGGAGGACCCACGCCAGGCGGGGATTGATACAGCCGAACACGATAGACTAGGTGATTACGCAATGGACTTCATCCAGCTTCCGGACTATATCACATGGGACATCAGGGAGATCCCTCGCATACTCTCTGAGAAATTGGACTGGCGACACCCTCCAGATGTCCATGAGAGCCACTTTGATTGTGCCCTCTTTCCCATCAAGGAGTATCTCAAGTTCAAAAAATATGGGCTCACCCAGGAGACCATAAAGAACAGCCGCCTCATACGGGAAGGCCTCATGACGCGCGAGGAAGCAATGGAACGAATGTCTCTGGAACAGACTACCGAGCCTGAGATCCTCGACGGCTTTCTCCGAGAGCTTGGGGTATCAAGGGAAGAAATTAACTGGCATGCCGAATGGTCAAGGTAACTTCAAGGGATGAAGATAGAGAAAATCAGTATTCGACAATATAAAAGGCCATTCAGGTTTGAGTTCCATTCCACCCAGACCTTCAGAACCGGCGCGGAGTCCGTAATACTACAACTGGAATTCGAAAATGGAATCTCGGGCTACGGTGAGAGTACCCCGATGAAGTATATCACTGGCGAGACTATTTCCACCGTTGTGGAGGTGATGAGGGATTGTTTTTCGCCTATGCTGCTCTCACAGGCGATAACCACAGCAGATGACATTGAGCCGCTGTTAGATGAACTGGAAAGGGAATGCCTCAAGCACCACAGGCTTTATTATAATACAGCCCTGGGGGCAGTTGATATCGCACTGCTCGATGCCCTCGGGAAACACCGAGGAGTGCCCCTCACCCAATTTCTCGGTCCAATCGTGAGAGAGGGAGCGCCTTATTCTATTTCAGTGCCCTTCCTGCCACTTCAAAAGATACGGAAGTTATTTTACCAATTACCAGAGGAAAGGGTGAAGTATGTGAAGGTCTTGGTGGGAAAGGACGAAAATGAGAACGCGGAAAGGGTCGGTCTGGTAAGATCCCTGTTTGGCGATAACGCGGATATTCGGGTGGAAAATAACGGTGTATGGACACTCGATGAGGCTACCTCAAATCTCGAGAGGTTAAAGGAGTTTAATATTTCAGCGGCCGAACAACCCCTCGTGAAGGATGATATCGAGGGCCTCCAGAGCCTCAGGAAGATCATCGGAATTCCCATTGTCGTGGATGAGTCTATGTGTAGCCTCACCGATGCGAGACGATTGATAGAACAAGGGGCGTGCGATATCCTCAATATAAAGATTTCGAAATGCGGCGGGCTCTTGAGGTCGAAGCGGATCGCTCAGCTCGCCGAATCCCATAAGGTGCAGTGCCAGATGGGCGCCCATGTGGGGGAAACCGAAATATTGAGGGCTGCTGGCGAATCCTTTGCATTAACCACCCCGAACCTCGTGTTCTTTGAGGGGACTTCCTTTCTGTTGTTAGAGGATAAATGGCAAAACGCCTGCTTCGAGATCACCAGGAAGGACGACCTTTCGGGCTTTGGATTGGGCATAGAGCCATCGGACCTGCGCTCGGTATTGAATAACTGCTCATTCCTTATGGAATTTCACAAGTAATAGTCACGGAAAGATGTCAGGGACGACTGAACCATCCCCCCTGGCAATCGGTCTCCACGGGACGACCTCTCATTCTCCTTATTGATTGCAAAGATTAAGGCACAAGGTAGACTCAGGCCCTGAGCATATGGTGATTCGTTCCTCCAATAGGTGCGTGGATCTGAGAGAATGCGTTATGCCCAAAAGCGGGTATGGAGGGGTTATCTAAAGGGGCATGGAGTTTATGTCTGTTTGAAACAGCGAGAGAGGGTAATCGTTCATCGGCCTAAATCCGAAGGCCTCCAGCTTTTCTTTCTTCCCCCGTATCTGCTGCATTCCCAGATTGGTGATCGCCCCGTGGTATGGGTGCTCCGCCAGTGCCTCCCAGGCATCCCTGCTCATGATAATGGGGTAGTCATGGAAGAATTTCGTGAGCTCCTGGAGACGAGCAGCGGTATTGACGGTGTCACCAACGGCCGTGTACTCCATCTTGGTCTGAGATCCTATGTTACCCAAAATGGCCTTTCCCGTATGAAGGCCAATCCCGATATCCATGGGGCCTCCTCCCAAGATGAACTTCCCCGACATGTCCAGGATCTTGCCCGCTGCATTGAATGCCATGGCCGGATGATTCTCCAGCGGCTCAGGGGCCCCGAAGATGGCCAGAAACCCGTCCCCCGTGTATTTATTGATATGGCCATTTCCCTCGCTGATGACGTGCGAGCATCTCTCAAAATAGTCATTCAAAAAGGAGACCGTTTCCCTTGCCTCCATTGTCTCAGAGCTTGAGGTAAACCCCCTTATGTCCAAGAATATGGCCGTAATTGAGATCTCCTCTCCCCGAAAGAGATCCATCTCGCCTGAATTCACGTATTGCTTGATGACGGGTGCCGGCACATACTTCTCGAATAGTTTCCTGAGGCTCTCCTCACGCTCCCTGCTCTCCTGGACTCTCTGGTAGGACATCGCGTTGTGGATGCTGATCGCAATCTGAGGTGCGATCCCCATCAAAAGCGATATGTCCGTCTGGCTGAGGGACTTCTTTGACTTGATATTATCCACGAACAACACCCCCAATGATTCCTTTTCAAACACAATGGGCACGGAGATAAAGGATTGGGCACCAATCTCCTTAATAAACTCCAGGCTTCTTTTAGAAATCTCCTCTTCGATCTCAGCCACATCACTCACCAGTTGAGGTCGTTGCCTGCTAAAGGCCTGTACCGCAGGTCCCCTCGATTCAAGGCGATTCACGTGAAAATCGGATTTCCTCAAAATTTCTTCAACTTCCGGATTATACCCATAGCCAACGGTGTAACAAAGCCTGGTTTTATCGGGGCTGGCAAGCCATATCCCTCCCCTATCAAAATCTAATCTCCTCTGCATGGCATCCATGACGGATTTAAGGAGCGTCTGGATATCCAAAAGCTTGGAGGTAGCTTGGCCTATCTCCATCACCAGCAGGGCGTCGTTATAGCGGACGTTGATTTCGTCGAGGAGATCCTTGGCCACATCGCCCTGAGCATCTAAATTCCTGGTCAGATCCGCCTTTTCGAGATGCTCGGAGTAAAAGGAAAGCCCCAAAATGAACGAGGCGGAGAGGAGAATCACGGCGATCCATGAGATGGAGGGCAGGAAGAAAAACAATGCTCCACATGCGAAGACGGCGAATAACGCGAAATAGTTTCGTATCCTTCTCCACATTGATGAGGGCGTCTTCTCCCACGTGATTATGTACCGACAGATATCGTATCCCCTGTGTATACAGGTGGGATGCTCTATGGTGGCAAATTTATTGGTGAATAGCTTGGAAAGGGCCTCAAATAGCCCCATCCTGGCATTGCATTGGTAAGGCTTTTCAGCAACCCCAGGGTTAGGCATTGAGGTGATTTCTACCTTTTCCGGCCCGAGCTTTCTGATCTTGAATGTGTGCGCTCTGGTCAAACGGGAGGCGAGGTTCTTCACCACCCAGTAGGCAGCTGCCGGGGTCATGAATCCCAAGGCATATTGCTTGACCACACTGGAAGCCTTGGAGGAGGCTGCATAACGACCCACCTCTCTTGATATATTCGGGTCACCCGTTTTCTTGGCAAGGATGTCATGGAACCGATCTACCTGGCGCTGGGAAAACCAATGGCCCTGATCCTCCAGCTCGTAGATGGTAATCCCCGCATGACGGAGGATGGATTCGATATCTACCTCGGGGTAGTTCTTCTTGGTATATTCTATGTAATTCCTTATATTCCGACTGCTATAGAGAGGATCGTCAAGCTTTTTTTGGCGATTATGGGGACTCATACTGGGCAGTCCAGGGATCGGGTTAGCGCATAAATTATATTAATAAAAATATAATTTTTTTATTATAATATTAAATTATAAAATATGTCAATAAGTTAAGTATCTTGACTCACCACTGTTTCACCCTTGTGATCCTTTTCATGTCCTATTGTCCAAGCATGCTCGAGGGAGCGCGTTGTTCTGGGGCTCGAGATTGGAACTTTATTATACTAATAATATCAATTTATTATAATAGTTCCGAGAGTAGAGTGAGAAGGCCAATTGCGTGGCCCACGCCCGGGCTCCTCTGGGCGATGTTGCGGCTTCAGGCGGACAGATCGGTGATGTATATGGAGGTACGCGACCAGCGGAACAACGGAACGGAGTGATACTCTGTAAGCTATTGATAGCTTATCCTGAATTTCCTCTGCATGTACTCGATGTATTCATTGCCGTGCTGGACATTCAGGACCCACAGCTGGTAGTGCTTCTCGTGGGGGACCTTATGGGCCTTCACGTATTCAGAAGGGTAGAACATAACCGGAACCCTATCCTTATGGTAGTCGCCCATCAACTGGGCGATGGCAACAGATAAGACATTCCATGGCAAGCCATCCGGGTTTGTCACCAGTACCTTGATCCCGTTGAGGAGCTCGGAGAGATTCAGGCCCAGGTCGGACTGATTTACAACCAGAACTGCATGCAACTCTCCTCTATTCTTCAAGGAGTACGCCTTCCATTTCCGCACAAATCCAAGTCGACTGTAGAGCGCTTCAAGGGGCTCATCATCAAATTCCTCCTGGTCTAAACTCAGGGCATCCAGGAGAAGGCCTCCCGAGCGATATCGGTAGAACCTGTTGAGATCCCATAAATCCATTGATGAGCACTCCTCAAGGGACCATTCCTTTGATAGTGGTGTGCCTATGGAAAGGCTCGTATACGGAAGATAGGAGAACAGATCCATGGAGCAGCCGCGGGGGTTCTTCAGGTATCTCGCAAATCCACCGAACACGATATTGGGGAATCTGTTCTCTGGTCGAAAATAGCACATCACATAGTCCATTTTTGCGGAGGGGAGACGATACAGGTCATTCAGGTAGTGCATAATCTGTTTCAGCACTATGAAACCGCTCCTCTTGTTATCAAGGGCCTTTGCGGCGTGGTGGTGTATCATCCAGGCCCTTTCATAGGCCCTGACCATGGAGATATGGCCATAGATGCGCCCGTTCTTCTGGTACGTGAAATGCCGCGCGATCTCAGGGTTCTCCTGGTAGAGCTTCCTGTAGGTTTCCTTGAAATCCTCTCGATGAGACTGTATCAGGCGGTACTTCGTGGGGTATATGAAGCCCGTATCGAAGAAGAATTCCCACAGGGCCTCCATATCGACCTGGCTTGAAATATATGTGTGCGGCTCTATCGCATTGCTGAGCAAGTGGGTCAGACGGCTGTAAGTGTTGATATCCATGTCCAGTATGGAAAGCCCACAGTGAATCTCGTTCTCCTTCTCCTCAGAACGATAGATTACCTGCGCGGTGCATCTCATCTTCAAAGCACCGGCAAAATCAATTGTAAGCTCAGGAACAATCATGCCCGGCATCAGAACGCTCTCATCCGCCTTCTCGCATAGGGAAAACCCGGAGGTGGAGATATTCAGAATCTCGCGATGGATCTGCCTGTTCAAAAAAGGGTGATTGAAGATGATCGTGGGTGAGGGAGTAAGGCGTTGGCGGGGATTTCGGACCAGTCTCTTCTTGAATAGATCTATTCTCTTCTGTGTTGGCCTGAGCACAATTTCCCTCAGTTGATGACCCCCCTGTTGTCGAATGCACCGGCACGTACCGGAGAACAGAAGCTTGTTACTTTGCCTTAGGGCTACGGTGACCGGCGCATCCGAATTGAACCAATGAAAGGAACAATACGACTCAGGCCTCACCTTGGTCCTGAATCCGTTTGAGTTGAAATCCATCAATTGCCCCTTTGCGATAAACCCGCCTTGGATCAACTCCACATCGATATCATGACAGATATATCGTCTCGTTATCCTTTGCCCGGTGGCATAGCTTACCTCAGGTAATCGAAGGGCAATCCCCTTCTCATCCATCTCCTCCAGGAGACCCGGCACGAGGATCATTGACTGTCCATCGTCGATGATGAGATGCATGAACTGATAGCTCTCCAAATCGAGCCCTGAGGGGTACTCCTCTGACCATTTGCAGGTGAGTTTTTCTCCAAGGCAGGGCTCGGGATACGCGCGGATGAGAATGCTCTCCTCGAATTTGGGATGGTCTAGATGGACAAGGGTATATCCATCCATGAAGTGGAGGTAGTTAAGGGTGTTGGCGAGTTCCTCTCTCTTGATTGTCGCGGCGTTCTCTAAGGCATGGACCAGATCCCGGTGCTGAAATAGCCACGGGGGTAATCGGAGCTCTTTTCCAGAGAACCCTCTAATAGGCGCTATCTTCTTCGTAAGGCTCTTCGCTGATCCATCGCCGTCCATATTTTACCCTCCCCTGTAAATATGACTCTAATGTGCCCCGAACCCTTACCTTGAGCGAATTCCCGACCTGATCATGATTTTATGTCATTTTTTTTCTCTCAATATCCGTGCCAATTGGCGGGCAAACACCACATTAAATCGAAATCCCTCCACAGGAGAAGATTGTACCCCATGGTAAAGCGGCAAAATCCCTTTTTGTGCAACTTCCAGGGCCCAGCATCCATATCTCATGCCTCTTTCAGAAGCGGCGTATGGTTGCCTGAACCGGCTCTCTCCACAATGATGGGTGAGGATGCACAGTATGTAGTGAATCCCTGCACACCAAAGTGTGCACTTCGAAAAAGGATCCTTCCCTCTTGCCAGATATATCTAGGAGTCAATATGGATTACCCGGCTCATTTTATATGAATAGAAATATGCATTTATTTAAATAGATATGAATCAATATTCTAGGTATTACTTAATAAAGGCTCCTTAATTATTAGTGATTTCATCACTTTTTAAAATAGGACTATATAACATATAGAAATAAATACCATTTTTGTCAATCAGTATGTGCAATTCGATTTAGTCCTGTACGCATTGCTCGTGGCTGGATAATCAAAGGAGATAGGGATTTAGCGAAAAGCCTGTTTCAATATCAACCGTGGTGCGGGTTACCCTGGACTGCCAGGAGAGGTGGATGTGGGTGGGTTATTTTGGGTGAGAGGGAAGGGATTTGAATGATGGGGAAAAGCAATTACCTGCGGCACTAAAATTCTAGCCGGTAACCGATAAACAGGGTGCCATCTGATGTCTCCCAGTTTCCTTGATCCTGCTCTAGACGGGTCTTGAGGTATCGATAGCCCAAGATAATTGCCGCATTCTTGACAATCCTCAGATCTAGACTAGCCCTGAAGTCCATATACCGATCCGAATCCAAAAAACATAAGGGTTCCGGTGCCATTGAGAGGGTCAGCGAAAAATCCACAGGAAGGGGTAAGATCGTCTCAGGAATGGTAAATGTTCCCGAGAAAAGAAAGCCGATAGCCATCAAATCAGCCTCTCTGCTGTTTTTCTCCACGTTTCCCAAAACACCCTTAAATCCCAAATTAAACCGTAATCCTGCAGACGATATGCCGTCTCCCAAGGTGAACTTGGCGTGTCCTATCCTGTACTCATCCTCACTGTAAAGGGCCCCAATGCCAGCCGTTAGAAAGCCGTACTCTACAGGCATCTTATGATCATATTCGCCTTCTATGGTCGACTGACTCGCATTGAGCTCAATAAGATGGGTTCCTGCAAAGGAAGTGCTCGACACGAGTAGCACTAAAAGAATAGCTGGCCCTATTATTGCCTTGCTCTCCATCTCATCCCCTCCTCATTATCCTTTCCGATCCTCCATGTGGAAAAAAGTGCACCAGCGAAAAGAGGAATCGCCGATCCCATTTGGGCAGCATACACATAGAAATTTCGAGCCATGGAAACGCCTTACGCAATGCCTGCTTCGGAATCCGTCATGTGTTTAGCTAACAGCTAGCAGTTCGTTTGTCAAGGCCAAAACCGGAGACCCACTTCTTCGCTTATCCCCAGCAAACACATTTGAAAGTCCTTGAATTTTTGAATCAATGTCAATCGCAAAGTGTTCAGGGATTCAGCGTTCAGAAAAATCCTCCCCTTAAAGGCTCTGTTCCCTTGGTTTGACCTGCCTGTCTGTAGTCCCTCGTCCTTGAGCTATCATAGCTGAACTCTGAACACTGAACACTAAAGATGTGAACTGCGCATCAAAAATCGACGTGAGCCATCTCCGTGCTCATCCCTCTCAGATGGCATGTATCGTTCATAGTCACGAGCACGAATCGGTTTTCCGAGTATTCTATCGCATTGATGCAGCCCGTATCCTGTCGAATCCTCCAGAAATGAGAGTTGCCGAGCCCCAGAAGTGCGCACAACAGAACCTTGTTGATTACCCTATGGGGAATAATGAGAATCGATTTACCTGCGTTCTCTTCTACGATCTCCGTGAATGCGGAAAAGGATCTCCTCTTCACCTCATCGAGGCTTTCCCCGTTGGGGAATTTCACCGTATCCGGGCGTTCCTCCCATTCACGGTAGAGATTAGCGTATCGTTGTCTCACCACGTCGTAGGCTAACCCCTCCCATTCACCGTAGTTGATATCGATGAGCCCCTGAACGGTTGTTATGTCGAGATGGAAAAATCCTGCTGCTGGTCGAGCGGTCTCAATGGAACGCCTTAGTGGACTCGTGTAGATCGCATTAATACCCTTATCCGTAAGTGCATCAGCGATGGCGCTGGCCTGGTTACGCCCGTTTTCATTGAGCAGAATGTCTGCCCTCCCCCTGAACCGTAATTCCCTGTTCCATTCCGTCTGCCCGTGCCTCACGAGATATACCCTTGTCATGAATGCCTCCCCTCGTAGATGCCGTGAGCCAATGGGTGATCGGCTTTGTGTATCCCTTGTAGTATCGGGCTCTCTTCGTGTCATCTACCCCTGCACCATGGCACCGCGATTGGGAAAAAGCAAGGCCTTATTTAGCTTGACAAAACCTTATGCTCCTTTTACGCTTTCAAGTAATTCTGCTGTCTGGAATGCGCGGGGGGAGCCGTTAACACCAAGGAACAGGAGGAGATCGCATGGACAGGATATCGACAGCACTTATAAGCGTCACCGACAAGAGTGGGGTTGTGGAGTTCGCGAGGTCATTGGATAAGGCAGGGATAGAAATACTCTCAACAGGGGGCACCGCGAAAACGATAAGGGATGCGGGAATAAAGGTCACGGAAATATCCGCGTATACCGGCTTTCCGGAGATGATGGATGGTCGAGTTAAAACGCTCCACCCAAGGGTACACGGTGGATTATTGGGCAGGAGAGACAACCCACTGGATATCCAAATGATGAAGGTCCACGGCATAAAAGACATAGGCCTTGTGGTGGTTAACCTGTACCAATTTGAAAAAACGGTCGCCAAGGAGGGCTGCACCATTGAGGAGGCCGTGGAGAATATCGATATAGGAGGCCCCTCAATGCTGAGGTCGGCGGCAAAGAACTTCAGGCACGTGACCGTAGTCGTTGATCCATCTGATTATCCCAGGGTATTGGAGGAGATCGCCGAGACTGGAGGAACAACCCTAAGGACTCGCTTCGAGCTGGCCAAGAAGGTCTTTAACCTTACCTGGCACTATGACAGGGCGATCAGCAATTATCTTGAGGGGGTAGTGCTTCAATGATATGGAACAACATTTAGAACACTTCCGACCCGATACCACGCGGTTCAGGCTCGTCAAATTTTTCGCCTACACGAGTTTTATAATCCTTATCATATCAACCTTCATACTCACGATGGTTATCTCCCAGCGTGCTACAAAGGTCCTGATGAAGACCTATGAAAATGATGCCCTCCTTATAGCGAAGAATTTGAATCATCAAGTATTTCATTATTTTACGCTCCCGATGACTCAAATATACAGGAGGCCAATAAGCCTGAGAGAAAAGCAGCAGGCTGAACTGATGGATAAGATAGTCAGGACCACTATCCACTCTTTTAACATAGAAAGGGTCAATATATACGATACCGAAAAAGGGCAAATTGCCTATAGTACAGATAAGAGCTTGATCGGATTAACAGGCAGAGGGGGGATGGGATATCGAGCTGCCCTGGAGGGCAAGCATAGCTCTGGGTTGCTATCCCGTGAGCCGGCATTTTTCGGAACGTGGTTTATGGATTTTACCAAGGAAACGAAGCTGAGGACGTTTATCCCATTCAAGGCCGAACCACCCTATTCCTACATAGGGATATTGGGCGTCTTTGAGTTGGTCCAAGACCTCACCGGGGAATATGAATCTATTGTGAAGTTCAGGTACCTCGTCTTCGGCGTATCCCTGACAATTATGTTTCTCATCTTCCTGGCCCTCTTGCTGGTGGTGAGAAAAGCCGAGAGTACCCTCAGGAAGAGGGCGCTGGAGCAAAGGCTATTGGAGGACCAACTGCACCATGCGGAACGCCTGGCTGCTCTCGGTCAGATGGTGGCCAGCGTTTCCCATGAGATAAAAAATCCCCTCGGCATAATAAGGAGTACCGCAGAATTGCTCTCGGAGAAATTATCATCCAACGAGGTCCAGTCAAAGCTATCCAATATTATCGTTGAGGAGGCGGGGCGTCTGAACGATGTGGTAACCGAATTCCTCGACTTTGCGAGACCCCAAGAACCACATTTCCAGGATTGTCGCCTCGATGAGATTATCCAACGAAACCTCGCGTTTCTGAAATCCGAATTAGATAAGAGGGATATTGTGGTCAATAACGGCAACCTCGATGATAAGCCCTTTGCAATTGAGGCAGACCCTGATCAGCTTTACAGGGCGTTTCTCAACATCTTTATCAATGCCATCCAGTCCATCAGGGATGGCGGGGAAGTGAGCGTTGAAGTTAAGGAAGAGGAAGCGCTCTACCGGATTGAAATTCTGGATACGGGAGTTGGAATAAGCCCTGAAAACCTGGGAAAGATATTCAATCCCTTCTTTACCACCAAGGACAAGGGAAGCGGCCTTGGGTTGGCTATCGTGAGAAAAATAATCGAGGTACACAAGGGAAAGGTCTGGATTGAGAGCGAGGAGGGAGTGGGCACAAGGGTTTTCGTTGCACTGCCAAGAAGACAAAAGAGAGGAGAATCCATCCTCGAGGGACTCCCGGATTTTGAATTAACAACGAAAGCATAGCGATCTCCACACGCTCAAGTAAAAAGATATGGACACTGTCTTAATCGTCGATGATGAGAAGAACTACCTCGTAATCCTCGAGGCCCTCCTGGCCCCCGAGGGCTACGAAGTAATTACTGAGGTCAACTCCTTAAATGCCCTTCGTCTCATCAAGGAGACGGAGTTTGATTTAGTGATCACCGATATGAAAATGCCCAAGATGGACGGGATCGAGCTCTTGGAAGAGGTCAAGAAAATCGATCCCGAGCTTCCGGTTATCATCATGACGGCTTACGGCACAATAGAGATGGCAGTAGAGGCGATGAAAAAGCGGGCCTATGATTACATCACCAAGCCATTTAGAAATGAGGAATTAAAATTAACGGTAAAGAAGGCCTTGGAACTGTATAGGCTGAAGAAGGAAAATCGCCGTCTCAGTGAGGCCCTTTCGGATCGTTATAGATACGGCAATATCATTGGCAAGAGCAAGGAGATGATCAAGATATATGATATGATCGAAAAGGTCGCCCAATCCAAGGCCTCAATCATGATCACAGGCCCATCGGGCACCGGAAAGGAGCTCATCGCCAAGGCAATTCACTTTAACAGCCCCAGGAAGAACATGCCCTTTATCTCGATAAATTGCGGCGCATTAACGGAAACCCTGTTGGAGAGCGAGCTGTTCGGTCATGAGAGGGGGGCCTTTACCGGAGCCGTTACCATGAAAAAGGGGCGGTTTGAGCTGGCCGATGGGGGAACGCTCTTTCTCGATGAGGTTGGCGAGATGTCGGCCTCATTACAGGTGAAGCTTCTGAGGGTACTACAGGAAATGGAATTCGAGAGGGTAGGAGGGACGAGGACTATTAAGGTGGACGTCAGGATTGTGGCAGCATCGAACCGCAAGCTGAAAGAAGACGTGGACAAGGGTGTATTCAGGGAGGACCTTTTCTATCGCCTTAATGTAGTTCAAATAGAGGTACCGCCCCTGAAGGAGAGAATCGAGGATATCCCCCTGCTTGTGGCGCATTTTATCGAGAAATACAGGCCATCGAACAGACGGGATATAGGGCTGGCTCCCGAGACCTGGAAGGCCCTGTATACCCATCCCTGGCCTGGCAATATCAGGGAACTTGAGAATATTATCGAAAGCGCCCTGGTGATGAGTTCGGATACGACCATCACCCTGGACGATCTCCCCGATTACCTCGTGAACAAAGAGGAGAATAAAATAGAGCTCGATAAAATTGTGCCGAGAAACCTAAGTTTGAATGAGGCCTTGGAGCAGATGGAGGGACAACTCATCCTTCGAGCCCTCAAAGCCTCCGATAACGTGCAGTCCAGGGCAGCAGAGATGCTCGGCATCAGCCGCCGAGTGATGCACTATAAGATGAAGAAATACGGGATGCTCAGGTAGTTGCCTAAGATTGTAACAAGAACTTCTTAAACAATTTCAGCATATTACCTAATTCAAATCTTTCCTGGACTGAGGATTTGTTACAAAATAGTAACATTCAGTTACGTGGCCGTACTGGCGGAATAGGATGGAAAAGGAGATTTTCAGTTATTTCAATACATTGGTCCTTCCGTGGAAATATTTATAATTTGGCAAGAATATTGCACTATTTTTAAAATGAAAAAATGCTCTTTTCTCCTAACAAGAAACCAGCTGCTCATGGGTAGTTGGTTTTTTGTTAGTAGCCGAGCCTCCTTAATGACCTTGAGTCGCTGCTCCACTTCTTCTCCACCTTGACGAAAAGCTCCAGATAGACCTTAACGGAGAAAATCCTCCCTACCTCCATCCTCGCCTTCCTGCCGATTCTCTTTATCATCGCTCCATTTTTCCCTATGAGGATCCCCTTCTGCGATTGCTTTTCCACATAGATAACGGCTATGACCTTGAGCAGCCTCCTCTCCGGGTCCTCATGCAGGGCCTCGACAACTACCGCAGAGGAATAGGGAAGCTCCTGTCTTGTCTCGCGGTAAATCATCTCCCGTATAATCTCTGCGATGAGAAATTCCTCGGATTTATCGGTGATCATATCGGGGGGAAAGAACTGCGGGCCTGGAGACAGACGCTTCTTTAGCTCCTCTCGCAAGACCTCCATCCCATCGCGATAAAGCGCGGATACGGGTATAATGGCATCAAAGCAGCGGAGCTTGCTATATGACTCAATGAGGGGAAGCAGGTTTTCCTTCTTTACCAGGTCGATCTTGTTTAGCGCCAAGAGGGCCGGCTTATCCGTCTTCCTGAGAAGGTCCAGGACCACCTTCATCTCGCTATCATGGCTGACGTTCACCGGCTCAGTTACCAGGAGTATGATATCGACCTCTTTGAGGCTCGCCTTTGACGAACTCACCATGCTTTTATGAAGCGGCGATCTTGTTTGATGAATGCCGGGGGTATCGATGAATACCATCTGGCAATCATCTCCGTGATAAATGCCCACGATTCGATTTCTGGTGGTCTGTGGCTTGGGTGAGGTAATGGCGATCTTCCTTCCGAGCAGTTGATTGAGGAGGGTGGATTTGCCGCTATTAGGCGGGCCTATTATTGCGATGAATCCTGACAAGAAACTCATCTTTGAAAAGAGCCCTTCCTGTATGTGTTAACTGTATTTGCACCGGAGCGAGTTCACTAAGATATTGGCCTGCCTTGTGGGTTCGGGTATTCTGTACCTCGTACATGCCGCGAGTGCGAGCCGAATGGAGTCATCTATTGTCATGTGATATCCCGGGGAGACGAAGATAGGCCTTACCTTGGACCTAGTCCGCACCACTGCTCCCACCACCCTGTCCCGATACCTGAGATAGGTGTAGGCCCCTTTCGCCTCACCCACTGGATCGAATTCGCCAACCAGCTTGGACTTGGCGCATCCAATTGTGGGCCTGCCTATGAGGACTCCAAGGTGGGCTGCTAAACCGATCCCTCTCGGGTGGGCGATGCCCTGCCCGTCACAGAATATGAGATCCGGCTCGAGGGATATCCTCCGAAGGACCTCGATCAGGGCGGGTATTTCCCTGAAGCTTAAAAGGCCGGGGATATAGGGAAAGGAAACCTCCTTTTGAGACCATTGTTCCTCCCTTTTCACCAACGAAGGGAAATCGAGCAACACAGCTCCCGCCCATACCGTATGGGATCCCTTCGCATAAGAGGCGTCGAGGCCGACAACGTATTTAATCTCCCCCTTGAGCCTTCTTACCACCACCTGATCCCTCAAGCGCTCCTGAATCCTTACTGCCTCTTCATAGGTCACATCCCAGGAATGTGGTTCGGCGATGTCCATCGTGACTTCCTAAAGGGGCCCTATATTTTTTACATCTCTATGGGTCATAGGGCTTTTCCTTCGTTCCAAGGCTCCCGGCCTGTTTATGAGTGCAGGAGAGAAGCTGGTGATTTCTCAATCTCCTCCACCGTACCCCGGATGTCCAACCATCAATAATCCCCAAAATCCATGGAATTACAGTTTGTCTAGGCTGGTATAACCGAGATGGAGCAACTTGATTCCCTTATCCCTGAAGATCACCTCCACTTTGTCGTCGCCCTCGAATCTCGCGATTACCCCCACACCAAAGGCCGGATGGTTTACCCTGTCGCCAGGCTTGAGCCCCGTCGATCCCACGGATCTATCGATAAGGTTTGTCCTTAGCGGCTCGTCATCAGGGGAGGTGAAAGAAGGTAGGAATATTTGGTGCTCCATCACATCGGGAGGCAAAGCGCATATAAACGATGAGGGCCCCCTTTGGTAATTAGCCCTCAATCCACCGCTATTGCGCACTAACTCCTGCCCTGGGTAAGCCATGATGAGCTTATCCTTGGCACGCGTAGCTGCGACATAGAGCAGCCTGAGTTCTTCCTCAAGGCTTTCCATGTGGACAAAGGATTTGGCAGGAGGAAATCGTCCATCCACGAGCCATATGATAAAGACCACCTCCCACTCAAGGCCTTTGGCCGAATGAATGGTAGAAAGCGTGAGGTAATCTTTTCTATCCAAGGGCCTCACATCTATCGGGCTTGCCGGCGGTTCAAGGGATAGGTCATCCAAAAAGGCCCTCAGCCTCTTATACCTAGCTGCCATGGTGATCAACTGCTCGAGCTCCTGTTGCCTCCTGGGGTAGTCATCGAACCTCTCCTTTAAAAACGGTGCGTAGTACTCGAGTGCGAGCTCTACCGCCTTCTCAGGCATGAGCCTTGGCACGGAAAGGGCAGCCAAGAGCATTGACAATTTATCGAGCCCTTCCCTTTCCTTGCCGCTCCCCGGCCATTCATTCACCCTCGATGGTGATACGCCCTCGCTCTTCATCCAATCGATTATTGCCTGGCTCTTTCCTGGACCAATATTTTTAAGCAACCGCAAGAGCCTGCCCCAACTGAGGATATCCGCCCAGTTACTAATTACCCTGAGATGGGCCAGGAGATCCTTGATGTGAGCGGACTCGATAAACTTGAATCCCCCATATTTGGCAAAGGGGATGTTGCGGCGTGCGAGTTCAAGCTCCAACTCGAAGGAGTGGTAGCCTGCCCTAAACAGGACGGCGATTTCCCTAAGCTTTCTTCCCTCATCCAACAGCGCCTCTATAGTCCTGCACACATACACCGCCTGATCGCGTTCGGTTCCGGCGTTGACGGCCAGAGGCATCTCGCTGCCCTCTCTCTTGGTATAGAGGCATTTGGTGTA
This sequence comes from uncultured Desulfobacteraceae bacterium, assembly GCA_964549945.1. GTDB lineage: Bacteria > Desulfobacterota > DSM-4660 > Desulfatiglandales > B25-G16 > B25-G16. The sequence continues at coordinate 21,585 of CAZJXD010000014.1, read as the reverse complement.
CTTCTCCTTCGCCTGTGCCATGAGCGCGTTGGTCATAGTAAGGATGGGCTGGGTGGATCGGTAGTTCTCCTCCAGCTTTATGATCTTCGTCTCCGGGAAGTGAACTGGAAACTCGAACATGTTCCTGAAGTTCGCCCCCCTGAAGGAATAGATCGATTGGGAATCATCGCCCACCACCATCACGTTTTTATGAAGCGAGCCGAGATAGCGTACGATATCGGCCTGGATCGTATTGGTGTCCTGATATTCGTCAACCATGATGTACCGGTATCTCGTGCCCAGCTTCGTCCTGATCTCCTCATCCTGCCGCAGCAGCAGCCTTAGAAAGACGATGAGATCGTCATAGTCCATGAGGTTGTTTCTCCTCTTATACTCAGCGTATATGGCATGCAGGTGCTCTATTCGAGGCAGAACGGGCAGGAATTGAGGATATTCCCCCTCCATGATCTCGGCCACGCTCTTCTCCATATTGGCGGCTTTGCTCAGAATCGTCGAAATGGTAGCGGTCTTAGGCATTCGGATAGGGCTCTTCTCCCCATTGACCTCGGGGATAAGGGCATGAGCTGCCTCCTCCATGTCCGATCTATCCATAATGGTAAATGAGGACGTGAAGCCAACCCGCTGAGCCTCCTGCCGCAACACATGCTGGGCTAGGGAATGGAAGGTGCCACCGGAAACCTCGCTACATCTCTGATCCGACAGGCTTGCAGCCCTCTCCAGCATCTCCCTGGCAGCCTTTCTGGTAAAGGTGAGAAGCAAGATCTCATGAGGTGGTACGCCTTCCTCAACAAGCCAGGCAACTCGATAGACCAGTGTCCTGGTCTTTCCGCTTCCCGCCCCTGCGATTACCAGTATAGGCCCATCTGGAGCTGTGACGGCAGAAAACTGTGTCTCGTTCAGGACCTTCTCATATTGTATTCGATGTGACATAAACGATACGTATGCTGTATTCCATACATCGTCTCATAAGTGAATGAAACGCATAATGAAGATTAAGAAACCCGAGATAAGTACTATTAGTAAGGCAAACGGGATGGAGAATGCAAGGATTACTCTTCCATAGCTTGTTTCTTGGGCCTCCTTGAGCCCAATGATGTACACGATAGACCTCCAAAGCCATCCCACAGCACCTCCCAAAAGCGGAATGATGCTCCATAGCCTCGTGGCCTGCGAATAGGCCACCACCCTGAAGGTGGCCTCATATCCGTTCTTGCCTCCTCGAACCAGGAGAAGCAACACATGAATGATGAGGCTGGAGACGAGCAGATTAAACGTGACGAATAGGGGGGAGAGGAAGATGAAGAGCAGAAAGACAAGGGGTGAGCTCATCGAGGTGGAAACACCCCACAAGGGCTTGAGAAATCCCATCGATGCAACTAAAAACTCCCAGAAAAAGGAGAACATGCTGCCAATAGAGCCTGCCAGGAGCCCGAATGCCAAGGGCTCCCTCCATCCGCCCCTCACAGGCATAGTTGAGAACATATTTCCGGGCGAAAAGAGCACTCCCTTCATCGTTTGTTTTATCCCTTGCCACAGCCCAAGCTGTGTGCGTCTTTCCCATGGTGTGGCGAAGCCCTTTTTTTCTTCTCCATCACCCTCACTCCTCACGAACTCGAACCTGGCCCCGCACCTCGGGCATCGTACCCACCGAGTCCCCGAGGGTATCCTTTCAGGGGGAATGTTTCTTGCGTAATTGCACTGGGGGCAGGTGATCATTACCATAGGCAAAACCTCATATTACAGGCTCGCGATATACTGTGAAGTTCACGAAAGACCTCCCGCTTTTTAAGGCCTGAAGGATAATACTAAGGTTGAATCTCCTTTTTAGGTTGAAAAGTCAAGGCGATTATGCCCATACTCATAGATAGGTCTTTATTTATTCCTCGGGTGACATACTTTAAATCCATTGAGCCTTATGATATATAACGCCAAGATAATTCAATTTATGGAAGGGCAGGAAGGTAATTTGACATTTCCTTTTATTGATGAATGGATTAAGGAGGCATTCGCCTGTTGATGGGGAGAATTCTATCCTTTCGGGTAATGCTAGATCCCAAGTTCGGCCTGGAGGCTAAATTTCACTACCCCGTAATGGAGGTATTCCATGAAACGCAACAAAGGCATCCTGATCATTAAGAGATTCGTCAGCCAAACGAATGAGAGTAATGCGTATGTGCTTGTTAATGGTGATGAAGCCGCGGTCTTTGACGCAGCTGATGCCCATGGTGAAATAGGCAATCTACTGGATGAACAAGGGTTAAGCCTCAAATACCTGCTTGTCACCCACGGTCACAAGTCACACCTACGATCACTGCCCGTGCTTAAGGAGAGGTTCGGAGGAATGTTCTGTATCCACGAACTGGATATTCCCCTTCTCAATGAATCTGGGGATCATCTAGAACCGGATATGATCCTAAAGGACAATGCCTCCCTACCCCTGGGAGACTCTGCAATAAGAGTGTTGAGCACGCCAGGACATACGCCGGGGTCCCTGTGTTTTTATGTGAAAAAGGCCGGTGCGCTGTTCAGCGGAGACACGCTCCTGAAGGGAGAATTCGGCAGGATACGGGGCCCCCACAGTATGGGATTGATGCTGAGGAGTTTGAAGAGGCTTAACAGCGTGATCCCCCCGAAGACAACAGTTTACCCTGCTCACGGGTCACTCACCACGATGTCCGATGAGGCTTGGCTCGACGCGCTCGATAATCTCTCCTAAAGGGCAGACACCTCAGGAATAACGGTGACGTGTATAGAAAGGACGTCCTCGTGTTGAGTTGATCTATAAGAGATCTTTTCTATTTACAATGAGTTCTATCTCGATTAGTATTCTTCTATGATATGTTTTATATAATCCCCATGTGGTTTGTGGAGATCTCGATTCCCTATTGGTAATTGTTACAGTGGGATTGTAATGAGGCAGCAATGAGTACCTCTCTCCGGGAGAAAACGAAGACAAACTTCAAGATCAGCCAAATCGCTACCATAACCGGTCTTTCCCAGAAAAGGATCCGCGATTACGAGAAGGAGGGGTTAATAAAACCCGCCAGGGATCCCAATACCAATGATCGTCTCTTCTCAGAATTCGATCTCGGGCAGATAAAGCATATAACACAGCTCATCCATAAAAGAGGTTTTACTATTCCGGCACTCAAACAGCTCTTAGCGATTGCACCTGGATACCACGTTTTTCATTGCAAAGAGAAAGAAAACTGCGAGGCGAGAAGAAATCCCCGCAAAGCATGTTGGGAAGCCTACAGAGAAATAGATTATACGCACTATGAAAAAGTATGCTCTGTATGTCCTATTTATCTGGCCAGAACCACAGAGAAGATAAAAATATTGGATTCGCCAAAAATAAAATAGTGCAAAATATTTTTATTTCGTGTATACATTATTATGTTCAAACAATTTAATCTATAGATTTAAATCGAATTGCATATGTTTTAAGCCCATTCTTCTTCGAGGAATTTCAGCCTTTTTTAGAACAATTGTTGTTTTATGAGTTGCATCTATGATTTGATTATATACTTACCCCGTAAAGAAGTTATGAGAATTAGCTTATTTCGATATGATTCGTTGCCCATGGGGAATAATAAATGCTCTTGCGGTGATTTACTTTTTTTTAGTATGCATCTGATAAATATAAATACTCTATTCCTAGGAGGGATATTCTAAATAGAAAAGGAGGTGAAGATCCAGACATAGGGAAGTAGAGAGGCTTCTCGGAAAGACCGTGGCGAGTTTTTTGAACCAAAAAGAACTTCTTTATTCAATTAATTAGATAATTAAATTGAAAGGAGGGGGTTTTATGAGCAATGAAAAAGGCAAGATTGATTGGTCGTCTCTATGGAAGAAGGAGGATTGGTGGGCCTGTTGGATCGGCTGGTTCATATTGTTGTTGGCGATCGTGGGATGGATGCCCGGTGTCCCCAAATTGAGCCGATGGACCGCTCTCTCTCAGGCATTTCCACAGGGCTGGGGAACCGTGGGCACTTTGATCGTTGTGTTCATCGCTTTGGCTGTGCTTACGTCCATCGGGGCCGCCGCTATGAAGCGCAGCGTCAAAGGTTACCTTCCCGGATTTCTGCTCATCTATATCCTCGCCTTCATCGCCCTGTTGATCGCCAACCAGAAGGGCATCCATACGTATGGCTTTGAATTCGTGCTGTGGGCGCTGTTCATTGGTCTGTTCATCAGCAACATCCTTCGCGTCCCCGGCTGGCTAAAATCAGCTGTGATGACGGAGTACTTCATCAAGATCGGTCTGGTTTGCATGGGTGCGGAGATCATGTTCGCGACGGTTATTAAAGCTGGAGCCGTTGGGCTCGCACAGGCGCTGCTGGTAGTAATTGTCGTTTGGTTCGTTACCTATTGGATATGCAGACGATTCGGCATAGCGGAACGCTTCTCAAGCATCATAGCGACCGGTAACTCCATCTGCGGCGTGTCGGCTTCCATCGCTGCGGGCGGCGCCGTTTTGGGTGATCCCAAGGAGGTGAGCTACATTGTGGCATGGTTGATGATCTGCGCGGTGGTTCTGATTATTGTAATGCCTCCTATTGCTAAAGCGATTCATCTTCCCACAAATATGGCCGGCGCCTGGGTCGGCGGGGTCATTGATAACACAGGTGCAGTGGTGGCGGCAGGCGAGGTGATTGGGACTAAAGCAGCACTGAACGCTGCCGCGTTGGTCAAGATGGCCCAAAATGTGCTTATTGGCTTTGCCGCCTTTTTCCTGGCTCTCTGGGCCACTTTGAGTCTCGAGAAAAAGACGACTGGTGAACGGCCGGGATTATCAGAAGTCTGGTATCGCTTTCCCAAATTCATCATCGGATTCGTGGTTGCATCCCTCATCATTTCTTTCTTTGCTCAGCCGGCCATGGGAGAGAAAGCTGCCCAATCTATTTCAGGCGTTGTTCATGGCTATCGGGTCTGGTTTTTTGCTCTGTGTTTCGTGTGTATCGGCCTGGAAACCCGCGTCAAGGAGCTAGTTGCTGTAGGCGGTGGGAAGCCGGCAATAGCGTACTGGATTGCTCAGATATTCAACGCGTTCTGGACCTTGTTCGTCGTTTGGCTCCTCTGGTCGGGGACGTTCTTCACGCCGCCCATCCTGCCAGATTAAGGGAGAAGAATAAGACGAAAAAAGAGAAAGGGGGGCCTTGAGCCCCCCTTTTTTTGTATCAGATACCATACAGTTTGTAACAATTGCGGCACACTTCAGGTGGTGGAGGGAATTCAGATGACCTTTTTTCTTTGGATGTCATCTGAGCTAATGATTCAAAGAAGTGAACCGAGCTACTCGACACTTTTGGCATGGATGAGACATTGGCCTCGGTCATGGTATCCAACCTATCTGCCATTAAGCGGCGGGAGAAGGCCTCCCGAAAGGAGCGAGCAGTCTGAACTTTTAGCACTTCGTCAAGACCTGAGGTGACTTTCCCAAAGCTGAAACGCGGGATATGCTCTTGTTGACCCCAAAAAATCCTCGGTATATGGCCACGGCAAGAAAGAGCCAAATAGGGGCAGGGGGCCACTTCACCCGAGACGGAGATCCACACATTGTGTATTGGCTGTGCATCGCACATCAGGACATCATCCCGAGGACTTAAGGGGTATATATGGACCTTTACGCCCAACTCTTTTCCTCTACGTTGTGTCTCTTCTGCCAATTCGGCATAGTGGGCGTTCGGGGCAGGGTTAAAGGCCCTGAGGGCGTCTACTTCCTCAGTGGGGGCATAGTCGAGATTGGGGGCGATCACCTCATCCACCCCTAATTCGGCAGCAAGGGTCACCAATTCCGGTAGCTCCTCTATGTTGGCCTTCGTCATCTGCATGACGAGATGAACCTTTGGGCGAGGCCTGAGGCCACCAAGATAAGCGATGTTCGCGCAGATCTTCTCAAAGTCTGATCCTACCCGCAGAGAGTCATTGGTTTCCGCGTGAGCTCCGGCTACCGAGACTGCTATCAGATCGATTCCTATCCGGCAGAGCTCCCTTGCAGCATCTCCATCCAGAAGCATGGCGTTGGTAGTCACACTTACCCGGCCTCGTTTTTCCTTGATAGCGGCGGCCATATCCCAGAGGCGAGGGTGAAGGAGCGGTTCTCCCCATCCTTGCAGATGAACGAGCTTCGTATAGCGTACGAAAGGCAAGAGCGAAGAAAAGACTTCCCAGGACATATGGCTCTTGACCCAATCCTTCGCTATAATCGTGTGGGGGCAGAACATACATCGCAACTGACATGCGGTAGTTATCTCGATCTGAATAATCTGAGGCAGCTGTAATTTCTTCCTCATAATAGGTCCCTCTGATAAGAACATAACGCTCACCTGAACCCGTGTCAACGTTATCCCCTATGGACACGCGACAATAATAGTGCACCTTTGAGGTAGGGGGGTTCGCTCAGGCATACTCCTCGCCCGTGGGAAAGGGCGATTGACATTATGGAAGGTTTGGTGATATGGGTTTTTACGGGACATCCCATGAGAAAGACATACGACATTATTGTATCCGCCGAGGAGAAGTTCGCCAGAGCAGTAGCCCTCGGGGTACTCGTAAGGAAACCCCTAACCGCATGGCACTTCCTTTTACCTGGCATGTTTATTTTCGATTTCCTCAAACGAAGTAGCGAGGTCAGGAGATACTCTAGAGATTTTCTGTTCCCTAGAAAATTGGCCCTCGATGCAGCTCAGAATATCCGCAACGGTGAAGAAAGACAGGGGGCAGTTTCCCGGGTTAGTGGAGCGGTCAAAGCGTGGCTCAATTCCTTGAAGCTCTATTCGGCAGATCTCCACACGCACCAGGTAGAGGTAGTGGAGCTGCTCATCGATCACTATGGGAAACTGCTCGACTCAGAGGGAGATACCTACTACCGCCTGATTAAAAATGCCTACAATACGCAGCGAAATTATGAGGCCTATCTATCTCAGCTCGCCCGGGCAGAGCAGGAAGTGGACCGGGCTGTTATCGAGACGCTCGGTGAGGGCGAGGTACTTCGGGAGAAACTCGCAGCGGAAAAACGGCAGGTGGAGAGAATGCGGAAAAAAGATGTGGAGATAATCTTCTTAGACTGAATCGAGTTGAAAGATGAGAAAAATACTTCCCACGATTTTGGACACGAAACATGAGAATATCCTCTCTCAGGAACGGTCTCTTGCAAAGGCGGTGTCATCGGCGGTGATAGAATCAAAACCGATCACGGTGTGGGAGATCACAATCCCCATCTTGTTTCTGCTTAATCTGTTCAGATTTAAGAGGAGCAGGGAAATATTCGCCCTGAATTTCCTATTTACCAAAAAGCTGGCGCTTGAAGCAGCCTTTGACATGATCAAGCGAGGTCAGGACAAGGAAGAAGCCATGGTTCGGATTAAGGAAAAGACCAGGGAAATCCTCGCTTCCAATAATAAGGAGATCTACTCGCAAAAAATCCGCCAGAAGCAGCTAAAGGAAATGGGCCTGCTTATGGATCATTATCTAAAGCTTCTCCAAGCTGAGGGCAAGGACTACGCCTCTATGGTGAAAAACACCTACCATACCCGTGAAAACTACAGGGCCTTCCTTGCTCGACTCGAACAGGCCGAGAAAGAGGTAAATATAGCAGCACGGCAAACCGTGAGGGGTACTACGGCCTCTGATCTCGTTTCAAAAATGGAAAAAGCTGTGGAGGGGATAAGAACTGCTCGAGCCCAGGAGATTTTCGGGATTAATAGTGAGCGATAGAATGCTGAACAGCCAAGAGCTTCGCCTGGTCTATCAGGGGGCGTATATACCAGAACACGTTCCCAGCTATGTGGAAGCAGTCTCATCTGCCGAATCCCATCTTCACGATGACTATATTTGTTTCACCCGGGGAACCCATCTGATCTTCATTGGTTATCCTTTGGGCGAGGAGGTACATGACACTCCAAGTGCTTACGAATCTGCCTGTGAGCGTTTCCACCCGTTCACGGCAACGGTCATTGCTCCTCGGGTTTTGTTTCCGGACCAAACGAATGACGTTCAGCCGCGGGACAGCTACTACCGGCTCGACCTTCCGGTGGAGCCCCTTGACCCTGAGTTATCCTACATGGTGCGGCGTGCATCCAGGGAGCTAAAGGTCACAGAGGGGACATTCGGCAAGGATCACAAGAGGATGGTCAAGGACTTTATTTCCGGACACGAATTGACTCAGGAGCATGAACTCATCTTAGGGCGCATTCCTCATTACCTGAAGAGATCCGGGACGGCCCGGCTACTTGAGGCCAGAAAGGGAGATAAGCTTGAAGCCTTTACGATCGTGGATCTGGGCTCAGCCAATTACGCCTTTTACCTCTTTAACTTTCGCTCGCTTGAAGAAAATATCCCCGGCGCCTCCGACCTTCTCTTCTACGAGATGGCCCGTTTGGCCCAATCAGATGATAAGAAGGCCATTAACCTGGGACTTGGCGTCCATCCCGGCATTCGCCGATTTAAGGAGAAGTGGGGGGGGATCGCATTCCTCCCCTATGCCTCTATGGTCGTGAGGAGGCAGCCCCTTATATTAGACGCGCTGGTGGATAAACTCTGATTTTTCCCCTCTCTCCGATCAATAACCCGTAGTTTTCGGAAATCCGATGATTTCAGTGCCAGCCACCTCCCCCTGCCGACCTCCACATCGATAAAGGGCATTTGAGCCTCTCCCTCTGTACCGCACTTCGTAGCGCCAAATCCTTAAGGGCCCCCACAGGAAAACAAACACTTCCCCCTGTGTACATGGTTGTAGATGTCACCAAAAACCGCACGCCAACCCCATCGCCTTTAAGGTGCTAGGGGTATGATCCACACCACTAATGCCAGGATGAAACATAGGATGTGAGAATAAATGACGTAGGGAACGCTATAGCTCAAAAACTCCTTTAATGGTATCTTTCTTTTGTCCTCTCGTTGGCTTAGATTGAGTGCCACTAAAAGGGCCGGTGCCCCTGCAACGGTGAGATTGCTCCCCAGGGTTCCTGCCCACAACACGGCCCAATACAGAGACCAGGGATTGATCCCATAGTGTGATTGCAAGTCTCTAAATACGCAAAGGAAGGTAAGAATATATGCATCATGCTCAACAATGCCTACGATGGGAGTGGTTACCCAGTACACCAAAGAGGCCCCCAGAATAGGGTTCTTTATTATGATAGGCCGAAGGGCATCTGCCATCGCCCTAATAATGCCCGAGCGTTCCAGCCCTCCTACGAGGGCAAAAAGGAGGATATAGAAGAATATAGCTCGCCAGTCGAACTCGGAAAGGATTTCCTCAAAGCTGGGAATTTCCATTCGAAGAGGTTTTCTCATAACCTCAAGAATCAAGACCAAAATGGCAGCGCCTGCTAAAGGGATAAACCCGAGCTTGACCCCGATGAATTCACGGAGCGCCATGGCCAGGATGACGGCTAAAAACATACCAACTACAATCCAGGCGAACCTTTTATCTTTGATATGCTCTTCCCTGAGAAGGGCTTGGGCCATATCTTTATCTATCCGCTCGCCGCCATAAGTCTTCCTGAAGCGACGGTAAAAAAGCCATACCACGCTGAAAAACACGATGGTAAGGATAATGAAAGAGGACGGACGATTCGAATGCCAAATGAAGCCGCAGAACTCTATGCCCGAGACGGCATGAAGCATCTGGGGCGGCAGGTCCCCTAGGAGGAGTGCTGTGCCATAGAAATTTGAGCATAATCCTATAAACATTACGAAGGGAAAGCTGCTTAGTTTGGCCTTTCTAGTAATATGAAAGACAACCGGAGCCATCATGAGGATCACAACCACATTATCTATGAACATGGAGAGTACACCGGCAAGGGACCCCATAAGGGCACAAAAAATAGCGATCCTCCCCCTGGAGTATTTAAGGGCTTTCCCAGACAGCCATTCTGCGATTCCCGTCTTTCCAAAATATATGGCAATAGTCCAGATCCCCACGAGGATACATATCACGTTCCATTCTACCGCTTGGAAGGCTTCCACCTCGCTCATAGACCCCGCGGCCACCATGAATAAGACACCCAGGAAGGCTGCGATAACAACGTCAATTACACCACTGATGACCAGAGCAATAGCGCCTAAAAAAATCACTAACGTCACAAGCTGGCTCACATCCATCTTTCTTCCTTTTTTGTTTCATCCAAAGTTTCGAAATGTTTAGTGCAACGATCAAACGGGGGGCGTGATCTGAGTTGAAAAGACTATACAACATGCAAATTAAGTAAAGCAAATTCTTTGTATCGTTTCGGTTTCCATGCCTAAAATTCAGCCTTATTTCCAAACCCTTTATCCCCTGAAGAATCGATTAACCATGGCTCTATCAGAAGAAGCGCTATCCATAGGAGCAGGCAGTACTGCAATTAGTTGAGACCGCTCACATTACGAGAGGGGTCTTTACCATGGGACGGGTGATACCTTCCAGCCTGCACCTTAATTTTGTCACAATAATGTTGATAACCTCGTAAAAGGTAGCATTCGGTGGATCTGTCATTTCGACTGCAAGGAGAAAGCTTTTGTTTTCAGCATGTTACATTTTTAAGATTTCTCGCTTTGCTCGAAATGATATGTTGTTGAGACTTTTTATGAGACCATCGATGTTGGCAGCGGTAGATTTTTCATAACGGAATGACAAAGCTCTCAGTGGAAGACGAAGCTGATGATCATCCTCTCGCCTTACGAATGCGAGAGTCTCCTCCAATGAAACCACAATAAAAGGCTTGCTTATTGCTCTAACTCTATAACCATATTGCCACCAGGGATATGGATGTCTTTTTTTACACCGAAGAGTTCCATGCTGTTGTGCCCGCAAGAGGTGCAGATAGAGGCGGGCGATCTGCTCCTCAGGGACATCCCAGTCCTCCGTATAGGGATGTCTCTCTAGGCGACGGGCGCCCGCCTGGATCATCGGTAAAGAGCCAGCTCATAGCGAATGCCTAGTTCGGTGCAAAAAAAGACATCCATATCCCTCACTATAATTCTAAGGAGTTAGATACATAATCGAATAAAAGATTAGAAAGGTCTCCAAATAGATATGCGCGAGACCCTCTGGGATGGCTACATCACAACTATTGTGGCCACTATTGAATGAGCAAGATGGGTGTATGGGAACATGGAGAGATATCTGACCTATCGGAGAAGCGAGATCTTCGTATCTATTGGCCTTGCCTTTCTATGACGGATACGCCGCTCATATACGGCCTGAGCGCCTCTGGAATCACTGCGCTTCCGTCTTCCTGTTGGTAGTTCTCAAGGATTGCCACAAGCGTCCTTCCCACTGCCAGGCCCGAGCCGTTGAGGGTATGGACGAGTTCCGTGCCGCTCCCCTTTTCCCTCCTAAAGCGTATATTCGCCCTTCTGGCCTGGAAATCCGTGAAATTGCTGCATGAGGATATCTCTCTATAGAGCTGCTGTCCTGGAAGCCACACCTCGAGATCATAGGTCTTCGCAGCCGAGAACCCGAGATCGCCGGAGCATAGCGAGACCACCCTGTATGGCAGCCCCAGGCGTTGCAGGATATCCTCCGCATCAGCGGTCAGTGACTCCAACTCACGGTATGAGTCCTCGGGACAGCAGAATTTCACCAATTCCACCTTGTTGAATTGGTGCTGCCGTATGAGACCCCTCGTGTCCTTACCGTATGAGCCGGCTTCGGAACGGAAACATGGGGTATAGGAGACGTATTTGATCGGGAGCTCGTCAAAGGATAGGATTTCATCCCTGTGGATGTTGGTAACCGGCACCTCCGCGGTTGGTATGAGAAACAGGTCCCAGCCGTCGACCTTGAACAGGTCTTCCCTGAATTTGGGCAGCTGTCCCGTGCCGGTCATGCTCTCGGAGTTCACGAGAAAGGGGGGGAGGGTCTCCCTGTAGCCATGATCAGCGGTGTGAACATCGAGCATAAAATTGATCAGTGCCCTTTCCAACGATGCACCCAGCCCGCTCTGAAGGGAAAATCTGCTTCCAGCGATCTTGGCCGCGCGGGAGAAATCAAGGATGTTGAGCTTCTCGCCCAGTTCCCAATGGGCAAGAGGGGTAAATTCAAAGTTCCTGATCTCCCCCCACTTCCTGATAAGAGGGTTATCATCGGGATCCAGGCCCACGACAACCGATTCATGCGGGATATTTGGTATGAGCAGCAAGAGATTATTCAGCTCATCTACTACCTCGGGCAGTTTAGGCTCAAGTTCCTTGATTCTCGCGGAGGCCGTCTTCATCTGCGAGATAAGCGATGAGGCATCTTCTCCTTGCTTTTTCATCACGGCGATCTTATCCGATACCGTATTGCGCTCATGCCTGAGCTCCTCCAGATCGGTGAGGACGGAACGTCTCTTGTCATCCAGGAATCGGAACCTGGAAAGATCAAGCTCATAACCCCTCTCGTTTAACATCCGCGTCATTAGATCCATGTTGGCACGAACGAATTTTAGATCGAGCATTTCTCCTCCCTCATTTCTCCTCCGTCTACAGTCTTCCTCAGGTGTACCGGGTCTCCCTGGAGTGCCTCATATGAAGCGGAATAATTGAATTCCCTAAGAGCGGGGATTTCTTTCCTGGAAGGCGGCAGTATACCCCTCAAGGAGGACAAACTCAAGAAAATGCACACCCACTTCATGAATAACTTCTACGCGGACGCCGGGGTCATGAGTTCATAATGATTGAACTGTGAGGTTGTGTGAACACGATGACCCTCTGGGAAAGAGGAGTATCCCAACGCCTCAAGGATTAGCGGTAAGGGACTGTCAGTTGTTAGCTCTTCGCGGGGGAAGAGCTTATTGCCTCTACGGTAAACTCACTCACATCTTCGGGTAGTTTGTCGAGGACGATCATAAAGGGCACAAAGGCATTGGGAGGGATATTCATATTGATGTTGTTTCTACCCGCCCTGTTCATGAGCCTCTTGTCTATCTCCTCCATGGACAGAGTCTGAAGATCATTGTTGCTGATGGGGTTTCCCGCGTAAACGATCTTACTTTTGGCTACCTTGCCTTTGGAATCCAGGATATTTGACCTCACCCTGATAAAGTTCCTCTTATCGGGATAATTGTTGATCACCTTACCAGTCACCACAAAGAGCTTACCCGCAGTGCTCGAATCGAAAAATGAGCCCTCTAAGTTACTAAAGGACAACCTCTTGGTTCCCATATCCAAGGCCTGCTCCTTAGGGGGCTTTTTAAGAAAGGGGATCGATTCCGGAAGTAGCTCTGGCATGAAAAAAACCAAGGCAGATGAGGCACCCACGAGCAGGAGAACGAGTATCAAAACGCTCATCAATAGTCCCGGCCTGCGCCTCTTTTTGATTATCGGTGTGGGTAGTACTGGTTGCCTAACCTCTCTGACCTCTTCCTCTTTCTCCTGCTCCTCCTTGGCTATGATTTCCTTCTCAACCTTCGTGGCCCTGTCCATCGCCTTCTTGATATCCGGTGCCTCCGCCCTTATGATGCCGGAGTCTATCTGTGATATATCCTCAAAGGAAACTGGCTCTATCTCATCCTCCTGAGGGCCCATCCCGACGAGGGTTTGATCGAAATCCGAGGCCTCTTCCTCCGAGGGTGCTTCCCCGACTCCCTCTATGACATCAGCCACAAGGGTTTTGTCGAAATCCGAGGCCAGCTCCTCCTTAGGGGTCTCCTTCGGGGGCACAGCCACTGGTTCCGCCGATGCCTCCTTTTCCGCCTTTGGGGAGTAGACCAGGAATTTATGGTTGCAGACAGAGCATCTCACCTTCGAGCCGGTTTCCTTGAGGAGCGTATCGTCAAGCCGGAATTTGGTATGGCATTTTTCGCATTCGACTATCATGTTGTTCTCCTTGCATTAGGTCTATATCTCAAGGCTCAGGATATAGGGAAGATTGCGAAATTTTTCATTATAGTCCAAGCCATAACCAACGACAAAACCCTTCTCTACCTCGAAACCCCAGTAGTCTATACGGATTGCCTTTTCCCTTCGCTCCAGCTTATTGATCAACGTGCAGATCCTTACTGATTCAGGCCTCTTCCCCTCAATATGGTGTACCAGATAAGACAACGTGAATCCCGTATCGATAATATCCTCAACGATTAGTACGTGCCTACCGCCTATCGAGAGCTCGATGTCCTTCGTAAACTTTACACTGCCGCTTGAGGTGTCCTGTGAGCCATAGCTGGCTAATCTGACGAAATCTATCTCATGGGGGAAGGATATCTCCCTTACAAGATCAGCAAAAAAGATAAAGACACCATTTAAAACACCTATGAGAACGGGCTCACGATTCTGGTAGTCCTCCGTGAGATCCTGAGCAATGGTTTTAACCTTCTTCCGAATCTCCTCTTCGGAGATCTTTCTCAGTATGGTATAATTTCCAAGCAAAAGACCTTCTATCTTATTTTAACCACATTTGAGAAATATTGAATATTGAATCAAATGTCAACCAATATTCAAGGGCCGCCACCATGGACGACTATCCATCGGTGCAACAGGCTCCCATGTACGGTAATGATACCCCATGAAAAATGTGCGCCACCCTTCAAGCAGGCTTCTTATGGCGGTTCTCTTCATGAAGGGACGAGGGTTAGACTATTGCCTGGAAACACGCATAAATCCTTTCTTTTTTTTACACGTGGTTTGCCTTGCCCCGTAAGGGGGTTTCTCCTTGACAATTAGAAGCGCATCGAGTAGCTAATTGAGTCATCCCGGAAACATCTGTTGCGTCAAAACCCCTAGTGGATCCCGACAAGAGGTGTGACATGGAAATTACATTAATGATCCCCCGGGCAGAGGCCTCCATGATTTCGCTCATGGGCAGAGTACCCATTCTCTCCTATTACGTAAACTCGAGGGGTTGGTCATTTCTGCTGAGCTGGGCTCATCGATTAGCCGGCTTAACGCTCGTGGGTTATCTATTCGCGCACATCTATACGCTGTCGCTCCTCTTTGATCCGGCCACCTTCGATGCGGATATGAAGTTCCTGGATCATTTTATCTTCGTCTTTCTCGAATGGTGCGTTGCAATCCCGGTGATATTTCATTCTTTGAATGGGAGCAGGCTGATCCTCTATGAGCTCTTTCACGTGAGAGAGGAAGAGCTCATGATACGCACGGTGGTTGGTCTCGGAGGTATCTATGTCGTGCTGGCGGGATTTTTTTTCATAGTTAAAAGCCCGCCGATATCGGCTGAAATCTTTTGGTCGATCACCAACGCAGTCAGCATCTGCGCCTTCTTGATGGTCCTGTTCAAGATCTGGACCACCAAGAACTCAGTCATGTGGAAGCTCCAGAGAATTACAGGGGCATTTATGCTTCCCATGCTCATCGGCCATATGCTCTTCATGCATATGAACTACCTCACGGGTCATGAGAGCAAAACGATTCTCATGAGAATGCAGAGCCCCTTTATCAGAAGCCTCGATTTCTTCTTTATCGTGTTCCTGCTCTTTCATGTGGGCTATGGCCTTTTCAGTATCCTCGCCGACTATCTCAAGCCGGGAGCGCTACTGAAGTCTTTAACGATACTTATTTTTCTCGTGATGGCTGTATCGGCCTTTTTTGGCATCAGGATTGTCGTGGCCCTTTAAAGGAGACGCACATGGGAGAAAAACTGACTATAGATTCTACCCTCAAGTGTGACGTCTTGGTCATCGGTGCCGGTGGGGCAGGCTTAAGGGCTGCCGCACAAATTGCCGAGCAGAGGCCGGGGACAAAGATAATCGCACTTACCAAGGTAATCAGCCCACAAAAATCTCACACAACCACTGCCCAGGGAGGTATGGCGGCAGTTGATCCAAAAGATCCGGAGGACAGAACTATATTTCATATGTTTGATACGTGGAAGGGCTCCGATTGCTCTGCCGACCAAAATGTGATTAAGAAGGTCTGTGATTTAGGCTGGGAGGAGGTGGTCTGGCTCGAGAGACATGGCATGCATTTCAGCCGAACAGAGCAAGGAAGAATTGCAAAGAGGCCCTTTGGCGGTCACATGTTGAACTTCGGCGAGGTAAAGGCGTACAGGGCATGCTTTGAGGCGGATAGAACGGGAAAGGGAATCATGGATACGGCCTGGAATGAGTCCCTGAAATATGGTGTCTCCTTTATCGGTCAGTGCATAGCCGCAGAACTCCTCTTTAAAGACGGTGTATGTATTGGGGCCATTATCTTCAGGTTTCCCGAAGGGAAATTCATCGGCATACTCGCCAAGGCAACCATTATGGCTACAGGTGGCAACGCCAAGATGTATCTAGTCACCAGCAATTGTCGGGGAAACACGGGTGACGGACTGGCCCTCGCGCTCCATGCCGGCCTTCCTGTAATGGACCCGGAAGCGGTCCAGTTTCATCCCACGGGGATAGTAGGGCCCGGCATACTGGCAAGTGAGGCATTGAGGGGGGAAGGGGCAATTCTCAGGAACAAGGATGAAGAACCCTTTATGGAGCGCTATGCGCCCACCGCCAAGGATCTCGCGCCCAGAGATCTCATCTCACGGGCGATTATGCAGGAGATTAGAGAAGGAAGAGGCCTTTATCATGAGGGTCATAAGGCACAGCACGTGTGGCTCGATTTGAGACACCTTCCCAGAGAAGTTCACGAGAAAAAACTTCAGGAGGTATGCTCCTTCTTTAAACGGTTTGTGGGCGTGGATCCAGAGAAGGATCTCTGTCCAGTTACCCCCACAGCGCACTACCAGATGGGGGGCATACCTACCAATGCGTTCGGCGAGGTCCAGAGGGATTCGCACGCTATCGTGCCCGGGCTTTTCGCGTGCGGAGAGGTTGCCGCGGCTTCTCTTCATGGCTTGAACAGGCTGGGGACAAATTCCCTCCTGGAGTTGATAACGATGGGCAGGGTCACGGGGAATCAGGTGGTTGAGTACCTGAGGGACTGCGAGGAACCTCAAGATCTTCCCCCCGATGCAGGCCACATCGTGTTCGATCGGTTTTCCACCTATATCAATTCTCAAGGCACCGAGAGCTACGCTCAGATCAGGGATTCATTGCGGACCCTCATGCAGGAGAAGGTAGGGATATTCAGGAAGGAACAGCCCCTGATCGAGGCCATAGCACAACTCAAGGAATTAAAGGAAAAGGCGATCCGAATTCCAGCTGGAGCCGCGTTCCTGCGCGCGAATCAGAATCTATGGCAGGTCTGGGAACTTAACAACCTGATAACGGTGTCCATGGTTATCGCCCAGGGAGCTTTGGCACGAAAGGAGTCAAGGGGAGGCCATTACAGAGAGGATTATCCGGAAAGGAGCGATGAGTTTAACTACCACACCCTTGTGTATATGCCGAAGTTCGGCGAGATTACCTTTGACAAAAGGCCCATCGATATGAGCATCTTTGAGGCCCAGGGGGAGCATTACGAGTTATTCGACTACATAGAGAGGAAGTATTGATCATCTTCAAAGGGGAAACCGATGTCCGACCTATATACCATTACACTGGAGATTAGCAGGCATGATCCCGACACCAATCTCTCGTGGATGCAGGGCTACCAGGTGGAGGTAGGGGGAATCCTTCGGTTTGTTGATGTACTTCGAAAGATAAATGATGAGCAGGACCCAACACTCGCATGGGCCTCTTCCTGCGAACATGCCCAGTGTGGCAGCTGCGGGATCATCGTTAATGGGAAGCCCATGCTTGCCTGTGAACTGCTCGTAAGGGATGCGGTGGCACAATTCAATACCCACACCTTTTCCTTGAGGCCTCTCACCATCGCGCCGGTTATTCGGGATCTCGTGGTAGAT
Source organism: uncultured Desulfobacteraceae bacterium (assembly GCA_964549945.1). Classification (GTDB taxonomy): domain Bacteria; phylum Desulfobacterota; class DSM-4660; order Desulfatiglandales; family B25-G16; genus B25-G16. The sequence continues at coordinate 3,878 of CAZJXD010000014.1, read as the reverse complement.
TTAGAGAAGGCCTATGAGAAGATACACCTAATCAAGCCCTATCTCATCAAGCCGGCGCCACCGCCGGAGGAGGGGGACGAGTATCGGATATCGCCTGAGACGGTTGAGAGCTACGTTGAGGCTACCCGCTGTATCAACTGCTTTTGCTGTGCGGCGGCATGCATAAGCAGTCATCGCCACTTCCTGGGCCCGAACGCCACAATGGCCAATATCGTTCGGATCATGGATCCCCGCGAGAATGCAAAAGACGAAAGGATGGAGATATTATACAATGAGGACGGTGTCTATCGCTGTCACACCTCAAAGGCCTGTTCATTTGTATGCCCAAAGGAGATCGATGTCTCCCACTTCCTCGCCCTTGGAAAAGAAGGCGAGCTTTAACCGCGATCCATGTAAACCCATATAAGGCATCTAAGTGCTCTGTTCCCAATTAAATAAGAAAAAACCAATACACTTCAGGCTTGCCATAGGATTTTAATATTTCAGAGCTTTTGATATAAGGCCCTCTCCTCTCAGCGAGGAGGGGGCCTTTCTGTGACCTCAACCTTCCATCCACCCAATATTACATCCTTTATATCAGTATATCGCATAAATAAAACCTTGTCTTTTCATTGACATTCTGGTACTAGGAAGGTGGTGCTTTTCCCTGGATGCAAACCCTAAGCGAGGGGAAGCTATGGAGTGAACACAGAGGCCCCGCTTCTCATTGAGAGAGGCGGGGTCTTTTATTAGAATAAGGCCTCCTACGTAAGATTCATCATGCTTGTCCAATGTAACTGCTATATAAGAAGGAGCTTTTTACTATGAGATTAATAAAAGTCCTTGATCTGGTTAATCAAATTGAAAAGAGTTCTTTTTTAAAGATCCTAGATGGGTTCTCTGCTGAATTGAGGAAGTCCACTCCCAAGATTGATGAAATATTATCTGAATGTGAAGGGCAGCTAAAAAATGTTGATAACCAGAATATTGTCAATCTATTTACCCTATTGAAAGATAAATATGGTGCCCACCTAAGCAACAAAATCAAGTTCAGCGATTACCAGCTAGACATCCTCATTGATATTCTTACTAGAGATGGAAACTCCATGATGTCGCGAGAATGGTTTCTGAGGTTATATAATAACGAAATGACTAAGTTGCAATCTAGCCTGAAGACTTTTTCATCTCAATTGGGAAGTGAGAAAAGTGACTTAGACCCTCAACGAGAAAGGGATTATCTAGTCTATCAAAGCTGTATCAGGACTGCCTATGAGAATGACTTGCAGATAAACCGTGATAAAAACCTGTCATGGGAAGAAAAGACTATTCTCCACACACTAGCAAAGACTCTGGAGCTATCGAATGAAGAAGTAAGGTGGATAACCTACACCGTTATTCCATTAAAAAAGTTTAAGATCGATGAAATTATCACTGAGTTAAAAGAGTCAGGGATAATCTTCTTTAATCGCAGAACAAATACCATATTTGTTCCCAATGAGATTGTATGGCTACTAAGGGAACTCCTCGGCTTTGAATTACCCAATAAGTACCTGAGGCGCGTTTTAAGGCATCTATTAGATACTGAGATTAACCTGATCGCCAGAAAACACAATATTGATAGAAAGTTAAAGAGGAATGAAAAAATTCAAGAGATCCTCAACCAGGGATTAAATGTGACAAACATCCTCACAAATGAAATCTTCAAAGCCGATATACCCAAATCCGACCGAACGAACCGTATCCAATCTTTGATGAGTAAGGATCTTGAGATAGACCTACCGAGATATGGGCAATCTCTTGAAAAAAAAGTTACCACACTCATAGATTATTTCAACGAGTCTGAGAAAGATGAAACAACAAGCCTTTCTCGCGATGGGTATGAAAGGCTGTTAAAAGACCTTAAGGATGCCTACCCAATACTCAATAATAGGCTTAAGGAAGATTTTGAACTGCAACCAGATGATGTGATGATTGTTGAAATACTTGATGACTATAGCATCAAACCCAGAGATGTCGTTTACTTACTTACGAAAGATGAACTTCGAAATTTCTGTAAATCTCATGGTATCAAATCAATTGGAAATCTTGTGTCTAATGTTATGAAGAGTTACAGGGATATAGAAGATCTGTATCTTGAAAACTTAGATCTAATTGGCAGTAGGGATTTAAAGTCTTTGCGGGAAAAGGGGCTAACCGTGAAGGAGAGCGAATTGGGTTTGCTTTATGAGAAACTTACTAAGAGGATATTCACAAAGCTCGGTTTCAATGTTGATGAAAAATTGAGGAAGCAAATCAACACAAAACGATTACAGATGGATATCTTGCTAGACCTTGGCGGAAAAGATGTAATTATCGTTGAGTGTAAGACAATAAAGGAAAAAGAATACTATAAGTACTCCACTGTAGCACGACAATTAAAATCCTATGAAAAATTGTGTCAGGATAAAGGATACAATGTCTCCCAAGTATTAATTGTATCAAATGAATTTAGTGAAGACTTTATCAGCGAATGCGAATATGACTATGAGTTGAACCTCTCACTGCTCACATCTCGCGGACTAGTAAAGGTACTTGAAGGGTACCAACATTCCAATCTTAAGGAATTTCCGGTAAGACTCTTATTAAAGGGTGGCTTATTGAACGAAGATAGAATTGAAAAAGTGCTCAATAAATAAACCTTAATTGAGGGTGCAATGAGCTTAGAATACCCAAACCCCATCTCTCACATAGTGAGGTGGGGTTTTGTAGTTTTGAAGACACAATAGAGATCTCCAAAGAATTGAAAGGGGGCTTGTTGCTGAATGGAAACAATTCCGGTTGATCCTTGGTACCTAAATTGGGCGTTCTGGGCTGTTGTTGTTTCCATTGCCGCCGTTGTACTCTCTCAAATTCCTCCATTGCACCGATTGCTACGAGCAGCAAAGTTGGATTTCGAGGTTCATAGCCGGATTCACATTACACATAAGGTGGGTAACCCAAACGCGCAAATGCATTTGGTAATCAGTAACGATGGCGGGCGAGTAGTAAAGATTAATGGGATATCACTTCATTTTCGCAGGGGCACTGAAGATGAATTTAGTTTACCAGCTCAGAATTATTTGCGTTCACCGGTCGAAAAGCAAACCCTGCTATTTACGCGAATTACTCTGAAGCCAGGAGAGGAATGGGCTTATCTAGTCAATTTTCTGAATTTCTTTTCCCGTAGCGAAGAGAAGCAATACCGACAAATGGAATCGGACTTGCGGAACTATATTGAAGGTGTTTTGGCTAGAGAGGGTAAACGGGGAAAACCTGTTGAGGCACCTCCTGAAATTGTTGAGCCACTTGTTGACTTCCATAATCGCAAATTCAAATGGTACGCAGGGGAGTATTTATTGGATGTGGAACTATAAGCAGTTCCAGAACGTGCCAGCCTTACCAAGAAATATCGACTCACATTGTTTGAATCTGACGAAAAGCTATTAGAGGATTATGTAACTGACTGCAAATTTGGAGACGGAGTCTACTATGATTCAAAGCGTCACACCGGCATTACTGTACCCTTATCGGAAGCCTGATCTCTGGCTATTGTAAGGCGGTAAGGCGGGACGCTCTTTAATAATTTAATTGACTTTCATTCTGATTGAGAATTAATACATGATATGCCAAGGACAGCGAGATTAGATGCACCTGGCGTTCTGCACCACGTCATGATTCGGGGGATAGAAGGAAGGAAAATATTCCGCACCGATAAAGATCGCAACAATTTTATTGAAAGGCTTGAGAATCTCTGCCCCGAGATGCAGATAACCTGTTATGCATGGGCATTTATGCCCAACCATGCTCACTTTCTTTTTCGGACCGTGAGAATAGGGACGCTGGTAAAAAAGTAAGTTGACATGTGATCTGGTTCTTGTATA